>CAZCQH010000033.1:0-65525 GCA_964500805.1 uncultured Hyphomicrobiaceae bacterium
AAACCGAAACCCTATGCCCGTTTGAGGCTCTCGGATGCAGCTGGGTAATCAGGCATACAATTGGAGACATATCTGCAGGTTGATCGGCGGCGGCAAAACGAACCGCCAACTCTGTCCGCTCTTGGATCGATCGCGTCATCGAAGTGAAAACAAGGCCACCGATGAGCGCTTGACATCTACGCGTAGAAGCGAGCCGCGCATCATAGCAGTGACCCGTATTCAGAGGCTCAGTTCAGTTGCTTGTTATTCGTCTTGGCGTACCGGCCATCCACCCGGAATAAGCGCTTGGCCAGAAGCACGCGTCCAGCGCTCACGCGTTGCAGCGACATACCTCGGATCATCCGCGAAATAAGCGTGCTCGATCAGCAAGACCTGCAAACCGACCCGACGACCGGTTTCAGTAAACAGAAATTCGATATGCCGCCGCATGGCTTGAATATCTTCGTCTTCTTCTCCACCCGCAATTTCCGCCTCGTCTTCCTCCTCCTTGGTAGGAAAATAGGGGCGACTGATTTGGTCCAACACCAGAACTCCAGGCACCGGAGCGGAGGACGTTTCAAAAAATCGCTGCAGTCCGAAAGCCAGGGAGATGTGAATTGCCAAGTAGTTCTGGTCAGATCCCACGTCGGGCATTCGAAGGACTGCACCGGTTCCCGCCTCGATGATGGCGACCTCTGGCACGTTCGAGGAAAATTCGATCTCGGCGCCTACGCAGGGCGCTACCGTCGGGAGTTTGGCTAGCGCTTCAGACGAAAACTGCGAGATCTTACGTTCTGCCCATTGTAGCTTAACTTTTTTTGCTTCGCGATCGACCCTGGCCTCGAGTTCGGCAATTTCCGCTCTCAAGACATCCAGGTCCCGTACGCCCTGCCTTGCGGCGTCGACACTCGATTCAATGAAGAACGAAATCCGCCCTAGCAAATGAGCACGCAGCTGGCCAAGATCTGCCAATCGCTGAGCCTCTTCCGTCTGGCGTATCCAGGTTTGGATTTCATCATCCACTCTGCGGAGTTCCACATTCAAGCTGCGCAGCTGCTCGTCCAGCGCCTGATCGTGCTCGACCAAACGCGGCTTCACCCGTTCGACCGCGACGCTCTCCGCGCTTACCTTCTTTAGCGTAGCGAGGAGCGCATCGGCAGTTGCGCGCCCCTTCTCGGTTGGGGCATCGCAGACGGGGCACACGCCCCCCACTTCATCGAGTTGCAGGTGTTCAGCAAGCAGAAGTTTCTCACGCTGTCGGCTTACTGCACCCCCAAACCCTGTCGCATCGCGCAATGCTGTGCGTGTCGCCCGAGATTGCCGCCTCGCCGCTTCCAGCTTTGAAAGGATGTCCCGGCGGCTTTGTTGCAGCGTGCCTATTTCGCCTTCGCTCGGATACGCGCTCGCCTTCAGCTGGGTGTTCGCGACATTCTTCAACTGCGCCAGCAGTGACGCTTCAGACGCGTCAGGCAAGGGAGCATCCGCCATGCCAATGCGATGCGCCTCCGCCAGCAAGCTGAAAGCCCTTTGCTTCAGTGCCGTTTCTGCGGAACGTCGCAATCGCTCCAGGGCCTCTTCGCGATCGAGCGCTCGCTGAAGCTGCCGAAGTCGTCTCTCATCAATAGCTGTTGCCTCGTCTGTAGCACGCAGGAAATACGGCATCGACGCCACAATGTCGCGCGCCTTGTCCGCCTTTTCCAGTCCGTGGAGAAGAACCGACTCGCTGTCGATCACTTCTTTCGTCACGAACAGGTACGGCGTCACATGCCTCACTGTTGCCCGTCCACGATCTCTCAAGCGCGTGTCGCTATCATCCGACAAATCACCAATACCGAACGCCCGTTCAATGAACCCTTTAGCTGCCTCTACAGTCGTGGCGCCGTCGAATTCTTCGAGCGTCTCGGGCAATTCCAACCGTTGTCCTGCACGTGCAAACATTTGTGTGCTCGTGGCCTGCCCAACAGGTGGAATCACTCGGCCCACGATAATCTCCGTCGAGCCGGACACCCATTTGACCCCAACAGCGAGGCTTCGTCGCCGCACATGGGCCGGTAGTTCGCATCTGCTCGCCCCCAAGCAGTAGTCAATCGCTTTGATAAGTGTCGATTTGCCGGTGCCGGATGCCCCGGTGATGATATTGACCGTTCCAGGCACGAGCGTCACTTCTCGTCGCTGCCCCGCAACCCCAAGAAAGAAAATCTTCTCGATATTCCAGCGCTTCATGCGGTGAGACCGATTGTATCAAACACGGCTCGGGTCGAGCCTGCTTTGGCGAACCAGAAGCCAAGCCGCTCAGCGTGCTTGATCGCGTTCGCCGGGTCACGGCTCAACTTGGCAATGGCAGCCTTTTTCAATTTTTTCTTCCCAAGCACCATGCGCGTGTCCTCGCCAAGCGACACCACTTGGGAAAAGCAAGCGAACCGCAATGCGTCGGTAACAATGCCCACGCTTGCGTTCATCCGATCCGCCACAGCGACCTGAACGCTTGGGCTACGGTTTATCCACTCCAGAAGTCCGGTGTTCTTGTTCGTACCGCTGAACTCGGCTGCCAGGTCGCCCGATAGAGCCAATGGCAGCGATAAATACGCCAGTGGAAGCTCGGGGCCGTTCTTGTTCAGCGAAAGGTACGCGGACACGAAACCAACCAGGACAAAAGTACAGAAGGCTGGGTTCGTTTCAGCGTAGACGTCGTGTGAAATCTTCATTCGTCACCCGCAAGCAGCTCCGCGTAGTCCGGATGCCATCCCACCTTGCGATTGATCGCCAGAACTTGATAGCTACCCCGCACGTAGTATGCGGCGCTCCAACCATCCGAGATGGGCCGAACGGCTACCGGCGCATCTTCGTGTGTCCACCTCAACAACTTCAACCCGGCTTCACACTTGGCCTTGTCTTCCGCGGCGCCGACTTCCTCGGCAATCTGTTCATGTCTGTCCGACCACTGCTCCGTCAGCACAACATCATATTCGTTGATCGTCACAGCCATCGCAGGGTTTGAGTTGACCCATTGCGACCGCTGTTCTCGCGCCCTCCACTCCTCTCGAATGGCCCGCGACAAATCAGACTGTTTGCCACCTACCAATTGTATTTGGCGAGTCAGCATTCCATGGGGCTGATAGTCGTCTGGCGGCGTCGCCAGCTCAAATTCCGGAAGCAGTCGGCCTTCTTCCAGATCGCCAACGATGGACATGATCTGCTGCTGCAGCTCCAGCCGCGTTACGGCACGACTCCGAGTGCCACACAGAGAGTGTACGACCTGTCGATCCCACCACTCTACCAAGCGCCCCGCAACCACTGACCGCTGCTCTGCTGGCAAGAGTAACAAATACCCAGCTATCCGCTCCTCGATCTTGTCGATGGTCGAACTGTCGGGGCGAATGACCGCGCGCCGCAGAAGATTCAGCCGATCTGTATCGCTCAGTGCCAGAAAACTCTCGCAGCCGGCCGCACGCTCGGAGTGAGGCAAAGCGACATTTGCCTGCTTTGCCTTCGCACGCTCATCGACAACCCGCTGCGCTTCCTCGACCATGGCTTGAACAACTGCGGACCGATCGACATCCGTCTTCGTCAAAGCGATTAATGGACAACCCGCCGCGATCGCTCCAACTGCAACCAAATGCAGGGTCGTATCCGCCAGGGTGATCGTTGGAAGCAGATCGGTCCACACCGCCACGGTGCGCCACAATGCTCGCGAAGCAATCGTAATCGGCGCCGGCTTGGTCAGAAGCGAATGCTTTAACTGAAACAGCAATGTCTGGCCATCGGCCACCAACTCGACATCGTCTAGTCGCTCAACAGCAACCGCCGCATCGTCAGCTGTTTGGAGCAGCAACGTATCAAGCGCGAAGTACGCTTGGTAATAGAACCCGAGCGCGGCAGCGTCGGCGGTGTGCACGGTCTCCTTTGCCTTGCTCATGGACCTGCGAATCGAATGTTGCTGATACCCCGATTTTTGATCCTTGCACGCTACGCGCGCAAGTCCGTGCACCTGCTGCTCCCGCACCGCATCGCGGGAGTCCACAGGTTTCATGCCCCAAATATGACTTGCGCAGTCAAGCCGCCACTTGCTACCGCGCCTTGGCGCCGTTACCACGGCCTTCGCCGGGGTGCTCGGCGTGATCGCCTTCGAGCACCATGTACTTCTTCGGCACCTTCGCGACCCTTTCGGGTGGCGATACTGCTCCGCGCTCCGACGCCGGCCCTCGAAGCTGCCCGCCAGCTCCCCTATCTCATCCAACAGCGATTGATCGAACTCGAAGTCGCAGAGGCTACGGTCACCGCCTGGGGTGCGCTGTTCGCCACGCCGTGATGCCGCGTTCCCGAATTGCTTCGGCGGAGCCCGGTCAGAAAATCTCCCTGTCCGATTTTGGCCGCCGATGTCGCTTCACGTTGTGTGAAACCGCGTCGAACTTTACGGCCTTGACGTGCTTCACCATGATCGCAGCGGTGTCAACGCGCAGCGTCATGACGCGATCGTCGACAGGTACGGCATCTCGCATGTCGATGATGCCAGGCCAGTCCGGAAATGGATCAACCTTTTTCGGAAGTTCCGGCGCCGTCTTCGGCACTTCCTCCCACACCGAATAGTCCGGCTCTTCCTCGTCGCCGTAACGCTCCACGAGATAGGCCTTCACGGATGTGCCCACCGGTAGTTTGATTTCCTCGCAGCGCGCGGCTCGATGGAACAGCATCACATTGGCACCGCTGGCGCCTACCTGCACCGATCGAAATAAAATCCCATCAAGCGCCAGATCATCGCGGCCAGCGAGGTAGTCAGCCATGGCCTGTGTCACCAAATACCGCTCGCCTTCTTCGCTCGGCATCACCGGCATCGTGATCCGCCGGCTCAATCGCTTTAGGAACTTCGCGCGCTTCAATTCGTGCCCATATGCCGGATCGAAATAGCTACCCTTCACGAGCAGCTTTTCCAGCACATCCACATCAAGCAGTCGAACACGACGCACGAGATCGAACTTGGCAACCACGACTTTGCATCCGACCGGGGGCCGGACTTCAGCAAGCGCGACCTCCGCAGATGTCGCCCCATAGAATACGGAAATGCCTTTTGCGTTCATCCGGCCGGCCGCCGCCACAGCTGACGGCGGCGCACCTACTTCTTTGTCCGGACGCATGATTGCCTGATCGAGCCCATGATCCGACTGAAACACCCGCGCCCGATGCAGGCTAGCCAAGTCCGTATCCGGCCCGCATGTGCAAATGACCGGCTGGCCCTTCCACGACGTCGCATCCTTCAATCCCTCGAACACCATATCCAGAACAGCCGCGGCGTCCTTGTTGAAGAACCGCGTCTTGGTGCCGACACTGGTCTCGAAGGCGCTCCACGCGGATTGGAACTCCACGTCATCGACCCTGCTCTCAGCGTAGTGAGCCTCGTCATCGTAGGGTCCTTCCTCACCAATCTCGTCTGCGTCCCTGCTGTAGTTGTCATCCTCCAAAATGCGGCGCAGATCTTCCGCCGGCTCTTCTTCTATCTGGGCAAGTTCGGCTATCAATTCGCCGACGGGCTGCCCATGACGTTCCCAGCCTTCGCCGCCGTGTTTCACCATCGCGTATTCGAGCCCGTCAGGCTCCGTCGCCGTACGCTCGAAATGCTCTTCGATCGTCGAGGAAATCCGTTGAGCCAGCTCCTCCATATCGAGCGTGGCTACTCGCTTTGATTTGCAATAGGAGCATCGTCCCAACTCTTTCTGCTTCACTATTGCGGTCTGCAGGTAGGCGTCACCGATGCAGCCGACACAGATCCGACGCGCCTTCAAGTCCTCGACATCGTCCTCGCCACTCATTGCAATCCCCCTCGATGTCCCATGCATCGCCACAGTCGTCGAGGTCACCCCTTGCTCTGTCGAGTGTCCCACCTCAGCCGACACGTTGTCCGCTCTCGAGTAACAAACCGCCATCCTACTACATTGGTCCGCGTGCGCATGAGACCTAGGCACTTACGGCAGCTTCCTCTGCAGCGCGCTTCTAAACGCACGCTCCTTTGAGGTGGTTACGACCCTTGCAGTCAAGCGCGTCGGTGCTCGGAGCAAAGGCTTGAGCCAGTTGCCTTTCACCGATGGCAGCCGTTGCTGCATTCGAATAGCGCCCCGGCCCGATGACGTAAGTTGCGCTGGCATCATCGACGGGTACGCCGGAAGATTTCGACCAGCAGCTCAAAGGATTTCGACGCAAGCGAACGATTATCGTATTCTCGTCGTCGCCTTGGCGTAAGCTGATAGGCGTCACGCGGCATTAAATTAGCTCAAGCCTTGGAACCCCTTTGTAATCAAGGCGTTCGACGGTAAAGGAGCAGCCAATGGAAACGGTGCTCATTGTCGAAGACGACGGTTTGCTGGCTTTCGAGCTCGTCGGTATCGTAGAGCAATATTGCGAATGTAAAGCAATAAGCGTATCCAGCGTGAGGCAAGCGCTTATTCAACTCGAGCTGCCGGTCGCTTTCGCATTGTTGGATATTAACGTGCAGGACGGCACAACTTACGAGCTCGCCCGGCTCTTGATGGAGCGATCTATACCGTTCGCGTTCACGTCAGGGGCCAATCGAGACGCTCTGCCGCACGAGTTGATCGGCGCTCGTTTTATTCAAAAGCCTTGCAGCGTGTCGGCGATTGTCGCTGCCATTCGGGACGGGGTTTTCGGCCATGGTTCGGCAGCCGCACGAAGGTCCTAAACTCGTGGACAACGCGCGCGCTGCTCCATTCACTCATGAGGGATCGCCCGCACGGCGTAGGGGGATACTCATAGTGACCTTCAATCCCTCCGGCCGGAATTCGTGGTGTACGTTCGCTCCGGACATGGAGTTGTTGATCAGGGTCATACCGGCTCCAGGCGCGGCGGGGGCGGCTATTGGGGCGACGCAATGTTCATTCCAAGTGAATTCGAGGCTGCTCGGTTGCGTTTCCGAATTGCTCAGTTCCCAATTCAACTCAACATAACCGCGCGGATCTTTCAGTGCACCGTACTTGGCGGCGTTTGTCGCGAGTTCGTGGATGACCAGCGCAAGTGGCGTTGCGAACGCCGCCGGTATGACGATTGACTGACCGGTGATGCGCACACGCTCGGATCCGGCTTCGAGGTAGGGTGCCAGCTGCTGGCGTGCCAGAGAGGCAACGTTGGCACCTTTCCATTCGTTGTGAACCAGCAGGTCATGTGCTGATGAGAGCGCCTGCAAACGCGCTTCGAATGAAGCCATGGCGGCCTTTGCCTCTGTCCCCCGGAAGCTGTAGCGGGCAACTGCTTGCACGACGGCGAGCGTATTCTTCACTCGATGCGATAGCTCGCCGAGCAGAACGTTTTGTTGCGCAACCCAAGCAGCGTCAGCTCTGCGTCGCTCCGTGACGTCGACGAAGGTGACAACCACGCCTTCGATCTTATCTTCTAATGTGCGGTACGGACGGATCCGCATCAGGAACCAGCAGTCGTCGTTCGTCCGAATTGTCTGCTCAATCGGAATGAGATCGGCAAGCACGCTCCTGGCGTCTTCGACCATCTCTCCATACTCGAGCCGGTGGGTGAAGTCGGTTACCGGCCGGCCCTCGTCGCCAGCAGCGATGTTGAACAGCGCCGTGACATGTGGGGTGAAGCGCTTGATGCGAAGAGAGCGATCTAAAAACAGAGTACCGACATCCGTGGCGCTCATCAGATTTTGGAGATCATTGTGCGCTCGCGAAACCATGTCGAGCTTCAGCTTCAATTCATTGTTAAGGGTCTGCAGCTCTTCGTTAATAGACTGCAACTCCTCCTTGCTGGTTTCGAGCTCCTCGGCGGTGGAGCGATACTCCTCATTGATCGACTGCAGCTCCTCATTGGCTGCGCGCAGCTCCTCCGTTGCAGACTCGTATTGCTCGCGGCTGGTACGCAGCAGAGTGCGCGTTGCATGCAGCTCCTCGCGCAGCTGAATAACGGTCGCCGAAGCGTCACCGGAGCCATTACCGTCGCCCGGGAGATTGAGCTCGGCTGCTCCACCTTCGATGAACATGACGATCGCACTGGATGTACCCTCAGCGCGATGGATTGGTTGCACGAACAGCACCACGGCTCGTGCCGAGCCGTTGAACTGTACTGGAATAGGCAAGCTTACGGTGCGTTCGTTGCTCTCGAAGGCCCGATGCAGTGCTGCCCGCAGTTCGAGGCGCAGCTCCGGTCTGACGACATCGGCCGCGTCATTGGTGAGCGGCCCTCCAGGATGCTGGAGGAAGCGACCTGCGCTTTCCGACAGATTGGCAATCAGGTGACCCTCATCGACCAGCATGCTCGGTGGTGCCGACGTCTCAAGGGCGTGGCGATGCAGCACAGCGTCGATCTGAGCAGAGCGTTGCGGGCGGGCCGTACTGGGAAACTCCGGGATGCGCACTGCGGTCAGCACGCGTGGCAGCGGTGGCAGTCGATCGCGGGCGCGCTCGGTTGCCTGATAGAGGCGCGCGTCGCGATCGACCGTCGTGAACAATCCTGGCGGCGCCTCGGCCGTCTCAGACGTCCCGAGGAACAGATAGGCGCCCGGCAAAAGGGCGTAGTGGAAAATGCTGATGACCTGGTGCTGCAGATCGCGATCGAGATAGATCAGCAAGTTTCGGCAGGAGATCAAGTTGAGCCGTGAGAACGGTGGATCCTTGAGCAGACTGTGGGACGCGAACACCACGAGATCGCGAACTTCGCGTCGAATGCGATAATGCTCGCCCTCGCGCGTAAAAAATCTGCGCAATCGCTCTTCGCTGACATCGGCAGCTATGGCCGTCGGGTAGCGCCCTTCCCGGGCGGCAGCCAATGCTCCGGCATCGAGATCGCTGGCGAACACCTGTATTTCTGGCCTCGCCTCACGACGTCCCGCTTCTTCCAGTAGAAGCATTGCAATCGAATAAGCCTCCTCGCCCGTCGCGCATCCGGGCACCCAAACGCGAACTGAATGATCATCGGATTGGTTTGTGAACAGATTTGGAACGACATCTTCAGCGAGCACTTTGTACGCACTTGGATCTCGAAAAAAGCTCGTCACAGAGATCAGCAAATCATTGAACAGCGCCTGCACCTCTTCGGGATGCTCACGCAGGTAATTGGAATAGCTCTCAAGACTTTCGGTTTGGGCGATTTGCATGCGACGTGCGAGACGCCGCATCACGGTGGCCCGCTTGTACTTGGAAAAATCCTGTCCGGTCTTGCCGCGGAGCTGTCCGAGGATCCGCCGAAACACGTCCTCGTCCTTGTCGTTCAGCTCCTGCTGCGGCACGTGGTCCTTCGCCTGGATCAGCTCCACGAGCTGGGCCGCAAGCTGCTTGACCGGCAGCACAAAATCAGCGCCGCTACTGATTGCGCTGCGCGGCATAGACGCATACTCGGCCTCGGCCGGATCTTGAACCAGGATCAGCCCGCCCTTTTCTCTCACTGCCCGCACCCCGACCGCGCCGTCCGAGCCACTTCCGCTCAGGATGATCGCGAAGCCATCGCCGTGCTGCTCGGCGAGGGAGCGAAAGAACAGGTCAATCGGCGCGCGCTGGCCTCGCGGCTCGTCAAAGGGGGCCGTCGCTATATCGCTCCCTGTGATCAGCAGGCGCCGATTGGGCGGGATGACGTAAACAGTATCGACCTCCAATGGCGTGCGCTCGACAACTTGCATCACGCGCATTTTGGTCTGCGTCGCCAGGATGCTCGCCAGCTCACTCGCATGCTCCGGATCGAGATGCACGACCACGACGAGCGCGATGCCGATCTTGGTCGGCAGGGCAGCAAAAAACGCCTGCAATGCGCGAACACCGCCGGCAGAGGCGCCGATGCCGGCGACCGGGACGCGATATTCACTTGCCGCTTCCGATGACATGGCTGGCTCCTGTTTCCCACGTCACCAATGCATCGAAGCTGGCTTCGAGTTCCCACGCTCAGCTGCGCTTTTTTGGGGATCCAGGGCGCAAGTGCAGCGAGGTGACGATGGCAGCTGCTCTAATACTCAGCGAACCCCGCGCATTGATGTGGCCAGGCAAGTGTCCGGAGTTCAAGTCTTTTTTCGCGCGATCAGCTGCGCGTCGATCGAAGATTGTTGTCTTGGCACGCAACCCAAGCTGAGCCGCCGAGTTTCCTTTATGGGCAGGAGAACACACCGTGTCCATCAGAGACGTTGTCGTGATCGGTGCTTCGGCAGGTGGCATTGATGCGCTTCGCCGAATTGCGGAAACTCTGCCGGCCGACCTGACCGCGTCCATCCTGATCGTACAACATCTGCATTCGGACAGTCCGGGAATCTTGCCCGATATTCTCAATGCTGCCGGACCGCTCCCCGCCAGTCATCCTAAGCATGGCGCGCCGATCAGGCCTGGCGAGTTGCTGGTCGCTCCGCCAGACTGCCACATGCTGCTTTCGACGACCGGAGAGGTGCTGTTGAGCCGCGGTCCGAAGGAAAACCGAGTGCGACCGGCAATCGATCCCTTGTTCCGTTCCGCAGCTCTCGCTTTCGGTCCACGGGTCGTCGGCATCGTGCTCAGCGGTCACCTCGATGACGGCAGCTCAGGTTTGAGGGCCATCAAAATGGCCGGAGGCACTGCTGTGGTGCAAGATCCCGCCGAGGCGGAGGTGCCCTCAATGCCGCGAAACGCTCTTGCGCAGAACAGTGTCGATCATGTCGTCCGCTTGCAGGAGATTGGGCCACTGATCGACACATTCTCGCGAACAGAGGTCAGCTTCGACGAATTTCGGTCAATGATCATGCCCAAGGAAATCGAAATTGAGGCCGCCATTGCCGCTGGCGATGACGTGGCGCTCGCCGGGGTCAAAACATTCGGCGAACCTTCACTATTCACATGTCCGGACTGTCACGGAACGTTGGTCGAGCTGCGCGACAAGCATCCAATCCGGTTCAGGTGCCATACTGGCCACGCGTTCACGGCACTCACATTGCGCGAAGCGCTCGAGGAAAACAGCGAGAATGCCCTTTGGAGCGCGGTGCGAACCCTGCAAGAGCGAGCCATGCTCATGGCCCATTTGGCCAAGCACGCGAGGGGCGCGGACCAAGCCGAGCTGGCACAGGAGTGGGAACGGGAAGCAGAATTGGCGAAGGACAAGGCCGAGCAGGTGCGTCGCATTCATACCGGCGATCCTGGACCCTAGAGCATGCTATCTTAGGTTGGTTCGACGCTGTTCTTGGATCGACAGGGGGACGGGCTGTTGATCCGCGCTCATTGAACAGAGTCCCGTCGGCTGCCGGCCAAAGCAATTGCAGCATCTGCAGTGCGTCGATCACGGTGCAGAGAACGGCCGTCGTGGGCGGGAGAGTACCCTCAGGCTCAGAGGCCAAAATAACCAGATGCAAGCCTGAGATACTGTTCTTGCATTTCCATCCAAGTAGCGCGCATTTGGGGCGATCTACAAGCCGACGCTTGCTTTCCGCAATGTTGCGCCTTTTTCAAATAGTCGATTCGAGCGGCAGTTTTTTGGCTGTTCGCACTCACTACGGAACCAGTCACGTCTTCTACATAATGTAGCAGATGCGTAATGCGCTTGCCTTCGTCCAATACGGGATAGTTGATGGGCTTCCAGTGCCGCTCGGCGAACCGACCATCGGCATCGCGGACATCGTAACGTTGGAGTGCCATGTGATGTGGCAAGCGAAGTTCCAGCACCAGTTCAAATGAGTTCTTCAGGTGCTGCACACCTTTCGCCTCTGGCGTATCGGGGTTGTCGGGAAACACGTCAAAAATACTCCGCCCAACGATTTCGGAACGGCAGGTCAGAGTTTGACTGAGATAGTTGTCGTTAGCACCGACGATAAGAAGGTTGGGAGTGAGCACAAGATATGGATGTGGCGTGAATGCAAAAATTCGGTGCAGGTCCTGCTCATTCAGACGCACTTCATCCGGAATTGTGACGGAGTCGACGCTCACAACCTACTCTCTCCGGCTAACAGACCGCTTAATCGGCGACAAGGTGATGTTCTTCTCAATGCTTTCCCGCAGCCGATCCCGGTGCGCGACATGCTCTACTTGAAGCTCTCGGAATAGTCTCAGTAGGTCTCTTGGTTCCCAAGCATCGAGCCCCAGTGTCAGCAGGCGATCAATGCGGGCCAACTGGTCGGTGATGTGCTGGTCGCCCAACTTAACGTGTGCGTCAGCCTGCCCTAGATGCTCGATCAACATGCTGCGCTCCATCGCCAACAAATACATCGTTTGGTCCTCTAGCGCACCTCAAAATTGCTAGCACGTCAGTGCACGGTCCTGCGATGACGGTCGTGCTGCTCGGGGTGGTGGTCGGAGCAGGCATCAGCATTTCGCCGTTGCAGTTCCATTATTTGCAGTGACTTAGCCGGGCCAGCGGTCTAGCGTCTCATCTGCAGCAGCGCACTTGCCGTCGCCGGCAGCGCCTGGCATAGCCGGTCACCGGGCGCTGCGCTGGTCGAAGGTGATCGACGCTCGTAGCCAATATCTTCCAGTAGAGCGTTTGGCCATGATTCATCCTGCATTCGAGAACCACCGTTTCCTTGTCGCCGAAGATGAGCCGCTCCTCGCAATCGAACTTTCGCAGATGCTGCAGCAGGAAGGTGCGGCTGTATTTTTGGCAAACACACTTCCAAAAGCTATGACCTTTACTGACTTGCCCGCACTCTCCGCCGGGGTAGTTGACCTTCGCCTCGGCAATGACAGCGCTGATACCGTGTGCGACGAGTTATGCCGCCGTGGCGTTCCAATCGTGCTGTACACGGGCGACCCAGAATCGCATCGTTATCGGTGGCTAGGGGCACCGATTATCGAAAAGCCGGCGACTCCCGAGAAGATCTTTGGCGCTATCAAATACGCGGTCTTAGCTGATATCCGCGATGTTCCCGCTGCATTGCGGGAGGTTCATGACATCAAAGTTAGTGCAGACCAGTCGATCGTCGCAGCACAGGAGCGGATCGAACGTGTGAAAGGCCTTATCGCCCGGCTCCGTGCCACCGGCTTTGACACGAGTGTTACCGACCAACTGCTTCGAACTATGATTCAAACGCTCGATCTCATGCGCAATCATCGACGCCGGCTCGACGAGCAATGGAAGGCTCCGTCAAAGCGGAGTCGCTCGTGATTGACGTGGGTCCCGGATCACTTCGTTCAGCGATCGAATTAGCGGTTGCGCCGCGCATACCCATTCCGCGCATTCCAATTCCGCTGTCAGATGCATCGCGAGCATTCCCGAGCCACACTCTTTGAACTGAGTGATGGGAGCGAACCGGCGTCTGCTCCCTCTGCGCAGTCACCGTCAGCATCATCGCGCGTGACGTTCGTGACCCACTGCTGACCTGAGCAAGTACGGCATGCGCGGCGCGCCGATGAACACACCGCGGAGATTCCGAACATCGATTGCCACTCACCGTCAGCCCCTGGATGATCCGGGCAGAAGAGTCGTTGACCCTCCAACTACGGACGTGACTGCCGGAGTGTCGCGGGCCAAGATGAGGCACTGTCGGCTTGCTTTCGGGTTAGAGAAAGCAAATCCTGAAGCAGGCAAGAAAGCTAGCCGCTGTGATGCCAGGAGGACAGAATGACTGCCTACTTGCTTGTTGATGTTGACATCCATGATCCAGAAGGATTTCAAGCATATCGTGCCCGTGTGCCCGAATTCATTGCAAAGCACGGCGGCGAGTATCTCGTTCGTGGCGGCGAATGCGAAGTGATCGAAGGCGACTGGAAGCCCAACCGACTGGTGCTCTTCAAATTCCCCAATCGGGAGGCAATCCGGAGTTTCTTCGCCGATCCCGACTACGCAAAGATCGCTGCGATCCGGTTCAAAACGTCGAAGACGCTTGCCATTGCGGTTGACGGCCTGCAGTGAGACACAAGCTCTGCAGGGCGGGGCAACGCGGACGTTGTGCGAGCCTGAACTCAGATGATGGATGATGGTGGCGTAGCGAACGCGGCTAAGACACTCGGACATCCTTCGCGACAAGACGAGACAAGCAGAACCTTCCGAGTATATCGTTGAAGCTTGGCAGAAGGACCCGTACGCATGTCTAAGGTATATCTGATTGCCGAACTGGAAGTGACCAACCTCGCGGGATACGAGGACTATCGCCGACAGGCACCCCCGACGATCGCGGCCTACGGAGGGCGCTATGTCGTTCGCGGAGGAGAGGCAAAGCTTCTTGAAGGTGACGCCGACCCGGGACGGATGGTGGTGGTTGAATTCGACAGCCACGAGAGAGCCATGGCCTGGTACAATTCGCCCGAGTACCAGGCGATCTTGCCACATCGATTGAATAACTGCAGGAGCCGGGCAATCATCGTCGCGGGTTACGATGGCTAACCTGTCCTAACTTTCGGCTGTACGCTCGAGTACGGAAATGATCGGAAATGGCTCCCCATCGGTGGGCGTCGGATTGGTCAAATTCCTGTATAGCCTCGACGGTTCTCGTAATCGAAACTCGGCGGAGATATCTGCCAATGAGACGATACCGTCATTCGAATCGGGATTACAGAGTTGGCGTGGGCGGTCACCTCCCGATAGCGGACACTCGCGTTCGTGTGCTGGATTGGCAGAAACCCAGCGAGTTCTTCTTATGGCGATGACCAGGATTCGTCTACGCCGTTCGCCACAGACAAAAATCCGAACTCGCTACTTGAGTTTGAATACCTCAGTCAGAAATGACCGGACGAATAACCTTGCGCTTGTATTTGCCGCTTCATTGAAGGCGATGGTGGGCCCCTTCTCGACACATGCATCAGTGAACGAGAATGGCATGTTTGTTTCCCCGTTTAGAATCTGATGATCCTCGGTTTCAGTTAACTGACACCGTCGGGTGGTAGTTGCCGCAGTTGCCTTTACGGGCGTGCGCAATGCTGGTGCGTCGAATACGTGGTGCGCGTCCGGGTATGCGATTAATTCCACGTTCTTCTGCGCCTTAGTGAGCCGCTCTACATAGGCACGACATGGAGCTATCGGGTTGTAGTCGTCAGCCGCACCATGAAGAATACGGATCGGTTTCTCGTTCACATCTATGTCTGCTCGATAAGTCGTCATGCAATCCGGATAGAGCGAAATGTGCGCCGAGAATTGGATCCCATTGGCCGGTCCCTGCGTCGCATACAGCCTCTTCATTGCCGAATACAATGCGGCTTGCCCCCGCGCGAGAAACCCATTACCGCAATCCGAGCTGGGTCAATTCGTGGATGTTTAGCCAAGACTTCCATCGCCCGATATGCATCGACCACCATGTTGAGCCGACCAAGCAACTCCTGATTGGCGAAGGTCGCACTTATTCCGCGCCCCGCAGTGCCGACGCAACACCCAGATAGCGCCCGTGATTACCGATGGCCATCTACTCGACTGACGGCGCGTTCGAGACTTGCGCTTCATGTATAGACTCGAAGATTTTGCGTTGCGTCACGTGCTGCACCGCACGAGTCCGCACCTGGCCCTGCGCGTTGCGAGCTTCACCGTCGGTCTTGGAGCACTGCGACTTGCGGGTGATCTTGACAATCCTGGTGATCTTGAACGCTAACCAGCAATCGGGAACATCGAGGGAAAAAGAAATGGTGCGCGGAGATCTGCTCCGCGCACCATTTTTTGAACTGACACTGGAATTCTACGCGCTACTATTGACGGCGAACTCTTCCTTGTCACGGCCTTGGTCGAGAAGCTCTTGCATCCAGGCCGGCGGTTTGCCTCGTCCGCTCCAGACATCTTCCGATGCGTCGGGATTGCGATAGCGGGGAGTTGCGGGTGCCTTTCCGCGTCTTTTTTTGGGCACCAAATCTTCGACCGAAAAGCCGAGGACGGCGATTTGTTGCTTTAGGTCTTCGAGCGCTTCGTGCCTTCGTTGCGCGATGAGTGCGCCCACTTCCCGGTGCAAAGTTCTCAACTCGTCGAACGGGAGGTCTTTGAATTCAGGCTTCATGGTGGGTCACCTTTCAGACGTGATGTTGCAATCCACCGCTGGCAGGGAATCCGACAATGGTGGAGCGCGAGGCGCGGGAGCAAAGCCCACACTCGGCGCAGGTGGCTCCGTGCGAGGTGTTCGTGCAGATCACAACGGTGCGCCCTTTCGGCGTTGTCGTGTTCTCTTTCGTGTTCGCAGGGAGAATGACGGTGACAGGTGCAATTTGCAGGTCGGCAAGCGCATCGGCATGAACGAGAGAGTTGGCGCTCAAGTTAATGACGAAGCCGTTCTTGTTGGCGTTCTCGACCGCCTGTGCGTTGGCCGGATTGGTGAGGACGTCGTAGTGTGTGAAGGTAAATCCACGCCGACCCTTGTTCGCATCAACGATGGCTTTGAGTGCTGCACAGTCGATTGTGCTTTGATTGTTGCTGGTCAGGTCGCCCGCGATGTTGTGACGCCAGAGCTCTCCCGGTTTTAATGAGCGAACAGCAAAGAGAAGCTCGTCGAACCCGCAAACGCGAATGCCGTTCATCATTCTGTGGCCGACCGGGGTGCGATCGAGCAGCGTCCACACGAACCCACCGAGTGCGCCATGTTCGGCGTAACAGAGACCGGCAAGAGGCCCGTTGCCGCTTTTCTTGAATGCGCAGATGCTCGGGCAGGTAAAACGAGGACTTGTCGTAACCAGCATCGGACCTGTGAACTGGTTCTCAGTGCGGCGAGTAATGAGAAACTTGTCCATCGCGTCCTCTTCGACATCAGAGGACACGCAATATATGCATTGATTTCGGGGGGTCTAGAAACGCTATGCGTGGCGTTGATACGCCGGGAAGTGCGACGCTCGACGATGTTCTATTTCTTCAAAAACAGTTGATGACTGGCGATGAGAGATCATGGCCGATCCCATTTGGAGATGACCGTCTGTCCGAACACTTTTGGTTATGTTCCGCAGTTCGCCGTGATCGGTCGGTTCCAGATCGGCGCGATGAGCGAAAGCGTTGGCGCGTCGCGAGCAAGCTGGCACCATTGACGCTGCTCAGAGCCGCGCGAACGCCTCGACGAGGCACAAGCGGGGACCAGTCTTTGGCGCGCGGGGAAATAGGGCACGTTCGCGACTATGCAGCTGACGAGCAGTCCTGGTGCCTGGTGCGGTTCAGCGCTTAATCAGCGTTGCGGGTTTGCAACTGGTGTTGTTTGGCTGTGCTGTCGTACAAAGAAAGTTGGACCAAGGATCAGCAAAAGCTTGTGTCGTTACGATCGGATTTTGAAGTGGTCATTCGCGAGTGTGGTTCACCTTGCGGGAACCGAACCTGCTAGTGGTCCGGGACTACGGACCCGTTGCGGGTATCGCGTCAAGTTGACGCAACATTCGATTTAGATATTTCAATTGCTTATATCGTCAGTGATGGTCCTCTTCTGGCACCATCACTTTCGAATTGATAGTCTGGCAACATACTGAAATAGCGTATCTCCCTACTCGAAAGCTTGGATTCTCAGACGGTTTACATACTGTGTTCGGGTCATCCCTTCGGCTGGTGTCGGGAGAGGGGCACCTGGGCGCGAGCCCTGACCCTCCGTCACCTGCTCACCTTCATCCAATAATGCGCTCAGGCGGCACGCTGGACACTCCCATCGTTGTCAAGACGACCGTCCCGCAAATGAAAGATCCGGTCGAAGCGGTCGAAGATCTTCTCGTCATGGGTAACGGCGATGATTGCCGCCTGCTGCTCCACAGCAAGCTTGCGCAAAAGGTCCATGACGATGCCTGCGCGCTTGGAATCGAGTGCTGCCGTCGGCTCGTCGGCGAGAATAATGCGCGGCCGATTGGCAAGCGCGCGTGCAATGGCAACACGCTGCGCTTCGCCGCCCGAAAGCTTGGCTGGAAAGGCGGACTTGCGATGCCCAACCTCAAGATAGTCCAACAGCTCGACCGCGCGCTCCCGGCATTCGGCCGGCTCATACCCCGCCAACTGAAGCACGATGGCTACGTTGTCGGTCGCATCGAGGAACGGAAGCAGGTTGTGAAACTGGAAGATGAAGCCGATCTTGTCGAGCCGCAGCTTGCGCAGGTCTGTACGCAGCCAACGATTGTCATAGACGACGTCGCCATCGAGGCGCATCCAGCCCTCTGAGGGATCGAGAATACAGCCGATGACATTGAGCAACGTCGTCTTGCCTGAGCCTGACGGGCCGAGGAGAGCAACAACTTCGCCTGGGAAAACGTCCAGCCGCACATCGCGCAAGGCATCGACACGGGTGTCGCCTTCACCGAAGTGCTTGGATATGCCTCGCACAGAAACGAGTGGCTCGCGTGGGGTAGAGGGCACAGCGTGCATTCTATCCTCCAAGCGCAGTTGCGGGATCGACTCGCATCGCTGCACGGACGCCCAGGCCGCTCGACACGAGGCAGACGACGAAGACGATGCCGGCGAGGATCAGCGCATTGTCCGGCTCGAGTATGACCCGGCGCGGGAAGTAGTCCTTGATCGCCATGATCAACAGGGCGCCGGAGAGAAAGCCGGTGAACCCAAGCGCCAATGCCTGCTGGACGATCATGCCAACGATCGTCCGGTTCGGCGCACCTATGAGCTTCAATGTCGCGATCTGCCGGATTTTCTCCATGGTCATAGTGTAGATGATGAGCGCGATGATCACTGCCGAGACCAGCAGGAGAATAGTCGTGAACATACCGATCTGGCGGCGTGCGCGATCGACAACGGATTGCGTGAGTATCGCCTCCTGCTCTGCCTGAGTCATCGCGGAGAGGTGCTTCCAGCGTCGCGCTTCCTCAGCCACGCGTGCCGCCGGCACATTTGCATGTACGCGGGCAATTACAGCGTTGATCGTGTCGCGGCTGGCGGCGCCACTTCCGCGGGCGATTTGTACGCGAGCGGCGGGTGGTGCCAAATCGAACTGCAACTTCTGTGAGTCGAGCAGCGAAATAAAGACCACGGGGTCGCCGCCCGAGGCGACTTGATCCTCCGTAAGACCGACGACATGAAAACGACTGCGGCCGAGATCGATCCGGTCACCTAGGGCGAGCCCCGTACGGCGATCCGCAATCAGCTCGTAGTGGCTTTGCGCCATACCTCGACCGTCGACGATCCGGCCAGGCCCGCCAGGGCGTCCGGGCTCGTGGCCGATAACATAGAGTCGGAGCTTGCGATCTGCATGTGCCGCCTCCACCGACTGGTAGGT
The DNA here is from genome assembly GCA_964500805.1 of uncultured Hyphomicrobiaceae bacterium. GTDB lineage: Bacteria > Pseudomonadota > Alphaproteobacteria > Rhizobiales > Hyphomicrobiaceae. The sequence continues at coordinate 19,025 of CAZCQH010000033.1, forward strand.
AACCGAACCCGCAGACGTCACACCTGTCAGACGTGCAATCGCTTCACGCGTGTCGCCCGGTATACGCGAGGCCTCGGCAAACGGTCCGCGCGTTCCTGCTTCTACCACCCAGAGATCGACCGAAGGACTGCGAACCACGGATAGGGCCTCGACGACCAGGCCGCGATAGATGCCGATCATGGCCAGAACGACACCAAGCAACAAGCCGAGGCCGACGCATGTCAAAATGAATCGGAACAGGTTGTGACGCACATCGCGCCAAGCAAGGTTCATGGTGCGCCTTCCGTCATGACACGAGCGGCGCGACCCTCACGTATGCCCTTCGGCTCACTCACCAGGAGTTGAACGCCTTCGGGCAAAGCCTCGGCGACAGCGACCCGTCCGTCGAGCGTGCGGGCACCGAATTTGACGGTCCGCTGCTGGAGGCGGCCCTTCTCGATCGTCCATACTCTGCCCGAGGCACCGTCGAATCCGCGGATGGCGTGCTCGGGAACGAGCAGCGCCCGATCGAGAACACCGGTGGTGATGAACACCTCGATTTGCTCGCCGAGATGTACGCTCTCCGGGCATTGCTCACACTTGAGATAAACGCGTCGCTCCTCGCTGACCCGATCGCTCTCGATGCCAATGCGCGTGACGCGGGCCCGGAGCACGTCTTGCGGGCGCGAGCGGAGCTTGACCTCGGAAGGCTGACCCAGACGGACCTCGCCGGCCCGTCCTTCGTCGATATAGGCAAGCGCCCACACGCTTGTCGGATCGATCAGTGTGAATAACGTTTCTCCCGCCTTGAGCACGGCACCAAGCTCCCGGTGACGTTTGACAACGAGAGCATCATAGGGGGCTGCCAGCTCATGGTGCTCGAGCAGAACCTTTTCGAACGCGTGCTGCGACCGGGCGTCCTCGAGGTGCGCTTTCGCGACGAGAATATTGGCTTCTGCCGAGGCCACATCAGCGCGTGCGACGGCCTCCTCCTTCTCGGCCTCGGCCGCCGCTTCGGCGGAGGTCACCTGCCGGCCAAGCAACGCCTGCCGACGGCGATTGACGGCTTCCTTTTGCGCCAGGATCGCCCTCGACTTCGCAATGGCCGCTTCGGCGGCAGCCAGCGCCGCCTCGGCATTGGCGACTCCGGCCTTGGCCTTGGCGGCCTTCGCCTCCTGCTCGGCACTATGCAGCCGGGCCAGAACCTTGCCCTTCGGGACCCGGTCGCCGTGGTCTGCATGAAGCTCGGCCAGCGCAGCTCCGACCTCGAAGCCGATGTCGGAAAGGATCTGTGCCTCCACGGTACCCAGTCCATAAACCTTGACTGGCACATCTCGCTCGGGGCGCGCCACCTGTACGGCGACCGGCCGGAAACTGTTGACTGCAAACACAGCGCCCGCGAGCACGATCGCAGCTATGGCCAGCCCCCCGAGCTTTGCCCTGCGAGACCAAGCCGAGGGTGCCATACGCCACACCGGAGTTGTCGCCAACTTCTGCATTGCCTTCCACACGCGCCGTAGCTAGAGCGGCACTAAGCATGCCAATTGCCCAGTTGCACTTGATAGGGATCAAGGTCGTGAGGCTGGCAAAGCGCAATCGGAGAAGGCGCATGAGAGCCTTATCGTTTAGCCGAATGCAGCGTCGCGGAAAACACGATGGCTCATGACTGCTGCTGGCCGTGGGAGGGATCTTGAGCGACGCCGAATTGACGGTTGCGATCGATTCACGCGGGACGGTGCTCTCGGCGCGCGGTGCTTGGACTGCACAGCGCAGCGAGACGATCGAGCGCCTTTGGAAGAGCGTGTCGCCGGCTCTTGACGTCGCGAGGCCTGTCCGCATCGACGCATCGGGCATTGCAGAGCTTGACACTTATGGCGCGTGCCTGATCGGAGAGATCCGTGAGCATTTGCAGCGCTCCGGTCGTTCAACAAGCGTCGAAGGTCTCGATGACCGGTTCATACCGCTCGTCCGGGCTGTCGACAAGTCCAGCGGCCGAAGCTCCCTGCCACCGGACCAGATGACAAGGCTCACCGATTGGATCGTCGCCATCGGGCGCGCTGTAGGTGAGGCCGCTCTCGACCTCCGTCACTTTGCCGTACTGCTCGGTCAAGTCGCCTACGCGCTGGCTCTGGCAATCTGCAAGCCGACGGCATTTCGGATGACGTCGACGGTGCATCAGATCGACCGCGTTGCCTGGCAAGCGGTTCCGATCATCGTGCTCATGACGTTCCTGATCGGCTGCATCATTGCGCAGCAGGGCTTTTTCCATTTCCGCAAGTTCGGTGCGGATCAGTATGTCGTCGACATGATCGGAATCCTGATCCTGCGCGAGATCGGTGTTCTGCTTGTCGCCATCATGGTGGCGGGCAGATCGGGGAGCTCTTACACGGCGGAACTCGGATCGATGAAGATGCGCGAAGAGATCGATGCCATCCGCACGATGGGACTCGATCCGATCTCCGTCCTCGTGCTGCCGAGAGTTCTGGCGCTCGTGCTCGCCTTGCCAGCGCTCACGCTGATCGGCTCGATTTCGGCGCTCTATGGCGGAGGCCTCGTTGCCTGGTTCTATGGCGACATGACTCCCGACATCTACATCGCGCGTCTGCAAGAGGCGCTGTCGATTGACCATTTCATGGTCGGCATGCTGAAGGCGCCGTTCATGGCGCTGGTGATCGGCATCGTGGCGGCAACGGAGGGGCTCGCCGTGCGCGGCAGCGCCGAATCCCTCGGCCTCAAGACGACAGCATCGGTGGTCAAGTCGATTTTCCTGGTCATCGTCCTTGACGGGTTGTTTGCCATTTATTTCGCAGCGATCGGGATGTAGCGCCATGCCGGCCAAAGCCGACTCGATCGCTATTCGCGTCCGCGATATCGTCGTCGGCTTCGACGAGCGGATCGTTCTCGATCATCTCAATCTTGACGTCCGCGCCGGCGAGATCCTGGGTTTTGTCGGCGGCTCGGGAAGCGGCAAATCTGTGCTGCTCCGAACGATCATAGGGTTGATCCCGAAACGGGCGGGCTCGATCGAAGTGCTGGGCCACGATCGAGATACAGAGAGCGAGGACGCTTGGCGCTCGGTCGAACGGCAATGGGGGATTCTCTTCCAGCACGGCGCCCTGTTCTCCTCACTGACGGCACTTCAGAACGTGCAGTTCCCGATGCGCGAGCATCTCCATGTGTCACAGGCGCTCATGGACGAGGTCGCGCTGACCAAGCTGGCCATGGTCGGGTTGTCGGCAAACGATGCGCGCAAGCTTCCATCTCAACTTTCCGGGGGCATGACGAAGCGGGTTGCGCTGGCTCGGGCGCTCGCTCTCGATCCTGGCATTCTCTTCCTGGATGAGCCCACATCCGGCCTCGATCCCATCTCGGCAGGCGATTTGGACGTCCTGATCACGACACTCAAGCGCACGTTGGGGCTCACGGTGTTCATGGTGACGCACGATCTCGAGAGCTTGCATTCGATATGCGATCGGATTGCAGTTCTGGTCGATGGCCGCGTCGTGGCTATCGGCCAGATGGACGACATGCTGAAGTCCGAACATCCTTGGGTGAAAGCCTATTTCAAAGGCCGAAGAGCCGAGCAGCTCTTGACCCGCCTCCAGATTCCCTCGCGCGGAGATCGATGACATGGAAGTCAGAGCGCGATACTTGCTGATAGGCCTGTTCACGATTGCGGTGATCGGCCTCGGATTCGGCTTCGTCTATTGGCTTCATTCCGGCGGTGGCCTCGGCCAGAGAACCGTCTATCGCATCCGCTACGATGGAACGGTCTCGGGACTGATCAAAGGCTCGGCGGTTTTGTTCAACGGCATTCGCGTCGGTGAGGTGACCGCGATGTCGCTCGATCCCAAGAACCCGTCGCAGGTGATGGTCGACGTCGCGATTGAGGCCAAAGCACCTGTCCGAGCCGACACGCTCGCTGGCATCGATTTCCAAGGACTTACGGGCGCACCTATCGTGACCCTCGCGGGAGGATCGGCCCAGCTCCCGTTGCTCACCCCGACGGGCGGTTCGATCCCCGTGCTCCAGGCGGAGAAAAATGCCGGTCAGGGAATGACGCAGGCCGCACGAGATCTCATGCGCAACATCGACCGCGTGGTGAATGAGAACGCAACGCCGCTGCGCAATCTCATTGCCAATGCCGATCAGTTCGCCGCAGCATTGGCGCGCAACTCGGATCGCGTCGACGGCCTGATGAGCGGCCTCGAACGGCTGACTGGCGGAGGCACGAAACCAGTCTCCAAGGTCTACGACCTGTCCCCAGCGCGCCAGTTTCCGGCGATCGATAAGCTTCCGACCGCACAGCTTCTTGTCGCGGAAGCAACGACACTCAGCGTCTTCGACACTGACAAGATCGTCATCAACGGAGGTGGTTCTGCCGCCAAACCGGTCGCCGACCAGGCCCAGTGGCCTGATCTGCTGCCCAAGGTCGTCCAGGCGCGCCTCATCCAAAGCTTCGAGAACGCGACGTATGCCGGGGCCATTGGCCGAGCCCCTGACGGCTTCAAGACGGAGTTCCAACTTTCGATCGACATCCGCAAATTCTACGTCTCGGCGGAGACAGGCGCCGACGTGGAACTCGCCGCGAAGCTCTTCAGTTCAGATCAGCGCATGGTCGGAGCGCGCGTCTTTCGCTCGAGCACGCCAATCGCAAGCCTTGAGGGAGCTGCCGCGGCCGCCGGACTGAGCAAGGCATTCGAGCAGGTCTCGGCGGAAGTCGTCACGTGGACCTTGCGCGCCATGGAGTGACCCCCCGCGCGCAAGCGCAATTGCACACAAAGGAGCACGCGCCATGATCAAATCGCATCTAGAAGCCCGCCTTGGCGGGTTAGCGGCGGCGATCGCATTGCTGGCGTTGGCGCCAACCGCCGCAGTCGCCCAGTCGTCCGCAGTCTCCGCGTTGATTGGCACGTGGAGCGGCAGCGGACGCATCTCGTACACCGATGGCTCATCAGAGGCGATCCGCTGCACGGCCTACAATACGGGAGGGGGAACCGAGCTGCGTCTCGCAATCCAATGCCGGAGCGAGAAGAACCCTATTCACATTCGCAGTCAATTACGCGTCGACGGGGGGCGCGTCTCCGGGAACTGGGAGGAGCGAACGTTCAATGCATCTGGCTCGGCCAGCGGACGTGCCGGTTCGGGGAGCATGGCGCTCGCGGTCTCGGGCGGCGGCTTCGACGGCTCGATGAGCGTTTCGTACGGCGGATCATCCCTCAGGATCAACATCACGACTCAGGGCATCGCCATGAGCCGCGCGTCGATGAACCTCAGCCGATAGTGCGCGTGGCGCTCGGGCCCTTGCTGGCGGAGGCCTCCTGGGTCGACTTTCACTCGCCGTTCCTACCTTCGAGCGAATGGCACGGCCGAGCACCTTTTCCGGCGAGCTCCAAACCAAGACGTTCACACATATTCAGCTAACAAGCTGCTTTTTAAATTCTATCTAGCCTTGACTCTCATCTGTCTTCGACCTGACAGTGCCCGATTACGCAGACTTTTGGAGAAATTCTATGCCCCACACTTTTGTTGCTCTGCGAGGACTTACGCTCGCAACCCTCACGACCCTGACCGTTTCATTCGTTTCAGGCGCCTTGGCGCACACACCGCCGGTCGACCTGAAGCGCCTCGGCAAGGTCGACTTCAAGGTCGATTGCAACGCCGCCGCGCAGACCGAGTTCAACCGCGCGATGGCGCTCTATCACTCGTTCGCCTGGCCCGATGCAACGGCTGCGTTCGACTCCGTGCTGAAGGCCGATCCCACCTGCGGCATGGCACACTGGGGAAAGGCCATCACGACGCTCGACAATCCGTTCATCTGGCCGGCGAACCTTCCCGCCCAGAAGCTCAATGACATCGGCGGCATGCTGGAGGCAGCGAAGAAGGCAGGCCTCAAGACCGATCGCGAGAAAGGCTACGTGGCAGCCGTCGAGACCTTCATCAAGGATCACGACAAGCTCAATCATCGCACGCGCCTCGAGTCGTTCGACCAGGCAATGCAGAAGCACGCCGCGGCCAATCCGAAGGACGCCGAAGCAACGATCTTCTCTGCCCTCGTCACATCGGCAAACTTCGATCCGGCCGACAAAACCTACAAGAACCAGCTCGCTGCGGCGAAACGGCTAGAACCACTGTTCAAAGCCATGCCTAAGCATCCGGGCGTCGCGCACTACCTGATCCACAGCTACGACTATCCGCCGATCGCCAAGCACGGCCTCAACGCGGCCAAGCTCTATGCCAAGATCGCGCCCGATGCGACGCACGCGCTGCACATGCCGTCGCACATCTTCACGCGGCTTGGCGCGTGGCAGGACTCGATTGACGCCAACCGTGCATCGGCCAAGGCGGCGACCGACAAGGTCTTCGATAGCCATCATGCCAGCGACTACCTGGTCTATGCGCACCTGCAGCTTGCGCAAGACAAGGCGGCGCAGGCGGCGATGAAAGAGTCGATTGCTAAGCCGCCTGTCGATCATTTCGGCTCGGCTTTCGCATATGCCGCGATGCCGGCGCGCATGGCTCTCGAGCGCAGCGACTGGAAAGATGCAGCCAATCTCGCCTTGTCGCCCGGGGGCGATTATCCCTGGAAGAAGTATCCGCACGCGGAAGCGTTGAATGCGTTCGCCAAGGGTATTGGCCACGCGCGGCTCGGCGATGCCGCCAAGGCACGCGAGCAGCATGCGCGTCTGGTGAAACTCTCGGAACAGACCAAGGAGCTGAAGCTGGCGTACTGGGTCGAGCAAATCGCCATTCAGGCTGACGTCGTCGAGGGACTCGCGCTTTGCGCCGAGAACAAAATCGACGCCTGCATCGAAGCGCTTCGCAAGGCCGCCACACGCGAGGACGCGACAGAGAAACATGCGGTCGTGCCCGGCCCGATGCTGCCGGCCCGCGAAGTGCTTGCCGAGATGCTGCTTGGCACCGCCAAGAAGCCGGTCGATGCGCTGAAGGAGTACGAGGCCGTGCTGCAGAAGGAGCCGAACCGGTATCGCGCGGTATCGGGGGCGATGTCGGCTGCCAAGGAAAGCGGCGACAAGCGCAAGGCCCAAGCCATGGCCCGTCAGCTCATGAAGCTCGGCGCCAAGGCTGACCCCGGACGCCAGTCGCTGACCCAGGCGAAGCAGCTCGCCAGCCGTTGACGCGCGCTTCGGCATACGTCCAGGGGGCCGTGCGACCACGCGAGGTGGCGCGGCGCCGGCCCGTTTGGGTGATCTCGGCTAACGAGCGGCATCTCCGGCGCGGCCGCCGACGGTGGGCGTTAACCAATTAAGATTGGGCGCGTCCGGAGTGGCCGACTTTCATGGGGAAATTTGAGCCCAGAACGTTTTGGCTATCCCCCTCCCAGGACGCGCGACACCCCACTCAGCGGTCACGTACGGCCGCTGCAGGGGCCTTATTCGGGGGTGGAGCGAAAAACCACCTGGTCGAGAGGGATGGAAGCTCGACATGTAGGCTCAACTCGGCGGACCGGACGCTGTCAATGAGAGTTGCATCTGCCGTCCACAGCACCGCGGACCTATCGGAGCACACCACCATGAGCCGTCGCATCGCGACCCTCCTGATCATGCTGGTTGGCCTCAGCGCGCCCCTCATCGCCGCCGACAGCGACCCCAAGCCCGTGCCGAAGGGCGGCGCGCGCGCCGAGGCGATCAAGGCTTACAACGACGGCGTCAAGCTGATGCTCGACAAGAAGTGGGCCGAGGCCCAGGCGCGCTTCGAGACCGCGCTCTCGCACGACGCGGCAATTGCCGAGGTGCACAACAACCTCGCCTTCAGCTTGCGCGCGCAGGGCCCGCAGAACTTCGCCCGCGCGCTCCAGCATTACGACAAGGCGCTCGAGCTGAAGCCCGGCTATCCGCGCGCGCTCATGTACCGCGGCGTGCTGTTCGTGCAGATGGGCGATCTCGACAAGGCCCGCGCTGCGCTCACAGAGCTGAAACCCCGCGACGCCAAGCTCGCCGAAAAACTCGACGAGGCCATCAGCAGCTACCCCATGGGCGATGGCTACGACAGCCTGTCGCCGCAGTTTGATTAGGCTTGGCGGAGTGGCCGGTGCATCCTGCTCAGACCCGCGGAGCCTTGGCGAGCAGGCGATCGAGCGCGGGATAAAAGTTGTCCCGCCCTGGGTATCCGCGAATGCGATCAATCTCGCGTCCGTCGCGGTCGACCAGGACGAACGTCGGCACGGTCGAAACGCGCCCGTTCAGCGCGTAACCAGCCTGGCCTTGTTCCGAAACGTGCAGATGTCGCAACCGAGCGTTCTGCGCATATGCCGATTGTTGATAGCCAGGCGCTATATCCGTCCGGAAGCGTTTGCAGTATATGCAGGCTTCCGTTTCGAACACGATCAGCGTCAGGTGATCAGAGGTGCGCAAAGTTGCGTGTTCCGGCGCCGACGAAAGAGCGCCGAAGGCCATGCTCAAGGCCACCACGCCTGCGCCTGCGACCGCTATTTTAGGCGCGAGTGCAAATAGTCGGTTGTGCCAAGTCTCATCGGGCATCGGCCAGCCTCGAACGTGAAGCATCAGAGTTCAAAGCCATTGGAGCAACAGACACGCTAACAGGACCTTGCATCCCGCTGTAAATCGCTCGTGCTGAATAAAAAACCGTTACTACCGGGCTAACCGGTCGAAACCGCGCTACAGCAGCAGCTCGTGGACGATGAGTGGGTGCGCTTTGCCGGCGATCCGGCCGAGCTCCTGGAAGCCACATCGGTGCATCAGACGGTGCGAGCGCGCGTTCGGGACATCGACGAGACCGAGAAGCGAGAAGATCGTGCTGCTGCGGGCTTCTGCCGCGACGGCGGCGATCGCCTCGGTCGCGAAGCCTCGACCCCAGTGCGCCGGATCGAGTGCGATGATCACCTCCAGGCTGCGCCAGCCGATCGCTCGTAGCCGCGTTGCCTCCGCCATGGGCGCACGCAACCCGACGAGGCCAATCATGATGCGTTGCACGGCAACCGCTTCGCGTTGCGTCGCCCTGCTCTCGATCAACCAGAGCGATGTGGCCGACGCTCGATCACTGCTCTCAGCGATACTCTCGCGCACCGCCTGACGTGGCACCGGCACGCCATCGCCCAGATGACGGAACACCTCCGGCCGCGCGAGAAGCGCGACGAGGATATCCTCGTCGCTCCGTTCGACAGGACGCAGAGAAAATCGTATCATTTGGATGGGATCGGGCGTCATGTCCAACGTTCGAACCGAGGGCTTGAGCGCTCAGTGGTTGTGCTTCCGCAACCCGGAATTGATATCAACCTGGATCGACATTAAATTATGGATGAAAAATGCGGGCTTTGCGAGACTGCCTTGCCGCCTCACATGTGAGGAACTTGCGATGACAATCATCGAGCGAGCAATTGAAAAGCTGAAGGCCCTGGAGCCGGAGCAGCAGCGCTACGTGGCAGATTTGCTGGACAGACTTGCAGATGCCGGGCCCCAAGTCATCGACATCAGCCCCGAAGAGCAGGCGATCATCGATCGTGCTCTCGCGGAGATCGATGCCGGGGAAATCGCGTCGGATGATGAGGTGGCAACGTACCGCTTCCGGTCGCGCGGATGAAGGTCGTATTCGGCCGGCGCGCTTTGAGGGAAATACAGGAAATATATACTCACATCGCAACTCAAGGCTCTGCCACTGCGAACGCAGTCGAAGACGAGATATTCGCACAATGCGACAGGATCGCGGTGTTCCCGCGCGCGAACCCGCCGATTCGAGCGCCAGGCGTTAGACGGTGCCCACTGGTGAAGTATCCGTTCACGATATTCTATCGACTGAACGAGCAACGCCATGAAGTGACGATCATCGCCGTAGTGCGGAGCGCTCGAGTTCGCAATCTCGGACGCATTCCTCGCTGAGTTGGTATCTCATCGCCCAAAATGCAGCTAGTGACATGTCTTGCGGAGCAGGAGCCTCTCAACTCTCTCTGTGTCGTCCCGGGGCTTGTCCCCGGGATCCATCGGGCCGCACACGCGACGCGCGAAGCCGGGCGTTGGCGGTGCCGCAAGCGCACTATCTCGTGCGCCGAATTGTTGGGAACATGGGTCCCGGGGACAAGCCCCGGGATGACTCAAGAGGTGGAATTGGCGCATCGCGCAAGGCAATCGCGGCACCGGTCAGCCCGCGCCGCTGCGCGAAGCTCACCGCTCGAACTTCTTGAACTTGATGCGATGCGGGTTGACGGCGTCCTCGCCGAGGCGGCGCTTCTTGTCGGCCTCGTAGTCCTCGAAGTTGCCCTCGAACCACTCGACGTGGCTGTCGCCTTCGAAGGCCAGGATGTGCGTCGCAAGACGGTCGAGGAAGAAGCGATCGTGCGAGATCACCACCGCGCATCCCGGAAAGTCTTCCAACGCCGCCTCCAGAGACGACAGCGTCTCGGTGTCGAGATCGTTGGTCGGCTCGTCCAGCAGCAGCACATTGCCGCCGTCCTTCAACATCTTGGCGAGGTGTACGCGATTGCGCTCGCCGCCCGACAGCAGGCCGACCTTCTTCTGCTGATCCGCACCCTTGAAGTTGAACCAGCCGCAGTAGGCCCGCGAATTGATCTCGCGCTTGTCCGACAGCTTCATCATGTCGAGACCGCCCGAGACTTCCTCCCAGACGGTCTTCTTGTCGTCGAGATGCGCGCGCGACTGGTCGACATAGGAGAGCTTCACCGTCGAGCCGAACTTGATCTCGCCCTTGTCCGGCTTTTCCTGGCCGGTGAGCATGCGGAAGAGCGTGGTCTTGCCGGCGCCGTTCGGGCCGATGATGCCGACGATGCCGCCCGGCGGCAGCTTGAAGGAGAGGTTGTCGATCAGCAGCCGGTCGCCGAAGCCTTTCGACAAGCCTTCGACTTCGATCACCTGCTCGCCGAGGCGGGGACCGCGCGCGATCTGGATCTGTGCCTTGCCCGCCTCCTCGCGGCCGGCCTCCTCGTTGAGTTTCTCGAAGGCGGTGATACGCGCCTTGCTCTTGGCCTGCCGGGCTTTCGGGCTCGAACGGATCCACTCGAGCTCGCGCTTCAAGGTGCGGGCCTTGCTCTCCTCCTGGTTCTTCTCGGTTTCCTCGCGCTTGGCCTTCTGCTCGAGCCACGACGAGTAGTTGCCTTTCCAGGGCACGCCCGAGCCACGGTCGAGCTCCAGCGTCCACTCCGTGATCGTGTCGAGGAAGTAGCGATCATGGGTGACCAGGATCACGCAGCCCGGATACTCCTTGAGGTAGTTCTGCAGCCACGCGACGCTTTCCGCATCGAGATGGTTGGTCGGCTCGTCGAGGAGCAGGATGTCGGGTTTCGAAAGCAGCAAGCGCACGATGGCGACACGGCGCTTCTCTCCGCCGGAGAGCTTCGAGACGTCGGCATCGGAGGGCGGGCAGCGGAGCGCATCGAGTGCCTGCTCGACCTGGGCGTCCAGATCCCACAGGTTCTGGCTGTCGATCTCGTCCTGCAGCTTCGCCATCTCGTCGGCGGTCTCGTCCGAGTAGTTGGCGGCGATCTCATTGTAGCGATCGAGCTTTGCCTTTTTGTCGGCGACGCCCTCCATGGCGTTGCCGAGGACGTCCTTTGCCGCATCGAGCTCGGGCTCCTGGGGCAGGTAACCGACCTTGATGCCTTCGGCCGGGCGCGCCTCGCCAAGGAAGTCGTCGGTCACGCCGGCCATGATCTTCAAAAGCGTCGACTTGCCAGCGCCGTTGAGGCCCACAACGCCGATCTTGGCTCCAGGGTAGAACGACAGGTTGATGTTCTTCAGCACCTGCTTGCCCCCGGGATAGGCCTTCGAGAGCTTGTGCATGTGGTAGACGAATTGGGGGTTGGCCATTTACTCGCGTCCTTTCTGGCCGGCGCCTTCGGATGCCCCATGGCATCGGGTGCGGCAGGTGCGACTAGGGGATGCCTGAACGGCATCCAGCGCTGATGTCCGGGATTGGCGCGCCTTGTAGCGGAAGGGCCCGGGGGGCTCAAGGGTGAGGAGTGCCCCGCGACCGCCCGTTGTCGAACTCAAGTTGCACATGACGGTCGATTCTCTCAAACCGGAACCTCCCGGAAAGCAATCTGGGCTAGAATGACCGACAAACCGGTAGCCCGACATGAGCGCACGCAACCTCGTTCTCAGCTTGATCGTGATCGTCTTGCTGGTCGGCGCGTTCTACCTGATCGGCCAGCCGCGGCCGGCCTGAGCCGGTACTCGCGGGTTCCAGCGCGAGCCGGGCGGCTGCCGCCGGTCTCGTCCGCAGCCGCTGCATTTCCAAATACCGACCTGTGCTGTACTCTTCTGATGCGAACCCCTCTGGGCTCGCGAACAGAGTTCTGGTCCCCTCCAACCCGGGAGACGAAGAGCGCATGGAGCAAAGAACGTTGCTCGACCCGACGGGCGAGCACACCATTCCCGCCCGAAGACAGGCGGCGAAGCCGACAAGCCTCGAGGGAATTACCATCGGCATCCTCGACATCGGCAAGGCGCGCGGTGATGTGTTCCTCAACCGCCTCGACGAGCGCCTGACCGAAAAGGGCTTCAAGGTCAAACGATACGCCAAGCCGACCCCGAGCCGGCTCGTCGCCACCGACACCAAGCAGAAGATGCTGTCGGAGGTGCAAGCTGCGGTGATCGGCCTCGCGGATTGAGGTTCTTGCACAACGTGCAGTTTGCACGACGGATCCAATCTCGACTCTAACGGCGTTCCGGCGCTGATCGTGGCCACGACAGCCTTCACACAGGCGGCTGACGTGCAGTCCAAGGCTCTCGGCTATGAGCCGAACATGGTCTGGGTGCAGCATCCGATCCAGGATCGCACCGACGCCGAGCTGAAAGCGATCGCTGACAAAGCCTTCGACGAGATCGTGGCCAAGATGACGGCGTGAGCCGTGATCTCCGCGTCACCAGGAACACGAACGGGGCCAGCGCGGCCCCGTTTGCTTTCGTTCAGCTCGCCGTCGCGAGATCAGCAGACGCGCGGCCCGGCGCTCTCACACGCTCCGGTCGAATTCGGACGATCAAGCACCATAGATCCGCTTCAGCTCGGATTCACAGGCGGTGACGGCGTCCTCGGCTTTCTGGCCCTTGATGGCAGCAGCGAACATGTTGCCGATTAAATATTTTGTGAGGACCTCGGCGGCCTTGGCATTGGGCTCGCCGGGATGCCCGACGGTGAGGCCTGCCTTGGCGGCGGTGGCGAACGGCGCCATCACGGGGTCCTGCTTCCACACAGCATGTTGCTCCCACGAGGATGTCGCGGGCGTATAGAAGCCTTGTCCCGTCGTAAACCACTGCTCGAAGTTCTCGCGCTTGTGAATAAAGCTCAGCAGGTCCTTGGCTGCCTTCTGATTCTTCGAATACGTCGGCAGGACGTGGCTCTGCGTGCCATGGAATCCGAACTGGCCTTTGGGTCCGGACGGGAGTGGCGCATGTTGGCAGTCATCCTTCAAGGCGATGCCTTTGTCGGTCTTGTACTGGTCGGGCTTTCGCTTGGCTTCGATGTAGATCGAAGCGCCATTGAGCGTTGAACAGATCGTTCCGGCGAGGAAAGCCCGATTGTTCGACGCATCGTCCCAGGCGAGACCGCCTTCGTCGAAGGCGTCCTTCCAGGCCGCAGCCATCCACTTCACGGCCTCGATCGTCTCCTTGGAGTTGATGACGACCTTACCCTTGTCGTCGACCTCGGTTCCTCCGAAGGACCAAAGCAGCGGGTAGGCAAACGTCACCGGATCGCCGAATGACTGCCCGAACGACTGGCCGATCGGAAAGCCCTTCGCCTTCAGCTTTTTTCCGGTATCGCGATAGGCGTCCCAAGTCTTCGGAAATTCGGTGACGCCAATCTCGTCGAACCATGACTTGCGGTAGACGTTTAGTGAGCCGCCGATGGCCATCGGCATGGCGAAGAACTTGCCGCCCGTGCTGGCATTGGCGACCGCCGTCTTATAGTAGGCGCCCTGTTCCTTGCCGACTTGCTCGGCAACGTCCGACAGATCGACGAGGCTCGCCGCATAGAGATGCGGATGGTTGTTGAACAGCATGATGATGTCGGGTCCCGCTCCCGACTGAATCGATGACGTGATGCGCGGCTGAAGGTCATTGCCGTTCACGGTCTCGTATTTGACTTTGATGCCGAGCGCCTTCTCCGCTTCAGGCAATAGCTTCTTGCGGAGCAGCTCATCGCAGGCGGGAACGAAATCGTTCCAACGGAGCCAGTGCACTTCGGTCGCCTGGGCGAGCGCTGGAGCGCGCCCGGTGGCCAGAATGCCGGTAAGTCCGCCGGAGGCTGCGGCGGTTCCCACCGCTGCCGACTTGAGGAGTGTTCTTCGATCAAGGAGGTGACGCATTGTACAACCTCACATTTGAGTTGCGATATCGAACGTCTCTGCAAGTTCCAGAACTATAGGCGTGGACTCTGGGAGCAACAAGCGCGAGACACTTCCTCGTGCCGCAACCGCGAAGTGGAGCAATGGCTGACTCGATCTCACCTCTCGAGCTTCATCCGCATGGCACACAGTGATTACGCGCATGACGCAACGCTGGCGGTCGTCGACGACAACGGGTTAGCTGATCGGAGGCGAGGCACAGCTTCTCGCTGGCCACCGGTTCGCGGATGTGTGTGGCCCGACAGATAAGAAACCATTGGCAACCCAGCGCCCGCTGACAGCGACGGAGGAATACATGACAACCGAAGGTCCCAAAATCGCGCTCGGCGCCCTGATTTGCGCTCTCGCGGTACCCATCGATACCGCCTCGGCTGTCGACGTCGCGGAAGTCGGCAGCTTTCACGTCGGCGGTCAGGCGCTGAAGCTCGAAGGATTGCCGGTGAAGGAGCTCGTCTATACAGCCGGCGGCCCGCCGACCAAGATGGATCCCAACGGCGACTTCCACACGGGCCAGATGTACGTTCAGTACATCAAGCTCACCGCGCCCAAGGCGCGTTATCCGCTCCTGCTGTGGCACGGCGGTGGCCTCACTGGCGTCACCTACGAGACCAAACCCGACGGCAAGCCCGGCTGGCAGCAGTTTTTCCTCAACCAGGGCCACGATGTCTATTTGTCAGATGCCGTGGAGCGCGGACGTGCGTCGTGGTCGCGCTTTCCCGAGGTCTACAAGAGCGAACCCGTGTTCCGGACCAAGAAGGAGGCGTGGGAGGCGTTCCGTATCGGCGCCGATGGCTCCTATGCCAGCGAACCAGCGCAAAGGAAGGCGTTGCCGGGACAGCTATTCCCAGTCGAGGCGTTCGACGCCTTCGCCATGCAAAGCGTGCCCCGGTGGGTTACGAACGACGCACAGACGCAAGCTGCCTATAATGCCTATGTGCAGAAGGTCTGCCCGTGCGTGATCCTTGTGCACAGCCAGGGCGGCAATTTCGGCTTCAATGCGACGCTCACCGCGCCCGACAAGGTCAAAGCGCTGATCGCCGTAGAACCCTCGGGCGCGCCAGACGCGACAAAGGTCAATCTCGCCTCGATCAAAGACATTCCGCATTTGACCGTGTGGGGCGACAACATCGAGCAGAGCCAGCTCTGGACGAAGCTCAGCGCCGCATCGACCGCCTATCACAAAGCGCGGACGGAGGCAGGCGGCAAGAGTACCTGGCTGTCGCTGCCGGCTGCTGGCGTCAAAGGCAATACGCACATGCTGATGATGGACACCAACTCGGATCAGGTCGCAGGCCTCATCCAGAAGTGGATGGGCGAGAACGGGCTGATGAAGTGAAACCGACTCAACGACAAGAGGCAGCAGCTCCTTCGGGGGCTCCCTCCCCGTGCTGAGTTGGGCGCGATCATGCCATGACGGCGGAACCGCGCTGTCCTCACGCCCGCAGGGCGTCCGCCAGCAGCTTGTAGCTCTTGATGCGTGCGTTCTCGTCCCAGGCCCAGGTGACGATCGCCATCTCCTGGGCATCGAGCTCCTTCGCGAGCGCCTTGATGCGGTCGGCGACCTGATCCGCCTTGCCGACGAAGGCACGCGCCTTGTAGCCCTCGAGCCGCGCCTTCTCGCTCTCGCTGTAAGTATAGGACATCGCTGCCTCCGGCGACTCGAGCGCGCCGAAAACGCCGCGATCGCGCAGCAGCCGAAACCGCGCGCGTGACTGGAAGTGATAGGCGGCCTCCTCCTCCGTGTCCGCAGCCAATGCCCAGACGCAGAGGCCCGCATGCGGTTTCGGGTACTTCGGGCTCGGCTTGTAGAGCTCGCGATAGAACTGCATGGCCTGCTCGGCGCCCCGACCATCGGTGAAGAACCACGCGAACGCATAAGGGAGCCCAAAATGCGCGGCAACCTGCGCGCCGTAATCGGAGCTGCCGAGAATCCAGATCTCGGGGATTGTCTCGCCCTTGGGATGGGCGCCGATCCGCGCGAACGGATGCTTCTCGCGCAGCGGCTCTCCCGCAAGCCAAGCCTGGATGTCCATGATGTCGGACGGGAACTCGTTCGGGCGCGTGTCGGCCTGCGGGTTGAGAGCATAGGCCGTAAGACCGTCGGAGCCGGGCGCCCGGCCAAGACCGAGATCGACCCGACCGGGGGCAATGGCATCAAGGACGCGGAACTGCTCGGCCACCTTGAGCGGCGCATAATGCGGCAGCATCACGCCGGCACTGCCGATGCGGATCCTCGTCGTGGTGGCCGCAATGGCGCCGAGCAGCACCTCGGGGCACGTCCCAACGATGGCGTCGTTGTTGTGGTGCTCGGACACCCAGAAGCGGTCGTAGCCGAAGCTTTCGCAGTGGCGGGCAAGCTCGATCGTCTTGCGGATGGCCTCGCCCTGAGGACGGCCGGCAAGGGCGACGGATTGGTCGAGAACGGCAAGGCGGAGCAAGGGGTATCCTCTCGAGCGAGCGGGCAGCCTGGCAGGGCGAGCGGGCCACACCGGCGGAATTTGTGCTGAATGTAGGCGAGTTCCCGATGTTGACCAATGCATTCCAGGAAGGCTGCTTGCCTTGCGTGCGCCCCGGAAGCCCTGTAATGAGCCCCCGCAGTGGGCCCGTAGCTCAGCGGTAGAGCATCTGACTTTTAATCAGAGGGTCGTTGGTTCGATCCCAACCGGGCTCACCAGATATGCGCGCAATGCAAGTTCTGCGTCGCCATACAGAATGACCGAGTTGCTGAACAAGGCCTTTGAGGCCGTGTCGAAGCTTTCGCGCGAAGAGCAGGACGCCATTGCGCGCGAGCTAATCGCCCGAATTGAGGCCGATGCGCGCTGGGATGAGCTTTTCCCTGACCCTCGCTCCGAGACGCTGCTGAAGCGCCTTGCCGATGAAGCGGAGGCCGACGAGGCGAGCGGCGGTGTGCTCGATCATGATCCTGCCAACCGTCCTCGATGAAGTCGCGAACAACTCCGAATTTCTGGCGTCTCTTCGATGATCTGCCGTCCGAGGTCCGGGAGCTCGCTCGTGAGACCTATCGACTTTTCGCCGCTGATCGGGGCCACCCTGGACTATATTTCAAGCGGGTTAGCAAATCCGCGCCCATCTACTCAGCTCGCATTGGCCTCGCATATCGCGCTTTGGGTCGCTCAAGAACGACACAGTAACCTGGTTCTGGATCGGCCATCACCGTGAATACGATCGGATGATTTGGGCCAGCCACATCGATTGGCCTTCTCAATCAAAGTCTCACTCTGGGTGGCCGCGGGCTGTCGTCGAGCTCCCGCCGGCTGCCATCTCGTCTCGGCATGGGCTCGAGAGGTGCCGTCGTCTCAGACATCCGCGAGACACCGCTGTGCAGGACACCAAGGGCCATCGTGCAGGGGCTCCCGGGTCTCGTGCAGGCGGTCAGCACGGCATAGCCGAACGCTCTCACGCCATCGTACATGGCCCGCTGGTCGGCTGGCGGCGCGGTGACGACCGCTCCAACGGCACCTGCGATCACGCACAGTTTGATAAGCGACGGCATACTCACCTCACCGGCAGAACAGGCCCAACGGACAGAGTTGAGAACACAACTTGAACGCCGATAGCGGAAACTGACGGCCAAAGTGAGGCTGGCGCCTGCGGAAAAGCCGCATTCCTCCTAGTTTTGCACAGTCGGCGCACTCCCTTTCCGCTTTGCGGCACTTGGTGGCATGCTGCCCGAGTGCGACGCCTGATGGTCCGGGCGTCCGAGGCTAGGGGAGAGCGCCCATGGAGACCATCCTCGGAACCGGCGAGTTCAAATACCGCCTCATTCCCGATTGGGCGCGGCTGCCGGACGGCTGGGACTTCAACGAGGTGGCGGCGGTTGCCGTCGACAAGCGCGATCAGGTCTATGTGTTCAGCCGCAGCGCGCATCCGGTCACCGTGTTCGACCGCGACGGGAACTTCCTGCGCTCCTGGGGCGAGGGCGGGTTCAAGCGCGCGCACGGTCTCTCCATCGCGCCTGATGACACGATCTTCTGCACCGACGATGGCGACCATTCGGTGCGCCGTTGCACGCTCGAGGGCAAGGTGCTCATGACGCTCGGTACGCCGGGGAAGCCGAAGCCCTACATGGGTGGCGAGCCCTTCTGCCAGTGCACGCACACCGCGCTTTCGCCGCAAGGCGACATCTACGTCTCCGACGGCTACGGCAACGCTTGCGTGCACAAATTCTCGCCCGACGGACGCCTGATCAAGTCCTGGGGCACATCGGGGATCGGTCCGGGCGAGTTCAACCTGCCGCACAACATCAACTGCGACGAGGATGGCTGGGTCTATGTCGCCGACCGCGAGAACCACCGCGTGCAGGTGTTCAACGGCGACGGCAAGTATGAGACCGAGTGGCGCAACCTGCACCGGCCGAGCGCCATCTTCATGCCGTGCAAGTGCCCCTACTGCTACGTGGGCGAGGCGGGCCCGACCTACGGCTTCAGCCGCAATGCGTCGAACCTCGGCCCCCGTGTCTCGATCGTCTCCAAAAGTGATGGCAAAGTCATCGCTCGCGTCGGCGATCGCACGCCGCAGAACTTTCCGGGCCCGTTTACATCACCGCACGGCATCGCCGTCGACTCCCGTGGTGACATCTATGTCGGCGAGGTCGCGCGAACCGCATGGGGCAATCTGTTTCCCGACCAGAAGCATCCCAACCCGCCGCGGCCTGTGCTGCAAAAGCTGATCAAGATCGACGCTACGACCTGAGGAGACCCGACATGCACGCCGCCATATTCCGACAAGGCAACATCGTCACCGGCGAGGTTGCGGAGCCGAAGCCCGGACCGGGGCAGGTGCTTGCCAAGGTGATCGCGTGCGGCATCTGCGGCACGGATCTGCACGCGCGTGTGCACGCCGCGAAGATGGTCGACATGTCGAAGTTCGTGCCGTGGCGCATACCCATGGATCTCTCACGCGACGTGGTGTTTGGGCACGAGTATTGCTGCGAGATCCTCGACTATGGCCCAGGCACCAAACGCACGCTGAAAAAGGGATCGCGCGTCGTCTCGGTGCCGCGCCTCATCGTCAACGGGAAGGCGGAAGGCATCGGCTATTCGAACACAAACGTCGGTGCCTACGCCGAGCGGCTGCTGCTCTCCGAGGACTTCCTGCTGCCGGTGCCGGATCATGTGTCGAGCGAATTGGCCGCGCTGACCGAGCCACTATCGATCGGCATTCATGCGGTGGCGAAAGCCCAGCTCAAGGGCGACGAGGTGCCGCTCGTCATCGGCTGCGGTCCGATTGGCCTCGCCGTGATCGCGGCGCTGAAAGGCGCGGGGCTCTCGCCCATCATCGCGTCGGACTATTCGCCGGCGCGGCGTGCACTGGCGCAGAAGCTCGGCGCCGATGTCGTGCTCGATCCAGCACAGCAATCACCCTTCAAGACGTGGGAGGAGCATGCCGCGCTTTCGCCCGAAGAAGCCCGAAAGCTGCCGATCTCGTTGAACCCCGCCGTGCCGCGAAAGCCGGCCGTCATTTTTGAGTGCGTCGGCGTGCCGGGCATCATCCAGAGCGTCATCGAGGGCGCGCCACAGGCGGCGAAGGTGATCGTCGTTGGCGTCTGCATGGAGCCGGATACTCAGATGCCCATGTACGCCTGCTACAAGGAGCTGTCGCTGCAGTACGTGCTCGCCTGCACGCCGGAGGAGTTCGCGCAGTCGCTCGACCTGATCGCCAGCGGCAAAGTCGATGCAGGCGCCATGATATCAGGCAAGGTGGGCCTCAACGAGGTGGCCGGCGCGTTTCAGGAGCTCGCCAATCCCAACCGCCACACCAAGATCCTCGTGGAGCCGTGGCGCATGTAGTCGGGACGGGCGGCGTCGTGCACCGAGGGCAGCCATCAGACCTTAGCGCCGCTTTTCGCCTCCGCGTCCATGAGGCGCCGCGTGATCCGCACCATGGTGGCGCGCAGCCCCATCGCCAATGAGAACGCCGCGAGCATGAACAGCAGATAGATCAACAGGCCCTCCTCGGCCTGGAGCGGCGCCTTCTTGCGTGCAATCGCGTCCACGACCAAGTGGCCTGCGAGAAACAGCCCGAACGCCATGCCGATCTGCACGAATGTGGCGGGATCGTTCATTTCCGACATCAAGCGCCGGCTGACGGGATCGCGCATGCCCGAGGCGAGCGTCTTCCAGCAGAGCTGCATTGCAAAACCGAGCGCCGCACCCGCGCCGAAACCGGTCAGCAGCTCGGACTGGTAGGTCGAAAGCAAGTTGAAGAGCCACACAGGCGTTTCCTCCAGGTGTCCCGTCGGCGAAGCTTTTCCGCACGCCGGGCGGCATCGTTCCGGGCTCGCCGAACGTAGCTGTGCGCTTTTGATTTGACCAGCGACCGCTTATCGGCCGCAGTCCAAACGCATGCCAGGTCACTGGCATTGCTCGCCTTCCCGCGCTTAGTATGACCCGAATGGTTGCTCGAGCGACCTCAATCAGAAAGGACACCGCACATGGCCATCGGCTCCGATATCGTCGCCAAAGCGCTGAAGCATGAGGGCGTGAAGGATTTCTTCTTCATCATGGGCGGCCCCATGCTGGCGGTGGAGTCTGCCGCGCTGAAGCTCGGGCTCAGAGGGATCGACGTCAGACACGAGCAGGCCGCAGCTTTTGCCGGCTTTGCCTATTCGCGCCTCCTCAACAAGCCTTCGTTCTGCATGGCGGCGTCTGGCCCTGCAACGACCAATCTCGTCACTGGCATCGCGCACGCCTGGGCCGACTGCACGCCGGTGATTGGGCTCGGCGGCGCCGCGCCGGTCTCGACCTGGCATCGCGGCGCGTTCCAGGACACAGATCAGCTCGCGCTCTTCAAGCCGATCACCAAGTGGGCGGACCGGGTACATCATCCGAAGCGCATCCCGGAGCTGATCCACCTTGCGATTTCGCAGGCGATGACGGGGCGCACGGGCCCCTGCTATCTCGATCTTCCCGGCGACATTCTCTACCAGGAGATCGACGAGAACTCGGTCGAGTATCCGGACCCGTTCGACTATGCGAAGCGCGCGCGTCCCGCCGCCAACGCCAACGACATCAAGGCCATCGTCGAGCTGATGGCAAAAGCGAAGCAGCCCGTGCTGATCACGGGTTCTGGCGTGCAGTGGTCGGAAGCTGATCGCGAGATGCTGGCCTTCGTGGAAGCAGCCGGCGTGCCGTTCTACACGACGCCGCAAGGCCGCGGCGTGATCCCCGAGGATCACAAGTACAGCTATCTCACCTCACGCGCGGCGGCGTTCAAGGATGCGGATCTCATCCTCGTCGTCGGCACGCGCATGAACTACGTGATCGGCAATGCGGCGCCGCCGCGCTGGAATGCCAATGCCAAGATCGTGCGCATCGACGTCGATCCGAACGAGATCGCGACAGCGCCGCGCAAGCTCGATGTCGGGGTGGTGGCGGACGCGAAGGTCGCATTCACGCAGTTGACCGAGGCGATCAAGGGCAAGGTGAGCCCGGCCAGCTACGAGACGTGGCGCGAGCGGTTGCGTGCGCGCAACGTGCAGAAAGCCGCGGAGGCCGAGCAAGCGCTCTCGACCAGCCAGTCGCCGATCCATCCGCTCAGGCTCTGCAAGGAGGTGCGCGACTTCATCGACCGCGACGCGGTGCTCTGTGTCGATGGCCAGGAAACCCTCAACTACGCGCGCCAGGCGATCCCGCAATACACCGCGCGGCACCGCATCAACTCGGGCGCCTATGGCACCATGGGCGTCGGCATGCCGTTCGGTGTCGGCGCCAAGGTCGCGCTGCCCGATAAGCAGGTCGTGGTGCTGCACGGGGACGGATCGTGGGGCATGAACTCGATGGAGTTCGACACTGCGGTGCGCCACAATCTACCGATCCTGGTCGTCATCAGCCAGAATGGCGGCTGGACCGGCGATCCCGACCGCGACAATCCGGAGAAGGCGAAACCGGGGCGCAATCTCGGCTATCCGCGCTACGAGAAGTTCGCCGAGTGCTTCGGCGGCCACGGCGAGTACGTAGAGAAGGCCGAGGACATCCGGCCCGCGCTCGAGCGCGCGAAGAAGGCGGTGGCGGCGGGCAAGCCGGCCCTTGTCTGCGTGGTCACCGACTGGAAAGCCCGCGCCACGACCACGGCGTTCACCCGCTATTCGACCTGACGCCCGGGCTGGGCAAACCAGGTCAGACAGCATGGGTCTGGCCGCGACCGCCCGGGTCTTGGAGCGTATCGGCTTGAAATGCGCCGCGTGATGAAACGCCTGCGGGATGGTTTCGTCATCCTGCTTATGCTCGCAACCTTCTTCGGAGGGCTTGCGATCATCGTCGCGCGGGGACTGCCGACCTCCACGACGCCTTACAATGGGGTGGTCCTGCCAGCTGACGTGCACGTCGTCACATCGCGCAGCTGGTTCCAGCCGTCGCTCTTCTCGCTCGAAACGTTCGCCTCGTTCCAGAAGCGGCCGGCAACCCTGAAATGGCTCGTGAGCAGAAATGGCGCGATCGCGCTCGAGTCCAAACCGCCGATCCTCGGTGATGGACCCGTGCTCATCCTGGTTCACGGCTACAATGCGACGGAACAGAAGGTCAGCGCCTATTTCGCGGAGGTGATCGAGCCGCTGCGCAAGGCCATCGGCGCGTCGACGACAGTCATTGTCTATGACTGGCCGAGCACCGCACGACATTGGGAAGAACTTACTCCCGAGCAGCGGCAAGCTCACATCAATCCTGGCGGATCGGCTCGCATGACAATGAATGCAGTCGCCCCGCTGAGCTGGGAAGCGCAAGCCTACAGAGGCGACGTTGCAGCCGCACTGGGGCACGGTGCCGAGGGCCTCGCGGTGCTTTTGCGGCTCGTGATGACCGGTGGGCCGCGGTCGACGAACATTGTCGCGCACAGCATGGGCGGTCTCGTAACGACGGAAGCTCTGCAGCGCCTCTCTCAGTCCGAGCTCAGACTGGACACGATCGTCCTGCTGGCGCCAGATCTCCCGAGCGATGCGTTGAGCGCGCCACGGATCGTGCCGACGTTATCTCGGGTAAGGCAGGTGCACGTGATGTTCTCCAGGAACGACGAAGCTCTGCTCTACTCGCAGCTCGCCAATCAGAACAGCCGCCTCGGCCGCGATGGTCATACCGGGGCGGAACTGCCGATGAATGTCACGCTTCACGACGTGACGCACGTCCTCGGTCAGAGCTCGGGAGTGCATGGCCGCTACGTGGAGATCTCCGGAGCACAGGCGATCGGCCTGATGGGCATCCTGCAGCAACGGGCGCACTGATTGCGCCTGACACCGAGCAAACAATACCTCGGCAAGGCATCGAACTTCAGCGGCGAGCATTGGCAGCTGCTCGACCTTCGCGGTCCCGGCACCCGCATTGCCATCCCGGGATCGCCAACATGGGCCGGCTCGGCGATCTCCATCGCGCTACGTCGCTCGTTCCAAAAACCAGCTCCAAAAACCAGTTGACGGCACGGGCGATCAGGCCCACAAGCCCGCGTCGGGGTCAGCCTCATGGGTCTGACTTCATGCATGCAATCTGCCGTCGGTCCAATCCCGGCCGCAGGAAACCTGAGCAGACAAAAACAGTATGGCACGACGAAATACCAAAGCGGGTGACGCCCCCGGGCGTGGCCCTTCGCAACGCCAGTTGCGGGTTGGCGAGCTCATCCGCCACAAGATCGCGGAGATGCTGGTGCGCGGTGAAATCCATGACGATGTGCTCACCGAGCACGTGGTCACCATCCCAGAGGTGCGCCTTTCACCGGACCTTCGCCTCGCGACCGTTTACGTGATGCCGCTCGGCGGAGAGGACATGAAGCCGGTCATCGAGGCGCTCGATCGTCACAAACGCTTCATCCGCGGCGAGATCGCGGAGGCGGTGAACCTGAAATTCGCGCCGGAGCTGCGGTTTCGTTCGGACGAGACCTTCGATGAAGCCTCCCGCATCGAAGCGCTCCTCGACAGCCCGCGGGTGCGCGCTGATACGCAGAAGAAGTGACGACACTTCCCCTTTGTCCCCATTGCCCTGCACGTGCAATGGGGAGAGGGTCGGGGTGAGGGGCGGCCGCGAAATCTGAACCAGCAACGCCCACCATCACAGGCTCCTGAAATCGAAATGAACCGGCAGGCAGCAACCCTCATCAGGTGGCGCCGCCTCTCACCCAAACCCTCTCCCGACACACGTGCAGAGTGCGGGGAGAGGGGACCAGCAGGTCTCCATGTCCCGACGCAAAAAAGGTAATCCAGTTCACGGCTGGATCATTCTCGACAAGGGTGTCGGAATGACCTCCACGCAAGCCGTCGGCAAGGTGCGCTGGCTCTTTCAGGCGCAGAAGGCGGGTCACGCCGGGACGCTCGATCCGCTCGCAACCGGCGTGCTGCCGATTGCCCTCGGCGAGGCGACGAAGACCGTTCCTTACGCGGTGGACGGCATCAAGGCCTATCGCTTCACCGTCCGCTGGGGTACGGAAACCGACACCGACGACGCCGAAGGCCGTGTCGTGAAGACCAGCGAGCTGCGTCCCTCGCGCGAAGCGATCATCGCGCTGCTCCCCGAATTTCACGGCGAGATCCTGCAGACGCCGCCGCAGTTCTCCGCCATCAAGATCGACGGCAACCGCGCCTACGATCTCGCCCGTGACGGCGAGGTGGTTCCGCTCGAGCCGCGACCTGTCCAGATCGACCGCCTGGAGCTGGTCGAAATGCCCGCCCCGGACACCGCCATCTTTGAAGCCGAGTGCGGACGCGGCACCTATGTGCGAGCGCTCGCTCGCGACATGGGCAGAAAGCTCGGCTGCCTTGGCCACGTGACACAGCTGAGGCGCACGCAAGTCGCAGCTTTCCGGGCCGATGAGGCTGTCACGATCGCCGAGCTCGAAGCGGCGCATCAGGCGAGCGACGGCGGCGCCGCGCTTGCGGCCTATCTCCAGCCCGTCGAGCTCGCGCTCTCCGACCTCGTCGAGGTCACCGTCAACCCGTCGGACGCCGCCCGTCTCGCCCGCGGCCAGAGCGTCCTCATGCGCGGCCGCGACGCGCCGATCATTTCAGGCGAGGCCTACGCTGTTTCCAAAGGCACGCTCATCGCGCTCTGCAATATCGACAAAGGCGAGCTCGTCCCGGTCCGCGTGTTCAATTACGTTTGATCGGTCGGTCGCGCGCATGAGCGCCAATTGCTCACCCCATGCCCATGCTGGCTTTTGATCCGTAGCTGCCCAGAGCAATTGCAGTAAATCTAGCGCGCAGCAGAGCGCTCGGCAGAGCAAGCGGACTCCGAGGGACGCCGGCGATCAGTGCGGGAAGTATAGAATTGGGTGTCCGGTTGACTGCCTACAACGGACATCGGTTTGTTGGCAAAGTGGAGGGCCAGTTCGAGTAGCTAGCTGTTGCCTTGGCATTCGGACCGCTTGTGCTATCCGGCGCGCCTGGTCAGCCCGACAAAAAACTAGGGGGCTACCAGCTCAGCGAGCTTTGCCGCGACGTCTGCCATCGGATTGTCAGCGGTATTCAGCCCACTGCGTGAGCCAAGCAGCGGGCTAACTTCGCGGAGAGCTTCGTACGTCGTGCCATGCACAATGGGCACGAGCAAGTCACGCGCTAAGAGTGCCGATAGTTCTTTGTCAGCGATGCCCTCTCCTTGCAGACGGCGCAAAAGCGCCGGGGTAACCAGCACAATCCCGACGCGCGATTTCGCAAGACCCCTGTCGATTTCGCGGAGCAGCGGTGCGCCCAGGGCAACGTCTTTCTCGCTGAACCAGACCGAGACACCGCGTTTCTCAAGTAGATCGTGCAAGTCCTTAGCAGCGCCCTGCCGGTCATCCCACGCGTGGCAGAGGAAGTCATCCCGAATGTCCGGCTGGCGCGCTCGCTTTTCAACGCTCTCGCGGACCGGCGTAAGTGCCCGCACTTCAGCAGGCGTATACGACACCCGCGAACCGGCTGGCGACCATCTTGGCTTTGCGCTGCCGGACCCGCCGCCGATACGGCCACCTCCACTGCTTCCCGCCGAGGAGTAAGACGGGGACGGGTACGACCCGTAGCCGCTGTAGCCACCGTAACGGCCATAGCGGCTACTGCATGCAGGGCAGTTCGCTGCGGCGCTTGATGAGCGATGACCTCGCGATGGTGCTGTGCATCTAGCCATGGGCTGAAACTCCTCAGGCGACTACGAGCACGCAAATGCCGGCTAGCTGTTGTGTGCCGCTATGCCCGACGTCCGCCGAGACAGCGTTCGATCATGGTCGCGTAACGATCCATCCCCCGTTTCCGAAGTTCCAGAACCATCACGTACCAAGGCGGACGGTTGGCAAGATACGAGGACGGGCCTGTGTACATCCCGCCTCCAGGACCAGTGTACAGGCCGCCTCCGGGCCCAGTGGATAGACCGCCACCTGGGCCGGTATACAGACCTCCGCCGGGGCCGGTGTAGAGCCCACCGCCTGGACCTGTGTACATGCCTCCTCCAGGTCCTGTGTACATCCCACCTCCTGGTCCGGTGTACATTCCCCCGCCAGGGCCGGTGTACGCGCCTCCTCCAGGTCCGGTGTAAAGCCCTCCACCCGAGCCGGTGTAGGCCCCGCCTCCTGGACCGGTATAGAGATTTCTAGGCCAAGCCATTTCGGTTCTCCTTAAGAGCGCTTGCGTAGGGACGCCGGACCGATCTATTTTTGACTAGTACACATCCAGTGTGATCTTGTCTAGGCTCCCGCGTTCACTCTTGCTGATCACACCCGCCAGAAGGCTGCCATGCCACAGGATGACCTCCACAAGACGCAGCGAGAACTCTTGAAGCTCCTTGCCGCCAATGTCAGCGAGCCGCTTTCATTGCGCGAATTGCAGGCTGAAGTTGGGGCTTCATCGCCAAGCGTGGTGGTTCACCACCTCAATCAATTGGAGAAAAAGGGGTATCTGAAGCGTAATCCAAATGATCCGCGCGATTACGCAGTGATCGAGGAACGCCCTGAAAGCGAGGTTACCCACATCGGACTTTTTGGCTCGGGCCGGTGTGGTCCTGGAGGTACAATTCTTTCAGGAACTCCGATCGATCGGTTGCCTATTGCCTCTCGTCTGCTCAGCTTTCCAGCGAGCGAAGCCTTCATGATCAAGGCCAAGGGCGATTCCATGCTCCCTCGCATCGCCGAAGGAGACTATGTGATCGCGCGAAAGACGAGCGTTGCAGAAAGCGGTCGGATTTATGTATGCGTCAACGATGGTGAATGCCTAATAAAAATCGTGCGCCGCTATGGTGGTCAATTGTGCCTTGAATCGCTTAATCGAGCGTTCGAAGTGGTCGTTGTGACTGGCGACTTTCACGTCGAAGGTGAAGTCAAACAGGTGTTATCAGGGAAGCTCGATGTAGTGTGACTCCCACGGGCGCGAGGCCTCCGACAGCAGACGTGTTTTTGGCAGCGGTCTGCAAGTCAATACGGAACCGAGTCATGTCCGCTCCTGCATAGCTCGGCCCCTGTGCGGCGCATCAATCGATTAGATCAATGCGCGCTTCTGGCCCATTCAACCGCCCCCTGCTGCGGTCGGGGTTCGGCGGCGAGGAGGTGAGCCGGCTGCTGCACAGGGTTGCGCCCGCACCAAGGCGCGGGATCGCCGGTGGTCGGCATCGCCTGGCCGTGACGTTGCGGCTGCAACGGGCTCATCTGATGGGAGGGTTGGCGCGGCTCAGAGGTCTAGGAATTCCAACCTAGAGAAAAAACGCCCGAATTTGGGGTCTACGCGGGCCGCACGTGAGGCTGGCGTGGGGTGATTTTGGGAAGCTACCCCCCTACGTCCTCGTTCGGAAAACGCGCCAGCGACGAAATTCGACTGAGAAGATCGCTATCCGCGGCCAGCGGGGACGGTCGGGGATGCGCCTCATGCCGCAAAAAGGGATCGGCGGGCTACTCAGCAGGCCCAAAATATGCGAAAAAATTAGATAAAATTGTAACATTGCTTCACGTGAACATTGGCGGGTGGGCGGAGGTTGGCGGCGGTCGGGCGGAGGTCAGGTTTATGGACTGACACCACAGGACCAGCGGTGACGGGCAAGGAAAGTCCCGACACGGTGCCGGGCCGGCGGCCGGACCTGTTTTTCCCTCGCGGCAGCCGCGAAATCGTGTATAACCCGCCGTGCAGGGCAGCTTTGCTGCACTGCATAAAATCGACCCGGCTGGACGACATCCCGGCTGCGGCCGCACAGAGTGCGCGCCCCGCATGCATCGAGCATCGTGACGCGCCGAATTCCCAAAATGAAAGGATACCCGATGTCGCTGAGCGTTGCTCGCAAAGCCGAAGTTGTCAAAGAACATGCGACCAAGTCGGGGGACACTGGCTCTCCGGAGGTCCAGATCGCCCTCCTCACCGAGCGCATCAACAGCCTCACTGAGCACTTCAAGGCCCACAAGAAGGACAATCACTCCCGCCGGGGTCTGCTCAAAATGGTGAGCCAGCGCCGGCAACTGCTCGACTATCTGAAGGCCAAGGACAACGGTCGCTATCAGAAGATCATCGAGAAACTGGACCTGCGCCGCTAACCGGCTTGGGTCATCACGTCCGCTCCTTGGCTTTGGTTGGGAGCGGTTTGCGCGCCGCTGACCCGGCGGCGCATTCGAGCCCCAATTCGAGGGGCGCATCAGCGGCAGGCAGGGGCTTGCCGCTCCGACGAACGAAAGATCATAACCTGATGTTCAACACACACTCCGTTGAAATCGAATGGGGCGGACGAAAACTGCGCTTCGAAACAGGCAGGATGGCACGCCAGGCCGACGCAGCCGTCGTCGCACAGTACGGTGAGACAAGCGTGCTTGCGACCGTGGTGGCCGCCAAGAGCGTCAAACCCGGGATCGACTTCTTCCCGCTCACCGTCAACTACCAGGAAAAGACGTACGCCGCCGGCAAGATTCCGGGCGGCTTTTTCAAGCGCGAGGGCCGTCCTTCGGAGAAGGAGACGCTCACGTCCCGCCTGATCGACCGGCCGATCCGCCCGCTCTTCGTGGAAGGCTTCAAGAACGAGGTGCAGGTCGTCGTTACCGTTCTCTCGCACGACCTCGAGAACGATCCCGACATTCTCTCCATGGTCGCAGCTTCCGCCGCACTGACGCTCTCCGGCCTGCCCTTCCTCGGCCCCATCGGCGCCGCCCGCGTCGGCATCATCGATGGCCAGTTCGTGCTCAATCCAATGCTCGATGAGATGGAGAAGAGCACGCTCGATCTCGTTGTCGCCGGCACGGGCGACGCGGTCATGATGGTCGAGTCCGAAGCCAAGGAGCTGCCCGAGGCCCAGATGCTCGAGGCCGTCATGTTCGGTCAGCGCAGCTTCCAGCCGGTGATCGAAGCGATCATCCGGCTTGCCGAGAAGGCCGCCAAGGAGGCCTGGAACTTCCTGCCGCCTGATACGTCCGAGCTCAAGTCACGCATGAAAGGACTGATCGAGGACGATCTCAGGACCGCATTCGCGACACCCGAGAAGCAGAAGCGCCACGAGCTGGTGGATGCCGCCAAGGCCAAGGCGTTCGAGGCCATGCTGGCGCCTGACGCCAAGCCAGAGGATCAGGTCAAGCTCGGTGGCGTCTTCAAGAGCCTCGAGGCCGACGTGGTCCGCGGTGACATCATCCGCACCCAGCGCCGCATCGATGGCCGCGACCTGAAGACGGTCCGACCGATCGTGTCCGAGGTGCACGTGCTGCCCCGGACGCACGGCTCGGCACTGTTCACGCGCGGCGAGACGCAGGCACTCGTGGTCGCAACACTTGGTACCGGCGACGACGAGCAGTTCATCGACGCGCTCGAAGGCACCCGTAAAGAGCGCTTCATGCTGCATTACAATTTCCCGCCCTTCTCGGTCGGCGAAACGGGCCGCATGGGCTCACCCGGCCGCCGCGAGATCGGTCACGGTAAGCTCGCCTGGCGCGCGGTTCGCCCGCTGCTCCCGACGCAAGAGGAGTTCCCTTACGTCATCCGACTCGTCTCCGAGATCACCGAATCTAACGGCTCGTCGTCGATGGCGACGGTGTGCGGCTCCTCGCTCGCGATGATGGACGCGGGCGTTCCGCTCAAGTCTCCGGTCGCTGGTATCGCCATGGGTCTCATCAAGGAGGGGAATGACTTCGCCGTGCTCTCCGACATCCTCGGCGACGAGGATCACCTCGGCGACATGGACTTCAAGGTGGCCGGCACCGCCAATGGCGTGACCTCGCTCCAGATGGACATCAAGATCACCGGCATCACCGAGGAGATCATGCGGGTGGCGCTCGAGCAGGCGCACCACGGCCGCATGCACATCCTGGACGAGATGGCGAAGTCCATCGGCTCGGCTCGTACCGAGCTCGGCGAATACGCACCGCGCATCGAGACGATCAAGATTCCCGTCGACAAGATCCGCGAGGTGATTGGCTCCGGCGGCTCGGTCATCCGGGAGATCGTCGCGGAATCCGGCGCCAAGATCGACATCGAGGACGACGGTACGGTGAAGATCGCCTCGGCCAACCGCGAGTCGATCGACAAGGCCTTGAACCGCATCAAAGGCATCACCCAGGAGCCCGAGGTCGGCACGATCTACAAGGGCAAAGTCGTGAAGATCATGGAGTTCGGCGCCTTCGTGAACTTCTTCGGCGCCAAGGACGGCCTCGTCCACATCTCGCAGCTGACGCAGGGCCGTCCGGCCACTGTCGGCGAGGTGGTGAAGGAGGGCCAGGAGGTCTACGTAAAGCTTCTGGGCTTCGATGACCGCGGCAAGACGCGCCTCTCGATGAAGATTGTCGACCAGGCGACCGGCAAAGAGCTGCCGCCGCCTGAGCCGCAGGTGCGGCCCGAGGGCGGCGAGGCCGCCCCCAACGGCGGTGGCGGCGAGCGCGAAGCACGGCCCGAACGCGAGCCGCGCGGCGAGCGCGGTGATCGGCCTCCGCGGCGTGATCGCGAACCACGCGGCGACCGCGAGCCCCGAGGTGACCGCGAACCGCGCGGCGATCGCGAACCGCGTCCTGAGCGCGAATTCCGTGGCGATCGCCCGGAACGCGGCGGTGATCGCGGCGACTTCCGTGGCGGCGACCGCGGAGACCGTGGCGAGCGGCCCGAGTTCCGCGACCGTGGGGAACGCGGCGGTGATCGCGATCGTGGCGACTTCCGTGGCGGCGACCGCGAGCGCGGTGGCGATCGCGATCGTGGGGACTTCCGTGGCGCCGATCGCGAGCGCGGCGGCGATCGCGATCGTGGGGACTTCCGTGGCGCCGATCGCGGCGACTTCCGCGATCGCGGTGGAGACCGCGGCGATTTCCGTGCCGAGCGCGGTGGGGATCGCGACCGTGGCGATTTCCGTGGCGGCGGCGATCGCGATCGTGGCCCCCGCCGGGATCGCGAAGGTGGCGAGCGCGGTCCACGTCGCGAGCGCCGGTCCGAGCGCGACTGGGACTGATCTCCGACCGCCAGTCGTCCACAACGGACCTGACCCCCTGTATTCACTCGGCCGCCGAAGTCACATTCGGCGGCCGAAGTGTGCCAGCTTCCGCACCAAGCACGGCCTCATGAAACCGGCTGAAGCGGTGGCGGTGTGGACCACCAGTTGTCGCCACCAGATCGAGGACCACTCGAAGGGAGCAGACTGTGACGACGACTCTGCTGATCGCCGCGCTCCTCGCATTCGCAGCCGCCCTGCTTCTCGTGCGCGCGCTGTCCGGCGGCAAACTCAGACATGCAGTCGTCGACGTCCCCAACAGCCGGTCGCTGCACATCACGCCGACACCACGAACGGGCGGCATCGGCCTGATGCTCGGCGCAGCCCTGGCTTGGCTCTTGATGGCTGGCGGCGCACTCGCGCCTCTCGCCGCCATAGCCGCCCTCCTCGCAGCCGTCTTCCTGATCGACGATGTTCGCGGACTTCCCGTGCCCATCCGCCTCACCGTCCAATTGGCCGCTGCCGCCGCCTTTGTCTGGTGGCTCGCGCCAGGCCCGCTCTGGCTCGCGCCGCTCATCGTCGTCGGCATTGTCTGGTCGGCCAATCTCTACAATTTCATGGATGGTTCGAACGGCCTCGCCGGTGGCATGACAGCGATCGGCTTTGCCGGCTACGCTATCGCCGCGCGGCTCGGAGGCGCGCCTGATGTCGCCCTCGGCTCGGCCATCATCGCCGGCGCCGCCACCGGCTTTCTCTACTGGAATTTCGACCCCGCGCGCATTTTCCTTGGAGATGCGGGCTCCATTCCGCTCGGTTTCCTTGCCGCCACGCTCGGCATTATCGGCTGGCAGCGCGGGGTATGGGCCTTCTGGTTGCCGCTGCTCGTCTTCGCACCATTTTGGATCGACGCATCGCTGACGCTGTTCAGGCGATGGCGGCGGGGCGAGAAACTTGCAGAAGCACATCGCTCGCACTACTACCAACGCCTCATTCAGTCCGGTTGGAGCCACGGCAAATTGGCGTTGGCCGAGTACGCGGTAATGTCTGCAGCCGTCGCCACGGCGATCTTGCTTCGCAACGCCCCGCCGCTCGCCGTCGTCGCCACCCTCGCCATGTGGGCCGTCACATTCGCCTGGATCGCGATACTGGTCGACCAGCGTTGGGCCAAGCACATGCGCAACCTCGAACCGTAAGCCGCACGCCCGTGTCGCTACACCGGTGCCAGCGCTTTCAAAAGCGTCGCTGCGATGTCACGATAGGCCCGCGCTCCCGCGCTTTCAGGCTCCGCAATCACTACCGGCAGCCCCGCATCCGAGCGCTCGCGAATTGCCGGCTCGAGCGGTACCTCACCGAGAAAGGGCGCGCCGAGCTTCTCTGCTTCCGCCTTCGCTCCGCCGTTGCCAAAGATGTAATGTCGCTTTGCGCAGTCGTTGCAGACGAAGTAGCTCATGTTCTCAATGAGCCCCAGTATCGGCACGCCGACGTCGCGGAACATGGCCACGCCCCGCCGGGCATCGATCAACGCCAGATCTTGCGGCGTCGAGACGATCACGGCGCCGGTCAACGGCGCCTGCTGCGCCAGCGACAGTTGCGCATCGCCCGTGCCCGGTGGCATGTCGACCACCAGCACATCAAGCTCGCCCCACGCCACGTCACGCAGCATCTGCGTAATCGCCGACGCGACCATCGGGCCGCGCCAGATCATGGCCTTGCCCGCGTCGACCAGAAACCCGATCGACATGACTTTCACGCCAAAACTCTCGAGTGGCGCCAGCGTGCGTCCGTCCACGATTTTCGGCTGACCCCGCAGCGCGAAAAGCTTCGGCATCGATGGCCCGTAGACGTCGGCATCGAGCACCCCTACTTTCAAAGGCCGCCCGGCGCCAGCACCTTGCGACAGTGCAAGCGCGAGATTGCAGGCCGTCGTCGACTTCCCGACCCCTCCTTTGCCCGACGCCACTGCGATGAGCTTCTTCACGCGCGAAAGGTTTGGGAACACCTTAGACGCGCGCGGTGCGGCTCCAGCAGTTCCCGCCGCTGCGGTTGCCGGGGCCGCAGACGGCGGCGTTGCAGGTTTGGCGGCAGGCCCTGGCGCACCGCCGATGCGCTCGCTGGTCAGCGCCACCAGCACGCTGGTCACACCGGGGATCGCTGCCACTGCGCGCTCAGCCGCCTGCCGAGCTGCCTCGAAGCCGCGTGCTTCGGTCGGCGCTACGGAAATCGAGAAGTGCACGCGCCCTTCGCGGATTGCAATGTCGGACAGTCGTCCGCTGTCGGTCAGCGCACCACCGCCGGGCGGCGTCTCGATCGCACTCAGCGCCAGCAGCACGGCGTCACGCGTCACGGACATCGATCGCTCCGCTTCATCATCGCGATGGCCGATCTCTGAACAACGACGGCGGGCCCCAACTGGCGACCCGCCGCGCGACATGCATTCTGGCTGCGCGTCAGCTCTTAGGCTGTCCGCCGCGAAGTTTCGGCTCCGGATCAGGCCGCGCGCCCGAACCCACGAACGAAGCGTCGACGGTACGCTGGTAGGTATCGAGCACGAACGATGCCCCGACGCCAATCCCGATCACGGCGAGAACAGCAAAGAGAAAGGCTTTCATCGTGTTCCTCCCGATCATTCGGCCGGGGCGGCACGGCCGCCCGATCCTGATGACAACTTCTCAGCCCAAACCGAATGGTGCTCCCGCGCCCAATTCAGATCGACTTCGCCCGTTCCCATGGCCGAGAACGCGCCTTCCATGCCGAGCGAACCAATGTAGATGTGCCCAAGAATGACCGCGATCAGCAGCACCGACAACAGTCCGTGCACCATTGCTGCGAACTGCATGCCTGCAAGATCCGCGAATTGGAACGGGAACATCAGCAGGTAGCCCGACCACGATATTCCCGCGCCACCCAGGATCACCGCCCAGAAGATCAGCTTTTGGCCGAAATTGAATCGGCCCGCCGGCGGGTGCGTTTTGCCGAGAATGCCGCCGCCTTTCGCCAGCCAGACGAAGTCGCGCGGATGCGGGAAGTTGTCCTTGACCCACAGCACGAACATCAAAATGAGCCCCAGCGCAAAAGCGAAGCTCACATAGTTGTGCACCATCTTGCCGAGCATCGACAGGTTCGTGAACGCCGACGCTCCGATCAAGGGCAGCAGCAGGCTCTTTCCGAACGTCAAGTTCAGGCCGGTTAGTCCCAGCAGGATAAATGACACCGCCGTCAACCAGTGCGCGAACCGGTCCAGCCCACCGAAACGCGTTACCATTTTTCCCGACCAGCCGCTCGCAATCCGAATTCGCCCTTTGATGGCAAAGAACAACGCCAGCAACGCCAGCGTACCGAGGATTGCAGCAGTCCCCACTGTACGCAGCGTGCCCTGATGGAATGCGCGCCAATCCTGGTTGCCAGGTACGATCAACTGCGCTGACCGCTGATCGGGAATTGTAACCCGTCCGCTGATGCTTCCGCCTTGCGCCTGCCGCAAGGCGTCGAGCAATTGCTGTTCCTTCACGGAGCTTTCGGTCGGGTTGACCTTCGCTGGCTGCTGGGCGCTCAATGGGACTGCAAAGACAGCAAGTGCGAACACTGCTGCGATCACGCTCAGCCACTGCGTTTTTCTCTTCATGATGGCCATGGTGTCGACTCTCCTCCGCGCCCATTCCCGGTCATGCGTGCGCAGCTGCGTTCCGCTCCGCTCATTTTCCGTGCACGACCTGAGGCCAGCCCAATTCCGCACCTTCTCGTGGCTGATCCCGCCTCAGGTCGAGATGCTTTCCTTGTATGCCGTCTGCCAGCCCCAGGCGCCGGAGCCGTAGCCACGTTTGGT
The DNA here is from genome assembly GCA_964500805.1 of uncultured Hyphomicrobiaceae bacterium. Taxonomy (GTDB): domain Bacteria; phylum Pseudomonadota; class Alphaproteobacteria; order Rhizobiales; family Hyphomicrobiaceae. The sequence goes on from CAZCQH010000033.1 coordinate 54,495, forward strand.
GACCCGCTCCTTGTAAATCTGCGCGATGATCTCGCCGTCGCCAGCGAGGAGCGCCTTCGTCGAGCACATTTCAGCACAGAGCGGCAGCTTGCCTTCCGCGAGACGGTTAGTGCCATAAGAGGCGAACTCGATCTCCGTGCTGTCCGCCTCAGGTCCGCCCGCGCAATAGGTGCATTTGTCCATCTTGCCGCGGGAGCCAAAGTTTGCCGTCCGCGGGTACTGCGGCGCGCCGAACGGGCAGGCGTAAAAGCAGTAACCGCACCCGATGCAGAGCTCCTTCGAATGCAGGACCACCGCATCCTCGGTCGTGTAGAAGCAGCTCACAGGGCACACAGCCGCGCAGGGCGCATCCGTGCAGTGCATGCATGCCATCGAAACTGATCGCTCGCCGGGCTTGCCGTCGTTGATCGTGACGACACGGCGGCGATTGATGCCCCACGGCACCTCGTGCTCGTTCTTGCAAGCGGTGACACAAGCGTTGCACTCGATGCAGCGATCGGCGTCGCAGAGAAATTTCAGTCTGGCCATTGGTTTTCTCCTCACGCTGCCTTGATTTGGCAAAGCGTGACTTTGCCCTCGTGCATCGCTGTGACTGGATCGAAGCCGTATGTCGTGACCGTGTTCACGCTCTCGCCGAGCACGATCGGATCGGTCCCTTTCGGATAGTTCTTGCGCTGGTCCTCGCCCTGGTACCAGCCGCCGAAGTGGAACGGCATCCAAGCGACGCCCTTGCCGACCCGCTCCGTCACCAGTGCCTTGACCCTGACCTTCGAGCCCGACTCCGGCCCTGTCACCCAGACCCAGCTGCCGTCGGCAATTCCTCGGCTCTGGGCATCGGCAGGATTGATCTCGACGAACATGTCCTGCTGCAATTCCGCCAGCCACTTGTTGGACCGCGTCTCCTCGCCGCCACCTTCGTACTCGACGAGACGGCCCGACGACAGGATGATCGGGAACTCCTTGGCGATACCCTTGTCGACCGCCGTCTTCTGCACGGTGAAGCCGATGTTCGGCACCCGGAACTGCTTGAAGTCGGGCCGTGTCGGGAACTTTGCAACGAGATCGACGCGCGGGCTGTAGATCGGCTCGCGATGCACCGGAACCGGATCAGGCAGATCCCACGCATTGACGCGTGCCTTGGAGTTTCCGTAGGGAGCGCAACCGTGCGCGATCGCGACACGCTGAATGCCGCCCGACAAATCGATCGCCCAGGATACACCGTCGATGTTGTTGCCGCCGATCTTCTCGATAACACTCAGCTCTTCGGCGGTGAGGTCCTTGTCCCAGCCGAGCTTCTTCAGGACCGCCATCGTGAACTCGGGATAGCCGTCCTTCAGCTCGCTGTCCTTGGAGAACGATCCTTCTGCGAGCATGTTGAACGAGGTCTCCTTCTCGACCTCCTTGCCCTCGGCGTCCTTCTCCTTGGTCTTGATCACACGCTGCGTTCCGAACCGCGCGCGGAATGTGCCGCCACCGTCCTTCACAGCAAGATTGGTGTTGTAGAGGATCGGCGATCCCGGATGCTTCATCTCCGGTTTGCCCCAGCACGGCCAAGGCAAACCATAGTAGTCCCCCGCAATCTCTGCGGGAGCATTCGGCAATGCCCTCAGCGTCACGATGTCGAACTTGTCCTGGTTCTTCATGTGCGCCTTGAGGCGTTCTGGCGACTGGCCGCAGTAGCCGGTCGAGAACCCACCTCTATTGATCTCGCGCAGGATCGACTCGGCTTCCGGCTCGTCGCCGAACTTGCCCTTCACGAGCTTGATGTTCTTGAACATCTTGTCTGCGTAGCCGAGGCGTTTCGCGAGCTCGTATATCGCCCAGTAATCGGACGCGGACTCGAAAATAGGCTCGACGACCTTCTCGCCCCACTGGAGCGAACGGTTGGACGCCGTGCGCGACCCATCACACTCCATGCTTGTGCATATGGGCAGCAGATAGGTGCCTTCCTTGCGCCCTCCGAGCGAGACGAAATTCGTCGGATGCGGGTCGGCCACGACCAGCAGGTCCAGCTTGGCGAGGCCTTTCACCATTTCCGGCATCCGCGGCACCGTATTGCCGCCGTGACCGAAGATGATCGCCGCCTTCAGATTGTCGCGCTGATCGACCTGATCTTTCGGCAACGACACCGCATCGAACCATCGCGTCGACGGGATCCCGGGCATTGTCCGGTAGTTGATCTTGGTGTTGTTGGGTCCGTCCTTCTTGTCGAAGCGACTATCGAGCCACTCGAAATCGACTTCCCACACGCGCGCCCAGTGACGCCAGGCCGGATCGGCAAGCCCGTAGTAAAGCGGCAGCGTGATCACATCCAAGCCGAGATCGGTCGCGCCCTGCACGTTGGTGTGGCCGCGGAAGATGTTGGCGCCAGTCCCGGGGGCGCCGACATTGCCTGTTGCCAACAGCAGCGTGCAGTAAGCGCGCACGTTCGCCGTGCCGACCGTGTGCTGGGTTGCTCCCATGCACCAGATCAGTGTCGAAGGCCGCTGCTTGGCAAACATCTCGGCGACACGCTTCAGCTGCTCGCCTGGAACGCCGGTCACGTCCTCGACGGTCTTCGGATCCCACTTCTTCACCTCGGCGCGGACGTCGTCCATGCCGTAGACGCGCTGCTGAATGAACGCCTTGTCCTCCCAGCCGTTCTCGAAGATGTGCCACAGCATGCCCCAGATCACCGGAATGTCGGTGCCCGAACGGATGCGCACATACTCCGTCGCATGGGCCGCGGTGCGCGTCATGCGCGGATCGATGACGATCAGGTTGGCGCGATTGATCTCCTTCCCAGTCAGCACATGCTGAAGTGAAACCGGGTGCGCCTCCGCCGGATTGCCTCCCATGATGATCATGGTCTTGGAATTGCGGATGTCGTTGTAGGAGTTCGTCTGGGCGCCGTAGCCCCAGGTATTTGCGACGCCCGCCACCGTCGTCGAATGGCAAATGCGCGCTTGATGGTCGACCGAGTTCGTGCCCCAGAACGCCGCCATCTTGCGATAAAGATACGATCCTTCGTTGGTGAACTTAGCCGAGCCAAGCCACCACACCGACTCGGGCCCCGACTTCTCTCGAATCTCCAGCATCTTCTTCGCGATTTCGTCGAGAGCCTGGGTCCAGGAAATCTTCTGATACTCGCCGTTGACGAGCTTCATCGGATACTTCAGGCGGCGATCACCCATCACGATCTCGCGAATTGCGGCACCTTTGGCGCAATGCGTGCCGCGGTTGATTGGCGAGTCCCAGGCCGGCTCCTGTCCGGTCCACACGCCGTTCTGCACTTCGGCCTTGACCGTGCAGCCGACCGAGCAGTGGGTGCAGACGTTGGTTTTCACGACGATCGGCACGCCCGGTTTTGGGCTCGTGCCGGCGGCAGCTTTCGCTTTCTGCACACTGGTGATGCTCAATGTTCCGAGCCCGGTGAGCCCACCGGCCGTCAACCCCGATCGCGCAAGGAAGGTGCGGCGATCGAGCGATTTGGGAGCGCCCACTGCGGGAGCAAGCGTCGTGCGGCGGGCACGTTTTTCTTGGCGTTTGATCAGCACGATATGTCCTCCCGGTCAGTACCGGTTCGTCCGGTAATAGGCTTTGACGTGATCCGTCTCGCGGTAGCGCTTCTTGACGCGTTCAGCGGCAGATTCGGATGCCTGTGCGGCCGCCGTCGGCATCGTTGCTCCAGCCGCGGCAGCAGCGGTCCCGGCCGCTCCTTTGGCGAATGCGGAGAGAAGTCCGCGGCGATCAACGCCAACCTTCTTTGCACTTTTTGTCATTTCGACCTCCCATTCACCGCTGATTGCTTTGCGGCTTTGCGTCTGATGACTCGGACTCGAACTCGCATTACACAGGCAGCTGCATCGCCTCACGCTCGATTGCGAGCCACGTACTCCCGTACGCAGCGACTGCCCGGTAGAATTTCGCCGACGGTGCCATCGCGATGTCGTCCATCAACCTGTGCGCCCAGGGCGCGATGTGCCGGGTGAAAATCGCGTCGGTTTCCTGCACACGATCGAGATCCGCCTGAGCAAGCATTCCTTGCAGCAATCCTGCCATCACCTCGAACAGTGTCCCGATGTGATCCTCTGGCTCGAACACATCGCTCCGGCGCTCGATTCCAAGTCGGTTCAGATCCGCTCGAATTTCAACGAGAGGACGCTCGTTGAGAAATCCAGTGAGATAGTACGATGCATACGGCAGCACCTCGCCGCGCCCAACCCCAATAAAGACATTGAAGTGCTCGCGGCCCGCAGTGTCGGCGTCCGTCAGGCGGGCAGCATCGGAGAGGGCGAGCTGAGCAAGTCCGAGCGAGGACGCATCGCCACGAAGGTTCGTCAAATCCGTCAACAATTGAAGCGAAGGAGCCCGGCTCAGCAGCGTAGAGAGCAACAGATAAGGGCGCGCGCGGGCTACAAGCAGGTCAATATCGTGCTCCGCGAGCCGAGCTTCCCGCTGTTTGCCATCATAAGCAACAGCCTCCCTCAAGGTGTCGCCCCCACGCAGAGCGTGCACTTCCTTCCTCCCACTCTCGAGATTCGCAACGAACCTCTCGAGTTCGCGCACCATGCGCGAGTTCGGCGCAACGCCGATCAGGACAAGTAGAATGGTTACGGAGTCTTCGTGTACTTGCCCAAATTTTTAGCAGCGTACCGAGTGCTCGGCAAGTTAGCCTAAATGATAATCCAAGGCCCTGATACGCGCTGCCAATGCCAGATCAGATAGGAAGTGCTCCACCGTGCCGTCTGCGAGCCACGCGCCCACAGTCTTCAGGCTGGCCTTTGTGCAACGCACCGTCTTCCGAACTCTCCCCGCTCGGCCACTCCGACTCAGCTAGATCGAGATCTGCGGGCGAACTTTCGAGTTGTTGCTGCGCTCCGGCTCCAACCTGCTCTTTGGACTGCTCTGATGTCGCTCGATCAGACACCGCTACAGCCGGCAAATCCCCAGCTGAGTCATCAGATTGAGCCGCCCCAATTGCTTGCGCGAGTAACGCCTCGAGATCCACCCCAGCCGGTAACTCCCCGAAGCCAGGCACACCGTCGACCGCGTTCCAATCGAACTGATTCTCCGCGACCTCGACGAAATCTCGAATGGCCGGATCGAGGCTCCAAATTTTTCGCAGTGCAAGGCGTTTCAACTCCTCTGGTACGCCCTGCTGAAGAAACCCGGTGATGTCGCTTGTCGGAAGGAGATCTTCGATATCTGGCAGTGTCGAGGGATCGACAAGCACCGCGTTTCGAGCACCTTCTACTTTGGTCGAAGGAGCCCCATCTGTTGTCTTTGACGGTTGCGCCTCCGCGTTCTTGGTTCGCTTCAACCGGGACCAGCGCGAGGCAAATGCTTCTTCCCGCTCCTTGGTGCTCATCGCTTGATTCCCGGCTGTTGGTGCGAAGGTCGCGCCGCCTCGGCTTGGCGCCCGTTTCGCCAATTCACCGCGGGGTCTTGGTTATCACGGCGACGTTTGATAACCGGGCGCTCGACGTGGTGCTCGGCAAAAAACTTAGCAATGGCATGTGCGAGTTCATGCGGCATGACAATGGTTTCGACAACGTTGCCGCCGGCTTCGGTATTTGCCTCGCCCTCTGCCGGATCGGCAGTTACGGTGACAATCTCCACCGGAGGCTCGGGTCCATCGGGACGCATGACGATCCAGAGCTTCGGCTCTCCCGACTGCAGATTGTCACGATAGTTGGCTGTCTCCGTCGAATAGAGATGCACGTCGTAGGCACCAGCATAAAAACGCGCGGAGGAACCGGAGGTCCCCAACGAAGTCCAAGCATCGGTTTCTGGCGGCGTCGCGAAAACCGAGCTCGGGCGCCATTGAAACCCGCCCCACGGGCCGCTCAGCGTGATCCGCTCGAGAACGAGGCCGATTGTGTGCTTCTCTTCAATCATTGGCTCAGCTCCGAGCTTCGAGCGATCGTAGCGGAAGGCCTGCAAGCACGTTTTGAGGTTTGACGCGCACGATCCGCTCAGATGACATCGCAAGGATCAGTGATACTGGCGCTCCCTGAACCGAGGCGAGCATCTCCTGCGGATCGTCAAAACTGAGCCGGAACAGCGCGACGATTCGCTCGTGTCCCATGTTGGGCGGCTCCTCGCCCTTCCAGAGCGCGTTGCCGATCGTGGTCGCTTCTTGATCCAAACCGACGAACCACGCCCAGTTTTCTTCAGCAATGCGCTCGACCGGTTCAATCCTTACGCGGGCGCCAGCCAAGCAGCCGATCCAACGCTCGAGTACGTATGCGAAGGCAGCCCGCGCCGGTCCACCATGTCGGAAATCCAGTACCATGTCGAAGGCATCGCTCCGGGCGAAATACTGATCGGCCGTCTCCGCCGTCATCACGTCGAGGCTCCTCGCTTTGGCATCGCCAAAGATCGCAATCAGCGGCGCCGCATGCGCATCGACGTTGGCTCCGTCGACGATTTCCTCGTCCGCCAATAGCATCACACCGTCGCGCATCGTCAACCGCTGCGGCCGAAACAACAATTCAGCCGCCCGCAGCACGAACGGATCCGTTTCTGCATCGAGCATGTTTCGGAGAATGAGATGCACAAGCTGGTTCAGGAACAGCGGCGGCGTCATCACTCGAGGCGCGCGTGCGAGGGCCAAGTACGCGGCTTCCAGCGACGCATGACACAACAGGTGATCGCGAAAACCGATGAGATGATGCCAGTTCTCCCGCGCATCGCGGTCGGCGATACCTTTGATCTCTTCGGCTGGAATGGGCTCGCGCGGAGACCTTAGCAGGCGCTGGTGAATCGCGCGTTCGATGAGACACGCCTCGGCCGGGGGCACAATCTCGGGCCGCGCAAGATAGGCTTTCAGAAATGCATCGGTGGCGACGAGGCGCCCGTCACTGTCGTGATCGACGAGATGGTGCCCGCTCGAAAGCCAGAAGTCGGTCATCCGCGGGGCTCCTTTGTCAGCCCGACTTCGAACCCTCGCGCCAGGCCGAGCAGATCGACCTCGTCTTCCGGCCCAGTCGTCCGGTTCGGCTGCCCATCATCGACAATGGCAAAGGCACCGGCGCTGCAGGGCATTCCCACATCTTTCCGTGCGTCAGCCGAATGCAACGTCCGGAACAGCTCGCGAATGTTGCCGTCCGCGTCGATTGTCCGATGCAGGGCGATCAAAGTTCCTTCGGGATGATCAGCCAAGCCGATGGCGGTCGTGATCTCCTCCTCCGCCGCCGCATGCGCGCGCGCCAGGTCCGGTGCACCGTGTGCCTCGATCAAATAGGTCGCCAGCTGCTCGACCGCTTGCCGGCGCTCTCCCTCCGTGATCGCCTGCGCGACGACCAGCGTCGACCATCCAAAAGACGTGAGCCCCAAAAAGCCGCTTCGAAACGCTTGTCGCGATCGACCAGTCAGAGCCTTTGGATCGGTCAGCCAGAACTCGAAAGCACCCGGCACTGCCCATTCACCCGGTTCCGCCGCTCGCTCGAAGACGAACGAGTCGGACGGATCGAGACGGATGGTCCGCAGGAGCTTCATAGCCAAGGTTCCCCTGTCGCAGGATCAAGCCACTGGGGCTTGCTCAACGCCGGCAACAAGGCCTGGCGCTCGATCTGATCCCCACGCAGCAGGCGGCGAATGATGAGGTCGCCGCTGCCGTCGATTGTGCGGCGTATACCTTTCTCCTCGGGCAGCAGAGAAAGGAACTGCTCACCAATCGGCTTGAAACCTTGCGACTGCCAGCGGTCGACCTGCAGCAGCAGATGGCGCGCGAAGCTTCCCGCCAATTCACCGGCGTCCATCAGCTGGAAACCCTCGAGCTCGAGGCTCGTTCCTTTGTCGAGCCGGACATGCAGCGCGTCCGCACGATTGCCCACCGTTCGCGTGTGCGGGATGGCAAGGCGCACCTGCAATCCGGCCACGAGCCACTCCGGCGGCTCATGCTCGGGCGTATCGGACGGCCATGCCAACTGCGCCCCGCCGATGATGCCGCCATCCAGAAGAATAGTGTCGGGATAGGCGAAGTGAAGTGGCTTTTCCGGTGGGCAGTAGAATGCCAAAGCGTCTCCTGCCGCGTTCAGTACTGCAAAAATAACTCGGCGGGCTGGAATAAGCGACTGGGAAGGCTCGAACACAACCGCGATCTCGATGCGATCGAACCTGCGGACTAAAACGAGCGTACCCGCCCCTGCTTCCCCGGCAATGGTCTGGGCGTACTGGAACGCATCGTGGTGCTCTCGCAACACATGGGCGCGGTAACCAGGGGGCAAATCGAGCCCGCCATTCATGTCAAGGGCTCTGCTCATTGGCTCCATTCATAAAAGGCTCCAAGTGTAATACAAGGGGCGACGACGGCGGCCCAGCGAACCGACGCTGCCAAATCAGGGAGCAGAAGCTCAAATGGCGGAGACCGGAAGAAAGCCTGTTCTGGTGTGCTCCTGCGAAGACACGATGGCTCTCGACCTTTCGGCGCTTCGCCAAGGTCTCCCGGAGTGTGACATTGTGAGCGGTCGGCACGTTTGCGGACCCGAGCTCCACCTCTTCCGCGCTGCCGCAAGCAGGAGTGGGGAGATCGTCGTCGCGTGTACCGCGCAAGCGCCCCTTTTCGAGGATCTTTCCGAGGACGAACGCCTGCCAGCTGCATTGCGGTTCGTCAATGTTCGTGAAACAGCAGGCTGGTCGCAAGAGGGACACGCCGCTGGCCCCAAGATGGCAGGTCTCATCGCGGCGGGTGCGATCGAGGTACCTCCCGCAGCATCAGTGACATACGAGAGTCACGGCGTAGCACTGATCTACGGTTGCGATCAGCAGGCTGTCGAAGCGGCTGAAAAGTTGAAAGATTCGCTCGATATCACCGTTCTCTTGGCTCCAGGCTCCACGGTGGTCCCTCCCCGTCAGGCCGTCTATCCGATCCGACAAGGGCGCATCAAGACCGTCAAGGGCTATCTCGGCGCATTCGAGATCACGATTGATCGTTTCGCCGAGCCGGCACCTTCATCGCGCGACAAGTTTACGTTCGGTACGGCGCGTGATGGCGCGGTTTCCAGGCCCGACATACTGATTGATCTTTCCGGCCTCGCGCCGCTTGTCTCCGCACCCGACCTGCGATCGGGTTACCTGCGCGCAAATCCAGCAAGCGTAGACGAAGTGGCTCGCATCATTTTTGAAGCTGCCAGCCTGACTGGTACCTTCGATAAACCGCGCTACATCACCTTTCATGCTGATCTGTGCGCGCACCAGCGATCGCGGATCACCGGTTGCACGCGCTGTCTGGAACTCTGCCCCGCCGGGGCGATCAGCTCCGGCCCGCGTCATGTAACGATCGACCCACACATGTGCGCGGGTTGTGGGCAATGCGCGGCCGCCTGCCCGACTGGCGCCGCCGAGTACGCCGTCCCCGGCTCACAGATCCTGATTGGCAGGCTGCGCGCGATGCTGATGGCCTATAGGAATGCCGGCGGAAAAGCCCCGCGAGTTCTCGTACACGATACCAACCATGGCGAGGCAATGATCGATGCCGCTGCGCGCCTTGACGCGGGCTTGCCTGCCGACTCGTTCCCAGTCGCAGTCAACGAGATAACCCAGGTCGGTGTGGAGGTGATCGCCGCTGCCTTTGGCTATGGTGCAGTTTCTTTCCAGTTGCTCGCGCGTGGAAGGCCTCGCCATGATCTGGAAGGTCTCCGAGCGACGCTTGCGACGGCCAACACGGTTCTGAATGCGCTTGGTTACGGAGAGAACGTCGCTGGCCTGATCGAAACTGACGATCCAAGCACTCTCGTTTCAGCCCTGAGCTCAGTGAGTGCCGGGCCGGGCCCTCGCCGCCCGGCATCGTTCCAGCCCGCCGGCGGAAAACGTGGAGTGATGAACCTCGCACTGCGGGAACTCCACCTGGCGGCGCCGACTCCGATCGATATGGTGCCACTCACCAAGGGGTCAGCGTTCGGAGGCATCGACGTGCGGGCCTACGGCTGCACGCTTTGCCTCTCATGCGTTTCGGCCTGTCCGACACATGCGCTCGCCGATGGGAAGGACCGCCCGCTGCTCTCGTTTGATGAGAGTCTGTGCGTGCAATGCGGCCTCTGCGCGGCCACCTGCCCCGAGAAGGTCATCACGCTCACGCCGCGGATCGATTTCGCGGCCTATGAGCGCGGCCCCCAAACCGTGAAGGAGGAAGAGCCATATCGCTGCGCCGCGTGCGGCAAGGCGTTCGGAGTGAAAAGCACCATCGAGCGGGTGCTCGCCAAGCTCGAGGGACAACATTGGATGTTCAAAGGCGACAACGCCAAGCGGACTGAACTCATCAAGATGTGCGAAGATTGCCGCGTCGAGGCGGCAATCAACATGAACGTCGACCCGTTCGCCGGTCCTTCGCGGCCCGCACCAAAGACCAGCGAGGATTACTTCAAGGAGCGCGAAACCGAACCAGCTTCCCGAACCCGTGAAGCCGAGATGCTCAAAAAGATCGACCGCGGCGAAGCGTAAACGCTCACCGCTCTGTCGGAAACACCAGTGCCGGCAGCGCGCCAGGGTGCTGCTGCCAGTTGCCCGACTGCATTGGCAAGAGACCAAAAACGAACACCCGCCGATGCAGGGCATCGACGGGTGCTTGTTGAACCGTTCAGAGGAGATCTCGACTTCGCTTTCGCAATCCTTCACGTCTTGGCAGACCTGGCAACGACCTACTCTCCCGCGTCTTGAGACGAAGTACCATCGGCGCTGGGGCGTTTCACGGCCGAGTTCGGAATGGGATCGGGTGCAGCCACCCCGCCATAGCCACCAGGTCGGCGAAGACGTGAAGGACTTCTGGTCTTTCTGCGCGTTGTCTTGGGTGAGTAAGCCAGCATGCGAGTGGGCTCGCACGCATCAGCCTCACGTGACTCTCACACTCATCCGGAATTTCCCGTCGGGGAAATTCCGAGCGTAGCTTGCATTCGAGGATGCGTCGCGCTCCGCTCTCATGGATGAGCATTGCTTAATGAGAGCAATCAAGCCAATCGAGCTATTAGTACCGGTAAGCTACACGCCTTGCGGCGCTTCCACACCCGGCCTATCAACGTGGTCGTCTTCCACGGCTCTCAAGGGAGAACT
>CAZCQH010000034.1:0-65230 GCA_964500805.1 uncultured Hyphomicrobiaceae bacterium
CAGCCAGAACGAGATGTTGTTCATGCGCGGGAACGCCATGTCCGGCGCACCGATCTGCAGCGGCACGAACCAGTTGCCGAACCCCCCGATCATGGCCGGCATCACCATGAAGAACACCATGATCAGCCCGTGCCCGGTGACGAACACGTTGAAGGTGTGCGAGTTGGCGAAGTACTGCATTCCCGGCTCGGCGAGTTCGAGCCGCATCATCACCGAGAGAAACCCTCCGACGAGACCCGCCATCATTGCGAACAGCAGGTACATCGTTCCGATGTCCTTGTGGTTCGTCGAGTAGAGCCACCGTGTCACACCGTAGGGCGTGTGGTGGTCGTCATGCGCGTTGTCGCCGTGCGCCTTCGTTGCCATGTCCGATTGCCTCGGTTCGTCTCTTAAATCGTTTGGATCGTCGGATCGTCTCAGATCGTCTTCGTAGATGCGGGATCAACGGCTCGGAGCAGTCGCCACAACAGCTGGGCCGGCGTGCCCGGCGACCCGCTTTGCCTGCTCGACGGCCTCCTTTTCGAGGATTTGCCGTGCCTTGTTGCGGTCGCGCGCTTTCAGCGCTCCGATCCACTCATCGAAAACAGCCTGCTTCACGACGCGGACCGCGATCGGCATGAACGCATGGTCCTTGCCGCAGAGCTCGGAGCACTGGCCGTAAAAGATGCCTTCTTGGCGCGCCTTGAACCAGGTCGCAGTCGTGCGCCCTGGAACGGCATCGACCTTCGAGCCGAACGACGGAATTGTCCAGTTGTGGATCACGTCGCTCGCCGTCACGATGACGTGCACGACCTTGTTGACAGGCACCAGCACTTCATTGTCGACGGAGAGGAGGCGCGGCGAAGGAATGCCCTTTTTCTCACGCTCCGCGCGCTCGGCATCATTGAGCATGATGGACGTGAACGTCACCGGCCTGCCGTCGTTTTGCAGATGATCAGGGTAGGCGTGCGTCCAGTTCCACTGATTACCAGTCGCTTTCAAGACCAGGTCTGGCGGCGGGTAGGTGTACTGGGCGAAGAGCAGCTTGAACGATGGCAGCGCGATTCCGACCAGGATCAGGATCGGAATGACAGTCCAGGCAACCTCGAGCGCCGAGTTATGCGTGGTCTTCGAGGGGATTGGATTGACCCTCTCGCGAAACTTGAGAACGACATAGACCAGCAAGGCCAATACGAAGAGCGCGATCGCCACGATCACCACGTTGACCGTGTCGTGGAACCAATTGATGCGATCTGCGATCTCGGTAGCCGGAACTTGCAGACCCAGCTGCTTCGGGGAAGGCTGCCCCATTCCTGCCAATGCTTCGCCTATGCCAACAGCGAGTGTCGCCAAGCCGAGGCCCGCTACGGCAATCGCCTGCATCGCCCGTCGCGTGGAAGTCGTCATCAAAGCCTGTCCCCAACTCGTCATTTGCTTCCGCGGTTAGTCCCGCCGTTCAGCCGGACATCTCTCTTCAGCCCACGCGATTGCTAACCAACGTTCGCTCGTCAGCAAGACGACCAGCACCCAGGACCAGTACCCGCCGCGGCGCTCACACGCGCTTGACTTTCAAGGACAACCGCTTGGAAGCGCGAAGAAAGACGTCGTTAAGCGAAGTCACGGGCGCGCGTGGCATGAGGCCCGATCCTGCGACCTGACATGAGCACAAGCTCAGAAGCCAACTCAAGCGGCCATTCCTGCGGCATATCGCGCCGGGCAGACGGCGTTTCATGGCCCCCGCGGGGGTTGCCGCCCGTCCCACTTTAGCCCCATTCGTTCTCGTATTTCGCGTACCGCCGGGACGCAGTTGTATCACGCTGTGTCCCGTTGGACCCTCCCCCCTCGCCTTATGGAGCAAGTCGTGGCTTTGGCCTCCGCATGTCAGCTCGCCGCCCGGTTGCGACGGATTGCTCAACTATGGGGACTGTGGATCCTGATAGCAGCTGCCTTGCTGAGTTGCACCGTCGCCGACGGGTCCGCGGCAGCCCAGGAGGGAACGGTCAAGGCTCAGCATGGCGATTGGCAGATCGTCTGCAAGCCACCACCGCCCGGCGCGAAGAACGAAGCCTGTGCGCTGGTACAGAGCGTCAGCGCCGAAGATAGGAACAATGTCGGCCTGACGGTTTACTTTCAGAGGTTCGCCAACGGCACGCGCGTATTGCGGGTCTTCGCGCCACTCGGGGTGCTGCTGCCGCCGGGGCTCGGATTGAAGATCGACGACAAGGACGTTGGCAACGCGCCGTTTCTCAGGTGCCACAACTTTGCCTGCTACGCGCAAGTCGTTGCCGATGACAAGCTCGTCGATCAATTGAAAGTTGGCAAAACCGCTGTGTTCATCATTTTCCAGACCGAAGAGGCCGGCATAGGAATCCCGATCTCGCTGGCCGGCTTTTCGCAGGCCTTGGCTGCACTGAATTGAATTCCCATCTCCTCAGCCGTTGCTTTGTTGTTTAGCGGAAGTCGCTAGGCGCGACTGACGGACCTGTCCGATCTCTCGCGCCGATCGCACGTTCGCCCGTCCTTTTGCCATGTTGTCCCCCTAACGTTGCTCAGTGGCGACTTCTGACGGGAGCTCGGCATGAGGCCGGCCGTTCAGCCGCAAGTTCAGACCGGATTTGAGACGCAGGCCGCGCGCCGGCGCCGGCGGCTCAATTCGTTTCGCCCGCCCTTCCGGCTGGATGTCGCGCGCCTCACTTTGAACTGGCCCGCCGTCGAAGATCTCGCCGACAGCTTCCCGGCCCTACTGTTCGCTCTGTCGACCGGCTACGGCACCGCGCAGGAGCGCGAGATGGCATTCCACTCGATCGAGATCGGACATTCCCTGAAGGACATTGCAGCCGATCTCGGCTTGCCTTTTTGGCTGCGCCGCATTCCACCGGAAGCTTTTCAGCAGCCCCTGCCTCCGCTGCCCGGCGACGGCGATTTCGCCAACGCCATTGTCGCCCGGATACCGGCTAACCCCGTCGAGTGTACCATCTGGTTCGACCGTGTCCTGACGGCATACCGCCTCCTCGGTCGCGATGTCGCCGTGTGGGTCGCGCGCGAACCGCGCCTGATGCCGCCCGGCACGGGCGAGGATGAGCTGCAGTGGCTCTTTGCCTGGGTCTGGGCAAGCATCAATCCAGCGTCCCCGGGGCACGGGCTTTTGCGCACCGGGTGGAGCCCGCCCCTCGGCTGGAAACGCGCCCAGGACGAGTTGTCGATCTGGCGCAAGCGAATTGGCCTGATTTCGGCGCTGGCCGGCGCGGAGCGCGACCCGTGGTTCGAGGACGGTCAGGCGCTCGGCTATGACATCGTACAACTGAGGACGGTCGAGGACTTCATTGCCGAGAGCGCGGGCATGGAGAACTGCCTGGACCAATACGCGACCCACCTGAGCTACGGGCGCATTCGCGTGTTCAGTGTGCGGCGAAACGGACGGCCGGTTGCCGACTTCGAACTGACGTTGCGAGCTGACGAGATCACCATGCCGTCAATTGCGCAGGTGCGCGGCCCCCGCAACCGTCGCGCCTCTCCGGCGGTGTGGCAGGCCATTCACGCTTGGCTCGGCGGACAGACGTTTCGCCCACTTGCACCCACACCCACGCCGCCGGGCGCGGCCCGCGACGCATTGCGATCGTTCTGGTCGCCCTATGTCGCGGCCATCGAGCAGGCTGGGCTCGGCGAGCGGCTGGTCAACACTGCGATGATGGCCGGCGGGCGCAAGGTTAGGCCCCGCTCGCGCGCGCAGTCGATGTCGTCGGCGGTACGCGAGCTCTTCTCGACCCAAGGGTTCCGCCGCCATTCCGACGATGGCTCGACTGGCTGAGCGGGACGTCACCGCCTTTGGCAATCATCATCCACGTCGCGCCTATCCGGTGCCGTCAGAATGGCGCATGATGCCCAGCCGGGAGCTGGGGAAAACGGCCGATGACGGCGAAGCCGAATATTCTTTTCATCATGGCGGATCAGCTGAGATGGGATTATCTCGGTTGCGCGGGACATCCCCATATCAGGACACCCAACATCGATCGGCTCGCACGGCGAGGCGTGCGACTGACACGTGCCTTCGTACAGGCACCTGTCTGCGGCGGCTCACGCATGAGCTTTTACTCGGGTCGCTACAACATCACGCATGGTGCCACCTACAATAACTTCCCACTCAGAATCGATGAGAAGACGATCGGCGATTACCTGCGCCCGCAGGGCTATCGCACGGTGCTCGTCGGCAAGACGCACTTCAAGGCTGACCTCGAAGCGGCACAGCGTCTTGGCATCGACCCTGGCGCCAGCCCTGGACTTCCCTACTGGCAGTGCGGTTTCGAGCCGTTCGAGCGCGACGACGGCCTGCATCCGGAGATAGACGGCAAGCTGTACAACGCCGATCCGGCGTACAATCGCTGGCTGCGTCAGCTCGGGTTCGGCGGCGAGAATCCTTGGCACGAATGGGCGAACTCGGCCGAAGGGCCGAACGGTGAGGTCCTGTCGGGGTGGTCGATGCGCAATGCGCGGCTGCCGGCGCGGATACCGGAGCAGTACTCCGAGACGGCGTACATGACCGATCGTGCCATCGAGTTCATCCGCCATGCAGCCGATCAACCCTGGTGCCTTCATGTTTCCTACATCAAGCCGCACTGGCCTTATTTGGCGCCGGCGCCTTATCACGCGATGTACGGCACCGAGCATGTCATCCCGGCCAATCGCCGCGACCTCGAGAAAATCAATCCCAATCCGGTCGTCGCTGCATTCATGCAGCACGAGGAAAGCGTGAATTTTTCGCGTGACGAGGTGCGCGAGACCGTCATTCCGACATACATGGGTCTGATCTCGCAGCTCGATCATCATGTGGGGCGGTTGACTGAGTTCCTGGCGACAACGGGAGCGATCGACAACACCATCATCGTCATCACGTCTGATCACGGCGACTATCTGGGCGATCACTGGCTTGGCGAGAAGGACCTATTTCACGAAGAGATCGTGCGAATTCCGATGATTGTCGTCGATCCGCGAGCGGCAGCCGATGTCACGCGCGGATCCGAGATCGATGCCTTGGTGGAAGCCATCGATTTGGCACCGACATTTCTCGCCTGGTCGGGTGGCAGGCCGGAACCCGAGCGGCTCGAGGGCCGATCACTCGAGCCTGTGCTCACAGGCCAAATGCCGGCCGACTGGCGCGATTGCGTCTACTGCGACAGCGATTTTGCCCTCCGGCATGCTCGGCGCACCCTCGGCCTCGGCGTTGACGAGGCGCGCGGCTTCATGGTGCGCACGGCAGACTGGAAATACGTGCACTATATGAAACATCCGCCACAGTTGTTCGATCTGCGAATCGATCCGAACGAACTTGTCGACCTCGGACGCTCCAATGATCACGCGCAAGTCCGGGCAGAGCTTCGAGATCGGCTGCTCGGCTGGGCACTGGCGAGGCGTACGCGTATCACCATTACCGACGCCGCGGTCGAGGCCCGGACTGGCGGCGCCAAGCGTATGGGTTACCGATTCGGAGAGTGGTGAGCGTGATCGCCTCTCGGATCGAGCAGTCGCTCCACGGCGAATCTTCGGACCTCACCAGTCCGCGCTTCCGATCTTGCCTCGAGTCCGTTTGAGCTCGCCCCGCCGGACTTTGCCTTGGTGGCGACGTTCTTTCGACGCCTTCGTGGGTTTGGTTTTGACGCGAGCCTTCGGCTCGTGCGCTGCCTCGTCGAGCAGCTCCTGCAACCGTGCGCGCGCGTCTGTGCGGTTCAGCTCCTGCGTTCGAAAGCGATCGGCACGGATGACCAGAATGCCATCCTTGGTCATGCGGTGGCCGGCCAGGCGGCCAAGGCGGACCCGAACCGGCTCAGGCAGGCTCGGGCTGCGCCGGACATCGAAACGCAATTCGACCGCGGTCGAAACCTTGTTGACGTTCTGGCCGCCGGGACCGGAGGCCCGCACGAACTGCTCGACGAGCTCAGTCTCGGGGATGCTAATCGTTCGTCTCATGACATGCGCGGTTCTGATCGAAGCTGCCTTGCTCTCCGCTGTGCTCGCTGAGCTGCGCGCTGCGGTTACAGGATAGGGCGACAATTCATCTCGCAAAATTCGCGATCGAGCAACGCTTGATAAACCAACCTCTACATCAAATACAGGAGAAAATATCCAAGCATTCGCCGCGACCCTCGCCAATTAATCGCCCATTAGGCAACATATTCGCCGAAATATTCGGAAAATTACGTCGAGATCTTTTCGGCGAAAT
This sequence comes from uncultured Hyphomicrobiaceae bacterium, assembly GCA_964500805.1. Classification (GTDB taxonomy): domain Bacteria; phylum Pseudomonadota; class Alphaproteobacteria; order Rhizobiales; family Hyphomicrobiaceae. Next base: position 6,194 of record CAZCQH010000034.1, read on the forward strand.
CATTCAAATCCGATCGATCGCAGCACTTTTTACCTGTCTTTAATTCGCGGCGGGTAGTTTCGTCCCCAGTTCAGCACGGGGAAACAAAACCGGCGAACAGATCGGCGCAATCCGCGTCAAACATAGCGTAGAGAGAGTTGGGAGTAGCACCATGAAGACCCTGAAGAACTTTGCGAAGTGCGAGTCTGGCGCAACAGCCATCGAGTACGGCCTCATCGCCGCTCTGATCAGCGTTGGCATCATCGGAATCGTGACCCAGGTCGGCTCCTCGCTGGTGCAGACGTTCACGACCGTCAACTCGGGCTTGGCGGCGAAGTAACCGGCACTTCCGACCGGCTCACATCCGTCACTGGTCGTGAACCGCCCGGCTTCGCCGGGCGGTTTGTCCGTTGATAGGCAAGACCTGAATCGACTTTGAACCTACTTGCGCGATTCTCAATCGGAAAATTAGCTATTTGAATACCAATAGATCCAATTATCTCTTGTATCCGATTTTTCGCACATAAAATCAGCGACAGAGAATTGCGTAGAATGTATCCGTTTTACTTCTCATTAGCAGAATCCCCGTATGCTCAACCAAGTTTCGCGAGGACAGTCACCCGCGAGCTTCGGCGCAAGTGGCGTCATACATAGCGTAGAGAGTTGGGAGTACAGCATGAAGACCCTGAAGAGCTTTGCGAAGTGCGAGTCTGGCGCAACGGCCATCGAGTACGGCCTCATCGCCGCTCTGATCAGCGTTGGCATCATCGGAATCGTGACCCAGGTCGGCTCCTCGCTGGTGCAGACGTTCACGACTGTCAATTCCGGCTTGCAAGCGAAGTAACGAGCACTCCCGACTGGCTCCACAGTCGATCGATCTACGACCGCCCGGCTTCGCCGGGCGGTCTTTGTTTTGACCATACTGCGTCCCTCAGAGGATTCCGTAGCGCGCAAACACATCGGCGAGCTTGTCGCCACGCTCGAGATCGCGGAGCGTATTCTTTTCCCCCGTCACCTTCTCGAAAGCGAGGCGCAGCACCTCGTCTTCCACACGCTTCGGGATGACGACGACGCCGTCGGCATCCCCGAAGATCAGGTCGCCCGGCTCGACCTTTACGCCTGCACACTGGATCGGCACATCGATCGCCATGATGCGCCCGCGTCCCTTGCTGTCGAGCGGGGAGATGCCGCCATGGAAAACCGGAAAGCCCATCGCGCGGATCGCCTTCACGTCGCGCGTGCACCCGTCCATCAAGGCCCCGGCAGCACCACGGGCGCGCGCGGCGGTCGAGAGCAGTTCACCCCAGGGCGCGACCCGGGCTGGATTGGAGCAGGCGAATACAGGGATCTCGCTGGCCTGCAGGCTGTCGATCAGCGCGATCTCGAGCTCGTAAGGGTTGGTGCCGGCCTCGTGATGATAAACCTCCATGAAAGCGGCAGTCCGGGCGCGACCGCACATCACTTGGGCCTCGTCGAGAGGGCGAACCCGGGCAGGCAGCGCCTGGTCCATGAGTCCGACGCTGTCGAGACAGTCGGAAAGCACCGACGTGAACAGCTTGCTTCGGATCTCGGCGAGGCTGGTTTGCGGCATGCGATTCTCCTCAGATTGTGTCGCCCGATCTCCGTCACGCCTACGGCTCGCCTGCCGAAGCACGCGTGAAGGCGACGGTGTAATCGATGAGTCGGTCGGTTGCGGCCGCGGCGGCCTCCGTGCTGCCCGACGCGATGGCGCGCGCCTGGTCGGCATGCAGCCGCGCGCACAGCGGCAGGTCGGCAGCTTCCTTGTAGTGCTGGTACCAGAACCGCCGGGAATGACCGTTGATGAGCCGCATGGCGCCGGCCGCGTAGGCGTTGTGGGCGGCTTCGGTCAGCAAACGGTTCAGCTCGCGATCGAGACGCATGAAGGCGATGTCGTCATTGGCCTCGGCGGCCACGTCCATTCCATCGGCGATCGAGCAGAAGCGGTTGCGCTGCGCCTCAATTGCGCGGTGCGCTCCCGCTCGGGCCAGAAGGCGTTCGAGCTCACGGCGCACCTCGAGCACGAGAAGCTGCTGCTTGGCATCGCTCCGGGAGACGAGGATGCCGCGTCGCGGCAGGATCGAGACCAGACCTTCGCGGGCCAGGCGCTGCAAGGCCTCACGGATCGGCGTCCGGCCGAGCCCCAGCTGCTCGGCGAGCGCCGCCTCGGAGAGAAACTCGCCGGGCGGCAAGCGCAGCGTGACGATCCGCTCCTCGAGTGCGACATAGGCCTGTTCCGTGAGCGGCGTCGGGCCGACTGCCACCAGAGCATCATCGACTTGAATTCCGCCGATCTCTTTCTCGCGCTCGCTCATGCCAAGTTCGTATTCAACGGAACCGCGGCCCTGCTACTGAACGTTATCTCCGCCGGGAGACCGGCTGGCTGATATATTTCGGGCATGGTAGGGGCTGAGGCTGGCAGGTCAAGCACGCCAACGCGCGGGACGAGAGCTGCAGTCTTATTCAGTCGGGTGGAGAGAAACTCGTGGCGTATTTGACATCCGTGAACTGGCTCGCTGTGTTTCTCTTTTCAGCGCTGGTTCTGGTCATCGTCATGTTTATGCTGAGCGTTGCCGGCCATTTTCCGAAAGAGCAGCGACGAGCAGAGTTCAAGGACAGGCTCGGGCGCCTCGTCATCGCCGTATGCAGCATCGCTGTCGCGGTGGCGACTGCGAAGACGTTCGGCCTCGCTGCCACAGCCATTCCTCCGCCAATTGCGATCATCGGCGCGGGTGCGGCTCTTCTTGGCGCCCCCCTTGTGCTCCGATATCTGTCGGACAGCTTTGTCGACGGCCGGGTTGGTCTCGTCTCTCTGGCGGCTTTAGCTTCGATCCTGTCGTATTTCGCCGGGCAGTTCAAAAGCTGACCCACCGGACAGGCTTTCACTCGATCGAGCTCACGAAGCCTTGAGTTGCTCACGCAGCAACGATCGGCGAGAGGTTCCATGGGCGCTCCAGCGTTCTGAGAGGCGCAGGCATGGCACCAGACATTTTTGGGCTCACCCGCCGATCGTTCATTTTTTGCGCCGTCGGCTGCGCCGCTCCAGCGATTGTGCCGTCTCTTGCGGCCCAATCTCCGCCGCTGATGGAGCTCCTGCGAAGGCCCGGTCATGTCGCCTTCATGCGGCACGCATTGGCGCCAATCATAGAAGGCGCGCGGCGCGAAACGGGAGTGACGGCAGAAACTCTCGGACCTTGTGAGACGCAACGCAATCTCAACGACGAAGGCCGCGCCGAGGCACGGCGGATCGGCGAGGTGTTTCGCCGCGAAGGCATCATGTTCGAACACGTCTTCACCAGCAAATGGTGCCGATGTCGCGAAACGGCAGAGCTGATCATGGGCCGGCCGGTGGAGAACCTGCCGCTGATCAACAGCTACTTCAGCGCGCCTGATAAGAGCACGAAAGGTCCCTCGCAGATCGCCGCATTGAAGAAATATCTGAACTTTGAAGTCGACCCGAAGGCGCGCTTCTTGATGGTGACTCACGGCAGCCTGATCCACGATCTCGCCCAGTACTGGACGGCGGAAAACGAAATCGTGGTGTTCAAAGCCGACGGCAAGGGCGGCCTCGAGATGATGGGTTGGGGAAAACCCTGACACGCCTGAGCCGATCGGCCAGCCGCCACCGAGATGGGCCACGCAGCGCGGCACGGTCAGCCGCCGAATTCGCCATCCGGCGTTGCCGGAACCGCTTCCTTGCGGCGCCAGACGCGGCCCTGGGCGGCATTGCGCGCTTCCTTTCGACGCAGTGTATCAAGCGCGATTTTCATGCAGTGCAGCGCCACCATGCCCGAACAGATCATGCAATCAGCGCCGCTGATCGGCTTGCCGCGCGGCGCCAGAAAAAAGGCGCGCAGCTGCCGCGCGCGGCGCCAATAGATCTTGCCGTCAGTGCTGAGGAAGTCTTTGAGCTCGCGTTGGTTGAGCGCCCAGGAGCCATCGGCATGGAAGCGCTTGAGGTAGAGGCGTCGCTCATCGGCCTGGAAGCGGCCGAGGAGGGCGAGTTCCGCGAGCAGGGCCCTGTCGCTGCCGGCGAAGTTGCGCAGCAGCTGCGTGCGCGCCAGCGCCGACCGGCGTATTACGCCGAATATGTGCGAGCCCCAGCGTGCCTGCGACAGCACTTGCCAGAAGCGCGTGGTCGGTGAGCCGCTCGTGGCGATCTGTGGATTGTCGGGACGCTGGCGCGCGCCGGTCCATGGATCGATGTATGTGCCGGTTGCCGCATCCCAAACGAACGGGTTGGCCGCTTCGTCGATGAAAGCCGTGGCACTGTGCGCGAGCACGACGCCGGGATGGCAGTCCAGGATGTCCACACACGATGCCGCGAATTGCGGCTCGTACACGTCGTCGTGCGCGGCCCACTTGAAGTAGGGCGCTTGTGTCAGCGCGAAGGCGCGCCCGAAGTTGGCGACGGCGCCGAGGTTACGATCGTTTCGGACGTAGCGCACGCGAGCATCGCGCGCCGCGATGTCGCGGCAGATCTCTTCGGTACGATCTCTGGATGCATTGTCGCAAATGACGATCTCGAGATCGTCGAAGGTCTGGCGCTGCAGCGACGCGATCGCTGCACCCAAATACCGCTCGCCGTTGTAGACCGGCATACCGATCGAGAGCCGAGGGGTGGAGCTGGCAAATCTGCTCATAGACGCGTACTCAATGCCGAATGGAAAGTATCGAAGAGATCGATAGCCCTTGAATCCGCGCCCGATCTTCGGCGGTCGACCGGAGCTAACGTTTGTAGAAGCACTCGAGTTCCAAGCGCCGACGCATGCGGGCTTGCGAAGCAAGCACTCGTTCGATTTGCTTGGACATCGGCGGATGAACCTATGTAGGCCCGCTCGGCAAAGGCTGTCTCTCGATCAGAAGCACTCGAGCATGCTGCGCGTTACAGTCCCCGCTGCCGGCGCTCGTACTCGAGAAGCCAATCGGCCTGCTCTGTCATTTCGGGAACTGCGATGCCACGCGCCTCGGAGATCAGATCACAGGCCTGAATTGCCCCGATGCCGTGATCAATCAAAACGGCGGCGCACATTAAAGGCGAGCGGCCGAGACCGGCAAAGCAGTGCACTGCGACACCCTGTCCGGCCTGCAGATGTGATGTGATCTGGCGCGACAATCGCGTCACCGGTGTTATTGCGCTCGGAATGCCGTGGTCGATGATCGGCAAATTATGGAACGCGATGCCGAAGCGGGCACAAAGGTCAGCCTCTTCTCCCAGGCCCAGCTCGGCGGCTTCGCCCGCTTCCATCAGGCTGACGACAACGTCGACGCGCTCCCGCTTCAACTCATCGAACTGATGCGGCATCGGGCGTGGCATGACGGCGAGCCGACCGGGCGCAGTCGTTGGAGCATCGATCCAGAATACGCGGAGACGTTTTCTGTCCATGAAGCCTCGCTTTACCATTTGACGTGATGAGGATCGTCTCCGGTGCAGCCTGTAGATCACACTGCCAAATATCCGTGGGTCGTGCAGCCAAGCAAGTGCGGCAAATCTTGACTTGCCGGCCGGAAATGAAAAGGGCGCCGAAGCGCCCCCCATTAGCCAGCTATGTCTGTGCTCTTACTCGGCCGCCTTGGGCATGGGCGGCAGGTGCTTCTTTGCGCCCGGCCAAGTCTTGGGCGTCACACGCACGTGCTGCGGTGCCAAGGCCGGCTCGTCCCCAAGGCGCCACGCTGCGTGGCGTGCCCAGAGCGGATCGTCCATGAAGGCGCGCGCGAGCGCGATCATGTCTGCCTGCCCTGCGGCGAGGATGCCTTCCGCCTGCTCCGGCTCGGTGATCAGGCCGACGGCCATTACCGTCATACCGGTCGCTTTCTTGACGGCTTCGGCGAACGGCACTTGATAGCCGGGTTTCAGCTCGATCTTCTGGTTGTACGCGTTGCCACCCGATGAAATGTCCATGAAGTCGCAACCGAGCTTCTTCAGGCCTTGGGCAAACGCAATCGTGTCATTGATCGTGATGCCGCCCTCGATCCACTCGACCGCCGAGACGCGAACACCGAGCGGCTTTTTCGAGGGCCAGGCCTCGCGCACGGCCGCGAACACTTCGAGCGGCAGGCGAATGCGGTTCTCGAGGTTGCCGCCGTACTTGTCGTCGCGCTTGTTGGAGATCGGCGACAGGAACTGGTTCATCAGGTAGCCGTGGGCGGCGTGGATCTCGATCAGATCGAAGCCGGCGCGGTCGGCGCGAATTGTGGCCTGGAAGAACGCATCCTTTAGCTTCTCGATCTCGTCGAGCGACATGGACTTTGGCGTGTGCCACGCCGGGTCGAACGGCAGTGTCGAGGCCGATTTGGTCACCCAGGCCTGCTCCGCGGCAAGCGGTGAGCCACCTTCCCAAGGCCGCTTGCAGGAGGCTTTGCGGCCAGCGTGCGCAAGCTGCAGGCCCATCTTGGCGGTGCCCCATTTCTTGCAGGCATCGACCACGCGCTTCATGGCGAGCTCGTGCGCATCCGTCGCGAGCGCCGGGCAGCCGTGGGAGATGCGACCTTCCATCTCGACGCCGGAAGCTTCGGCTATGACCAGTCCTGCGCCCGAGTTCGCCAGCGTCCCGAGATGCATCACGTGCCAGTCGGTCATGCAGCCGTCCTCGGCCGAGTACTGGCACATGGGGGCGACGACGACGCGGTTCTTCAGCTCGAGATCGCGCAGCTTGATGGGCGAGAAAAGTCGGCTCATCGATGAATATCCCTCGATCTAGCGCCGGCGCGGTGGTCCGGCAGATTCCCGTTGGATCGCTCGCCAGCACGGCCGGCCGGGCGCAAAACGCCCCTCTCTAGCACAGCGAGCGTTGCCAGACATACCCCCTGTTTTCGCGGCTCAGCCCACGATTTCCGGCAATCTGCCCGAGGGTTTGCTCGTCGACCTATGGAAGCATAAATTCGACCGACAAAGCCTCTCGACGCATCGGCGTTGTCGTCTAACATGACCGGCTTGACCAAGCTTGGCTCAACCCTCAGGGAGACTGGCGCATGCCCATCCAAACCAAATACGTGTTCGTCGTCAGCATGGACGTCGACCCCGACAAGGAGGCGCTCTTCAACGAGGTCTATGACACCGAGCACGTGCCGCTGCTGTCGAAGGTTCCAGGAGTGCGCGGAGCCACCCGTATGAAGGGCGAGCCGTTCGAGTTCAATCTCGCGGGCGAACGGGTCAAGAAGCAGCACGAAGGTGCCCGCTACACGGCGATCTACGAGATCGACAACCCGGGAGTTCTGCTGTCGCCCGAGTGGGCCAAGGCGGGCGAGCAAGGCCGCTGGCCGAAGGACGTGCGGCCCTTCACGAAGAACCGCAGCCACAAGGTGATGAAGATCATCTAGACGGAGCCGTGAACACCATCTGCGGTCGGCCTCGCTCGAGCGATGAGCGATGAGCGACCGTCGAACCTGTCAACCTACTCTCTTATCGAATGGAGCCCGTAATGGATCGCAAGCTTTGGGAAGCCGGCCTTGCCGCGCGGAAGAAGACTCTCGGCGCTGAGTACGTCGACAAGAGCCTGTCCACCGTCGATGACTTCAATCGCGAGTGGCAGGACATGCTGACCGAGTTCTGCTGGGGCAAGGTCTGGGGCGACGACACGATTCCGGCGAAGACGCGCTCGATGATGAACCTGACCATGCTTGCCGCGCTCGGCCGCATGCACGAATGGGAGTTGCATCTCAATGGCGCGCTCAACAATGGCGTGACCAAGGATGAGCTGAAGGCGATCCTGCACCAGATCGGGATGTACGCAGGCTTCCCGGCAGGCGTCGAGTGCTTCCGCATTGCGCGCAAAGTGCTCAACGAGCGCGGCATCAAATGACGTGACGACCAGTGGGTGTCAGATCGCCTCGATGCGGCACCCACTGCCCCGCGGGTTTGGCCTGATTGGCAACGACCACCGTTAAGCTTATCAAATCGTTAACAAATTCGATAAAATTAGATTTTCGCGCTAGAGCATTCTGAGGGGCGTCAGACGCGTATAAGCGTGAGTGGCTAGCCCCCTACTTGGACCCCTTCTAACCCCTCTAGAATCGCTTCAGAACGCAACGGCGAGGCCTTCCACGCTGGCACGCGCGCTCGACCACCGTCAGCGCCCGCGTTGCACATACCTACGGAGTTCCGGAGCGCTATCGCTCCGGCCTCGGCCGCTCGAGTGCGCCGGCGCTCGCTGCTGAAGCCGCTGACGGAGCCCCGAGTTGCACCTACTTTGCCGCCGCAAGCTTGGTGAGGTCGGGCATCGCAGCGTCGAGCGCTTTCGCGTAGCACTCCGCGGTCTGGTCGGCCTCGGACCGGGTCATGCTCAGCGGCGGCGAGAGCGACGTCACCTCGATGAAGGGAAGCGCGCGGGCCAGGATGCCGTGCTCGACGCCCTTGGCGGCGACGATGCGATGGGCGCCGGCCTTGGGATCGAAGAAGCGCCTCTTGGCCTTGTCGGCCACGAACTCGACGCCAATCATCTGGCCTTCGCCACGGATGTCGCCGACAAACGGATTGTTCCCCACGCGATCCTTCAGTAGCTGCATCAGATACGGTCCGACCTCCGCTGCGCGCTCGACCAGGCCTTCGCGCTCCATGATGCCGATGTTGGTGAGCCCCAGCGCGCCGCCGACCGGATGGCCGGAGTACGTGAAGCCGTGCATCACCGGCCCGAACTCAGGCGATGCGTCCTTCAGCAAGTTCCAGATCTTCTCTGAGATCACCGAGGCGGAAACCGGGAAGTAGGCCGATGTCACGCCCTTCGCCAGCGTGACGATGTCGGGCTTGAGCTTCATTCCGCCGGTCGCGAACCAGTGGCCGGTGCGTCCGAAGCCGGTGATCACCTCGTCAGCGATGAACAGGATGTCGTGCTTGTCGAGCACTTTCTGCAGCTTCTCGAAATAGCCCTTGGGCGGGACCAGAACGCCGCCGGTTCCCATGATCGGCTCGGCGATGAAGGCCGCGACCGTCTCCGGCCCTTCCTTCGCGATCATGCCCTCGATCTCCGCGATCATGCGGTCGGTGAAGGCCTCCTCGGTCTCGCCGGGGTTCGAGTAGCGGTAGAAGTGCGGGCACGACGTATGCATGACGCCCGGCAGCGGAATGTCGAACGCCTTGTGGTAGACGGGGATGCCCGTCAGACTCGCCGCCGCGTAGGTCAGGCCGTGATAGGCGCCGAGGCGCGAGATCACCTTCTTCTTCTCAGGCTTGCCGCGCAGGTTGTTGTAGTAGCGAACGAGCTTGTAGTTGGTGTCGTTGGCGTCCGAACCGCCCTGGCCGAAGAACACCTTCGAGAGGTGCGTTGCTCCCGCCTTCTCGTGGAAGAGGCGCAGGACGCGCTCCGCCAGACGAATGACGGGCTCGTTCGAGGCGCCGCCGAAGATGTGGTAGTAGGCGAGGTTCTCGATCGCCGCTTTGGCACTGTCTGCCATCTCGCGCCGGCCATAGCCGATGTTGACGCACCAGAGCCCCGCGCTGCAGTCGATCAGATCGCGGCCCTGATGGTCCTTGATCCGCACGCCATTAGCCTCGGCCATGATGTGCGGACCCTTTTTCAGGTGATCCACAATCGATGTGTTCGGGTGGAAAAGCGTCTCCCGGTCGATGTCCTCGAGCGGGTAGTTGCGGGTCGCTGTGTCCATCGGTGCTCTCTCGATCGATTATGACGGAGGAAACTGGCGTCGGGGCCGAACCATATCCCGACTCAGAGATGAGCGCCAATTGTTTGCCGGATCTTGCGGATCGGCAGGTGATCGGCTTTCGTTGGCCTCTCGAGACAGGAGGCAAGTCATGAGCCAGACGAGACCGCTCTTTCCACCAACCCGCGTCGTGCCGCTCGGCGGCGGGGCCAAATTGATCTTCTGCTCCGGCGTCACGGCGCGCGGCAGTGCGGCAGCCGGGAAGCCTGTTCAGGATCAGACCCGCGAATGCCTCGCGAAGCTCGAGCGCGCGCTTGCCGCCGAGGGCGCGACCTGGACCGACGTTCTCAAGACGACGACGTGGCTCTCGGACATGCGCCACTACGACGGCTTCAACGAGGCCCGCATCGCTTTCTACGCGACGCTGCCGGTGCCGCCCGCCAGCAGCACGATCGGCGGCGCGCAATTCACCTCGACCGACGTGTGCATCGAGATCGAGGCCATTGCCGTCGTCCCGGCACGCGGGTGAGCGCCGGCGCAGCGGGGCGCGTCCCGCCGCGCGGCCTTCTTTCTTTGACGGAGAGGCGGGGCCATGGTTGTCTTGGCGCAAACTTGGCAGCCAAGCAGGATAATCCATGGCAAAGAGACGCAAAGTCATGATCACGTGCGCGGTGACGGGGTCGATTCACACGCCCTCGATGTCACCGCACCTGCCGATCACGCCGGAGGAGATCGCCGATGCGGCGGTCGGCGCCGCTGAGGCCGGCGCCGCACTCGTCCATGTGCATGCGCGCAACCCCGAGAACGGCCTCCCCGATCAATCGCCGGAAGCGTTCGGCAAGTTTCTCAAGGTGATCAAGCAGCGCTCGGGATGCGTCATCAACATCACCACCGGCGGCGCACCGACGATGTCGATCGAGGAGCGGCTGCTGCCGTGTGCGGTGTTCAAGCCGGAGGTCGCCTCGCTCAACATGGGCTCGATGAACTTCGGGCTCTATCCGATGCTCGAGCGGCAGAAGACGTTCAAGTACGACTGGGAGAAGCCGTATCTCGAAGGCAGCCGGGACCGCATCTTCAAGAATACGTTCACCGACATCGAGAACATTCTGACCCGGTGCGCTGAGAACAACACGCGGTTCGAGATCGAGTGCTACGACATCGGGCATCTCTATACGCTGCGCCATTTCGCGGATCGCGGCGTCGTGAAACCGCCGTTCTTCATCCAGTCGGTGTTCGGGATCCTCGGCGGCATTGGCCCGCATCCTGAGGATGTCGCGCACATGAAACGCACGGCCGACCGTCTCTTCGGCGACCAATACCAGTGGAGCGTGCTCGGTGCCGGTCGAAACCAGCTGCCGATCGCGGCACAGGCGATTGCGCTTGGCGGCAACGTGCGCGTCGGGATGGAGGACTCGCTCTGGTCAGGACCTGGTCGCCTCGCGCAGTCAAACGCGGAGCAGGTCAAGCTGGCGCGGCAGATGATCGAGGCCTTGGGGCTCGAGATCGCCACGCCGGAGGACGCGCGCGAGATCTTGGAGCTCAAGGGCGGCGACAAAGTCAACTTTTAGGGCGGCGTCGGAACAGGTCATGAGTCACGATTTCAGGTTTGTGACCAGTCGCTTCGATCCGACCAAAGAGCCGGCCAATGAAGTGAACCCGATTGCGGGGCATGGCGCTCTCGCTTGGCTGTGCGGAAAACTTCGCACTCAAGGAATGTCCGTGAGCGAGCCGGCCGCTGAGGACTGGGGCTGGTTCGTGGATGCCTCCACGGATGACGCAACCTATCTGATTGGCGCCAGCGGTGAGGCCGAAGGCGGGAGTCCAGACGTCGAATGGATCATACAGCTTCATATTCGGCGATCGATGAAAGATCGGCTGCTGGGTCGCAACAAGCTCGCCACCGACGATCCTCTATCGCTCGCTATCGAGAAAATCCTTCGACAGCAGCCAGACTTTCATCAGCTTGCTGTCGACCGTGAAGCGTGATTCCTTGATCTGTCGCCGGGTTGAAAAATTCTGGTGCCAGACCCGATCTCTGCAGGCGAGCCGGGAATGCTTGCCTTTCGATGTCGGGACGTCAGCTCGAAGTCATGGCCAAAGGCGACGCAATAGACGTCGCTCGTGCGTTCAGCGCTTGCCGCGACCCGCCGCATCACCATGCGTTCCGGCATGCTCGTGATCGTGATGGTGTCCGTGATCATGCGAATGATCGTGCCCGCAGCCGCAGGCATCTCCGTGCTCGTGATCGTGGTGGTGGTGATGATCGTGCCCCTGGTGATCGTGCGCCGGCGCGGTGAGCGCCGCCGCAATCTTCCGTTCGATGCCGGCCGCCTGCTCGCGCGGCGAGCCCTTGTCCTCGATGGCCATAGCCATGATCTCGGCGGCCAGCATCATGTCATCGGGCCGCCCGAAATAGTGGCGCCGTAGCCGTCCCGCCTTGTCGAACAGCAGCAGCGTCGGCGTGCCTTGCATCTGGTAGGCCGCCATCGTCTTCGGGATCCCATTGCCGTCGGGCGCGTCGATACCGACAGGAAATGGCCAGCGATACTCGTGCATGAAGACCTCGAGCGCAGCCGGTGTCATCACGTCGTGGTGCTCGAAGACCGTGTGGAGACCGATCACGGCAACCTGATCGGAGCGGAACCGCTCCCGCAGACGCTTCGCCTGCGGCAGCCCGTGCTCGACGCATCCCGGACAAAGCATCTGGAACGCCACCAGCACGACCACCTTGTCCTTGAGGCCCGCCAGCGTCACAGGCTCCTTGCTGTTGAGCCATCGCGTGGTCATCAGCTCGGGCGGCGTTTCGGGATTGAACATTTCTGGCTCCTTGGCGCTCGGCGCCGCTGGATCGACGGGTAAGTGCAGTTGGCAGAACTCGTCTGCCGATTGACGCTGGATTGCGCGCCGTGCCCGTGCATTGATAGGGCGAAAGCTGGCGGAAGTCGAACCAGCGGGGCGGAGGAGATATTCAATGATGCTTGCGAATGTAATGCGGGGGGCTGCGGCAGCTGCTGCGGCGCTGGTTGCAATGACAGCAACGGCGATGGCGCAGGCCTATCCGGAGCGCACCATAACCCTGATCGTGCCGTTTGCGGCGGGCGGTGCGTCGGACGTCTCCTCGCGCATCATGGGCGAGTCGATGTCGAAGGTGCTCGGCCAGACCATCGTGATCGAGAACGTGGCGGGCGCCGGCGGCGCGACGGGCTCGATGCGTGGCAAGAATGCGAAACCGGACGGCTACACGATCGGCTTCGGCCACATGGGTACGCATGCCGCCGCGAAGGTCACCAATCCGAAGCTTCCCTATGACCCGCGAACGGACTTCGACTACCTCGGCATCCATCTGGTGACCCCGAACATCATGGTGGCCCGCAAGGACTTTCCTGCCGAGAACCTCAAGGAGTTCGTTTCCCAGGCCAAAGCCAAGGGCGGCGAGCTCAGGATGGCGCACAATGGCGCCGGTTCCCTCTCGCATCTGACATGCCTCAGGTTCTTCCAGATCATCAACGTGCAGCCGACGTACGTGACCTATCGCGGCTACGGTCAGACGATCAACGACATCATGGCGTCCAAGGTCGATGGCACCTGCGAGCTGATCGCGTCGGCGCAAGGGCACGTATCGAGTGGCGCCGTGAAAGGCTTCGGCGTCGCGGACACGAAGCGTTGGGCCGCGCTGCCGAACATCGCGACCGCTGCTGAGGAGGGCGTGCCGGAGTTCAAGATCGAGAGCTGGCTCGGCCTTTACGCGCCGCTGGGCCTGCCGGCTCCGGTCAAGGCCAAGCTGGTCGAAGCTTACGACAAGGCGCTCGAGGATCCGGAAGTGCAGCAGAAGTTTCTCAACATCGGCGGAACCGTACCGCGGAAGGAGATTCGCGGCGGCGCCAAGATGCTTGAGATCATCAAGGCCGACATCGATCTGTGGGCCGACGTCGTGAGCAAAGCCGGCGGTGTCGAAACGCCGCCCGAGGAGCCGGCGAAGAAGGACGAGCCGAAAAAATAGCTCCAGTTCCGACCATGCATCCAACCGCATGACGGCGGAGCCGATGGACGGTGCCGGCTCCGACCGTCGCGCAACTTTATTTTCCGCAGTTTCCCGGACATTCGCGCAGCGCCAGCACGAATGATGCCGGATCTTTCGCGCCGCGCCGGTCTGCACGCACAGCGACAACAAAACACCCGGGGAAAATCGGTCAGAGCTTGCGCGCGAGCGCATCACACCGTCAGATCAGCTCACGCGGTGCTTGGCTGGTTTTTGATGGAAACGCGGAACGTCAATACACCACCACGCTGCGGATGCTCTCGCCCTTGTGCATCAGGTCGAAGCCCTTGTTGATGTCGTCGAGGGCCAGCGTGTGCGTGATCATCGGGTCGATCTGGATCTTGCCGTCCATGTACCAGTCGACGATCTTCGGCACGTCGGAGCGTCCGCGCGCGCCGCCGAACGCGGTGCCCTTCCACACGCGTCCCGTGACCAGCTGGAACGGCCGCGTCTTGATCTCCTGGCCGGCGCCCGCAACGCCGATGATGATCGACTCGCCCCAGCCCCGATGGCAGCTCTCGAGCGCGGTTCGCATTACGTCGACATTTCCCGTGCAGTCGAACGTGTAATCGGCGCCGCCGATCTGGTCCGCACCGCGCTTCGTCATATTGACGAGGTGGCCGACCATGTCCTTGCCGGCATCCATCGGGTAGACGAAATGCGTCATGCCGAACTTCTTGCCCCAGGCCTCTTTCGCCGGATTGGTGTCGACACCGATGATCATGTCGGCGCCGACGAGGCGGAGCCCCTGGATCACGTTGAGGCCGATGCCGCCCAGTCCGAACACGATTGCCGTGCAACCAGGGCCCGCCTTCGCGGTGTTGATGACGGCACCGACGCCGGTCGTGACGCCGCAGCCGATGTAGCAGATTTTGTCGAACGGCGCGTCCTCGCGCACCTTCGCCACCGCGATCTCAGGCAGGACCGTAAAATTCGAGAACGTCGAGCAGCCCATGTAGTGGTGGATCTTCTTGCCATCGAGCGAGAAGCGCGAGGTGCCGTCAGGCATCACGCCCTGACCCTGGGTGCCGCGGATCTGGGTGCAGAGATTGGTTTTGCGGGAGAGGCACGACGGACAGGTGCGGCATTCGGGCGTGTAGAGCGGGATGACGTGATCGCCCTTCTTCACTGACGTGACGCCGGGTCCGACGTCCACGACGACACCGGCCCCTTCGTGTCCCATGATTGCCGGGAAAAGACCCTCGGGGTCGGCGCCGGAAATGGTGAAGTCGTCGGTGTGGCAGATCCCTGTCGCCTTTATTTCCACCAGCACCTCGCCGGCTTTCGGACCTTCGAGGTCGAGAGTTGCAATCTGCAGCGGCTTGGCTTTTTCGAAGGCGATAGCGGCGCGGGTTTTCATGAGCTGAAGGGTCCTCGGCGGATATGATGCTTCGGGCCACTATTGCTCACCTGGCTGCAAATTTGAACCCTCCACAGCCGATCACAGTTTTCGTTATTTGCTTCGCCGCAGCATCGCACAAAGGGTGTCGAACTCTTGCTGCGACCACCGCATGCCCGTGCTCCAGCCGCGCGCGCATTCCTCTGCGGTGGGATTGACGACCAATCCCGACGGAGTCAACACAACCCTGCAAAGCTGGTCGAAGCGCTGCTTCGACCACTTCGGCTGATCGGCCTCGGTCCAACCCCGCTTACACTCCTCGGCGGTGGGATTGGCGACCAATTCCGATGGAGCGAACACAACCCTGCAAAGCTGGTCGAAGCGCTGCTTCGACCACTTCGGCTGATCCGCCTCGGTCCAGCCCTGCTTACACTCCTCGACGGTGGGATTGACGACGATGCCGCCCTTTCTCTCAGACTCTTGTGCCCAGGAAGAAAGGGTCACTCGCGGCGCGGCCAGGACGAGGCAACACAGGAGCAGGAAACACAGCCGCACGACTGAGCGTCGGCAAGGCATCTTTCGCCTCATGGCGCTCGATCTTCGACGCCGACCACACCCGATTGCTTCGCGCAATGAGCGCAGCAAAAAATGTTTCCCGAAGCCTCGACGCCGTGCCCGATGACCCGGCAGGAACAATGGGGACACTTCGGCGCAAGACGGGTGATGGCGCACTCGAAACTGTCGAACGTCAGCGTTTGCCCCTGATAGTCGAACTTCAGCGGCTTGTCGTAATCGTTGTGGCAGACGTCACACCTGGCCATGGCACAGCCTCCGGGTTTTCGTAGCCAAACGCGGCTGAGACTGATTGGTTCAATGATGGCTCCGATTGAATGAGCGGAAACCTCACATGTCTCGCAATCTATGCTTGAGGTCTTGTTGCCAGCACCGGAGCAAGGGACGAGACCAGCTTGTGCATGCCGTGAATGATGGCCGCTTTGACCTCGGCGTCGATGCCCCCGAGGTCCGCGTCATCCTGCCAGCGCGGTGAGAGTGTCACGCGCCTGCCGATCAGATCGCGCGGTGCGTAGGCCAGGCGGCGGGCAACATGCTGATTGCGGAAGCCGCGATAGTGACCGCAGCCGCTCCGATCCATCTCCAACGGCTCAAAGGCGAAACCACCCACGGTCTCGTGCAGCTCGAGCATCAGGGCATCGATGAGATTGATGCCGGTTTCCTCCGGAAAGGACACCGCAATCACATCCAGGATGCGATGATCCATCAGCTCGAGCTTGTGGCTGTACTCATTGCGCACGCGGGCGATGGCGTAGAGAAATTGGCCCCAATCGCTGGGAAAGCCGCGCTCGCAAGCGAGATGCAGGCGCTCCATGTAGGGCGACTTGTGATGGACCAGCTGTTCCCGGTGACCGCTGGCGTCGAGAGCAAAGACGCGCGCCCTCAGGCCACGCCCCGCCAGGTAGTCCTGGACGTCCGCAGGACCGAGGTTGACCAGCACGAGATTGATCAGCGCTTCGCCCATGCGATTGAGGCGATGCATGAGCGCATCGTCATCGCGGTCAGCCAGCGCATCGAAGTAGTCAGGCGCGCCGATCTGCTCCGCAAGGCGTTCCCCGCGCGCGAGGATAACCTCGAGCTCTTCGAGCCAATTCCGAAAGTCGCTTTTGAGGGTCTCGTCGGTCACGGGTGCTCCGGCGCGTGTGGACTGGATGAACTTCGGCGTTGTGTGAGGCGCGCCGTGACCACCCGCGCGCCGATGTTTCACGTGACACAAAGATACAATTGGATCTAATTTCTTCGCACATTTCGGCCCGGAACAGCCGCCAACAGCCGCCAATTTCGGTCGCAAGCCGCATCCGTGACCGTCCCCCCGCCCAGGGAATAGCGATCTTCTCGGGTGAATTTCGACGCTGGCGCGTTTTCCAAACGAGCAGGTAGGGGAGTAGCCACCAAAAAGCACCCCTCGCCAGCCTCACGTACGCGCTGCGTAGACCCCAAATTCGGGCGTTTTTTCACTAGGACGAAATTCCTATACTCTGAGCGTTCGTGTGCAGATGCAACGCGATGCGTGCAGTGGAGCCTTGTGGCCGTCGTTTGATACCCTCGTTGCGGCCGCCGCTAAACGGGTTCGGCCCAGAGGTCGTATTCGTCGGCTTCGAAGACGCGGGCTTTAATGATGTCGCCAGGTTTCAGCTTCGTCGCCCCGTTCAGGAACACGGAACCGTCGATCTCGGGGGCATCCCAGGCGGAGCGGCCGATCGCGCCCTCGGCATCGACCTCGTCGATGATGACATCGATGATGCGGCCGACACGCGCCGTCATGATCGCCTCGGAGACGTGCTTCTGAGCAGCCATGAAGCGGTGCCAGCGCTCTTCTTTCACTTCCTCGGGCACGGCGCCGGGAAGCTCGTTGGCCGCTGCGCCCTCGACCGGCTCATACTTGAAGCAGCCGACGCGAGCGAGCTTCGCCTCGCGCACGAAATCCAAGAGGATCTCGAAATCGCGCTCAGTCTCTCCCGGAAAGCCGACGATGAAGGTCGATCGCAGCGCCAAATCAGGGATGTCGCGGCGCCAGCGGTTGATGCGCTCGAGCGTCTTTTCCTGATGTGCCGGGCGACGCATGGCTTTCAGCACCGCGGGCGAAGCGTGCTGGAACGGAATGTCGAGGTAGGGGAGGATTTTTCCTGCCGCCATCAGCGGCAGGATCTCGTCGACATGCGGGTAGGGGTAGACGTAGTGCAGTCGCACCCAGGCACCGAGATCGCCGAGGGCTTTCGACAGATCGAAGAACTTCGCTTTCAGCGGCGCGCCTTTCCACGGGCTCCCCGCGTACTTGATGTCCAAGCCGTAGGCGCTGGTGTCCTGGGAGATCACCAGCAGCTCCTTCACGCCGGCCTTCACCAGCCGCTCGGCTTCGGTCATCACCTGGTTGGCCGGTCGGCTCGCGAGGCGGCCGCGCAGCGATGGGATGATGCAGAACGAGCAGCGGTTGTTGCAGCCCTCGGAGATCTTCAAATAAGCGTAGTGGCGTGGCGTGAGCCGAAGACCTTCCGGCGGCACCAGATCGACGAAGGGATCGTGCATCGGTGGCACGGCCTCGTGCACCGCAGCCATCACCTGCTCATATTGATGCGGGCCGGTGACGGCCAGCACGCCCGGGTGCGCCTCGCGGATGCGGCCTTCCTCGACGCCGAAGCAGCCGGTGACGATGACGCGGCCGTTCTCGGCCATGGCCTCGCCGATGGCATCGAGGCTTTCCTGCTTGGCGGAATTGAGGAACCCGCATGTGTTCACGACGACGACGTCGGCGCCGTTGTATTCCTTCACCAGCTCGTAGCCCTCGGAGCGGAGCTTGGTGATGATGCGCTCACTGTCGACCAGCGCTTTCGGGCAGCCGAGCGAGACGAACCCGACCTTGGGTGTCGTCGCTTTCGCCTTTACGGCACCGCGGCGTGACTTGGCGTCGGGCGATATAGTTCCGGAACGCGATTGGCGCGCGCGGGTTGATTTCGCACTGGAGGCGCTTGCGACAGGTTTGGAGGTGAGCGGCATGGCCGCGCTTCTAACGATGCGAGGCGAAAAGAGCAATCGCGATGCTGCCAGGGGCCGGCCTCTGGGCACCGGCGCCTTGATCTTCGTCTAGGCATGTCGCGTGCTGATCTGCGCAGGATGGCTCTCATCAATTTGGCCGGTGGCAAGAGCACGTCAGATGAAGCGTATCAAACAGTTCGAAAACCGGACGGAGGCGGGCAAGGCGCTGGCGGCGCGGCTCGTCAAGTGGAAACTGGAAAAGCCGGTGGTGCTGGCATTGCCGCGGGGCGGTGTACCGGTGGCGGTGGAGATTGCACGGGCGCTGGAGGCGCCGCTGGATCTGGTTCTGGTGCGCAAGATCGGCGTGCCCTACCAGCGCGAGCTGGCCGCCGCTGCCGTGGTCGACGGCGGCGACCCTGAGATCGTCACCAACGACGAGGTGATGGCCGACGCCGGCCTCTCGCGCACGAGCATTGAGGCCATGGCGAAGAGCGAGCTTCAGGAGATCGAGCGGCGACGGCACCTCTATCTCGCGGGGCGGCCGCGGATCCCACTCGACGGGCGGGTGCTGATCCTGGTCGACGACGGCATTGCGACCGGAGCGAGTATCCGTGCGGCGATCACGGCGCTGTTGAGACGGCGGCCGGAGCGGCTGATCGTTGCGGTCCCGGTAGCAGCGCGTGAGACAGTCGCACGGCTGAAGCGGCTCGTTGACGACGTCGTGTGTCTCGAAATGCCCGAGCCCCTGGAAGCGGTCGGTCTCCACTACCGCGACTTTCACCAGGTATCCGATAAGGAGGTCGTCGCACTTTTTGAAGAGGGTTGGTGGCGAAGGGAGCGTGGTCGGTACGAACCGGGCTCAGTCCTGACAGGACAGACCGGGCTGATCCCGGGCATTCCCCTTCGGTTCCGCGGCGAAGCGCCACCGCGCACGTGGCGCGGCGGGCCTGCGGTGCCGCGCTGCCTCACCCCGCGATCTTGGAGAAGTCGGCGACGTTCTGCGTGGCGCCGCGGATCTCGGACAGAAGCTTCAGGCGGTTCTCGCGCAGCTTCGGATCGGGCGCGTTGACGGTGACCTTGTCGAAGAACGCATCGACGGGCGCGCGCAGGTCGGCGAGCGCGTTCATGGCGCCGGTGAAGTTCTCCACGTTGATCGCGGCAACCGTGTCCTGTTTCGCTTCCTCGATCGCAGCGGCAAGCGCGGTCTCCTCCGTCTCGACGAGCAGCTTGATGTCATAGGTGCCGGCGTGGCTTTTTTTGTCCTTCTTTTCCTCGATCGAGAGAATGTTGGCGGCACGCCTGACGCCGGCGAGCAGATTGGCTCCGTCATCGGTCTTGAGGAACGCATCGAGCGCCTCGACGCGCTTCACGATGAGCGCGAGGTCGTCCTGGCCGCCGAGCGAGAACACCGCGTCGATCAGGTCGTAGCGGGCGCCCTTCTCGCGGAGGTGGACCTTCAGACGATCGGCGAAGAAGGAGAGGAGGTCTACCAAATCTGAGTAGTGCCGTTGGCCATTCCAATCGACCGTATTGCCCACATTTGGTTTTCCGGCTCGCGAAACGAGCGGCTCTGCTGCCTCGCCGTTGTCCGCCTGTGTGTGCAGCTTGTACGCTTCTGAGAACATCTTCATGAGACTGACCCGCAGATCATTCTCCAGCACCGTCCGGATCACACCCAGCGCGGCGCGGCGGAGCTGGTAGGGGTCGCCGGAACCCGTCGGCTTCTCCCCAATGGCCCAAAAGCCAACGAGGGTGTCCAGCTTGTCCGCCAGCGCCACTGCGATCGACACCGGCGCCGTCGGCACCGTGTCACTGGCTCCCCTCGGCTTGTAGTGCTCCTCGATTGCGGCCGCGATCTTCGGATTCATATGCTCGGCGATGGCGTAGTAGCGGCCCATCAAGCCCTGCAGCTCGGGGAACTCGCCGACCATCCCCGACACGAGATCGGCTTTGCACAACTGCGCCGCGCGGCCCGCCAACTCCGCCTCGGCATCGACTGAGCCCGCGATCTGCCGCGCGAGCTCAGTGATGCGCTCCATGCGGTCCCATTGCGTGCCGAGCTTCTCGTGAAAGGTGATGCCTTTCAGCTCGAAATGCATGGGCTCGAGCTTGCGCTTGAGGTCCTGCTCCCAGAAGAAGCGCGCATCGGAAAGCCGCGCGCGGATCACCTTCTCGTTGCCCTTGATGATCTCCGCACCGCCGTCGGCCGCGATCAGGTTCGAGACCATCAGGAACTTGTTGGCGAGCTTGCCTGTCTTGGGGTCGCGCAGCGAGAAGCACTTCTGGTGCGTCTTCATCGACGTGATCAGGCACTCCGCAGGCACTTCGAGAAAGGCCTCGTCGAAAGTGCCCATGAGGACGGTCGGCCATTCGGTGAGCCCGGCGTTCTCTATGAGCAGCGCCTCGTCCTCGATCAGCTCCAGCTTGGCCTTGGCGGCGATGGCCTGGGCCTGCTCGCGGATCATCTCGGCGCGCTCGGACGTCGGCAGCAAAACCTTGGCCTCTTTCAGCTTCAGGCCGTAGTCCCGAAAGTTCTTCACCTCGAAGCTGGCGTTGCCATGAAAGCGGTGGCCGCGGGTTGCGTTGCCGGATTTGACTCCGCCCGCCTCGAAGGACACCACCTTGCCATCGAGGAGGCAGACGATCGACTGCAGCGGACGCACCCAGGTGAAGTCGGCGGAGCCCCAGCGCTGCGATTTCGGCCAGGGGAACTTGCCCAGCACGTCGCGAACCGTGTCGGCGACGATAATCGGAGCGGGCTGTCCGGGCTTGTTGATGCGGGCGACGTAGAAGTCGCCCTTCTTGGCGTCCTTGACCACCTCGGCTTGGCTGATCGATGAGAGCCCGGCACCCTTGAGGAAGCCCTGGATAGCAGCCTCGGGCGCGCCGACGCGGGGGCCCTTCCTCTCCTCGCTCAGCGCTGGAGACGCCTCCGGCACTCCCTCGACAGCCAGCGCCAGGCGGCGCGGCGTCACAAATGCCATCGCTTTGCCGACCATGAGGCCGCGCGATGCCAGACCTTCGACCACAAGGCGCTTCAAATCCTCGGCGGCACGGAGTTGCATGCGCGCGGGAATTTCCTCGGAGAAGAGCTCGAGTAGCAGTTCGGAGGACATGGAAATCCGTGGGGGTCAGATGGTTTCGCCGCGTTGGCAGCAGTTGCGTACTCCCTAGCTGCCGGGAGAGATACGGGCAAGGGATGTCGGGGTGGGCGACTGTGTTCTGGGGGACGCGGGCGAGACAAATCGTTGAGCTGCGACGCCGATGACGTTATCGGACCATGCGGGGTCTGGTATCTGACCCGCCTATTGGGAGCCAAAGCCGCCGGAATTGCGCGCCTCGTCAGCAGCCGGCCGCGAACCTCAGGGTGACTGATGGAGCGATCGCTCGGAGCGCGGATCGGTGCCGTGTTGAGCCTCGGATTGGCGGTGATTGCCGGATCCGCCCTCCGGACGGCGGAGGCGGGGCCGCTGCTACTGCTCGAGCCCGTTAAGAGCGAGGTTTTGATTGCGGAGAACGCCGACCAGACCTGGTTTCCGGCCTCGCTCACCAAGCTGATGACGGCATACGTGGTGTTCGAGGCTGTTAGGACCGGCAAGATTGCATGGGACAGCAAGGTCCCGCTTTCCGACAACGCGCGACACCAGCCCGCAACGAGGATCGGCCTTAGATTGGGTATCGAGCTGACGGTAGAGCAAGCTGTGCGCGGCATGATCCTGCGCTCGGCCAACGATTTCTCTGTGGGCCTCGCGGAATTGGTCGGCGGCAGCGAGGAGGGCTTTGCCAAGCTGCAGAACGCGGTGGCGGCCCGGCTCGGCATGACTCGTTCGCTCTTCAAGAACCCGCACGGGCTGCCGGACCCCGATCAAGTCACGACAGCGCGAGACATGGCCATTCTGACGGCGGCACTCCTGAAAGACTTCCCGGATCGCGCCGAAGTATTCTCGACGCCGATGGTGCGCATCCATCGCCAGAATTTCCACTCACAGAACTCGTTGTTGCGCACATTTGCAGGTGCAGACGGCATGAAGACTGGATTCACCTGCGGCGCCGGGTACAACATCGTTGCCAGTGCGACGCGAGACGGGCAGCGGCTGATCGCGGTGGTGATGGGGGCGCAAACGGCACATCATCGGGCCGAGCAGGCGGCAGCGCTGTTGGAGCTCGGATTCTCTCATTATGCCAGAACGACGACGCTAAAACCGGTAGCGTTGAAGGACATGCCGTTCAATCCACCTCAGAAGTCGGACGTGTTCGACATGAGCCGGTTGACGGTGACGCCCAAGTGCGGCGGCAACCGGCAGCGGCTGATGGCGCGTGGGGCCGTCCCAGGGGCGCCGGCGAACGGGGCCGCGGAGCAGGCCACCGGAGACGCAGCCATCCAGGCCGTCCCGCAGAAGAAGGCCCAACCTGGACAGAAGCCCTCCGTGGCGACAGGTGCAACGCGCTGATTGACGACGCTGGCCACCGATGACACACAGTGCGCCCTGGCGCCAAACCAGACAATCCCGGCTTGACAGCCAGCGCCGCCGGCCCCACCTTCAGACCAAGTTCTCGATCGCAATCGCCGAAACCGATGGAGCTTGCCGTATGAAGAAAGCCTGGAAGAAGCCGGAGATCTGCGTGAAGGAGGTCGGCCTCGAAGTCACCTCCTACGAGTCTGCGGAAATCGACATTGTGATCTGAATCGGGTTTCTGCCCGCATTGCGGCGGCCTTTCGGCCGCCGTTTCTGTTGCGCGCTTATGCTGGACGGCAATTTACTGGCGGCGATGACGCCAACGGAACGATCTCGAGTCGTCGCCAGCACCCGGTGATCATACGATCTTGTCGGAGATCTTTTGCGGGACGGGGCGCGAAGCAGCGAAGGACTGGCGGCGCTCCATCCGATCACTATAGGCGGCCAGGTCCGGATAGGGCGTGCGCCAGTCGAGGCTCGGATCGCGCACGGCGAGATAGCCGACGACGGTTGCGGCCGCGATGTCTCCAAGCGAGAATGAATTGCCCACGGCGAACTCGCGCCTGCCAACCAGTCGCGCAATTTCGCGCAAGCCGCCGTCGATTTTGCGGCGCTGCCGGGCCATCCACTCCCGGCTCTGGTGCTCAGGCGCGCGGTGACGCTCCCAGAACAACAGCACGAAAGCGTCGCACACGCCGTCCGCCAGGACCTCAAGATGGCGTGCGGCAAGGCTTGCCTCGCGGCCGGCCGGTAAGAGCGCGGGCTCGGGATGATAAGCCTCCAGCCACTCCAGAATGTAGCGGCTCTCGTATACGCTCCGGCCGTCGTCGGTCAGCAATACTGGAAGCTTCTCGAGCGGATTGTACTTTGGCGTCTGTGTGGTGCTGTCCCAGGGCACCTCGGTAATCAGCTCGAAGGGAATGTTCTTCTCTGCAAGGGCGATGCGGATCTTGCGAGCATAGGGGCTCGGGGTGGCGCTTATCAGCTTGTACATGGTCTCTCTTGATCAGATCTCGCCGCGCGAGCTTGGCGTCAGGCAGCGGTCAGGAAACTTGCTCGGCTCTCAATCACATGCGAGCATCTTGATCACAATGTCAAAAGTGCCGTGCGTGTGGTGCAACCTGCTTCACCGGCCGACGGCACACCGCCCGCTGCGAGAGGCATCCGTCATGCGTTATTGCGCAGTTTCGCTATCCGTTGCTGTTGCTCTCGCCGCTGCAGCGGCTCCGGTTACCGCCCAGAGATCCGGCGGCACGCTTCGGATGTACAATTCCTCCAATCCCCCGAGCGCTTCGATCCACGAGGAGACGACCATAGCGGTCGTGATGTCCTTTTCCGGAGTCTACAACAACCTCGTGAGGTTCGATCCGCAGAATGCGCGCAATAGCCCGGAGTCGATTGTTCCGGATCTCGCGGCGAGCTGGGCCTGGGACGCCAGCAAAACCAAGCTCACGTTCAAATTGCGTGAGGGCGTCAAGTGGCACGACGGCAAGCCGTTCACGGCCAAAGACGTGCAATGCACGTTTCATCGGCTCAACGGCAAGGAGCCCGATTACCTCCGCCGCAACCCACGCGGCATCTGGTACGACAACCTCGCCGAAGTAACGACGAGCGGAGATCACGAGGCAACGTTCGTCCTGAAACAGCCGCAGGCCTCACTGCTCTCGATGCTGGCGTCCGGCTATACGGTAATCTATCCGTGCCATGTCTCTTCGCGGGAGATGCGTACCAAGCCGGTTGGCACCGGGCCTTTCAAGTTCGCCGAGTTCAAGAGCAACGAGGTCATCCGGCTCGAGAAGAACCCGAATTACTGGAACAAGGGCAAGCCCTATCTCGACGCAGTCGAATGGCGGATCGTGCCGAACCGATCGACGCGTATCCTGGCGTTCAATGCCGGCGAATTCGACATGACGCAGATTGCGGATATCACCGTGCCATTGCTGAAGGATATCCAGGAGAAATCCCCGAAGGCCACCTGCAGCCTGCAGCCGACCAATGTGACGACACACATGCTGGTCAACCGCGAGAAGCCGCCGTTCGACAACCCCGAGATTCGGCAGGCGATGCTGCTCGCGGTCGACCGGCAGAGCTTCATTGACATCATCAGCCAGGGCAGGAACTTCTTGGCGGTAAACATGATGGCGCCGCCGCAAGGTAATTGGGGAATGCCCAAGGAGGAACTGCTCACGTTGCCCGGCTACGGTGATCCCGAGAAGCAGCGAGCCGAAGCCATCAAGATCATGGCTAAGAACGGCTACGGTCCGGACAAGAGGCTCAAGGTCAAAGTCACGACACGGGATTTCAACACGTTCAAGGATCCGGCCGTGATCCTGGTCGACCAGCTTAACAAGATAAACTTCGACGCGGAGCTGGAGATCGTCGAGTCGTCGCTGTGGTACAACCGGCTGTTCAAGAAGGAGTACCTGGTTGCGCTCAATCTGTCGGGCGCGGGAATCGATGATCCCGATGGCGTTCTCAAAATGGGATTCCAGTGCAATTCGGACGCGAACTTTTCCAAGTACTGCGATCCCGAAACGGACAAGCTGCTCGCCGAGCAATCGGCGGAGTCCGATCCCGTGAAGCGAAAGGCGCTGGTCTGGAAAATCGAGCGTAAGCTGCTCGAGGATGTGGCGCGGCCAGTTATATATCACGGCAACAACGCCACCTGCTGGCATCCCCACGTGAAGGGCTACGTCCAGCAAGAGAACTCGATCTACAATAATTCGCGTTATGAAGACGTGTGGCTGGAACGGTAGTGCATTCAGTTCCCGCCGTCGCGGTCACATTGCTGTGAGTTGGGCGGCCATTGCCTCTATGAGCGATACCGTTTCATATGGGTCATGAGTGGAGGGCCCATGGACTTCTCTTCGATGCTGATAGTGCGGCGCTACTGGCGCGCCATCTTCGTTATCGCGGCGATCTCCATCTCCGCTGTTACAGCGGTTTGGCCGACAAGCGTTTTCGCCGCGGAAGACCGCTGCATTGCGGTGGCCCAGCGCCGGTCGCCACTTCCAGTCATTCCCGCGCAGTTGCGGGTATCGGAGCTCAATCAGGGCGAGGTACGCATCTCCTACGTCGGCCACTCGACGTTCCTGATCGAGAGCCGCAAGGGCGTCAAAGTCGCAACGGACTACAACGATTATGTGAGGCCGTCTGTGCTGCCTGACATCGTCACGATGAACAGAGCACACACCTCGCACTTCACGCATTTCCCGGACCCGAAGATCAAGCACGTGCTGCCCGGATGGAACCCGGCCGGCGGAGTCGCGCAGCACGATGTGACGTTCGAGGACGTGCGCGTCCGTAACATTCCGACCAACATCCGCTCCTGGCAGAGCGGATCGGGCGGGACGGACGAGTTTGGCAATTCGATCTTTATCTTCGAGCTCGGTGGCCTCTGCATTGCCCACCTCGGTCACCTGCATCACACTCTGACGGACAAGCAGCTGGCACAGATCGGACAGATGGACGTCGTTCTGGTGCCGGTCGATGGCAGCTACACGCTCGATCTTCCCGGCATGATCGAGGTGCTGAAATCGCTCAAGGCGCCGCTGATGCTGCCGATGCACTACTTCTCGAGCTTCACGCTCAACCGCTTTCTCGATCAGGTGCGCGCCGACTACGACGTGAAAATGAGCGAAACGCCCACCGTCGTCGTCTCGAAGCGAACACTGCCGCAAAAACCGCAAATCCTGGTGCTGCCGGGCTATTGAGGAACGAACGTATTCCCGCGCCATGCCCGTTCGACGACCGAACTCACTCCCTTCGGAGGATCGTGTTCGTCATCAGGTTGGCCCAGCCTTTGGCGTGGAAGCTTTGCTTGAGCTCATCCGGGTCATAGACCGCCTCAACCCACTCGAAGAACGCCATCGGGCGGTTGGCAGAGTCGGTCAGGTAGCGCTCGAAGAAATAATCGAGGATGCCGGTATCGGACTGACGGATGTGCCCGAACTTCAGCGCCAGCTGCCGCTTGGCCTCGGCGACAGGCAGGCCCTCGTGGGTGATCAGGTAGAGGGTGCTCATCAGGCCGGCCCGGTCGGCGCCCGACTTGCAATGGAGAAGAATGGGATACTCGACGCTCTGGAAGAGATCACGGGCACCGAGCAATTCCTCCTTCGATGGCGCCGCGCGAGATCGGACCTGAAAATCGACGAGCGTCAGGCCCAGACGGGCACACGCCTGCTGCTCGAGCCAATAGCCGCCGCAGACTCGGGGACCGCGCAGGTTGACGATGGTCTTCACGCCCTGGCGGGCAATGGCTTCCAGTTGGTGGGGAGCGGGCTGCGCGCTGCGCCACGCGTTTTCTCCGAGCTTGTGGCGATTGAGATAGAAGAGCCGGAACACGCCGTGGTCGATCAGCAGCATATCGGCGTAGAGCACGGCAGGTCCCACAGCGCGCTTCAGCCACAGCGGAGAGCGCTCGGCAATCGCTTGCCGCCAGTGGCGGACGCGTTGCCGTATGGCACGACGTTGGTGTTTGGCGATCTTCTGCAATCGCTCCCCGCATTCCGGCTGCCCTGGCAGCGCATTTTGCAATAGCGCTTGGGCGTTGGCCGTTGTTCAGTCCGTCTTGAAATCGGCTGTTACAAAGTCAGGTCGCAATTGGCAATTGGTTCTTAGTCCCTATAGAAACGCTGGGTCAACAGATAGGGCGCCGTGGCCCAAGCCCAGCAAAAACCAGCAATGATCCACAAATCCGAAGTGCGGGACATGGCCGGGAATATGGGGCCTGCTCCAGCTTCGGCTGAAGGCGCCCCGCGTTCCTTTGGTTTGGCCGTCTATCGCGCGCTCACGCGCATGCTGCGACCGGCGGCAAATGCTATTCTCAAAGCGCGGGAACGGGGCGGCAAGGAGGACCCAATTCGGCGATCGGAGCGGATCGGTGTCGCGTCGGTGGAGCGGCCGGCGGGGATTATCGCCTGGGTACATGCGGCATCGGTAGGGGAAGCCAACTCGATTCTGCCGTTGGTACACGCTCTCGGGAAGCGGCGTGGTGATGTGACATTTCTGCTCACCACCGGCACCGTCACGTCGGCGCGTTCGGTCGCATCTCGCCTTCCGCCGCGCACCATGCATCAATTCGTACCGCTTGATGCGCCGCAACTGGTGAGTCGGTTCCTCGACTACTGGCACCCGAGCCTCGCAGTTTTCACCGAGCAGGAGATTTGGCCCAACCTTGTGGTCGAGACGTACCGACGGAAGATACCGCTAGCCCTCGTCAACGGCCGTATGTCCGAGCGCTCCTTCGCACGCTGGAAGAAGCGGCGCCGGCTGGCACGGGCGCTCTTCTCCCGGTTCGGCGTCGTGCTGACCCAAAGCGAGGTCTTTGCGGAGCGATTTCGTGGCGCTGGCGCAACCTGCGCCAGGTCCGTCGGCAATCTGAAAATCGATGCACCACCGCCACCCGTGGATCAGGCGAAGCTTGAAGTGCTCAACAAGGAGCTTGGTGACCGGCCGCGTATCCTCGCAGCGAGTACACACGAGGGGGAGGAGCGGATCATTGCAGCAGCGCACCGGCTCATCCAGAACGACATGCCACAAGCTTGCACACTGATCGTCCCGCGGCATCCAGAGCGGGGACTGGTGCTTGCCAGGCAGTTGACGCAAGACGGATTCAATGTGGCGCTTCGGTCGAGTGGAGATCGGATTGCGGCGGGCACCGAGATCTATATAGCCGATACCATTGGCGAACTCGGTACGCTCTACGCGGCGGTGAACGTGGCGTTCATCGGTGGCTCGCTGATCGCGCACGGCGGCCAGAATCCGATTGAGGCAGTGCGGCTGAGGGCGGCGGTGCTGACCGGCCCGAGCAGGTTCAATTTCGAGGACGCCTACGACGCGTTGCTAGCCACCGGTGGCGTCGTCGAGGTGCGTGAGCCAGGCGAGATTGCCGCGCATGCTGGGCGTTTGCTCGCCAATCGCACTGATCTCGATCGCATGCTGCAGAACGCTGACCGAGCATTGACCCGGCTTTCCGGCGCGCTGGAGCGAACCGTTGAGGCGCTGCTGCCATTGTTGCCGCAGGCGCCGTGCAGGGGCATGGCGGCTGTCCCTGACTCCGACGCGAGCGGGCGGACCCCAGCGACCGGCCGAGAGGCGTCCGGCCGTGCGGTTTGACGAGCCGAACTGGTGGTATGACGCGGAGCGATCCGTGGCTGCGCGTCTGCTGCAGCCGATAGGTGCGCTATGGGGACGGGTCGCCACGCATCGCTATCAAGGGGCGGCTTCCTACCGAGCGGCGTTGCCGGTGATCTGCATCGGCAATTTCACGGCCGGCGGAACCGGCAAGACGCCGGTGGCACTGGCAATTGCGGCAATGCTGCAAGCGATCGGATGGACCCCGGTATTTCTGTCGCGCGGTTATGGAGGGCGCCTCAGCGGTCCGCATTGGGTGGATGGAGAACGCGACGCGGCCGCGGCCGTTGGCGATGAACCACTGCTGCTCGCCCGCGCTGCACCGGTGGTGGTGGCACGGGATCGCGTCGAGGGCGCGCGGGCAATCGAGAAGCGCAGCCTGCAAAATGCTGTCATCGTCATGGACGACGGTCTGCAGAATGCCGCACTGAAGAAGGACTTCAGTCTGGCGGTGGTGGATGGCCGGCGTGGCCTGGGCAACGGCCGTGTCATTCCGGCGGGGCCGCTGCGAGCGCCGTTGCAGCAGCAGATGACGTGGGTCGACGCGGTCCTCGTCAATCGGTCGATGGCGACAATCGCTCGCGAAGCAGAACACACGAGAGGGCCGGAAGACTTGCTGAGCCCGGCTGATACGTTGCGGTGGATAAACGGCCGAAAGCCGGTGCTGCGAGCATCTACGATACCGGCGGGCGATGTTGCCTGGCTCGAGGGAGCCGGCGTCGTTGCCTACGCGGGAATAGGCGCCCCCGGGCGCTTCTTCGATCTCCTGGAGCACTTGGGTGCGCGGGTGCTTGCGCGGCGGGCGTTTGGCGATCACCATGCGTTTAGAGAAACGGAGGCTCAGGCATTGCTGCAGGAGGCACGCGACCGGCGCGCGGTACTGGTGACGACCGAAAAGGACTTGGTGCGGCTCAACGGTCGAGAAGGTGCGCTGGCCGCGCTTCGCGAGACTTCACGAACGTTGCCTATTGCTGTTCAAATCGAGCCGGCGGACCGCGAGAAGCTCAAATCGATGGTCGTGGCGGTGCTAACGCGAAACTCGGGTGAGGCTACCGCCCGCGACGTCGGGTCTCGCGATAGCGCTTGAGAGAGGCATCAGCGTCGATATAGGCCTCCTGCAGCTCAACGCTCCAATAGCGCAGATCCGCGATCGCAATCGGGCGGCCGGTCACAGCGCAAATGACGAAATCGCCAGGAGTGATCACCTGATACTCGCCGTCGGAGTATTTGATCCGCGCCTCGCCTTTGAGGCCGAAAATGCGCTCGAACCTGTTCATCTATTCCGTTCCTGCCGCTCTCCGGCGGGCTGAAGCGGCGTCACCATATTCCATCTGCCGCGCAGATGGCCAGCGGCAAGTTGGCATCATCGAAGCAAGGTGAATGGAGAGTGGGAGTCTGTCGTTGGCGCCTGCTCGCTGCTCAGAAAAGTGAGCCTTGGCCGCCCGATCCGGACCGGCTGCGCGGTGAACGCGAGACGCCGGGAGCACGCGGTGCAGTTCGAGACGATAAATCACGCGATGAACCCTCAGTCGATCGATCCTTGGCATCTCCGGTGCTGGACACGGCTGTAGCATCGATGCGGCCGTCTTCGAGCTCGATCTCGAGTGCCATGCCGGGTGTTGCGGCTGTGGCCGAGCGCACAGTGCGGCCCTCGCCATCACGGACCACGGCGAAGCCGCGGCGGATCACGCTCTGGTAGCTGAGCGAGGTGAGAAGCTGAGAGTGTGCAGTCAAAGCGCGTCGATGCTGGGTGACGCGCACCACCAGCGCCTGGCGACTGCGCGCTGCGAGATGGTCGGCGCGCTCTGCAGCGCGGCTCAAGCGCTCGAGAATTGTACCCGGGCGCAGGCGGCCGGCGCGCTCGAGGCGAGCGCGACGCTGTGCTGCAGCGCGCGCAAGTGCATCGCGCGCACGGGCTTCGAGGCGCTCAATCCGGTCGCCTGCGCGCTCGATGCGCTGAATGAGCAGGCGTGGTTGCAGGCGCGGTGAGACCCGGACGAGGCGCTTGGCGTGGGTATCGGTGTTGGCGATGAGCGACCGGGAGAGGCGCTTCTCGGCAGCATCGAAACGCTGGCGCGGCAGCGCCAGCAGGTTTTCGCGGCTCGGCAAGCCGCGGGCGGCAGCCCGCCAGTTGGCGCGCGCTTCCTGCAGTCGGCGAATTGTGCGCGAGCGCAGCCGGTGGGCAAGCTCGTCCGTTTTGAGCACCAGCTCCGAGTGCTTCGGCACCGACCACTCGGCCGCCTTGGTAGGCGTCGGCGCGCGGGCGTCCGCAGCGAGATCGATCAGGGTCCAGTCGGTCTCGTGACCGACGGCGGAAATCAGCGGAATACGGCAGTCCGCAGCCGCGCGTACAACGACCTCCTCGTTGAAGCCCCAGAGGTCCTCCAGCGCGCCACCGCCGCGCGCGACGATCAGGACATCAGGACGCGGGATACGCCCGCCGGGCTCAATCGCGTCGAAGCCGCGAATGGCAGCTGCGACCTCGGCGGCGCAGGTTTCGCCCTGTACGCGCACAGGCCACAGCAGAACGCAGGTCGGGCAGCGCTCGGCAAAGCCGGCCAGCATGTCACGGATGACGGCGCCGGTCGGCGAGGTGACGATGCCGACAACTTGCGGCCAGAACGGAATCTGGCGCTTGCGCTTCTCGTCGAAAAGCCCCTCGGCGGTGAGCTTCTTCTTGCGCTCCTCGAGCAGCGCCATAAGTGCGCCAACGCCCGCCGGCTCCAGTGTCTCGATGACGATTTGGTATTTCGACGAACCCGGGTACGTGGTCACGCGGCCTTGTGCAACAACCTCCAAGCCTTCCGCGGGCTTGAAACGCATGCGCTGGTAGCTCTGGCGCCAGATCACGGCTTCGATCTTGGCCTTGTCGTCCTTCAGCGCGAAGTAGCTGTGGCCGGAGGCATGTGGGCCGCGATACCCGGAAATCTCGCCACGAATGCGCACGTAGCCGAAGCCGTCCTCCAGCGCACGTTTGATGGCGCCAGAAAGCTCGCTCACTGAGAACTCAGCAATGTTCACGCCGGGGCGGCCGGTGCGTGCGGGTTCGGACACGAATCGCCTTTCTTTGTCGCGTCAGAGATCGATGATACATGATCCCGGCCGAATCTCGGCCATGGCCTTCTGCCAATACGGTGAATACCGGGGATTGCGCCCATGAACGTGCTTTTGATTGGTTCCGGCGGCCGGGAGCATGCATTGGCCTGGGCAATCAGCGCGAGCCCGCTGTTGGCCAAGCTCATCTGCGCGCCCGGCAACGGCGGCATTGCGCAGATAGCAGAATGCGTGCCTCTCGATGTGACAAATCATCACGACGTCATCGCTCTCTGCCGGCAGCACGCCATCGACTTCGTCGTGGTCGGCCCGGAGGCACCATTGGTCGCAGGCCTGGCCGATAACCTGACGGCGGCAGGCATCAAGGTGTTCGGCCCGTCGAAGGCGGCAGCACAGCTCGAAGGCTCGAAAGGTTTCACCAAGGATTTCTGCGCCGAGTTCAACATCCCGACCGGCGCCTATCGCCGCTTCAAGGAGGCAGCGCCGGCCAAGCGCTACGCGCGCGAGAACAATCGGCTGCCGATCGTGGTCAAGGCCGACGGCCTGGCGGGCGGCAAGGGCGTCGTCATTGCCGAAACCCATGCGGCGGCGGAAGAGGCAATCGACGCCTGCTTCTCTGGAGCATTCGGCGCGGCGGGCGCGGAAGTAGTGATCGAAGAGTATCTGAACGGCGAGGAAGCGAGCTTCTTTGCGCTCTGCGATGGCAAGAACGTTCTCCCGCTCGTCGCGGCGCAGGATCACAAGCGGGTCGGGGATGGCGATACGGGTCCGAACACGGGCGGCATGGGAGCCTATTCGCCCGCCCCTGTTATGACGCAAGCGATGATCGATCGCACGATGGCCGAGATCATTCATCCGACAGTCGCCGGCATGACAAAGCGCGACACGCCGTTCAAGGGTGTTCTCTTTGCCGGCTTGATGATCACCAAGGATGGGCCGAAGCTCATCGAATACAATGTCCGCTTCGGCGACCCCGAGTGCCAAGTCTTGATGATGCGGCTCAAGTCGGACTTCCTCGCAGCGCTTCTCGCAACGGCCGACGGCGTGCTCGGGGCGTTCGATCTGCGCTGGGACGATCGTGTGGCACTCACGGTGGTGATGGCGGCGAAAGGCTATCCTGGCAACTATCAGCGCGGCACAGTCATCAAAGGCCTCGATGAGGCGGGGCAAATCGATGGCGTAGAGATATTTCACGCCGGCACCGAGGCGCGTGATGGCGAAATCCTTGCAACGGGTGGCCGCGTGCTCAATGTCACCGCGATCGGCAAGACGGTTCGCGACGCGCAGCTGCGCGCCTACCAGGCTGTCGACAGGATCGATTGGCCCGAAGGATTCTGCCGCCGCGATATCGGCTGGCGTGCCATCGAGCTCGAGTCCTAGCGATGATTGGGACAGGCGAGCTGTTCCAGGGATTTTCGCGTGAGGTGATCGACACGGGCGAGGCGAACATCTTTGTCCGTATCGGCGGCAGTGGACCGCCTCTCCTCCTGCTGCACGACTATCCGCAAACTCACATGGCCTGGCACCTCGTTGCGCCGGTGTTGGCGCAATCGTTCACGGTCATCGCTCCCGATTTGAGAGGCTATGGCCGCAGCTCGTGTCCGCCCTCCGATCCCGAGCACTGGAGCTACTCCAAGCGGGCGATGGCCACAGACCTGAGTTTCGTTATGGAATCGCGCGGCTACCGGTCTTATGCGGTCACAGGGCATGGTCGCGGAGGACGGGTAGCAGCGCGGCTGGCACAGAATGAGCCTCAAATCGTTGAAAAGCTGGTCTTGCTTGACCTTATCCCGACGCTAGATCTCTGGGCTGACTTGAACGCAACCTCTCGATTCATTCCCCTCAGCTGGTCGTTCCTTGCGCAGCCGTCACCGCTTCCGGAAGGCCTGATCGCCCGAGATCCGGAAGGCTGGGTCGCTGGGCGCCTCCGCCGGTTCAGCAAAGATGGCTCGCTCAAGTGGTTTCACGAACTGGCGATTGCTGATTACGTCGATCGGTTCGCGGAACCAGACCGCGTGCACGCGAGTTGCGAGGACTTCCGAGCGGGCGCAACCTGCGATTTGGATGACGATGTTGCGGACCGGGATGCCGGCAAGCGCATCGTCTGTCCGACGCTTTTGCTGTGGGGCGAGGCCGGAGCTCTTTCCAAAATTGCCGATCCCGTTGCTTTTTGGCGGCCCTGGTGCACTTCGGTTTCCGGTTCGATGATCGATTGCGGCCACTGGCTGGCAGAAGAAGCGCCTGACGCTCTTCTTGCCGCTATGCTACCGTTTTTGTCAGGAAATTCCGGAGCGTGACATGGTGGGCCTCCCCGATCTGTTTCCAGGTTTCAGTGAGCGGCGGTTCAAGACCGACGGCGCGGAAATTCATGCGCGGATCGGCGGCAACGGGCCGCCGCTTTTGGCTCTTCACGGCTTCCCGCAGACGCACGTCTGCTGGCACAAGATTGCACCGGAGCTTGCCAGGCACTTCACGCTCGTGCTGCCCGACTTGCGTGGCTACGGGAGCAGCCGCGGACCGGCGGCCGATCCCGATCATAAAGGGTACTCGAAGCGCGTCATGGCGCACGACTTCGTGACGATAATGGAGTCGCTTGGCCACCGCCGGTTCCGTGTGCTGAGCCACGATCGTGGCGCGCGGGTGGGCTATCGCATGGCGCTCGATCATGCCGAACGTGTCGAACGGCTCGTCACGCTCGATATCGTAACGACCTACGATGCCTGGGCCGACATCAACCGGGAAAATGCGGTTGGGCGGTTCCATTGGTCGTTCCTCGCGCGCCCGGCGCCCTTTCCGGAGACGGTGATCGGCAGCAATCCGGGGTACATGCTCGACTATATGCTTGCCGAATGGACCCAGGCGAAGGACTTGTCCGCTTTCGATCCTGGAGCGCTCGCACATTACAGGCACGCGTTCGCGAAACCTGAGGTGATTCACGCCAGCTGTGAAGATTATCGCGCGGGCGCCACCATCGATCCGGAGCTGGATGCCGAAGACAAGGCCGCAGGTCGCACAATAGAAATGCCGATGCTGGCGCTCTGGGGAGCCTTGCGCAAGAGCGGCTTCGTCAACAAGCCGCTGGAGAACTGGCGTCCCTGGTGTCCGCACGTGAAGGGCGGCCCCATCGAAAGTGGTCATTTCCTGCCAGAAGAAGCACCTGAGGCAACGCTCGCCGCCATTGTGCCATTCTTGCGAGAAGGGATGCGCTGAGCGAACCTCATCCACCCATAATCCACCGCCGCCGCGTCATCGAGTAGGCACACCCGTTTATGCCCAGGCTACCGATCAGGATACGGACCGAACGTAGCGAGCCCGCCGTACCGCGCGGGAGACCACGCATCGGCTTGGCCCTGGGTGGCGGCGGTGCACGTGGCCTTGCGCACATTCTGATGCTCGAGGCGCTGGAAGAAATGGGCGTCGAACCCACAGTCATTACGGGGACGTCTATAGGTGCCATCTACGGTGCTGCCGCAGCTGCGGGCCTCAGAGCGTCGCTCATCCGGGCACACACCGAGGAAACCCTGTCGCAGCGCTTCGACCTGGTGCGCGGGTTGCTATCCGCACGCGCGGATCCGATCCAGAAGCTGTTTAACCTGCTGCCTTTGCGCGCTGCCCTGCTCAACCCAGATGCGTTGCTCGAGTTGGTGCTGCCGAGCGGAATTCCAACGGACTTTCTGGGGTTGCGAACGCCGCTCGCAGTTATCGCGACCGACTTCTATGCCCAGGAGGCGGTGGTGCTGTCGCAAGGTGGGTTGAGGCGCGCCATCGCGGCGAGCATGGCATTGCCAGCCATCTTCCAGCCGGTCACGATTGATGGACGCACGTTTGTCGATGGCGGCCTCGTCAATCCGCTGCCGTTCGACATTATTGGGAAATCGGCCGACATCACGATTGCAATCGACGTCTCGGGGGCGAGCCGCACGCCGGACGCCAACGGCATACCTTCGGCCATGGAGGCGCTGTTTGCATCGTCACAGATCCTGCAGAGATCGATTGTACGCGAAAAGCTGCGGCATGTTCAGCCGGACGTGTACATCGATGTTGGTGTCGACCAGTTTCACGTGCTGGAGTTCCACCGGTTCCGGGACATCTTGGCGGCTGCTGCTCCAGCCAAGGCCGCACTCAAACGTCAGTTGGAGAAGGTTCTCAGCAGCGTGACTGTCTCGGCAGCAGAGCCGGTGCCGCTGATTGAACGACCGTCACCAACACAGAAGCGCCGACGCCTCGCTCTACCGAGGCGGCGAAAGAAATAGCGGAAACAAGCATAAGCGAAGAGTTGTTCACAGGGCCGGATGGTCGCATTCCGCAGCGCCCATGCATCGTCATTGTCGCGCGAGGAGGCGTCATGGCCCGCGCGCCGCAACAGTTCCGGATCGACATCGACCTCGGCCATGCCGAACGCGAGGCAGCGCGGATACGCGCGTGGCTGACGGCATTGCGCAAGCGCCACGATCTCTCGCGCTACGAATACACGCAACTGATCCAGATCGTGCCTGCTGGCCCGACGTTCAGCCACCCGATCCTGACACTCGGCACGCGTTTCACCGACACAGAGGACCTGCTGCTCGCTACGTATTTGCATGAGCAGATGCACTGGTACCTTTGGCGGCTTGGCGGACCCGATCACGATCCAGTGGCGCCGTTCTTCGATGAGCTGGTCAAGCGCTATCCGAAAGCACCGATAAAACTGCCTGAAGGCGCGCGCAACTACGAGCAGACCTATGTGCATCTTGTTGTATGCTGGCTCGAGATGGCAGCGGTAACGGAATTGATCGGCCGGGAGCGAGCCGAGGCGCTGGCCGACACACAGTGGGGTTATCGCTGGATCTACCGCACGGTGCTGAAGGATTGGGATGCGCTTGAAGCGCTGTTTTGGCAGCACGGCCTCGTTCCGATGCGGACGCCGGACGAACTCGCCGCTCAAGACAAGCGGCAGCACGGCAACGGACGGACGGCTGCAACGTGGGTCACGACTAACGGCGCCCAGCGAAAAAGTCCACCAGCAGCGACGCCGCCTCCGGCTCGGAGATCCCGCCGTAGACCTCTGGAGCGTGATGGCAGGTCGGGTGGCTGAACACTTTCGCGCCATGCTCGACGCCTCCGCCCTTGGGGTCGGGAGCGCCGAAATAGAGGCGGCGAATGCGTGCAAACGAGATAGCAGCGGCGCACATTGGACAGGGCTCCAGCGTTACGTAGAGATCGCAACCAGCGAGCCGCTGCTGGCCAAGGGTTCGGCACGCTTGGCGGATTGCCAGCATTTCTGCGTGCGCTGTCGGGTCATTCAGCTCCCGCGTGCGATTTCCAGTTGCGGCGATGACGCAGCCTGCGGCGTCGACAACGACAGCTCCGACCGGCACCTCGAGCCGGGACGCCGCAGCGCGAGCTTCAGCCAAGGCGCGCTGCATGTGGCCCATCGGCCGGTCTGGTGTCATAAGGGGCCTCGAAAGGGGTCCGGTCTGGCTCGGACCAAGCTAGCACATGCAGAAGTCGAGGCCTCCGTCGAAAAGTGGTGCAAAACGGGAGCAGCGTGAGGGGCGGCACAAACCCGCTGCCGGTAGCCAGCGGACTGAGCAGGGTGCGGCTTCTTGGCGGGAGAAGCCAGCGGGAAAGCTTCCGCAGCCGGGTGCGACCAAGCGGCACCATCGACAACCCGAGAACATAAGGAGCGCGCCTCGCCATGGTGCGTTCTCACCGCCGATCGAAACGGGTGCCCCGGCGGGCCCCATGCGCATCGCAAAGGCGATGGCTCGCGCCGGGCTCTGCTCCCGACGCGATGCTGAGCGCTGGATCGCGGAGGGGCGCGTGTCGGTAAATGGGAAAGTGCTCGCCAGCCCGGCGCTCGATGTCAGTCCGCAGGACAGAGTCGTCGTCGACGGCAAGCCGCTGCCCACTGCCGACCCCCCCAAACTCTGGCGCTATCACAAGCCAAGAGGGCTCGTGACCACGCACAAGGATCCCGAGGGTCGCCCGACCGTCTTCCAGACACTGCCGCCCGAGATGGGCCGCGTCATCTCCATTGGCCGTCTCGACTTCAACACCGAGGGGCTCTTGCTGCTCAGCAATGACGGCGCACTCGCGCGACACATGGAGCTGCCGGCGACAGGATGGCTGCGCCGGTATCGCGTGCGCGCTTTCGGGCGTGTCACGCAAGCCGACCTCGACAAGCTGAAGGAGGGCATTGAGATCGACGGCGTTCGCTATGGTCCGATCGAGGCAACGCTCGACAAGGGCCAGGGGCACAACGTGTGGCTCACGATTGGTCTGCGGGAGGGAAAAAACCGCGAGGTGCGAAACATTCTGGGTTCCCTGGGGCTCGAGGTGAACCGGCTGATTCGCGTCTCGTTCGGTCCGTTCCAATTGCTTGATCTGGAGCCGGGGCAGGCCGAACGCGTGCGCCGCCGCGTCCTCATCGACCAGCTCGGCCCCAAACTCTCGAAGGAACTTGGCTTGGAAGCACCCGAGGATGAAGCGCGGGGCGAGCGACCGCGGAAACCGGAAGGATCGGGCAAAGCGGCGAGGTTCGAGAGACGGCTTCAGCGTCGCGCAGGTGGCGGCCATCCGGCTGCTGAGAGTGACAAGCGCCGAAACACCACCCTGGATGCAAAGGATGACACCGTGTGAGAGTGGTGGGCGGAAGATTTCGCGGCAGGCAGCTGGCAGCACCTGGCGATCACAAGATTCGGCCAACCTCTGATCGCGTACGCGAGGCGGTATTCAACGTTCTGGCGCATGGAATGGAAGGTAGCGTTCTGGAGGGCTCCGCGGTGCTTGACCTTTTCGCGGGCACGGGTGCATTCGGTATTGAGGCGCTGTCGCGCGGCGCTGCATCATGCCTTTTCGTCGAGGAGGATCCTGAAGCGCGCGGCCTCATCCGCCGCAACATCGAAAGCCTCGGGCTGACAGGCGTCACAAAGATCTACCGGCGCAACGCGACCGATTTGGGTGACGCTGGCAACCGTCAGCCGTTCCAGCTCATATTTGCTGATCCTCCCTATGCAAAAGGACTAGGTGAAAAAGCATTGGCATCGGCGGGAGCTGGCGGCTGGATCGCAGATGGCGCCATCGTCTTGCTCGAGGAACGGGCAGACGTGGTCATCGGCTGGCCTCCCGGCTTCGAGGCGATCGATCATCGGTCCTGGGGCGATACCCAGGTGTCGTTCGCACGGTTCCGCAGCGGCAGGACTTCCGCCGGAGCGACACGATGACCGCCGCCAGTGCCGAGCGTCATGGAACCCATCGTGGCATGAGCGGCTGGTCCGAGTCGCTGCTCTTTGCGGCAACACTCTCGGTGCTCAACGTCGGTTATGGCATCGGACATCAACACGGCTGTCATCCGATTGCATTCCTTTGCTACGCGATGACGATAGCGGCCGGAACCATGCTGACCTTCACGGGAGCAGGTCCGCACTGGCGCGCAATCGTCCGTCACCCGCTGAGCTTCGCTGTTGGTGGCGGTATCATTGGCATGGAGGCGGTCTATTTTCTGCTGCTGCGCTACGTACCGCCGGCCGACGGCAGTTTGCTCGTGCGTCTCAATGTGCCCGCAGCCGCTATCCTCGGCTTCCTTCTGGTGGGACGGCGACAGACGCGGCTCGGAATCATCGGCCACGCGATCGTCATCGGAGCCATCGCGCTGGCATTGCCTGCTGTTCCGGCCGAGGGGCGCTGGATTGGCCTCGGTCTCGCAGCCACCTGCGCCTTCATCATGAGTGCGCGTGCATTCGCGACTGAGTTTCATCCTTGGAATCGCGCCGCGCGCACCATCGAGGAAAAGGTGCGGCTCACCGGTCTTGTCTTGATGGTGACATCAGGTCTTGGAACATTGCTCGTCGGGGCGCTGATGCTGCTCGCGGGTCAAGGCATACTGTCAAACAACGCATGGTTGCCGACAGTCGCTGATTTCCTGCATCCGCCGACTATAATGCTCGGTCTTTTCATGGGTGTCCTGGTGCTGACAGCCATGCAGTATCTTGCCTTCTCGGTGACGCTCAAGATCCGCGCAGAAAACTTTGTTGCGACCACTGCGCTCATTCCGCTCGTCACTGTTGTGTTCCAGTTCGCCGCAATTTGGCTCGAGCTGATGCAACCCATCGCGTTCGACTGGCATCTGCTGCCGCCGATGCTTCTTGTTGGGGCCGGCGTGATGGTGGTTATTTGGGCCGGTCAGCGCACTCGAGCTCAGTGATGGCGAACACCGAGCAGACGCTCCTGGTTTCCCTGGCTTGAGAAAAGCGGTTAGAACGCTCGAGAACTACATCGCCCGTCTTTGTGTGAGCCTCTCATGTCCGCAGCCACAGTCACATCGATTTACCGCTACCCTGTGAAAGGGCTGACGCCAGAGAAGCTCGATCGCGTGGCGCTGACGCCGGGTGCAACTCTGCCCTTCGATCGTGCCTACGCAATCGAAAACGGAGGAGGACGCTTTGATCCGGCAGCGCCGCGGCATCTGCCGAAAATCAGCTTTCTGATGCTGATGCGCGACGAGCGGCTGGCGACGCTCGACTGCCGGTTCGACGACGCGACGGAGACGCTCACCATTCGTCGCGACGGCAAGCAGGTGGCTCGCGGAGAGCTTAAGACACCGATCGGGCGGCAGATGATCGAGCAGTTCATGGCCGCCTACATGAAGGACAGCCTGCGCGGCGCGCCCAAGGTGCAGCGGGCGGAAGGCCATAGCTTCTCAGACGTGGCCGCAAAGTGTCTGCACATCGTGAACCTCGCGTCGGTGCGCGAACTCGAGCGTCACGTCGGCCGGCCCGTGGACCCGCTGCGCTTCCGCGCTAACATCTACATCGATGGATTGCCTGCGTGGGAAGAGTTCCGCTGGATGAACAAGGACATCACGATAGGCGCGGTGAAGCTCGACGTTTTCAAGCGCACGCAGCGCTGCGAGGCGACCAACGTCGATCCGGTGACAGCCCAGCGCGACATGGCAGTTCCGGCGACGTTGATCCGCAGCTACGGCCACTGCGATCTCGGCATCTACGCGAAGGTCACAACCGGCGGCGAAGTCAAATCGGGCGATGTCGTGGCGTCGGGCTGAGCGCAGCGTTCGGGGCCTACGCTGGTCTGCATGACAGCGGTGCCAGTAGCGATCCCGTATCGTCCGATCGATAAACATGCCTCTTCAAGTCGCTATCTTGGCCGCCTATGCTGCGGTCGAAACGCTTTTGCTGCAGGGAGGGAAACGCAGGTGCCTCAGAAGTTCGACGCGGAGTTCGATGTGGTCGTGGTGGGAGGCGGCTCGGCCGGCTGCGTGATGGCCTCGCGCCTCACCGAGAACCCGCTGATCTCGCTCTGCCTGATCGAAGCGGGCAAGACGGATCGCAATCCCTGGATTCACATCCCGCTCGGCTTCGGCAAGCTCGTTCCGAACCCGAAAATCAACTGGGGCTACGAGACCGAGCCCGATCCGCGATTGAACAACCGCCGCCTCAGCTGGCCGCGCGGCAAGGTGCTGGGCGGCT
Source organism: uncultured Hyphomicrobiaceae bacterium (assembly GCA_964500805.1). Taxonomy (GTDB): domain Bacteria; phylum Pseudomonadota; class Alphaproteobacteria; order Rhizobiales; family Hyphomicrobiaceae. The sequence goes on from CAZCQH010000034.1 coordinate 47,825, forward strand.
CCGGGTCCATCAACGGTTTGGTGTTCCTGCGCGGTGCTGCGACCGACTATGACGGTTGGGCAGCCGCTGGCGCCAAAGGCTGGAGCTACAAGGACGTGCTGCCCTACTTCAAGAAGATGGAGCACAACGTCTCTGGCGCCAACGAATATCGCGGCCAGGGCGGCCCCATGGTCATTTCCGACATCAAGCGCCCGTCCGAAACCGCCAAAGCCTTCGTCGAGGCGTGCAAGCGCCTGCAGTTTCCCGAGAACCACGACTTCAACGGCGAGAAGATGGACGGCGTGGGGATGGTGCAGCTGAACGTGAAGAACGGTTTTCGCGTCTCGACCGCCAAGGGTTACCTAAAGCCCAACATGAAGCGGCAGAATTTGAAGGTTATGACCGAGACGCTGGCACAACGCCTTATGTTCGACGGCAAGCGGGTTATTGGCGTCGAAGTTGAGCACAAAGGTGCGGTCAAGCGCATTGGCGCGCGCCGCGAGGTGATCATCTCCTCGGGTGCCATCAATTCGCCGGTGCTGCTGTTGAACTCCGGCATTGGCCCGGCTAACGAGCTGAAGGCGATTGGCATCGAGGTGCAGCATGACCTGCCCGGCGTCGGCAAAAACCTTCAGGACCACGCCCAGGCGCGATTCACATTCCTGACCCGCCACAGTGGCACCTTGAACGAGGTACTGACCTCGCGACGCCAGCAGGTCTCGATGGCGATGGAGTGGCTCTTCAAGCGCTCTGGCCAGCTCGCGGTCGGCGCGACGGAGGGCAACCTCTTCTGCAAATCGAGCCCATTGGAGCCGGTCTTCGACCTGCAATTCCAGGCGACGAACTTCTCGACCGAGCACCTGACGCTCGGCCTCGACCGGTGGCCGGGGTTCGGTTTCAATTTCTGCGTCTGCCGGCCGAAAAGCCGCGGCGAGATCAGGCTCGCCGACAACACCGGCCGTTCGAAGCCGAAGCTATACGCCGGCTACTTCAGCGATGCCGAGGACGACGACATGCGCCGCTCGGTGCTCGCCTTTAAAATCGGCCGACAGATCATCGACACCGAGCCCTACAAGTCGCTGATCTTCTCGGAGGTGAGGCCCGGCAAGCACGTGACGGACGACGAGGACATCAAGGGCTTCATCCGCCAGGTGGCGGGCACCGTCTATCACCAGTGCGGCACGTGCAGAATGGGCGAGGACGACAAGGCCGTCGTCGATAGCTCGCTGAAGGTGCGTGGTCTCGAGGGTCTTCGCGTCGCCGACGCCTCGGTGATGCCGATCATACCTTCGCCCAACATTCATCCCGCCACGATCATGGTCGCAGAGAAGGGCGCCGACATGGTGGCACGATCACTTGCGGCATGATGATCACTCATGGCGGCATGATTGCCGGCCATGAGGGTGCCGATAAGATAATCACCAGCCGGCCTGTAAGCCGGGTTTTGTCCGGAGTTGCCTCCTGGACGGCCATTCATCTGGGACGCCCGTTGCCGGACGCCTCGAGCAACCAACCCGGGCGGCGGTGTGGATGACACCCACTGGCCCGGTTTCCCGAACCAGCGTGCCGCCCCTATTTGGTCTTGCTCCCGGTGGGGTTTGCCGTGCCGGCGCCGTTGCCGGAGCCGCGGTGCGCTCTTACCGCACCGTTTCACCCTTGCCCCTGACCGAGGTCAGAGGCGGTCTCGTCTCTGTGGCACTGTCCCTGGGGTTACCCCCGGCGGCCGTTAGCCGCCACCGTGCATCCATGGAGCCCGGACTTTCCTCCACCTCGCCCCTTGGCAGGGGTTCGGCAGCGGCCGTCCAGCCGGCTGGTGATGGAGATAAGGCCGCGCCGGGGGTTTCCGTCAAGGCTTCGTCGGCGACGATCTTGCCGGCCGGTTCACAAACCACAGACCCGCTACGACGAGACCCAGCCCGGCGAGCAGGTTCGCGCCGAGCGGCTCACCCAGCAGGAGATGTGCCGCCACCACTCCGAAGATCGGCGTCAGCAGCAGGAACGCCATTACCCGCGAAGCCGGATAGCGCGTGAACAGCCATGTCGTCGTGGTGAAAACGTATCCCGCCACGAACACCACTGTGAATGCAAACGCGCCCCAGATCAGCGGATCGGCAGACGTAATCCCTGTTTCTCCGATCAGCGGTGACAAACCCATTAGCAATGGGCCCGAAACCAGCAGCTGAATGAACGTAACCCGCTCCGGCGCCACACGGGCGAGCCGGGTCGCGCGGATCGTCAACGTGAGGCCGCCCCAAGCCAGCGCCCCACCGAGGCACATCAGGTCGCCGGTGAGCGACGGTCCGGATTGGCTGGCGGCACCCGCACCAGTCGCGGCCTCCTTGCCGAGCATAACCGCCGCCACACCGCAGAGGGCCAAGACCAATCCGGCGATCTTGGCCGTCGTCAGCCGGTCGCCCGGGATGAGAAAATGCGCGCCGACTGCAACCACGAACGGCGCGGTGTAGAGGAGAATGACAACGTGACTGGCGGTGGTCAGCTTCAGGGCCGGGTAGAGGAACGCGAATTCCGCTGCGAAGAAAAGGCTGGTCAGCAAGGCCGGCCAGAAGATGCCATCCCGGCGGAAGAGCGCCACGCCGCGCAAGACGGCAAAAAGGCCAACCACCACGGCACCTGCCAGCGATCTCAACCCCGCTTGCAGCACCGGTGAGATGCCGTCATTGGCCACCTTGATTGCCACCTGCCCAACCGCCAGGCAAACGCACATGGAGGTCAGGATCAGGATCGCGAAGAGATCGAGATGCGGCTTCACAACGGTTGGCTGCGCGGCCGGAGCATTGCCCTCGGCGCTAACCGCCGCATTCCTGTCAACCATGGTCGTGTCGCTATGCCTCATGCTGCTCGTCACCGATAGCCGAGTTCGCCGACAAGCTCCAGAACTGCCGGCAATCCGCGGTCGCCGCAAGTGCTCCATTAAGGCAAACCCACATCTTCGCCTGACGGAGTTCCAGCGCCATGGCAGTTTGCCGCCGCGGGGTGCAAACAACTCGAAACGGACATGCGCGATGGAGCGAAAGCCGCAAACCGTTGTCTTCGTAACGGCACACCCTGACGATCTGGCGCATGGCGCAGGAGGCACGTGTGCGTTGCTGGCGCGGAGAGGTTACGATGTTCGCGTCATCGTGCTTTCCGACGACGGGGCGGCTTGCCGCAATAAGGCCAAAGCGAGCGCCGTCGAACTCGGCGTGAACCCGGGCAATGTTCACCACCTCGGTCTCACGATGGGCGAAATCTTGCCCGATCGCGTTACCGTCGCCGCGCTGCGCGCCTTGGTCGACGCACTTGCGATCGAGCCTCTCGCCGCCTTCACGCACAGTGAAGCCGACTGCGATCAGGACCACGTCGCAGCGTCGCGCTTGGCCCGCGCCGTGTTCGGTAACACGACACTGTTCAAGTTCGCGACCGCCGCTTCGGCCATCAGCTCCGCATTCGAGCCGAGCGTCTTCTGTATCATCGATAGCGTCCTCGACCGCAGGGAGCGCGCGTTGCTGCTCCACCGGAAACAGAACGATACAGAGCTCAGTCAGATACATCTCACGCGCCAGTTCTCCGCGCACTTTGCAGCCGGACGCGGCGGCCGCTACTGCGAAGCCTTCGAGCTCGGTCTTCAGAGCGATGCACGCGCTATCCGTGATCTCCTGGCGCTGATCGACACTTCGCCGTTCTCACAGTTCTGGTCGCCGCTGCTGGCTTCTTCCAAGCTGAATGTCTTTACGGGTGGCGGTGAGCCCAAGTGGACAACCGGGGCCATGAGCGACGCCGTATTCCTCACTCGCCTGCAGAGCCGGCTGTTCAGCAGCGCACAAAGCCGCCTCGGTGCAGATCCGGCATTGCGGTTCGAGGTGCATCAGGCGAAGGGCAATGCTGATATGTCCATCGCAGAGACCGGAAACGTGCTGGTGCTCGGCGGCCCTCCCGCGAACGCTGCGGCCGATCTCATGCTCGATTGGATCGGCCTCAGGCCCTATTTGCGCGACCTGAACTTGGCACGCCGCCGCAGCCAAGGCCGCGGACTTCTGACCATTGCAGCCAATGCGGCCGCTATGCGCAAAGGCAACCGTGCGTTCGTCATCGCGGCGACGGGTGCCGATCAGGCCTGCACGATGGTTGCCGCACAATGCGTGTTGGAAGAGACCAAACTCGCCCGGATTCTTCCCGAGGCGCGCGAGGTGTTCGAAGGCCGCCTGGCTATCATCCAGATCGAGGTATCGCTCGATCCTGACGCGCAGCGCCCCGTCAGCGGCTCCAGCCGCCGCCGCTCCTCGGGTCGCGCTGTGGCGTGAGGAAACTGGGACCATGGCCTAGCGCATCGGCTGATCTACCGGTATCGATGAACGCCATCGGAAGTTTATCCCAGCGAGGAGGCTCATGACCTCAACGTCGATGTCCGCGGAAACCGTGGCCGCCTACCAGCGCAATGGCGCAGTGCTGATCAAGGGGCTGCTTCGCGACTGGGTAGAGCTGCTGAGCGAGACCGTCTCCGCCAACATGGCCGCTCCGAGCCACTTCGAGCGCTCTTATAAGCCCGCTGACGGCACCGCCATGTTCTTCCAGGATTACTGCAACTGGCAGCGCTTCGATGGCTACCGCAAGACAATCTTCGATTCGCCAATGGCCGAATGCGCGGCCCGGCTGATGGGCTCGAGAACTGCTCGTCTTTTTCACGAGCACGTCTTGGTGAAGGAGCCCGGCAACAGCATGAAGACGCCCTGGCATCAGGATCAGCCCTACTATTTGGTCGAAGGCCGTCAATCGGTGAGCTTCTGGGTGCCGCTCGATCGTGTGCCTCGCGAGATCGGCGTCGAGTATGTAGCGGGTTCGCACAAATGGGGCCGCGACTTCCGCCCGCAACGCTTCGACGGCACGGCCCTCTATGCCGGAGATGAGGCTGAAGCCGTGCCGGACGTTGAGAACCGACGCGGTGAGTTCCAGGTGCTAGGCTGGGACATGGAGCCCGGCGACGCCGTCGCCTTCGATTTCCGCACGTTGCATGGCGCACCAGCCAATCACACGACCAATCGCCGGCGGGCCGTCTCGTTCCGGTGGGTAGGGGACGACGCAAGGTTTGCAAAACGTAAAGGCCGCACCTCGCCACCCTTTCCGCATCTGTCGTTCGAAGATGGTCATGTGTTCGAAGGACCCGACTTTCCAGTTGTCTGGCCACGCTAGAGCCAACGCACCGAGGCAAGGCGAGAACCCACTCGTTGCGGCCTGACACCCAGCTGAATTTAGCTTTTTGGTCATCGATTCCGCCTACGTTCGAGACAGGCAGTCTCGAGTTTGCGGCGGTGATCGATGCGTTGCGTTGTGTTCCTGGCAGCCCATGCCGACGACATGGAGCTCGGTGCAGGCGGAGCTTGTGCTCTCTTGTGCAGCAAGGGTTACGACGTTCGGGTCGTCATTGCCACCGACGAAGCTGATGCAACAATAGCCAAGCAGCGCCGTCTCGAGGCCATTGCGGGTGCGATGACGCTCGGCGTTAAGCGCAATCATGTCTATTTCCTGGGGCAGATCGACGGTTTCGTAACCTGCAATCGTCAATCCGTGACGGCCCTGCGCACGCTCGTGGCTGGCTTCGGCGTGAAACCTGTCGCCGTCTTTACGCACACGGAAGCGGACAGCCATCAGGATCACATCGCGACATCGAAGCTGGCGCGGGCCGCATTTCGCGAGGTGGCGCTGTTCAAGTTTCTGATCCGCAACTCCGCGGTTCTCTCGAGCTTCGCGCCGAGTGTCCACTGCATGATCGACTCGGTTATGGCGCAGAAGGAAGCATCCCTCCTCCTGCATGTAAGCCAAGGTCACGCGAACCGCATCCCCATGGACAAGGTGCGCGCCTTTGCCAGAAAGTTCGCCCGTGGCAAGCGCGGCACGCATTGCGAACCGTTCGAGTTGGAGGTCCAGAACGAAGCTTCGAGCTTTGCGGATATTCTGCAGATCCTCGACGGCACGCCGTTCACCCGCCTCTGGTCGCCGTTGATGGGCATGGCACCGTTGACGGTGCTCGCAAGTCATCGCAGCGCCGTGCCGATTACATCGTCGTCAATGTCGGAGCTGATGCTGCTGACACGCCTACAGGGCCGCCTGATGCGCACAATCGATGCAAAGCTCGGGTTGGCGCCTGCAGACTTGATCGATATTCGCCACTCGGTCGGCGCTGGAGACGAAGCCTGGGCCGAGCGTGGCCACGTCCTTGTCGTGGGCACGCCGGACGACAATCCGGCGGCCGAGCGCCTCTTCGACTGGATCGGCCTCTCCAAGGATGGCCGCAAGTACAACCGCACCGAACTGAGCCCGCGCTTCGCTGACGCTGGCCTCCTCACCATCGCCGCCAACCCGTTTGCCCAGCGTGCGGGCCGCCGCGCATTCATAATCGGCGCCACGGGACCCGATCAGGCTTCCAGCATCGGCGCCGCGATGGCGCTTCTCGACGACGCCAAAATCGTCGGAATCCTCGATCGTGCTGGGGACGTTCTCTCGGGTCGGACGCCCGCTGTACACATCAAGATCGGTTCCAAACCAGTGTCGCGTGAGAAATCCCAATCTCACGCCGCCAGCGCCAGATCCAACGTCGTTCGCCTGATTACCAAGAAGGCGTGATCCGGCTGCCGATCCGGTTCATTTTGAGTCACGATCGCCAGTCTAGTCGCCGGACCTCCCTAACGGGATCACGCCGGCATTTTGGCGAGTCCGAGGCGCTGCGCGAGCTCGAGCTTCAAGCGCGGGATCCAGAAATCCGTGAGCGGCTGGAACTTCACTGGTGCGCCCGGCTCCCAGCGGTGATGGGTGCTGGCCGTGTGCGTGTAGCGCTTCCAATCCGCATCCGTGACATGAGTGAATGACAGCGAACCCTTTCGAATTGCGATCCGAGCTCTGAGTTGCTCAATGTCGCGATGCGAGTAATGGCGATTGAAGATTGCGCGCGAACAGACTTTCGTCTTGGACAGGTTCTGCGGGAATTGCTTGTTCAGCTCGACGTCCCAGACCACGTCCGGGTTGTTGCGGAACAAGCGGAACTCGCGCCACGACACCTTGTAGAAGCGCCGCCGCTCCTCGATCGGCATGTCGCGCGAATCCTTCCCCCGCTCGATCATGGCGATGTCGACATCGGTCAGCGCGAACTCCATTTGATTAGCGCGCACGAAGTCGGCGCCTTCGTGCTCCGCCTGATCCAGGATCGGTCGCGGATCCTCGTTCAGGAACTCGTCGGCATCAAACCGGAGCCACCAGTCCTTGTGCGTAAGCTCATGGTGGAACGCGTTGTAGCCGATCGAGCGCAGACAATCGTGGAACTTTTCGGTGATCTGGGTATGCGCAATGATCCGACCCGGATGCTTCGCGGCCAAGTCCTGCATGATCTCCCACGTTCCGTCCGTGGACATGTTGTCCATGCAGATGATCTTGTCGCAATGGTTGAGCCCATAGCGCAGGCTTTGCCCGATAACGTCGGCTTCGTTCTTGGCAATCATCACGCCGTAGACACGCGGCATCGCAGATCCTCGATCATAGCTCCGGGATGAGCCGCATCATGGGCGCGAGCTGTTAAATCCGCGTTTACGGTCGCAATGTGCGCAAGTGTGTTCTCTGGTCTTTACGCCTTTCTAAGCCTGTTTGACGATCGCATGCGTATTGCGAGACGTCTCGAGTTATAAGTAGAGGCCCACAAGAAGGACACGGCGAGTATGCGCCAATGAAGTACTGGAACGTCCACGACGACAGCTTGCTCTATGCGCTGTTCCAAGCCGGCGCCCCAAGCCTTCATTTCGCGCGCGGTCCACAGGGCGGCGTTGCCGTCTATCTCGATAAGAAGCTTCTTGGTGTCTGGATCGAGTTCCAGCGCGACAAGTACGACTATATTCCACAAGGCATGAACGAGGCGACTTACAAGAGCTGCGCCCTCGAGCAGGTCGTGTCGCTCTGCAGCTGGATTGCCGTAAACGCCGAAGGTGACAAACCGGCCGATCGCCAGCCGTTGCGTGTCGTCGAGCCCAGCCGGTCCGACGTCGCCTGAGATCGGCTGTCACACGGGCAACATCCTGGCCGCCTCGGTTCAGCAGCCCTCGACCACCTATCCTAATGCCAACCTTGCGGCTAGAACGAACCCTTAGGTGCGGACTTCAAAGCTTCGAAGCCCGCCGAACGAGGGTCAATGGCTGAGAAGAAAGACAACTACAAGGTCGTCGCCGAGAACAGGAAGGCGCGCTTCCAGTATCGCGTCGAGGACACCTGGGAGGCGGGTATCCAGCTCACCGGCACCGAGGTGAAATCGCTGCGCACCGGCCAGGCCAACATCGCGGAAAGCTACGCTTCAGCCGAGAATGGCGGCATCTTTCTGATCAACGCATATATTCCCGAGTATAAGCAGGCTGGCCGCTTCTTCCAGCACGACCCGCGGCGGGCCCGCCGTCTGCTTTTGAAGAAGCCCGAGATCCACAAACTCAAGATCGCTGTAGAGCGCCAGGGAATGACCATGGTTCCGCTGCAGCTCTACTTCAATGAACGCGGCATCGCGAAGCTGAAGCTCGCCCTCGCGCAAGGCAAAAAGCTGGTCGATAAGCGCGAGGATATAAAGAAGCGCGACTGGCAGCGGCAGAAGGCGCGCCTCATGCGGGAGAAAGGGTGACGGGTGCCGGGGCTGGGGGACTATATCGGCGGGTTCCTGATGGCCGACGGCTATACCGTGACGCGCCGCGATCGCGGCCGCCTCTCGGTTGAGCGCCATGGTCCAGCCGGCATCGAGCGCCGCACGATCTGGTTCGCCGATCCGGGTGATGGCCTCGCCGTTGATGAATCACGACTGTTGACGGACTTTGCAGCGCGCCAGCCGGTCGACGCGCGTGACCAGGCCTTCTTCGTTACACCGACACTCGCCGGGCTCTCGACCGAGTTCCGCCACATCGCCAACGAGCTCGGCGTCGGAGTCCGCGCGCCGATCCAGTTCTTTGACACACCCTACAAATCCGATGGCGATGGCGCTTTCGGCACGGGCCGAGGCGGCGAGGCCCGCTCTGTCTTCACTGAATTCCGCCGCCAGAACCACGATGCCTTGGCAGCCCGCGTCCCGCAGCCCTTCGTGGCCCTGTCGGCTTTCGGCACCTCGCCTGGCGGCTTTGGCACCGGGGAAGATCTGCGCGACCATTTGCTCGAGCGCTTCAAGGAGCCGCCCGACGGCCCGGAGCTCACCGTCATCATCGGCAACGCGGGCGCCGGTAAATCCTACCTGTTCGCTTCGCTTTTCGAGGAGCTTTCAAGGCATTTTGCGACCGAGAAGCGCGCGCTGCGTCTCGCCACCCGCCCTATACTTTTTCTACCGGAGCACATCCGTGACCAGCAGGTGCGCTCCATGGACGGTCTGCTCGAAGCCGTCGCCGCCACAGATGCCGCTGCGGCCACCAGCCCGGGTCTGATGCGCTGGCTCAACGCCAACGGCCTCACCCTCTGGATGTTCGACGGGCTCGACGAGTTTTTCACTGGAGAAGCCGATTTTCTTGCCGCCCTCGAGCAGCCGCTGGTGCACGAGAGCAGTGCCCGCATCCTGATCTGCGCCCGCGACTCGCTGCTCACGACCTCCACAGCCTTGCGCGCCTTCATCGACGCGTACATGGAAACCGGCGCAATCAGGCTCTACGAGCTCGCACGCTGGGATCGCCCTTCGCAGCGCGCTCTCGCCTGGCTACGTCGCGTCGGACGCTTTCCCCAGGAAGGCGAGTCGAGCCCACCCACTGTCGCAGACTTCATGGGCGCGCTCGACCGCTCGCCCGCGTTGAGTGAGCTGGCGACGCTGCCCTACTACTGCGATCTGCTGCTCTCCCTGGCTCCTGGCAACCGCCGCCAGCCAAAGGACGAGTTCGAGCTGTTGTGGCTTGCCATCGACGGCTTGATCGAACGCGAATCGGAAAAGCTTGCTGCCGGAGAGTTCGGCTTCGACTGGGATGTGTTCTCCGGCGCCGATACGTTCATGGACTCGACCGACCTCGTGGAGAGCCTCGGCGTTGCAACGTTTTCTGCCGCCGAGCAGCGGCTCCGGCTCAATCGCGCGCTGCGCGAGATCGGCCGCGAGCGGCTGGTGGAGCTGATCGAAGCCATCGCCCATCGCATGCGCATGCATGAGGCCTATCCCAATGAGTGCCGCGGCCTCACCACCGATGAGCTGCATCAGATCGCGGCGCCGTATATCGACGTCGGCCTGTTGCCCGATCTCGAGCCACGCGTCGTGCTGGCTCTGGTGCAGTTCGCGTTCTTCGGTCCTGGTGGCGAACATGGCCATGTGAGGTTCGCCCATGAGGTGATCGCAGATTTCCTTGCCGGTCGCCGGGCCCTGGCCATGATTCGTGCAGAGCCGGACAGCGCCAAGATGCTTGGCAACGCCGTCGGTGTCCGGCGCGATTTCGAGCGTAACGTTGCTTTCCGGTATCTCGTCGCCGAAATTAGCGCGGAGCGAAGTCTTGCGACCAGAATCCTAACGCTTGCCAACACTGGAGGGATCTGCCCAACGCATGCGGCAAACGTTCAGCTCCTCGTTGACGCACTGGCAGGTGTGCGGCGATGACGCTCACCCGGGACGATCTCATCGCGATCGAGCGCGCTGTCGTCGCCGGCTGGCCGGCAATCGAGACGGAGTACATTGACGGCTGGATCGCACGATGGTCGTCGGGCGGCTCGGTGCGCGCGAATTCGGTTGCCGCCATAGATTTCACGGGCCCCGATTTGGATCATGCCCTCGCCCGCGTTGTCGATTTCTACCGTGCAAGAGGCGGCGTGCCGAAGTTCACGATCACCGACGTTGCAGCACCCGCGAGCCTCGACACTGCGCTCGCTCAACGCGGCTGGCGGCGCACCGGCGACCACGTTACCATGGCGAAAGAGCTGGACCCGTCACGCAGCGATGCCCCATCTCCGCCGTCAACCGCGCATCCAACCCCGATCAACGTCGATCTGCTGTTTTCCCCCACATCCGACTGGATTGCCGTTTACCTGCAAGGGCTGGACGAAAGCCGCCGTGGCGTTGCGCTTCGCCTCGTCGAAGGCACACCCCGCCCCCGCGCGTTCTTCCTCGCCAGCCGCGATGACGAGGCGATCGCGAGCGGTCTCACCGTCATCGACGGCCCGCTCGCCTCAGTTCAGTGCATGGCGACTGTGCCCGCGGCCCGCCGAACCGGAGCTGCTTCCGTAGTGCTCGCCGCCATCGAGCGTCACGTGAAAACACACCATGTGTGCCGCATCTACCTGCAAACTGACGCGGACAACCACGCCGCCCGCACCCTTTATGAACGCGCCGGGTTCCGCGTCATAGGGCACTACCACACACGTGAGCTGACCACGTGAGCGAGTTCATTGCCCAACCGGACTAACGGAACTTTCAGCGCCACTCCGCCAAATCGTACCTGAATCTGTTATAGTTTCATTCACACGCTCACCGGCACGGCACCGCCCGCGCCGCGGTCTCGAGGACACGACGCAATGACCACACTTCTGATTACTCATCCCTGCTTCGTCCTGCACGACACCGGACCCGGCCACCCCGAGCGACCAGATCGAATGCGCGTCATCGACAAAGTGATGGAGCACGAGGTCTTCGCCAAGCTGAAACGCATCGAAGCGCCGCTGCGGGACGACGTTGAGGAGGCGATCGCGCTTGCGCACCCGCAAGATTACATTCAATTCATCAAGGAGAACCGGCCCGGGCCCGGCGAAGAATCAGTGCGGCTCGATCCCGACACCGTTCTGTCCTCAGGCACCTGGGAGGCGGCGCTGCGCGCGGTCGGCGCCGGCCTCCACGCCGTCGACGAGGTGATGGCGAAGCGCGCCGCCAACGCATTCTGCCAGGTGCGCCCTTGCGGCCACCACGCCGAGACCGCTCGCGCTATGGGCTTTTGTCTGTTCAACAACGTCGCCATAGCTGGGCTGTATGCGCGAAGGCAATACGGGGCTGAGCGGATTGCAGTTGTCGATTTCGACGTCCACCACGGTAACGGCACCCAGGACATCTTCTGGAACGACAAGGATTTGTTTTTTGGTTCGACCCACCAAATGCCGCTTTATCCGGGCACTGGTGCGCTCGGCGAAACGGGCGCCGGCAATATCTGGAACGCGCCGCTTCGGCCTGGCGATGGCGGCGAGCCGTTCCGCGAGGCATTCGAATCGCGCATTCTGCCTGCACTCCGAAACTTTCACGCGGACATTGTGCTCGTCTCGGCGGGATTTGATGCTCATCGCGACGACCCACTTGCCAATCTGGCGCTGGTCGAGGCGGACTTCGCCTGGGCAACCGAACAACTTGCGAGCATTGCCGCGAAGCAGGCCAACGGACGGCTCGTCTCGATGTTGGAGGGTGGCTACAATCTTGCGGCACTCGGCCGGTCTGTCGCCGTGCACGTAAAGGGACTGATGGACGCCGGTGCCTGATGCGCGGCCGCGACAGGGACGATGTTCAAGGGTGTTCCGCGAAGCTCTTCGCATCTGCCGACTGCACGTTGGAACGACGCGATCGATAATACATTAAACAATGAGGTTGTGTGGCGTTCGGTCGGCAAGCTGCGCGCTGAGACTTCTGGTAGCTCACCGTTACTCCGAACACCACTTTTGGGTAACCGAAGGAGATCGACAATGCAGACCACGACCAAGGCACAGGCCAAGTTTGCCGACATCAAGGATCTCTCCTTCGAGCGCGCGTTGAAGGAGCTCGAATCGATCGTCGGCCGGCTTGAGCGTGGGGACGTCGAGCTCGAGGAGTCGATCGCGATCTACGAGCGTGGCGAAGCGCTGAAGGAACACTGCGACCGCCTCCTCAAGCAAGCCGAAGCCAAAGTGGAAAAGCTCACCTTCGGTGCCGACGGCCAGCCCAAGGGCACACAACCTTTCGAGCCCGACAGCAGTTGAAGGTAGGTCGCCTCCAACGGCAGAGGGAGCTGTATGTCGCCACGGCATGAAGCTTGATCAGGTGCCCCGGCACGACTTACGCTCTCTCAGGTCCGGCCGCCTATCGACCGAGGGAAATGCGCCATGAAACTCATGTGGTTCCATTTGATGCCCTACACGGAGCTCCCCGACGATTTCCGGGAGAAGCATCCGTCGGTGTGGGTCGATATTCATTCGAAGCTGTTCGACCCGAAGCGCGCTCACCACATGTACAACGACTTCCTCGACGAGATGGAGTTTGCTGCCGACTGCGGGTTCGATGCCATCTGCTGCAACGAGCACCATTCGAATGGCTATGGGCTGATGCCGTCGCCGAACCTGATCGCCTCGGCGCTGTCGCGGCGCACGACCGACACCGCCATTTGCGTGATGGGCAACTCGCTTGCCCTCTACAATCCGCCGACGCGGGTGGCGGAAGAATTCGCGATGATCGACTGCATCTCAGGTGGCCGCCTGATCGCCGGCTTCCCGGTCGGAACGCCGATGGACACGTGCTACGCCTACGGCGCCAACCCGTCGATGCTGCGCGAGAAATACCTCGAGGCACATGACCTCGTCATGAAGGCGTGGACCGAGAAGGAAACCTTCGCCTTCAACGGTCGCTTCAACCAGCAGCGCTATATCAATATCTGGCCGAGACCTATTCAGCAGCCGCATCCGCCGGTGTGGATTCCGGGCGGTGGTTCGGTGGAGACGTGGGCCTGGTGCGCTAAGATGGATTACGTCTACGCGTATCTCTCGTACTACGGCTACAAGGCCGGCCTTCGCACCATGCAGGGCTTTTGGGACGAGATGGCGAAGCTCGGCAAGGATCGCAATCCCTATCGCGCGGGCTTCCTGCAGTTCGTCGGCGTCGCGCCAACACGGTCGGAAGCCATGGAGCGCTACGCCGAAGCGGCGGAGTATTTCTATGGCCGTTGCCTGCACGTCGATCTGAAGTTCGCCTCGCCGCCCGGCTACAATACTGAGGCGACGCAACGCGTCGGGCTCGAGAGCCAGGTGAAGGCCGCAGCCGAAGCGGCCGCCAGTCCGGAAAAGGGCAAGGACTCGCTTGCCGCGCAAGGTACCACGGGTTCGACGGCGGGCACGCGCTTCAATCAGGTGGCGCGAGACATGAAGGACATCGTTGATCGCGGCTACGTGATCGTCGGCTCGCCGGACGAGGTGGTCGAGCAGCTGCGCGAGGTGGCTGTCAACATGAACGTCGGCCACCTGATGCTGCTCCTGCAGTATGGCAACATGTCGAAGGAGCTGGCGAAGTACAACACCCGCCTCTTCGCCGAACAGGTGATGCCGAAGCTCAAGCCCATGTTCTCCGAGTGGGAGGACAAGTGGTGGCCGAAGCCGATGGAAAAGAAGGCCCGCGCCGAGCTGCCGATGTTCGCGCCGGGCATGCAGGCGGCGGAGTGACAGTACCGTCATTCCCGCGTGTCGTGCCGAAGGCGCGCTGCCCCAGGGATTGCCGCCCAACGATCGGGGTAATCGTCGGGGACCCACGCGCGGTTCGATAGACACACTGTCGCTCAATCCGCCCACAACAGGTCGAGCGCGAACGTGTGCGCCTCGAACGGAGCGGCGCACACGGCATCGGCGTCCTTGAACGCGGCGGCCAGCAGCCACTTGTCGCCCTGCAGCGCCAGAACCTCCAGCGTGCGCACGATCGGATCGACGAACCAGCAGTGCTTGACGCCGAACTCGGCGTAGATCGTGAGCTTGTCCGTCCGGTCGATCCGCTCGGTGGACGGCGACAGCACCTCGCACACCCAGTCCGGCGGGATTTCGATGTAGGCGGTATCCGGAAGCCTCGGCAGCCGCTCCCGCCTCCAGCCCGCGATATCGGACACGAGAACGTGCGGCCCTAGGTGCAGCTCCGGCTCGATAAGGAAGAACCAGCCTCCAGGGCCGCTGCGTCCACGATCAAACGGACCATCGAGCTCCGCTGATATCCGAGTAGCAGCCCGCGAATGCCGTGGCGCGGGCCGGGGATGCGTATGCAGCGCGCCAAACAGGATCTCCCCGACGACATGAGGCGGCAACGCCTCGATGTCGGCATAAGTGGCAGGGCGCGTTTTGGTCCGGGTCACAGGTGCTCGATCCTTAATCCGCCCACAACAGGTCGAGCGCGAACGTGTGCGCCTCGAACGGAGCGGCGCACACGGCATCGGCGTCCTTGAACGCGGCGGCCAGCAGCCACTTGTCGCCCTGCAGCGCCAGAACCTCCAGCGTGCGCACGATCGGATCGACGAACCAGCAGTGCTTGACGCCGAACTCGGCGTAGATCGTGAGCTTGTCCGTCCGGTCGATCCGCTCGGTGGACGGCGACAGCACCTCGCACACCCAGTCCGGCGGGGTTTCGATGTAGGCAGTATCCGGAAGCCTGGGCAGCCGCTCCCGGCGCCACCCCGCGATGTCTGGAACGAGAACGTGTTGCCCTAGGTGCAGCTCTGGCTCGACCATGAACAGCCAACCGCCAGGCCCGCCATTCCCGAATTGAAACGGCCCCGTCAGCGACGATCCGACCGCATTGGCTGCAACGCTATGCCTCGGCGACGGCCGCGGATGGGCATGCAGCGTGCCAAAGAGGATCTCGCCGACCATGCTGGCCGGCAAGGCCTCGATGTCGGCATATGTTGCGGGTCGTGTTTTCGTTTGCGACACCGGGGCGATGCCTTTGGTTATCAATGCCTTGAAAGCATACCAGCTTGGCTTGCCGGTTACCACCGCGGCTGAGTCCCGAGCGTTGCACTTTGTCCGGACTTAACTCAAACTGTGTGGTGATTTGACGTGCCGTTTGGTCTCGCCTCGAGACGCGAAC
The DNA here is from genome assembly GCA_964500805.1 of uncultured Hyphomicrobiaceae bacterium. Taxonomy (GTDB): domain Bacteria; phylum Pseudomonadota; class Alphaproteobacteria; order Rhizobiales; family Hyphomicrobiaceae. The sequence goes on from CAZCQH010000034.1 coordinate 63,555, forward strand.
TTGCCTGCCCGGAGGACATTCACCCATGAAGCTGATGTGGTTCCATTTGATGCCCTACACGGAGCTCCCCGACGACTTCAAACAGAAGCACCCGTCGGTGTGGGTCGACATTCATTCCTCTCTGTTCGACCCAAAGCGCGCGCATCACATGTACAACGACTTCATGGACGAGATGGAGTTCGCGGCCGACGTCGGCTTCGATGCGGTGTGCTGCAACGAGCATCACAACAACGGCTACGGGCTGATGCCGTCGCCAAACCTGATCGCCTCCGCGCTGTCGCGGCGCACGACCGACACCGCGATCTGCGTGATGGGCAATTCGCTCGCCCTCTACAATCCGCCGACGCGCGTGGCGGAAGAATTCGCTATGATCGACTGTATCTCGGGCGGGCGCCTGATCGCCGGGTTCCCGGTCGGCTCCCCGATGGACACCTGTTACGCGTACGGTGCCAACCCGTCACAGCTGCGCGACCGCTACTACGAGGCGCACGATCTCGTCATGAAGGCGTGGACCGAGAAGGAAACCTTCGCCTTCAACGGCCGCTACAATCAGCAGCGTTATATCAACATCTGGCCGAGGCCCATCCAGCAGCCGCATCCGCCGGTCTGGGTGCCGGGCGGCGGCTCGGTCGAGACGTGGCGCTGGTGCGCAGAGATGGACTATGTCTACTGCTACCTTTCCTACTACGGCTACAAGACCGGGCTCGGCGTCATGCAGGGCTTTTGGAAGGAGATGGAGCGGCTCGGCAAGGACCGTAACCCCTACCGCGCCGGCTTCCTGCAGTTCGTCGGCATCGCCGAGAGTCGCTCGGAGGCATTCGATCGCTACGCCGAGGCGGCCGAATACTTCTACGGCCGCTGCCTCCACATCGACCCGCGCTACGCGACGCCGCCCGGCTACGTCACCGAGGCGACGCAGCGCGCAGGGATTCAGAGCCAGGTGACCAAGGCCGCTTCCTACCAGGAGAAGTTCAAGGCGCGGCCGACCTCGATGCAGCAGATCGTGGACGACGGCTATGTCATCATCGGCTCGCCGAAGGATGTCGAGGAGCAGCTGCGGGAGGTCGCCGTCAACATGAACGTCGGCAACCTGATGCTGCTCTGCCAGTACGGCAACATGTCGAAGGAGCTGACCAAGTACAACACGCGAATGTTCGCAGAGAAGGTCATGCCGAAGCTGCAGCCGTTGTTCGCCGAGTGGGAGCACAAGTGGTGGCCGAAGCCGATGGAGAAGTCGGCCCGCGCCGCACTGCCGGCGTTCCGGCCGGGCGTGATGGCGGCGGAATAGTGGGCGAGTACCGAATGGCCAATGGCGAATAGGGGGCGGCGGCTATGCCCTTCCCTATTCGCCGCTCACCATTCGCCATTTCGCCGCGCGCACCCGCGATGAAGCTCGATATCAAGGATCCCACTCATGAAATGCATGTGGTTCCATTTGATGCCCTACACGGAGCTGCCGGACGACTTTCGGGAAAAGCATCCGTCAGTGTGGGTTGATATCCATTCCTCGCTCTTCGACCCGAAGCGCGCGCACCACATGTACAACGACTTTCTCGATGAGCTCGAGTACGCAGCAGAAATGGGCTACGACGCCATCTGCTGCAACGAGCATCACTCGAACGGCTATGGGCTGATGCCGTCGCCGAACCTGATCGCCTCGGCGCTGTCGCGGCGCA
>CAZCQH010000035.1:0-65217 GCA_964500805.1 uncultured Hyphomicrobiaceae bacterium
GCGAAGGCGGCCGCACCGTCGGCGCCGGCGTCGTGACGAAGATCGTGGAGTGAACGCGGAGAGCGCTCCTCAGCGGGCGCTTTTCTGATCGAGAACCCAGAAGAAACGAGACGACCCATGAACGGGCAAAACATACGTATCCGCTTGAAAGCCTTCGACCATCGAATCCTCGATGCGTCGACACGAGAAATCGTGAGTACCGCCAAGCGGACAGGTGCTGAAGTTCGTGGGCCGATCCCGCTTCCGACGCGGATCGAACGGTTCACGGTCAACCGCTCTCCCCACATCGACAAGAAGAGCCGAGAGCAGTTCGAAATGCGGACGCACAAGAGAATGCTCGATATCGTCGATCCCACGCCACAAACGGTAGACGCATTGATGAAGCTCGATCTTGCCGCGGGCGTCGATGTGGAAATCAAACTCTGAACGGGCCCGGGCAACCGAGCCCAACTGAACCGAAGTGAGGCAGAACAGCGTAGCGGAATCCGGCGGAAGTCATTGCCGCGATTGCAGCGCTGAGCAGCCGGCCAAAGCAAGGACGAGGAACCCATGCGTTCCGGAGTGATCGCGCAGAAGGTGGGTATGACCCGGATCTTCACGGAAGGCGGGGAGCATATCCCTGTGACCGTCTTGAAGCTCGATAACGTCCAAGTGGTTGCCCATCGGACCGATGACAAGAACGGATACACGTCGCTGCAGCTTGGTGCGGGCCACCGGAAGCCGTCAAAGGTGACCAAGGCCGAGCGCGAGAGCTTTGCGCGGGCGAAGGTGGAGCCGAAGCGGAAGCTGGCTGAATTCCGGGTGTCGGCGGACAATCTGATCGAAGTGGGGGCCGTGATAACGGCCGACCACTACGTGAAGGGCCAGCTGATCGATGTCACCGGCACCAACCAAGGCAAAGGCTTTCAGGGGCCGATGAAGCGCTGGAACTTCGGCGGACTGAGGGCGACGCACGGTGTCTCCGTCTCGCATCGAAGCCACGGCTCGACCGGTCAACGCCAGGATCCGGGGAAGGTGTTCAAGGGCAAGAAGATGGCCGGTCAGATGGGATCGGAACGGGTGACGACGCTCAACCTGGAGGTGGTCGGCACCGACGTGGATCGCGGCCTCGTCCTGGTCCGTGGCGCGGTTCCTGGCGTCAAAGGGGGCTGGGTTCTCGTTCGTGATGCCGTCAAGCGGCCGCTGCCCAAGGAGGCACCCAAGCCAGGTGCCTTCCGCAAGGCGGAGTCGGCGGATTCGCAGAAGGAGCAGGCGTAATGCGTGCAGAAGTCACAACGCTTGATGCCGGATCTGCCGGATCCATCGATCTCAACGACGAGATTTTCAACCTCGAACCGCGGCATGACATTCTGCAGCGTATGGTGCGCTGGCAGCAATTGAAGCGGATGGCCGGTACGCACCACGTCCAGGATCGCTCCGAGATCAACGTCACCGGCAAGAAGATGTACAAGCAAAAGGGTACCGGTGGTGCCCGGCACGGCGACAAGTCGGTTCCTCAGTTCCGGGGCGGAGGCAAGGCATTCGGTCCGAAGCCGAGGAGCCATGCCGTGGGCTTGCCGAAGAAAGTGCGTGCGCTTGCGTTGAAGCATGCGCTTTCTGCCAAGGCGAAGGCCGGCGAGCTCGTGGTTCTCGACAAGGCGGAGGCTCCCGAAGGCAAGACGAAGGCGCTCCGGCAACGGTTCGAGAAGCTTGGTCTGACGAACGCGCTCTTCATCGACGGTACGACGCTCGACGACCAGTTCGCGCGCGCTGCGCGGAACATCCCGCACATCGATGTGCTGCCGGTCGAGGGCATCAACGTCTACGACATCTTGCGCCGCCAGAAGCTGGTTCTCACAAAAGCCGCGGTCGATGCACTGTCGACCCGGTTCAGCGCTTGAAAGGTGGGCGTTCGATGAGCAAGGGCAAGAAAGCCTACGATGTGATCCGCTCTCCGGTCATCACCGAGAAAGCGACGCTGGCCTCAGAAGCCAACCAGGTCATGTTCAACGTCGCGTCCGGGGCAACCAAGTCGGAGATCAAGGCGGCGGTGGAGCAGCTCTTCAACGTCAAGGTAAAGGCGGTGAATACGCTGATCCGCAAGGGCAAGAAGAAGGCCTTCAGAGGGATCATCTCGCAGCAGAGCGACGTCAAGAAGGCGTTCGTGACGCTCGAGGATGGGCACAAGATCGACGTGACGACGGGGCTCTAGGAGTTCAGCCATGGCATTGAAGAATTTCCGACCCACGTCGCCCGGCCTTAGACAGCTTGTGCTGGTTGAGAAGAGCCACCTGTGGAAGGGTGCGCCAGTCAAGATCCTGGTTGAAGGAAAAGCCAAGTCGGGGGGGCGCAACCACCACGGCAGGATCACCACGCGGCATATCGGCGGCGGTCACAAGCAGGCTTATCGGCTCGTCGATTTTCGACGCAGGAAGCACGATGTCGAAGCGACCGTAGAGCGGCTCGAGTACGATCCCAACCGGACCGCCTTTATCGCTCTCATCAAATATGCCGACGGTCATCAGGCCTACATCCTGGCACCGCAACGTCTTTCGGCCGGAGACAAGGTCGTTTCCGGCATGAAGGTGGACGTGAAGCCCGGCAATGCAATGCCATTGTCGGCGATGCCGGTCGGCACAATCGTGCACAACGTCGAGCTCAAGCAGGGCCGCGGCGGTCAAATGGCACGCTCGGCTGGCTCCTACGCGCAGCTGGTCGGCCGAGATGCGGGTTGGGCTGTCCTCAAGCTGAACTCCGGTGAGACGCGCCGGGTTCGCCAGGAGTGCTTCGCAACCGTCGGGGCAGTGTCGAACCCGGATCACGTCAACGAGACCGTCGGCAAGGCCGGCCGCACACGCTGGATGGGCAAGCGCCCGACGGTGCGCTCAATCGCCATGAACCCGGTCGACCATCCCAACGGAGGGCGAACCAAGGGCGGCAAGCACTGGGCGACACCTTGGGGCAAGCCGACGAAGGGCTACAAGACACGCAAGAACAAGTCGACGGACAAGTTCATCGTCCGCTCGCGGTCGAAAGCATAATTGGTCGGACAGGAGCAAACATGACCCGCTCGGTGTGGAAAGGTCCGTTCGTAGACGGCTATCTGCTCAAGAAGGCCGAAAAGTCGCGAGCATCCGGCCGCAACGAAGTGATCAAGATCTGGTCTCGCAGGTCAACCATCCTGCCGCAGTTCGTTGGTCTGACGTTCGGCGTTCACAACGGCCAGAAGCATGTCCCGGTCTCGGTGAACGAGGACATGGTCGGGCACAAGTTCGGTGAGTTCGCTCCAACGCGGACTTTTCTCGGTCACGGTGGTGACAAGAAGGCAGTGAAGGCGAAGTAATCATGGGTAAGCCGAAGCACGAGCGCTCGCTCGCCGACAATGAGGCCAAGGCGATCACCCGCAATCTGAGGGTGTCGCCGCAAAAGCTCAATCTGGTTGCCCAGATGATCAGGGGCAAAAAGATCGAGCATGCGCTGGCCGAACTCGAATTCTCGCGAAAGCGTATCGCCGGGGATGTGCGGAAGTGCGTGATGAGCGCCGTCGCCAATGCCGAGAACAATCATGGGTTGGACGTCAATGACCTGGTAGTCGCCGAGGCTTGGGTCGGCAAGAACATGGTGATGAAGCGATTTCATGCACGCGGGCGCGGACGTGGCGCGCGCATCCTGAAGCCGTTCTCAGAGATCACCGTCGTCGTCCGTGAAGTTGCCGCTCCGGAACCCGCGACACAAGAGGAGCAGAAGTAATGGGTCACAAAGTCAATCCCGTTGGTCTGCGCGTCGGCATCAATCGAACCTGGGACAGCCGCTGGTTCGCGAGCCGCGGGGAATATGGCAAGCTCCTCCATGAGGACATGGCCATTCGCAAGCACATCCTCGCGCAACAGCGCCAGGCCGGCATCTCGAAGGTCATCATCGAGCGGCCGCACCGAAAGTGCCGGGTGACGGTACACTCCGCGCGGCCGGGCATTCTCATCGGCAAGAAAGGCGCGGACATCGAGAAACTCCGGGGGGAGCTCGCCCGCCTGACGTCTTCCGAGGTGCACCTCAACATCGTCGAAGTGAGGAAGCCTGAAATCGACGCGACGCTGGTCGCGGAAACGATCGCGCAGCAGCTCGAACGGCGGGTTGCGTTCCGCCGCGCGATGAAGCGGTCCGTGCAGTCGGCATTGCGGCTCGGTGCACTCGGCATCCGCATCAACGTCTCGGGCCGTCTGGGTGGCGCGGAAATTGCGCGGGTCGAGTGGTATCGCGAGGGCCGGGTGCCGCTGCACACGCTGCGTGCAGACATCGATTTCGGCTACGGCGTCGCACGCACCGCCTACGGCATCATCGGTGTGAAGGTGTGGATCTTCAAAGGCGAGATCATGGAGCACGACCCGATGGCCGCTGAGAAGCGTGCCGCGGAGGCGCAGGAAGGCGGCGGTGGCCGCCCGCAGCGTCGCGATGGAGGCGAACGCAGCGGCCGCGGTGATCGCGGTGGCGACCGCGCCTAAGGCCACTGAGGATTATTGCAATGTTGCAACCGAAGCGCACAAAGTTCCGCAAGCAGTTCAAGGGCCGCATCCACGGGCAGGCCAAGGGCGGCACGTCGCTCGTCTATGGTTCCCATGGCCTCAAGGCTGTCGAGCCAGAACGGCTCACAGCCCGTCAACTCGAGGCGATGCGGCGAGCCATCGTGCGCCATATGAAGCGCGCGGGGCGCAATTGGATGCGGGTGTTTCCGGACGTTCCGGTGACGAAAAAACCGGCCGAAGTGCGCATGGGCTCGGGCAAGGGTTCGCCTGAGTTGTGGGTTGCACGCGTGAAGCCCGGCCGCATCATTTTCGAAATCGACGGGGTGTCGGATCAGGTTGCGCGCGAGGCGCTGGCGCTCGGCGCCGCGAAGCTGCCTATCAAGACACGCGTTGTCACCCGGTTGCTTTGAAGGTCAACGGCAATGGCATCAGAAAACTTCAAGTCTATGACTGTCGATCAGCTGGATGATGAGCTGATCAAGCTGAAGAAAGAGCAGTTCAATCTGCGCTTTCAGAAGGCATCCGGCCAGTTGGAAAAGACGTCTCGCGTTCGGGAAGTCCGTCGCGACATCGCAAGAGTGATGACGTTCTCACGGCAGAAGCGCGGCGCCGCCGCAAAGACCCAGGGGTAAGAGGTAGAGCTATGCCGAAGCGCGTCCTGCAAGGCGTCGTCGTGTCCGACAAGCAGAATAAGACAGTTGTGGTGGAGGTCGAGCGGCGTTTCACGCACCCTCTGTTCAAGAAAACCGTTCGGCGCTCGAAGAAGTACCATGCGCACGACGAGGCCAACGCCTCGAAGATCGGCGACAAGGTGTGGATCGAGGAGTCGCGGCCGATATCAAAGACCAAGCGCTGGGTCGTTCTAAAGCAACCGGCATAGGGCAGATCGGTACAGAGTACTCAATACGAGGTCAGGGGATCGGCTCATGATCCAGATGGAAACAAACCTAGACGTTGCGGATAACTCGGGCGCACGACGCGTCCAGTGCATCAAGGTCTTGGGTGGCTCGAAGCGCAAGTACGCAACGATTGGCGACACCATTGTGGTGTCGGTCAAGGAGGCGATCCCTAGAGGGCGCGTGAAGAAGGGCCAAGTCATGAAGGCCGTCATCGTGCGCACGGCCAAGGGCGTCCGACGCCCCGACGGGTCGCTCATCCGCTTCGACCGCAATGCGGCCGTTCTCATCAACGCTCAGGGTGAGCCGGTTGGTACCCGCATATTCGGACCGGTCACGCGCGAGCTGCGTTCGCGCAAGCACGTCAAGATCATGTCGCTTGCACCAGAGGTGCTTTGATGCCGTCGCTGAAAATCAAAAAGGGTGACAATGTCATCGTCCTATCCGGTCGGGACAAGGGAAAACACGGCGAGGTCATGGAGGTCATTCCGAAGGAGGGCCGGGCGCTCGTCCGCGGCGTGAATATGGTGCGCCGACACCAGAAGCAGACGCAGACCCAGGAAGCTGGGATCTTTTCCAAGGAGGGGCCGATCCAGCTGTCGAACCTGGCGCTGGAGGATCCGAAGGACGGCAAGCCAACACGCGTCGGCTTCAAGTTCCTCGCAGATGGAAAGAAAGTACGCTTCGCCAAGCGTTCGGGCGAAGTCATTCCGGAGAAGAAGTGACCATGGCCGACGAGAAGCAAAAGGGTGACAAGCCCGCCCGTGAGGGAAAGGGCGGACAGGGCAAAGGCGCTCCGCAGGGCAAAGGCCGGCCAGCCAAGGCTGCTGCCAAGGCGCCGAGCCAGCCTGCAAAGCCGCGGCCGGCGGACTACAAGCCGCGAATGAAGGTTCACTACGACAAGGTGGTCAAGGGCGAACTGACGAAGAAGTATGCCTACGGCAACCACATGCAGGTGCCGCGGATCGAAAAGATCGTGCTCAACATGGGGATCGGCGAGGCTGTTGCTGACCGCAAGAAGGTCGAGAACGCCGCCAACGATCTGGCTTTGATTGCCGGCCAGAGGCCGGTCGTCACGCGGGCAAGGAAATCGATCGCAACCTACAAGGTGCGGGAGAATATGGCTCTTGGCGCCAAGGTCACGTTGCGGGGCGATCGCATGTACGAATTCCTGGATCGCCTGGTCACGATCGCGCTGCCGCGGGTGAAGGACTTCCGTGGCCTCAACCCGAAGAGTTTCGACGGTCGCGGCAATTATGCGCTTGGCCTTCGAGAGCACACAGTGTTCCCAGAGATCGACTACGACAAGATCGACGAAATCTGGGGCATGGACGTCGTGGTATGCACGTCGGCAAAGAATGATGACGAAGCGCGCGAGTTGCTCCGGGCGTTCAATTTTCCGTTCCGCACCTGAAACCGGATCTAACCTCGGACATGTCCGATAAGTGGATCTTGGAGGATCAATGGCAAAGAAGAGTTCGGTCGAAAAGAACAACAGGCGCCGCAAGCTCGTTGCGCAGTACTCGGAAAAGCGTGCGAAGCTCAAGGAAATCGCCAATGACGACAAGCAGTCGCCGGAGCTCAGGTTCCAGGCAAGGCTGAAGCTTGCCCAATTGCCAAGAAACTCCTCCAAGACTCGCATCCGGAACCGGTGCGAGCTCACTGGCCGGTCTCGCGGGTATTATCGCAAGCTGAAGCTCTGCCGAAATCAGCTCAGAGAAATGGCGAGCCAGGGACTTATTCCCGGCATGATCAAGTCGAGCTGGTAAGGAGGTCGAGATGGCAATGAATGATCCGCTCGGCGATATGCTCACGCGCATTCGCAATGCGCAACAACGCCGCCGGCCCAAGGTCGTAACGCCCGCATCCAATCTGCGCGCGCGCGTCCTGGATGTGCTTGCAGAAGAAGGCTTCATTCGCGGCTATACGCGTGTCGACACGCGGGCTGGCGTCAGTGAAATCGAGATCGAGCTCAAGTACAACAACGGCCTTCCGGCTATCCGCGATATCGAGCGCGTCTCTCGTCCGGGGCGCCGGGTGTATTCGCCGGTTCGCGATATCCCGACGGTCGCCAATGGTCTCGGTGTCGCGATTCTTTCGACACCGAAGGGCGTCATGTCCGATACGCGGGCGCGCGAAGAAAAAGTCGGCGGCGAGGTTCTCTGCAACGTGTTCTAACTGCCAGCAGCGGTTGGACTCCGAGAGGTCGAAGAGGTAGACGATGTCGCGAATTGGCAAGAAACCGGTTCCTGTCCCGGCAAATGTGCAAGCGACGGTCAGCGGCCAAGAGGTCAAAGTCAAGGGACCCAAAGGCGAGCTGACGTTGGTGGTGAACGAAGAGATCAAGGTCGAAAAGACCGCGGAAGGCATCGCTGTCGCGCCGCGCGACGACTCGCAGTCCGCCCGTTCGAAATGGGGCATGAGCCGAACGCTGATCGAGAACCAGGTCAAAGGCGTGGTGGACGGCTACTCGCAGTCGCTCGAAATTCACGGCGTGGGCTACCGTGCTGCGATGAAGGGCAAAGATCTGCAACTGCAGGTCGGGCTCAGCCACGACATCATCTATCCAATCCCGGCGGGCATTACGATCGCGCTCGACGGGCCGAAGAAAGACTCGATCGTTCGGATTTCCGGCATCGACAAGCAGAAGGTCGGTCAGGTCGCTGCCGAGCTTCGCGGCTATCGCAAGCCTGAACCGTACCAAGGCAAGGGTGTTCGCTATCAGGGCGAGTTCATCCTGCGCAAAGAAGGCAAGAAGAAGTAAGGGCAAGCTGATGAGCGCGCACGACAAACAGTTTCAACGGCGCACCGCACGCGTCCGCCGGCAGCTGACGAAGGTCTCCGGAGGACGTCCGCGCCTCTCCGTGTTTCGGTCGTCGAAGCATATCTACGCGCAAGTCATCGATGACACCAAAGGTGTCACGCTTGCGGCTGCCTCAAGCATCGACACCGAGCTCAAAGGCAAGCTTGCCAAAGGCGCCGACAAGGCAGCCGCTGCCGAGGTGGGCAAGCTGGTTGCACAGCGGGCCGTGAAGGTTGGTGTAGAGAACGTTGTCTTCGACCGGGGCGGCTACCTGTTTCATGGCAGGGTCAAGGCACTTGCTGACGCCGCACGCGAGGGTGGTCTAAAGTTTTGAAGTCGAAGTGCTCCTAGAGCGCGCGCCGATCGACTGTCGACACGAAAGGAATAACCAGTGGCACGTAATCCCTCGAGAGATCGGGATCGCGACGATGAGCGCAAGAGCGAGTTTGCCGACAAGCTCGTAGCGCTCAATCGCGTCGCCAAGGTTGTGAAAGGCGGCAAGCGGTTCGGCTTTGCTGCACTTGTTGTCGTCGGCGACCAGCAGGGTCAGGTCGGCTTCGGTCACGGGAAGGCCCGTGAGGTGCCGGAAGCCATTCGCAAGGCAACGGAAGCTGGACGCCGTGCTCTCGTCCGCGTGCCGATGCGCGATAAGAGGACGCTGCATCACGATAGCTCCGGCCAGCACGGGTCGGGCAAAGTGGTGCTCAGAGCCGCGCCCCCAGGCACGGGAATCATTGCCGGTGGCCCGATGCGCGCGGTTTTCGAGATGCTCGGAGTTCGTGACGTCGTTGCGAAATCACTCGGCAGCACGAACCCCTACAATATGGTGCGAGCAACGATCAACGCGCTCAAGGCGCAGGAGAATCCGCGCGGCGTCGCAGCCCGTCGCGGCAAAAAGGTTTCCGAGATCGTAGCGCGGCGCCGGGATCAGGCGGGCGACAGCGGTGAAGCAGCCGTTCAGGAAACGGCTTAGTGCATCGCGCGAACCGAGCGCTCGTAAACAGGTGATGTGAAATGGCTGACGAGAACAAGTCACCCGGAAAGACGATCACGATCGAACAGTATCGTGGCGCAGCACGCAGGCCCCAAGCTCAGACAGACACTTTGAAGGGGCTGGGGTTGAACAAAATCCGACGCCGGAGAACGGTTGCGGACACGCCGGCAAATCGTGGCATGTTGAACGCTGTCCGCCATCTCGTGCGTATCGTCGACGACAAAGCCTGATCTGGCGGGCGGCGCTCCATAGCTCGCCCCACAAGCTACACGAATGATCGAGGATCCTATGCGGCTCAATGGCATCAAAGACAATCCCGGCTCGCGGAAGGAGCGCGTGCGAATCGGGCGCGGCATCGGGTCTGGAATGGGCAAGATGGGCGGTCGCGGCGGCAAGGGTCAAACGGCTCGCTCGGGTGTCGCGATTGGCGGTTTCGAAGGCGGACAAATGCCGCTTCACCGCAGGCTCCCAAAGAGGGGGTTCAACTCTCTTGACCGCCGGCGCTTCAATGAGGTGGGTCTCGATGATCTGCAGCAAGCGGTCGACAGCGGTAAGATCGATGCCGGCAAGCTGATCGACGTGTCCGTGCTGAAGGCAGCGGGCGTCGTCCGCCGTGAGCTCGACGGCGTAAGAATTCTCGGAAATGGAGAGCTCAAAGCCAAACTGATGCTGAAAGTCGACCATGCCACCGGATCGGCCAAGCAGGCGATCGAGCAAGCTGGCGGCTCAGTGAGCCTGATCGAGGTGAAGGTGCTCGAAGCCGACGAGAAGAAGCGCGCCAAGTCTGCTGCGAAGAAGGCGAAAACAGCACCGAAGAAGCCGGCTGGCGGTGAAGAATAATGCTGGGTGCCGGCGGGAGGCAACGACGGTGGTTGCGTTCGAAGCTGGCTGATCCCAAGTAACGACGGACGCGCCTTTTGGGGCCGTACCCGCCTATCTGGAGCCGACCCGATGGTTTCCGCAGCCGAACAGTTCGCCGCCAACATGAACTTCGGCGCTTTTGCGAAAGCCGAAGACCTCAAGAAGCGGCTGTGGTTTACGCTCGCGGCTCTGCTTGTCTATAGGCTTGGCACTTTCATTCCCATGCCGGGCATAAATCCCGCGGCATTTGCTGAGGTGTTCCAGAACACCTCCAAAGGTATTCTCGGGCTCGTCAATTTGTTCGCGGGCGGCGCGATCGAGCGCATGGCGATATTCGCGCTCAACATCATGCCGTACATTTCTGCATCCATCATCATGCAGCTCATGTCTTCGGTCTCACCGAAGCTCGAAGCGCTCAAAAAGGAAGGCGAGCAGGGCCGGAAGCAAATCAACCAGTACACCCGCTATCTGACTGTGGCGCTGGCAGCCTTCCAAGCCTACGGAATCGCGCTCGGTCTCGAGGGGCAGCGATCATCGGTCGGGGGCGTCGTCTTCGAACCCGGCTGGTTCTTTCGAATATCGACCGTGATCACGCTGGTCGGCGGGACGATGTTCCTGATGTGGCTTGGCGAGCAAATCACGCAGCGTGGCGTCGGGAACGGAACATCGCTCATCATCTTCGCTGGAATCGTTGCCGGATTGCCGGGAGCGATCACGGGCTTGTTCGAATTGAGCCGAACAGGCGCAATCTCACCGATTCTCCTCATTGCAATGCTCGTTCTGATGCTGGCGACAGTTGCGGCAATCGTGTTCATGGAGCGCGCACAACGGCGGTTGCTCATCCAGTACCCGAAGCGTCAAGTCGGAAATCGGATGTTCCAGGGCGAGGCGTCGCATCTGCCGCTGAAGCTCAACTCATCGGGCGTGATCCCGCCGATTTTTGCTTCCTCGTTGCTGCTGCTTCCGGTAACAGCCGCCAGCTTCATGCAGAGCAGCAGCAGCCCCGACTGGCTGAACAACGCCGTGGCGTTGCTTGGCCGCGGTCAGCCGCTTTATCTCCTGACCTATGTGCTGCTGATCGTGTTCTTTGCATTCTTCTACACCTCGGTCGTGGTCAATCCGAAGGATACGGCCGACAACCTGAGGAAGTACGGCGGCTTCATTCCTGGGATTCGGCCGGGGGAGAAAACGGCGGAATTCATCGATTACGTTCTGACCCGAATAACGGTCGTCGGGGCCATCTATCTGGCGCTTGTCTGCGTGCTGCCCGAGCTCATGATCTCCTATTGGGCCGTCCCGTTCTATTTCGGAGGTACGTCCCTGCTGATTGCGGTCAGCGTGACGATGGATACGGTGGCCCAGGTCCAAAGCCACCTGATTGCCCATCAGTATGAAGGCCTGATCAAAAAGGCTAAGCTCCGCGGCGCTACGCGTGGTGTGGGGCGGCGATAGCAGTCGGGGCAGTCATGAACTTGATCCTATTGGGGCCTCCAGGGGCGGGCAAAGGCACGCAAGCTAAAGAGCTGTCCTCCAGGCACGGCTTTGTGCAGCTTTCGACCGGTGACATGTTACGCGCGGCAGCCAAGGCCGGGACCCCCGTCGGCCTCCAAGCCAAGGCGCTGATGGACAAGGGCGAGCTGGTGCCCGATGCCGTGGTCGTCGAAATAATCTCGGATCGGATCGATCAGCCGGATTGTGCAGGGGGGTTCATTCTCGACGGATTTCCGCGGACCCTCGTTCAGGCGGCCGCCCTCGATCGAATGCTCAAAGACAAGGGACGGACGCTCGACGCGGTGATCGAGCTGAAAGTCGACGCTAACAAGCTCATAGAGCGCATCGTTGGCCGCTACTCCTGCGCCAAGTGCGGGGAGGGGTATCACGACCGGTTCAAGTTGCCGAAGGTTGCTGGCGTCTGCGACGTCTGCGGGTCGAGTGAATTCGCCCGCCGCGCCGACGACAAGGCTGAAACGGTGACGACCCGGATGATGGCTTATTACCGGGATACGTCACCGCTGATCGGGTACTACTTCGCCAAAGGCCAACTCGTATCGGTCGATGGTATGGCTTCGATCGATCAGGTTGCCGCGGACATCGATCAGATCGTCAGAAAGGGTAAAAAGAGCCTGTCAAGCGTTTAGTTGACGAAGCGTTGCGCGTTGGCTACAAGGAGCCATTCGCAACGATCTCATGCCGTTCCGGACGTCGAGTCCGAGACCGGCATTTATGCGCTTTGGCAACGGAGAATTGCTGCTTCCAAAGGCGCAGGCGACACACACTCAGGTTCAAACAAACAAGAGCCCGGCGCGATCGCCGGTCAATCAGGTTCGAGGAGATCTCAAGTGGCCCGTATAGCAGGCGTGAACATACCGACACAGAAGCGCGTCGTCATCGGGCTTCAGTACATCCACGGTATCGGCCCCAGGTTTGCGACCGAGATCTGTCAAAAGGTCGGCATCCCTGCGCAGCGCCGGGTCAACGAGTTGACTGACGCTGAGGTCTCGCAGATTCGCGAGGCAATCGACAGGGATTACGTCGTCGAGGGCGACCTGCGCCGCGAGGTTGCGATGAACATCAAGCGATTGATGGATCTTGGCTGCTATCGTGGTCTCAGGCATCGCCGCGGGTTGCCCGTACGCGGTCAACGAACTCATACCAATGCGCGTACGCGCAAGGGTAAAGCACGACCGATTGCCGGCAAGAAGCAGGCAACGAAGTAACATTCAATCACCCTTGCTGGTGCGAGCATCGGTGCTCGCCCGGCTATGCTGGAACACCGACTTCGGAGCCCCAAGGAAATGGCCAAAGAGCAGGCAGCAGCGCAGGGGCGTGGCAAGGTTCGTCGGCGCGAGAAGAAGAATATCGCGTCGGGCGTTGCACACGTAAATGCGTCGTTCAACAACACGATGATCACCATCACAGATGCTCAAGGCAATACCATTGCCTGGTCGTCATCCGGAACCATGGGCTTCAAGGGCTCCCGGAAATCGACGCCCTATGCTGCGCAGGTTGCAGCCGAGGATGCCGGGCGCAAGGCAGCCGAGCACGGAATGAAGACCCTCGAAGTCGAGGTTTGCGGTCCGGGTTCCGGGCGAGAGTCGGCGTTGCGCGCACTGCAGTCCGCGGGATTTCAAATCACCTCGATTCGCGATGTGACGCCTATTCCACACAATGGTTGCAGGCCCAGGAAGCGCCGCCGCGTTTAGTGGCCGGATCGCCTGCTCGCGTGCCCGTTGGCTTAGGCGTACGCAAACCTAGCCCTTTCAGAGAAAGTCAATCCCGTGAACAACATTCTGCAAAAGAACTGGCAGGATCTTATCAAGCCGAGCAAGCTTCAGATCGAGGCTGGCCGCGACAAAGATCGCGTCGCGACGCTTGTTGCCGAGCCGCTCGAGCGCGGATTCGGCATGACACTGGGCAACGCCTTGCGGCGCGTGCTGCTTTCGTCGCTGCAGGGGGCGGCTATTCAGTCGGTCCAGATCGACGGCGTGCTGCACGAGTTCTCTTCAATCCCGGGCGTGCGTGAGGATGTCACAAATATCATTCTCAACATCAAGGACATCTCGCTTCGCGTCCATTCCGAGGGGGTGAAGCGCATGGTTCTCAAGAAGGAGGGCCGTGGTCCAGCCAAGGCCGGCGATATCGAAACGAGCTCGGACGTCGAGATCCTCAATCCGGATCACATCATCTGCACGCTGGACCAAGGCGCATCGATCCGCATGGAGTTCACAGCGTCGACGGGCAAAGGCTACGTGCCAGCCGAGCGCAACCGACCTGACGATGCGCCAATCGGGCTCATCCCGGTCGATAGCCTCTTCAGCCCGGTCAAAAAGGTCTCGTACAAAGTCGAGAACACGCGGGAAGGCCAGATCCTCGACTACGACAAGCTGACAATGACGGTAGAGACCGACGGCTCGGTGAAAGCAGAGGATGCCGTGGCGCTGGCGGCACGCATTCTGCAGGATCAGCTGTCCGTGTTCATCAATTTCGAGGAGCCGAAGCGGGCCGTCGAGGAGCGGGCGCACCCGGAACTGGCGTTCAATGCGGCACTGCTCAAAAAGGTCGACGAGCTGGAGCTTTCCGTTCGCTCGGCCAATTGCCTGAAGAACGACAACATCGTGTACATCGGCGATCTCATCCAGAAGACCGAAGCAGAGATGCTGCGCACGCCAAACTTCGGGCGCAAGTCGCTGAACGAGATCAAAGAGGTGCTCGCAGGCATGGGCCTGCATCTCGGGATGGAAGTTCCGAACTGGCCGCCGGACAACATCGAAGACTTGGCCAAGCGCTTCGAGGATCAGTACTGAGCCGAGGAGGGTTGCTTCCGGCAGCCTTCTATTTTTCGTCATCAAGGCGCAGCCGCAGAACTGCGTCACCCACAACCACAAGGGTTCAAGTCATGCAACACAGGCGTCTTGGGCGTCGTTTCAATCGCGATAGTGGCCATCGCCAGGCCATGTTCTCCAACATGGTTGCGTCGCTCATCAAACACGAGCAGATCGTCACGACGCTGCCCAAAGCGAAGGATCTGCGCCGTGTGATGGACAGGTACATCACGTTGGCAAAGCGGGGTGACCTCAACTCGCGACGTCTCGCTGCGTCCCGGATGCGTGACGAGGCAATGGTCAAGAAGCTGTTCGACGTCCTCGGACCGCGCTACAAGGATCGCAACGGCGGTTATACCCGTGTTCTGAAGGCGGGCTTCCGCTACGGCGACTGCGCTCCGCGGGCCGTCATCGAGCTGGTCGATCGTGATGAGGCCGTTAAGGGCAAGGCCGATCGCGACCGGCACGAGGCGCAAGTCAAGGAGCAGGGCGAGAGCGCCCAGGGTCTGCCGGCCTGATCCAAAGCACAAGGCGCGGCTGATTTCGAAGGGCCGGCATGCCTTGCCGGCCCTTTTCGTCAAGGAGGCGGACGTGACGTCAGAAGCGCCTGCGTTCATCGCCGTGGACTGGGGGACTTCATCGTTCCGCGGCTATCTGGCGACGGCTCAAGGACGGGTGCTTGAAACGCGGCGGTCTGAAAGTGGAATTCTCACGGTCGATGGCGGGCGTTTTGCCCTGGCACTCGAGGACAACATCGGGCCATGGATTTCGAGAGTTGGCGCTCTCCCGATCGTGATGTGCGGAATGATCGGCAGCCGGCAGGGATGGCGAGAGGTTCCCTACGCGGCGTGTCCCGCCAGCGCCGCCGATCTTGCGCGGGGTCTGGTCTCGTTCCGAGTTGACGGCGGTGCCGCGGAGGGTGCCCAAGTGTCAATCGTGCCCGGCGTTGAAACTCGAGGTCGCGCAGGACTTCCGGATGTGATGCGCGGGGAAGAGACCCAGATCGTGGGCTGCATGATCACCTGCGACATTCGCGGAGGTCGGTTCCTTCTGCCGGGGACACATTGCAAGTGGGCGACGGCCGAGGAAGGGGCGATCGGCAGCTTCTCGACATACATGACCGGCGAGGTCTTTGGCGCACTCAAGCAACACACAATACTTGGCCGATTGATGAGTGAGCCCGCGGAGCAAGGAGCCACGCCTGGATTCACACGGGGTCTCGAAACCGCGGCACGCATCGGCAGGGACGGCCGTGGTCCTGGAGCACTGCTGCAGATCGTGTTTTCAGCGCGCACGCTCGGGCTCAGCTCGGAAATCGAGAGTCACGAAATTGCCGACTACCTGTCGGGGGTGCTGATCGGCTCGGAAATCTCCGATGCCTCGGCGGGCAACGGTGATCTTTGGATCATCGGAAACGACGCGCTCGCAGAGCGCTATGCGCGCGCCTGCGAGCTCTTCGGTATCGCGGCGCGGATTGCGCCCTCGGATTGCGCCGTCGCCGGGCTTGCCGCTATTGCGCGTGGCGCCGGGTTGATCGGAGGCCATGCATGATCAGTTTCGAAGCGAGCCTCGCGACCTGTCCGCTCATCGCCATTCTCCGGGGCTTGAAACCTGCAGAAGCGATCGATGTCGGGGTTGCGCTTTTCGACGCCGGCATTCGGGTGATCGAAGTGCCGCTGAATTCGCCCGATCCCTTGCAGTCGATTGGGCTGCTTGCGCAACGGTTCGGTGCATCGGCTGTGATTGGCGCCGGCACGGTCATGTCGCCGGCGGATGTCGCAGCGATAGCCGGTCGCGGTGGACGACTGATCGTCACGCCGCACGCTGATGTTGCCGTCATCCGAGCTGCCAAGGCACATGGCCTGATTGCAGTGCCGGGCGTTGCGACACCGACCGAAGCATTTTCAGCGCTGCAAGCCGGTGCCGATGCGCTGAAGTTGTTTCCGGGTGAGTTGATCACGCCCGCGGTGGTGAAAGCGTTGCGAGCGGTGCTGCCGAAGGACGTGCGCCTCATCCCCGTGGGCGGTGTCTCAGCCGCCAATATCCCGGCTTACCGTGCTGCCGGCGCGAGAGCATTTGGCATGGGCTCGAGCCTCTACACACCAGGGCGGCCGGCAACGGAGGTCGGCAAGGTGGCCCGAGATCTTATTGCTGCGCTTACTGCTTGAGTCATGGGTTCTCAGTTGTGACGGCGTACAGGTCGTACAGTGTTCTCGAGCGCGATCTCCTTGACGAGCTTCGACAGGATCATTCTTGGAAAAGCCTCGTGGTTCTCCGCTGCAAGCGCAAAAGCGCCCGGTCCACCAACGACGTTGTCCTGATAGTACTTGAGCAGACCGCCGGGCGGGTGCGTGTGGAGCGGATTGAAGGCGAGTGGAACCTCGCTCAGAATCGCCAGGCCATTGATGGTCACGCCGCGGGCAACCGCGTCGTCGCGCGCCAAGGAGACGTCGCGACCGACGTTGCTGGTGCCATCGCCGGACACGTCGATCACGCGACGTGATGCTTTGAACGGACTTCTTTCGAGCTGCAGCATGGAGAAATCGATTGCTGCGCCAATGCCAGTTCTTTCCATGTACAGGCGAGGCGCTTTGAGCACCTGGTCGGCGAATGCTTTCGCTTCCGCCTCCGTTCCGATGGAGGTCCAGTCCACGACGACTGCCTGGGCCGAAGCGCCTGACCACTCGACGTAGCTTACCGCGATCCGCCCGGATGGCATCGACTGAATAGCGGAGATCACCCTCTGATGCGTCAGAGCAGAAGCATAGCCTTCGCGCTGCAGCTTGAACTTCGCAGCATCCACGCTGCGCGAGATGTCAGCCGCGAGGACCAGAAGCAGATCGACGTCTGTTTCGGCTCGCGGCTTGGAAGGTGCCGCGACCGTCAACAGGATCAGCGCAAAGAACGCAACGATGGCCGCGGGTCCTCGGCGCGGAGCACACGCTCGAAGGTGGGTTTCGCTAGCGTTATACTTGCACATGGGCTTGGCACCTCTTCGGCCGCGCACGTCCCACCGCGAATGACGTACGTTCTTGAACAGATCACGGTCAAGCGCGATCCGCTCGATCCGAGGACGGGACGCGTAATGGCGCGGCCGTTTGATGAAAAACCTGTAGAACTTCAATGACGCACTCAGCAGATATCTGGTTGATGCTGGTTTCGGTTAGCGCCCCTGACGGGCGAGCGAGAAGTTGCGGCAGCGAAGCTCGGACGCGGCCGGTACCGGTTCAAGGAGATCAGGCGCTTCGATTGGCTGATACAAGGTCTGCCGTTGGCACTGGTAGCTCGCGGTCCGTTGGGTGGTGATTGTCTATACATCACAAAAATTCTGTTCCTTCGGTTTGCGCTGAGAACTTTTTTTTCGCCCCCTAGGAGGGGCTGCGGGGCGCTTATGCCACCGGCTGATCAGGCGCGGCAGCTGATCGCCGCCCCGCGCAGGATTATGGGCATAGTCCCCGTCTTTAAACTGCGGGCACCTGGCTTCGAGGGGCCAGGCGACGGGGCGGAGCCTCCGGGCACGCGGCGTGCGAGACCGCTTCCCAGACCTGCATCCCGGCCGCTTTCAGGATCGCCTCTAGAAGCGCCCCCTCCATGGACCGGAACACGCTGAGTATGTGGCCGTCCGAGCGCGTGTGGATAAGTCCCGAGCCAGAATTTTGTCCCAAGGTTAAAATCCAATCCCACCTGAGCATGCATAGGCTCAAGCCGGACCTGATACCGCAGCATTCAAAAGAGACTTCGGAACAGTCGGCTCACACGGCCACATCTGAGTGGCCGCCGGGGATTGAACTTCAGCCGGTCGCGTCGACGATAGCGCGACCGAGGCGGGAGCCCGACTCGTAGGCATGCTCGGCCATTCTGCCCAGGCACCAGTCGCCAGCGATGCCCACATTGCGGCTGCTCGAATAGAGATGAGTCTCGCCGAGCGATTCCTCGACCACACCGTTTTTCCAAAGGTGAGCGGAGAGCTGTGCCGGACGGGTCGGGGGCAGGGTCAGGATATTGCACACCTCGTTCCAGAGCTCGGTTGCGACGACCTCCGGCTCGACCTCCTCGGTTTCACGGCTCCAGGCTGGGGAGGCGTGAATGACGACGTGGTCGCCGCGTGCCGGCCGATGCGGTTTTGCATTGTTGCGCGCCACCCAGCGGACGACCTCGTTCATGTCCGAGAAGACGTCCTGGGTCGGAAAGATCCGCTCTTCAAGCCGCGCCAGCACCGCCCAGCATGGCGCCATGCGAACGCGCTCGAGCGGCGCCGCCAAATCTTCGAAGCGCCCGACGAGCAGCTTGGCTTCGGGTGCAGTTGTAGCGATGGCGACGGCTGCAAAGGGTCCGGCATGAGTCTCATCATCGAACCACAGGAACCAGCCGCTCTTGTCTGAGCGCTGCAGCGAGTGAACACGGCGTTCGCATGTGATGCGCACGCCCTCGGCTAGGGGCCGCACGAGCGAGCTCATGCCAGGCGTGCCGACGTACCAAGGCAGCATCTGCTTGGCGTCCTCCCCTGTCGCCGTGCGTGGCTGCCAGCGCTTCGCGTAAGCCGAGTTTACGAGCTCATCAAGATAGGTCTTGAATGCCTGCGAGCGCGCCGTGATGTATTGGGCGCCGTGATCGAACGGGGTCAGCCCCAGGCGTGTTGTGGCCATACGGCCGCCGATAATCCGATCCTGCTCGAATATCTCCACAAAGAAGCCCGCCCGCCGCAAAACCCTTGCGCACGCGAGGCCGGCCACGCCAGCACCGATGACTGCGATCTTTTTCGCCACGCGCGGCTCTGTGATTCGGTCGGGCGACCTGACTGCGGTCTGCCACGATGACAAATCTCCGCTACTGAAAGGTTAAGAATCGATCGAACGCGAGACAAGTCGAGTTCGGCGTTGTCGCGCACGCAGCATCTTGCGCTCACGATCGCCTTGAGCCTGGCCTGCTGCGGCTGGCGAATCGCGGCTCGCCCCGCTGCTGTTGTCCTGCTGCCGTCGGCATCGCCGCTGTCCCTCGGCTTGCTGGCGCGAGTCCGAGCCGGTGCCGGGCGGCGAGTTCCTGCGACCCGTCTTCCTCTGGGTGGCTTTGATCGAGATCGACGGAACGGGGATCAGGGTTTCGCCGAGATCGGCAATCCCGCCCCGACCAAGCCCTAGGAAGCTGATGCGATCATCGACCGGGTTGACCAACTATACTCGATCTCGCCGAACTGGTCGCCGGATTGCTCCAGCGGCGGCTCTCCGACAATGCCCGCCGCGCTTGGCTGAGGTTCCGGGTGAAGCGGCGATGCCGTTGCCAGGCGTCATCCCTGCCCATTGCCTCAGTCGCGGGTGCCCCTTTTCGGGCCGGCGACCCGTTCAGCCAGGTCCAAGTCGAGACCTGCGCACGGGTGCAATGCGCAAAGGGTGTTGGCGTTCAGCAACGGGTGTGCAAAAGTCCGGTTATCCCGATCAACCCGTTCAAGATGTAGAAAAGCAAGAGGCAACGACGCATGCGATATGAGTCTCCAGATACGCTCGAGGCGGCATCCAAGCTGCTGGCCGCGGAGAGCGGTGACGCGCGGGTTCTCGCAGGAGGCACCGATCTCCTCGTGCAAATCCGTTCGGAGATCCTGGCTCCGGCTCTGGTGGTTGACATAAAGCGGGCCACGGAAACGAGGACCGTCAAGCAAGAAGGCGGCGGTTTCCGGGTCGGCGCGGCAGTCACCGGTGCTGAGCTGAAAGAGCATGCCAAGCTCAAAGCGGCATGGCCGGGCGTCGTCGAAGCGGCCAACCTGATCGGCTCGACTCAGGTGCAGGGGCGCGCCACCATGGGTGGCAACCTGTGCAACGGTTCGCCGGCTGCCGATAGCGTACCGGCATTGATCGCCGCGGGTGCAGTCGCGACCGTCGTCGGTCCCAACGGCCGCCGCGATATCAAAGTCGAGGACGTGATGCTCGCTCCGCGCAAGCTTGCGCTGCAGAAGGGGGAAATCATCGCCTCGTTCCTGCTGCCGGCACGCCCGGCGAAGTCCTCGGACGCTTACCTGCGCTTCATCCCGCGAACCGAGATGGACATCGCAGTCGTCGGCTGCGGCGTCAGCCTCACGCTCGATGGCTCGGGAACCTGCACGGCGGCCCGCATGGGGCTCGGCGCGGTCGCGGCGCGGCCGTTGCTGGTCGACGCCTCGGGACTGGTCGGCACCAAGGTCGATGATGCAGCCCTGGAGAAATTGGCAGCCGCGGCGCGCGCCGCCTGCAATCCGATCGATGACAAGCGTGGCACGAAGGAGTTCCGCATCGACATTGCGGGCGTGCTGGCGAAACGGACAGCGCTGATGGCGCTCGAGCGTGCGAGGAAGGCATAATGGCTAAGCATCACGTATCTACCACCGTCAACGGCGACCCGGTCGAGTTCCTGTGCGAGACCGAGCAGACGCTGCTCGATTGCCTGCGTGACGAACTCAACTTGACCGGTGCCAAGGAAGGCTGCTCGTCGGGCGACTGCGGAGCCTGCTCCGTTACGATTGACGGGCGTCTCGTCTGCTCGTGCCTCGTTCTCGGGGTCGAGGCCAACGGCAAGAAGATCGAGACAATCGAGGGAATGGCGCAGGGCGAGAAGCTGCATCCGCTGCAGCAGAAGTTCCTGGAGCATGCGGCACTCCAGTGCGGCATCTGCACCCCGGGTTTTCTCGTCGCGGCGAAGGCGCTGCTGGCCAAAAATCCAAACCCGACAGAGACCGAAACCCGCTACTGGCTGGCGGGCAACCTGTGCCGTTGCACAGGTTACGACAAGATCATCCGGGCGGTCATGGACGCTGCTGCGGAGATGAGAAAAGGAGCCTGACCCATGCAAGAGCGCGTCAAAGGTCCCAAGTTCGACGTCGTCGGCACGCGTCCGATCCGTCCGGATGGAGCTGACAAGGTTACGGGCCGCGCCAAATTCGGCGCGGACCACAAGGTTGCAGGGCAGCTCACCGGCAAGATGCTGCGTTCGCCGCACCCGCATGCCCGCATCAAGTCGATCGACGTCTCGAAAGCCTTGGCGCTGCCGGGCGTGAAGGCGGTCGTCACACGCGAAGATTTCGTCGACCAGGCTTCAGAATTCGTGCCGGCCGGCGAGATGCTGATCAATTACCGTGATGTCGTGCGCAACGTCATGGCGCGCGAGAAGGTGCTGTTCGAAGGGCACCCTGTGGCGGCTGTCGCCGCGACGTCGGAATCGATTGCGCGGGCAGCCTTGAAGCTGATCAAGGTCGATTACGAGATCCTGCCGCACGTCATCGATGAGGTCGAGGCAATGAAGCCCGACGCGCCGATCGTCGAGGATGGCATGATCACGCAAGGCATGACGCCACCGCCGACCAAGGCCTCCAACGTCGCAAAGCGAGTCGAGTTCACGCTGGGCGACGTCGAGAAGGGCTTCAAAGAGGCCGATATCATCGTCGAGCGCGAGTTCAAGACGAAGCCGGTGCACCAAGGCTACATCGAGCCTCACGCTTGCGTGGCGTCGGTGTCAGAGGACGGCACGGCCGAGCTTTGGACCACCACGCAAGGCCACTGGATCGCGCGGGCGCACTGCGCGCGCCTGCTCGGCTGGGACATCACCAAGCTGCGCGTTACCTCGTCGGAGATCGGCGGCGGGTTCGGCGGCAAGACGGTCGTCTACATGGAGCCGGTAGCGCTGGCGCTTTCGAAAAAGGCACGCCGTCCGGTGAAGATGGTGATGAGCCGCGAGGAAGTGTTCAAGGCGTCCGGGCCTACGTCCGGTGCCACGGTTTGGGTCAAGATGGGTGCCAAGAAGGACGGCAAGATCACTGCCGCCGAAGGCCTCATGAAGTTCCAAGCCGGGTGCTTCCAGGGCAGTCCAGTGCAGCCGGCCTGCATGTGTGCCTTCGCGCCTTACGATCTCGAGCACGTGAAGGTTGTCGGCTTCGACGTCCTCTCCAACCGTCCGAAGGTTGCGGCCTACCGCGCACCTGGCGGTCCGATCGCCGAATATGGCGTCGAGAGCGTCGTGGACGAGCTGGCTGAGAAGCTCGGCATCGACCCGATCGAGCTGCGCCTGAAAAACGCAGCCAAGGAAGGCACCAAGGCTGCCTATGGTCCAAAGTTCGGGCCCGTCGGTCTCGTCGAGTGCCTGAATGCCGCGAAAAACAGCCCACACTGGAAGGCGCCGGTTGGCAAGAACCAGGGTCGCGGCATCGCCGCGGGCTTCTGGTTCAACATCGGCGGCGAGACCACGGTCAACCTTCAGCTCAACGAGGATGGCACGGTCACGCTGCAAGCCGGCACGCCCGACATCGGCGGACTGCGCGCCTCGCTCGCCATGATGGCGGCCGAGGAGCTGAAGATTCCGTACGAGAAGGTGCGTCCCTATATCTCGGACACTTCGACGCTCGGCTACAACTTCCTCACCGGCGGCAGCCGCGCGACGTTCTCGAGCGGCATGGCGACGGTGGAAGCGGCCCGCTCCATCATCAAGCAGGCCTGCGGGCGCGCCGCCAAGCTCTGGGAGATCCCGGAGGAGGCGGTGACGTTCGAGGACGGCATGTTCCGTCCGGCCGGTGACAATGCAGGCAAGCACAAGCCGATGTCGCTTGCCGAAATTGCCAAGGTCGCGGGCAAGACCGGCGGCTCGCTGGTCGGCGTCGGCGCCATCTCGGCGCAGGGTGCGGCTCCGAGCTTCGGCGTCCACATCGCGGACACTGAAATCGATCCCGACACCGGCAAGCTGACGGTCACGCGCTACACCGTGATCCAGGATGCCGGCAAGGCGATTCATCCATCCTACGTGGAAGGCCAGTTTCAGGGCGGCGCGGCGCAGGGCATCGGATGGGCGCTCAACGAGGAGTACGTCTACGGCGCCGATGGCAAGTTGCAGAACGCCGGCTTCCTTGATTACCGGATGCCGGTCGCCTCGGATCTGCCGATGCTCGACACGATCATCGTCGAGGTGCCGAACCCACGGCATCCTTATGGTGTGCGCGGCATCGGCGAGACGCCGATCATTCCGCCAATGGCGGCGATCAACGCAGCCGCCCGTCGTGCAACCGGCGTGCGCATGTTCGAGCTGCCGCTCTCGCCGCCGAAGGTGTTGAAGGCAATGAAGGGCGCGAAGAAGGCGTGAGCGCGGGCGAGACCGCCCGCGACGCTTGGACGAAACTGGGGCCGCGCGGAGAGTTCCGCGCGGCCAATTGGTCCTCGATCTCACGCGCTCGATTAGCCCTGGCGCCCGCAGCAGTCGCGTAACCTTAGTTGACGGCGGCAGAGGTATCTGCGATCCGACCGTCGGCACAGGAGGTATCAATGACGCCCGTCGCATTCGAGACCCAGCTTCGTTCCGATGGCTTCGTCGAGATCGAGAGGAAGCGACTTGAACCGCGCCCGGCCAACGGCGAGCACGGCCACCACTACACGGCCCGTGGGCTCATCGTCGGTGGAGCCTTCACCATCACGTGCCAAGGCATAGAGAAGACTTACCGCGCCGGTGAGATCTTCGAGGTGGCCATGGGCGACCTTCACTGCGAAGCCGTGGGCCCTGAAGGCGCCGAGCTGATCGTCGGGCGAAAATATTGAATCCTGCCCAGTAGATCGATCGCAGCCAGGCGACTTGCGGGGGTCACGGACTCGGGATAAGAGCCGTCCTTTAATGGCAACGATCGAACAAGCGCCCATTCACTTCCCGCGCCGCCACCTCCTCACGTGCGAGGGATTGACGGCAAAAGAGATCAATTCGCTTCTGGACCTCGCCGACAAGGCCGCCGAGGTCAATCGCCAGATCAACAAGAAGCGCGATCTGCTTCGCGGGCGAACGCTTATCAATCTCTTCTTCGAGGCATCCACCCGGACCCAGGCGTCCTTCGAGCTCGCCGGCAAACGGCTCGGCGCCGATGTCATGAACATGAATGTCTCGACCTCGTCGGTGCAGAAGGGCGAGAGCCTGATCGACACCGCGATGACACTCAATGCCATGCGGCCCGATATGATCGTGGTGCGCCATCATGCGGCGGGTGCGGTCCAGCTCCTTTCCGAAAAGGTCGATTGCTCGGTGATCAATGCAGGCGACGGAGCGCACGAGCACCCAACGCAAGCGCTGCTCGATGCACTGACGATCCGGCGCGCAAAGAATAGAATCGCCGGGCTTACGGTCGCCATCTGCGGCGATATCCTGCACTCGCGGGTCGCGCGCTCGAATATCTACGTGCTGAATGCGCTCGGAGCCAATGTTCGGCTCGTAGCGCCATCGACGCTGCTCCCGCCTGGCATCGAGCGGCTCGGCGCCCAAGTCTACACCGACATGTGGAAGGGCATCGAGGGCTGCGACATCGTCATGATGCTGAGGCTTCAGCGCGAGCGCATGCAGGGCAACTATGTGCCTTCGACCCGCGAGTACTACCATTTCTTCGGCCTCGACCACGAGAAGTTGTCGCTCGCGAAGCCCGACGCGCTGATCATGCATCCGGGCCCGATGAATCGCGGCGTCGAGATTGCCTCGCCCATCGCCGACCATTCTCGCAGCGTAATCCGCGACCAAGTGGAGATGGGCGTTGCGGTGCGGATGGCCGTGCTTGAGGCGCTTGCGCGCAACCTGCCGAACCATTGAGGCGGGCCCCATGAAGCAACCAGCGACAGCCAATGACGCACCGGCCACCGCGTTCATCAATGCGCGGCTGATCGATCCGGCGTCTGGGCGCGACGAGCCAGGTGGTCTCGTGGTGAGGGATAGTGAGATTGCCGATTTCGGCGGCCATCTCCGGCGCACCGCGCCTGACGGCGCCGATGTGATCGACTGCCAGGGCCATGTCCTCTGCCCTGGGCTGATCGATTGCCAGGTTTACACGGGAGACCCCGGTCAAGAGCACCGCGAAACACTGAAGACGGCGAGCTTCGCAGCGGCCGCCGGCGGTGTCACAACTATCGTGTGTATGCCCGACACCGAACCGGTCATCGATCAGGTGGCGCTCGTCGACTACGTGCAGCGGCGCGCGCGGGAGCGCGCAATCGTCAATGTGCACATCATGGGCGCGGTGACAAAAGGTCTGAAGGGCGAAGAGCTCGCCGAGATCGGCCTGTTGCAACGCGCGGGCGCGGTGGCCTTCACCAACGGCAAATCATCGATCGCCAACACGCGCGTGATGCGCAATGCGCTGCTTTACGCCAAAGACTTCGATGCTTTGATCGTGCACCATACCGAGGACCCGTACCTGACGTCCGGGGCGGCGATGAATTCAGGTGAAGTGTCGACGCGGCTCGGATTGCCTGGCGTCAACAAGATCGCCGAGGTGATCGTGGTCGAGCGCGATGTGCGCCTAGTTGAAATCACGGGCGGGCGCTATCACGCGTCGACCATCTCGTGCGAGCAGAGCCTCGACGTCATCCGCCGGGCGCGGGCCCGCAAACTACCGGTGACGTGTGGCGTCTCGATCAATCACCTCATTCTGAATGAAACCGACGTCGGGCCCTATCGCACGTTCTTCAAGGTGCGACCGCCACTCAGGTCCGAGGAAGATAGGGCCGCCCTGGTGCGTGGGGTCGCGAACGGAGACATCGATGTCGTGGTCTCGAGCCACGATCCGCAAGACGCAGATGTGAAACGGCGTCCATTCGCCGAAGCTGCGGACGGCGCAATCGGGCTCGAGACGCTGGTGCCGGCGGCGCTTCGGCTCGTGCACAACAATGAGATCGGCTTGATGGCGCTGCTGCGTGCGCTCACTGTCAACCCAGCCAAGTTGCTGGGTCTGCCATCGGGGCGCATCGAGAAGGGGGCGCCTGCAGATCTGGCGCTTATCGATCTCAACGCATCGTGGGTCGTTGACCGAGATCTGCTCAAGGCGCGCTCGAAGAACGCGCCACTCGATGAGCAGAAGGTGCAAGGGCGTGTGCTGCGCACATTGGTTGCCGGTAAGACGGTCTATCAATACGGTGTCGAGCTGCGTTCCTGACCCTCAATCGCTGCTGCCCGAAAGCCGCCTTCGATGTCTTCACATCACCTCTTGATGTCTGCCGCATTTGCAGGTGGGTACCTCCTGGGCTCGATCCCGTGGGGCTTGCTGCTGACGAGGGCAGCGGGGCTTGGCGATGTCCGCGCGATCGGGTCCGGGAACATCGGAGCGACGAATGTGCTTCGCACGGGCAACAAGTCGCTCGCCGCGCTGACGCTCTTCCTGGACGGGTTCAAAGGTTATCTGGCGGTTGTTTTGGCGGCGTTCCTCGCCGCGCGCTACCTGATCGGGGATGGAGCCATTCTTACCGAATCGGGCGACGCCAATTCAGTCGGTGCCATTGTTGCTGCTACGCAATCGAATCTGCAGCAAATCGCAAACGCCGCAATGGCTGGGGGATTGGGGGCTCTGCTCGGCCACATCTATCCGGTTTGGCTCGGGTTTGCTGGTGGCAAAGGGGTGGCCACGTATATTGGGGTGCTTGTGGGCCTGAGCCCGCTCGCCGGGTTAGTATTTTGTGTCCTATGGCTGATCGTTGCATTCGTGTTCCGGTATTCTTCGCTTGCGTCTCTCGCGGCGGCGACGGCGACCCCATTGGTGCTGCTCGGCTTCGGTGCACATCAACTCGCTTTTCTCTTTGCACTGATGTCAGTGTTGCTCTTCTACAAGCACAAAGCGAATATCGAGCGTCTGTTGAGCGGGACCGAGAGCAAGATCGGTGACAAGTCAGCCAAGCAAGAACCCATTGGGTGAGATCCAGCCGTCGCGCGAGGAACGTGCTGGGCTATGGGCACCCCTGCCGATCGCTGAATTGAATGATGCGCAGAGGCTCGCGTGCCTGAGGTTGATCCGGTCGGAAAATGTGGGGCCGGTCACATTTCGAGAGCTGATTAATCATTTCGGCGGGGCGGAGCCGGCGCTCGAAGCGCTTCCGGAGCTTGGACGGCGCGCCGGCGGTCGGCGGACCATCAAAGTTTGCCGGCGGGAAGCCGCCGAAGCAGAGCTCGATGCGGCGCGACGCCAAGGAGCGGAGCCACTCTTTACGATCGAGCCCGGCTATCCGCCTGCGCTGGCCAACATCCAAGTGCCGCCGCCGATGCTCTATGTGAAGGGACGAACGAGCCTGCTGGGTCGGCCGATGGTCGCGATCGTTGGCGCGCGGAACGGGTCGGCGGCAGGCATCAAGCTGACGCGTCTGTTTGCCGGGGCGCTGGGGAACGCCGGGTTCGTCGTTGTATCAGGGCTGGCACGCGGGATTGATGGGGCAGCGCACGAGGCGTCGCTTGCGACCGGAACCGTGGCAGTGCTGGCCGGCGCGATAGACTTCATTTATCCGCCCGAGCATGCGGCACTTTACGAACGCATTGCCGCTGAGGGATGTCTCATCACCGAGCAGCCACCGGGATATCAGCCGCGCGCGCAGGATTTTCCGCGTCGCAACCGAGTGATCTCGGGGGTTTCGCTCGGAGTTGTGGTTATGGAAGCAGCCCGCCGCTCCGGCAGTCTGATTACGGCGCGAATGGCCAATGAACAGGGACGGCTTGTGTTGGCGGTACCGGGGCATCCGCTTGATCCGCGGGCCGAGGGAACGAACGCGCTCCTCCGACAGGGTGCGCTTCTGGCGGCTTCGGCCGAGGACTTGACCGAGGCGTTCCTGCCGTTGGTAGAGGGGCACCACGCGACTAGCAGTCGGGGGCCTCGAGAGCCGATGCGTCAAGGTGCTCGGGAAGAGCAGTCGACCACCGTGCAGCCGGGTAATCTGGCACCTCTCGATGTCTTGAGTTTGGTCCGGAACGCACTTGGACCTGCCCCAGTCGACATGGACGCAGTGGTCCGGGCGACAGGGGCTTCAGTCCAAGACGTCCGGGCTGCACTGCTTGAGCTGGCGCTCGGCGGCGAGATCGAGCACCACGGTGCGCAACTGGTTTCTCTGAAGGACGGATTGGCTAGCCCCTAGAGGACTTGCGCAAGGTCAGCTGCAGGCGTGCCTCTTCGTAAGCGACATGCATGAGAGCGGCGAGGGTTGCGGCATCGGCTTGCTTCGCCATATCACTCAACTCGAGAGTAACATCAGCAAGATATTCAAGGTAATCCGCAGCGTTGATCGGATCTGCGCGTTGACTTCGCTCCGGGTCTTCGGCCGGGCCCGAAGCTTGCCGTTTCGAGGTCCCAAGCTTTCTGGTCATGCGCCCCCCTATGGCTGTTGCTTTTATTATTATCAGCGGCCGGAGAGTTTCGCAATCCTAAGTTGTGATAATTTAAACATGCAATCTAAGCCGCAGTTTGACAGCCCTTGTGTCCTCAACCATATGGTGCCTCCGACACCTGTAACGATGCGGCGGCCGGGATACAACCCGAGCACGAAGGATTTCAATGCAACTCGTCATTGTCGAATCGGCTGCGAAAGCCAAGGCGATCAACAAATATCTCGGCTCAGGTTTCAGGGTTCTCGCAAGCTACGGACATGTGCGGGATCTGCCCTCGAAGGACGGCTCCGTGGAGCCGGACAACGATTTCACCATGCATTGGGCCCAGGATGACGACCGGTCCAAGAAGGTCATGCGTGAAATCACCGAGGCTGCAAAGAAAGCCGACAAGCTGATCCTCGCCACGGACCCGGATCGTGAGGGGGAAGCGATCTCCTGGCATATTCTCGAGGTCTTGAACCAGAAGAAGGCGCTCAAGAAGGGTACGGCCGTCGAGCGGGTGACGTTCAACGCCGTCACCAAACAGTCTGTGCTCGATGCCATGAGGGCACCCAGGGACATCGATGCACCCCTGGTCGAGGCTTACCTCGCCCGCAGGGCCCTCGATTACCTTGTCGGATTTACGCTCTCTCCGGTGCTCTGGCGCAAGCTGCCCGGTGCCCGGTCGGCCGGCCGGGTGCAGTCGGTGGCGCTCCGTATCCTCTGTGACCGGGAGCTCGAAATCGAGCGATTCAAGACGGAGGAATACTGGTCGATCATCGCCCACCTTGCGACAGCAAAGGGAGAGGAGTTCCAGGCCAGGCTCACATCCATCTCGGGCCAGCGGCTCGAGAAGCTGTCGATCAAGGATGAAGCATCCGCGAGCGCCATCAGGGCGGCTATCGAGAAGGGCGAATTCCGCGTGACCTCGGTCGAGAAGAAGGCTGCACGCCGCAATCCGTGGGCGCCCTTCTCGACATCGACGCTGCAGATGGATGCCTCGCGCAAGCTCGGCTTCTCTGCCAAGCAGACGATGCAGCTCGCGCAGCGGCTTTACGAGGGCGTCGACCTTGGCGGCGAGACGGTCGGCCTCATCACCTACATGCGAACGGATGGTGTCACGATCATTCCGGAGGTCGTCAGCGCGATCCGCCGCCAGATTGAAGGCGACTATGGCAAGCGCTACGTTGCACCGTTCGTCCGCGAATACAAGGCGAAGGCCAAGAACGCACAAGAGGCGCACGAGGCGATCCGGCCGACCGATGTCAGTCGGAAACCGAGCGAGGTCTCGAAGTATCTCGATCGCGACCAGGCGCGGCTCTACGAGCTGATCTGGAAGCGCGCGGTGGCGAGCCAGATGGCGTCAGCAGAAATCGATCAGACGACAGCCGAGATCGGGGTCAAAGGCCGTGACGGCAAGCCGTATGGGTTGCGTGCAACGGGTTCCGTTGTGACGTTCGACGGTTTTCTCAAGCTCTACGACGAGGGTCGAGACGACCGGCAGCGCGGTATCGACAAAGGCAAGGAGGACAAGGGGGACGAGGAAGACGACAGCCGTCGCCTCCCCCCGCTCGCGAGCGGCGATCAGGTCAGGGATCGCAGCATCGAGACGAACCAGCATTTCACGCAGCCACCTCCCCGATTCACAGAGGCGACGCTGGTCAAGCGAATGGAAGAGCTCGGTATCGGCCGGCCGTCGACCTATGCGACGACCATGGCGACGTTGATCGATCGCGAATACGTGCGCAAGGAAAAGGCGGCGCTGGTGCCCGAGGACAAAGGCCGCCTGGTCACCGCCTTCCTCGAGCAGTTCTTCAAGCGATACGTAGAGTACGACTACACGGCAGGGCTCGAAGAGAAGCTCGACCTGATCTCGGACCACAAGCTCGCGTGGAAAGAGGTGCTGCGCGAGTTCTGGCGCGAGTTCATCGGGCGTGTCGAGGAGACCAAGGAGCTCAAGGTCTCCGACGTTCTGGAAGCTTTGAATGAGCTATTGGGCCCGCACATCTTCCCGGAGAAAGAGGATGGCTCCAATCCGAGGACCTGCCCCAAGTGCGGGACCGGGCAGCTCAGCCTCAAGATTTCCGGCAAGAACGGGGCGTTCGTCGGCTGCGGCAACTACCCCGATTGCCGCTATACGCGGCAGCTGACGCCGCCGACCGGCGATGAAGGCGATGCCGCGACGATGGACGGCAAGGTACTCGGGATCGACCCTGAAAGCGGTCTGGAGGTCACGCTCAGGAACGGTCGTTTCGGCCCCTATGTCCAGCTCGGCGAGGCCGTAGAGAAGGGCGACAAACCCAAACGTGCCTCCGTGCCACGCGGGTGGGATCCCGCGTCGCTGGATCTGGAAAAGGCACTTCGGCTGCTCAACTTGCCCCGGCTCGTCGGGCATCATCCGGAGACGCAAACGCCGATCACCGCTGGACTTGGCAGGTATGGGCCGTTCATTTTGCACGATGGAACCTACGCCAACGTGAGCTCGGTGGACGAGGTGTTCGAGATCGGTCTCAACCGTGCGGTGACGCTGCTGGCCGAGAAGCGGGCCGGTGGCGGCAAGGGTCGCTTCGGGCGCACCGCGCAGCGGCAGGTGATCAAGGACCTCGGTGAGCATCCGTCGGAAGGCGGCAAGATCGAAGTGCTCAATGGGCGGTATGGCCCTTACATCACGCACAACAAGATCAATGCCAATGTACCTCGCGGCAAAGATCCGGCTTCAGTGACGGTCGACGAGGCGATATCGATCTTGTCGGAGCGCATCGCCAAGGGCGGGGGCAAGGGCAGGCCTGCCAAAGGCAAGGCCCGGAAGGAGCCGTCCGCGGTGGCTAACGACGACAAACCTCCGCGCAAAGCCGCTGCCCGGAAGCCGAAGCCAGCAGATCGCAAAAAAGTCGCGCCCCGGAAGGATGCGGCGGAGTAGTCTGCAGGAGAACCCGGGCTGAGGGGCAAGCAGATGACTTCAAAAGGAAAACGACTATGGGCTGCTCGGTTCTCCACAGGGCGAAGTGGATAACTCCAAGCCGATTGTGCGCTTATCGACGCATTGGTGCTGCTGGATTAATCTGTGGACAGGTCAGTATTGCGTAACAAAGCTCGCGTCAGTCCCCCTCCCCCACAAAAACTGACGCCAGCAGTTTAGCCCCGGTCACCCTCCGGGGCTTCTTTTTTGTGGGATTACGTCAGCCAGCGGCCTTTTTAAAATTTTCCGCAGCCTGGTCCCAATTCAGGGTGTTCCACCACGCTTTCAAGTAGTCAGCGCGCCGGTACTGGTGCTTCAAGTAATAGGCATGCTCCCAGACATCGATGCCGACCACGGGCTTGGCACCCAGCTCCATGTGCGGGGTGTCCTGATTTGCGGTGCTCACCGCCGCTAGCTTCTTATCCTTGCCTACGACCAGCCAAGCCCAGCCCGAGCCGAAGCGCGTCATACCGCTCTGGTTGACAGCCTCCATCATCTTGTCAACTGAGCCGAAGGTATCGTCGATGGCCGTCTTCAGCTCGCCGGCGGGAGCCTTGGCGCCGCCAGGCTTCATCAAACTCCAAAAAAAGGTGTGGTTCCAGTGACCGCCGCCAGCATTGCGAACAGGCGTGCGGACCGCGTCCGGGACGCTGGCCAGGTTGGACAGGAACGATTCGATGGGCTGCTTGGCGAGATCGGGGAACTTCTCGACCTGAGCGTTCAGGACGCCGATAAACGCGTTGTGGTGGTTCTTGTGGTGATAATTCATCGTCGCCGTATCGATGTGCGGCTCAAGCGCTTCGTAAGGGTAGCCGAGCGGAGGCAACGTAAATGCCGGCTGCGGTTGCTGGCTGGAAGCGGGGCCAACTCGCAGAACCGAGCCCGCCGCCGCGCCGAGACTTGCGACCCCGGCCAGCAGCGTTAAATTCTTTCGGCGATCCATCATGGCTAGTCTCCGATTTGTGGTGATGAGCGTATTCTCGCATAACCGCGAACAAACAGAACTACGAGGACGCAGAGGACTTGGATGCGTGTTCGGTCAACATCAGGCATAGAGAACACGTGATTGCGTTCTCCCGGCGCGATTGGCGTGACCAGTGTCCTCAATGACCGGCGGTCGCCGAACGATACCATGTCAAACGATCGAAAACTTCGTCTGGATCAGGCGTTAGTCACCAGGGGCCTGGTGACGACTCGGGCTCGGGCACGAGACCTCGTCCTCAGGCGCGAAGTGCTGGTCGATGACAAGGTTGTGATCAAACCAGCGCAGCTGATATCCGACCAGACCCGGATCTCAGTCAGATCCGGTGCCGGGGATTATGTTTCACGTGGTGCATTGAAACTCCGTGCAGCTCTTTCAGCCTTCGGCATAGATGCCGAAGGTCGTGTCGCCGTTGATGTCGGCGCTTCTACCGGGGGATTTACCGAGGTGCTGCTGGCTCAAGGCGCCACACGCGTCTATGCGGTCGACAACGGACGCGGGCAGCTGCACCCGACGCTTCGAGGCGATAGGCGAGTTATATCACTCGAGGGGGTCGATGCGCGCCGACTCAGCCGCGCTATCATCCCGGAGGACGTCAGCGCGATCGTCGCCGACGTGAGTTTCATCGCGCTTTCATCAGTGTTGCCGGTGCCGTTGTCATTTGCATCGGCCGGCTGCTGGCTGGTAGCGCTGATCAAGCCGCAATTCGAATCCGGACGCGACGTCGTGCCGAGGAGCGGTGTCGTCACGGATCCGGTGGTGCACCAGAATGCGGTAAATCGCGTGCGCCAATGGCTCGGAGATCAGGCGGGATGGCGAATACTAGGGGTCATTGAATCGCCCATCACGGGTGGTGATGGCAATCGGGAGTTCCTGATCGGAGCGATGCATGACTGAAGCTGAGCAGTACAACGTCGTGCGGCTCGGCATCGCGGGCGATGGCGTCATAGAGACTCCGTCCGGAGCGCACTTCGTGCCAGGGGCGCTCCCAGGTGAACGCGTCGCACGATCACGGAGCGGCGGCTTCGAGGTGGTCGCAGCCTCGCTGTTGCAGCGCCGGAGCGAGCCCTTGTGTTCGCACGTGGGAAAGTGTGGCGGCTGCTCGCTGCAGCACATGTCGGATGAACTCTACCGAGCGTGGAAGGCGGACCTGTTGGCCGAGGCGCTGCGCACCCATGGACTTCAAACAGAGGTTGCGGAGATGATTTCAGTGC
Source organism: uncultured Hyphomicrobiaceae bacterium (assembly GCA_964500805.1). GTDB lineage: Bacteria > Pseudomonadota > Alphaproteobacteria > Rhizobiales > Hyphomicrobiaceae. Next base: position 33,622 of record CAZCQH010000035.1, read on the forward strand.
CGTTGCGCTCGCGTCGCCGTGCCGTGCTGGCCGCTCGGCGCTCGCATGGGCACGTTGCTTTAGGATTTCATGCTCGTCGCTCGCATGAAATCGAGCCGATCAGAGATTGTGCAGTGCTGTCTCAAGCCATCGTGGCCGAGCTGCCGGTGCTGCGCGATATCGGTCAATTGCTGGTCCGGCCCGGCGATGAAGCGAGAGTCAGCGTGATCGCTGCCGACCGAGGGCTCGACGTCGACTTGGATGCGGTCAAGGTCAGGCTCGGACCCGGCGAACGGCTGGCCCTGAGCAATCGCCTTCATGGCACGCGGATCCTGCGGCTTTCGTTATGTGGTGATCCGCTCATCGTGCGCGAGGAGCCGACGCTCAGTATCTCCGGGGTGGACGTCGTTCCTCCGCCGGGGGCTTTCGTGCAAGCCGTATCGGAGGCGGAGCTGGCGATGCGCGATTTGACAGCAGCTGCTGCTGTCAAGGCGAAGCGGGTCGCGGACCTCTTCTCGGGCCTCGGTACGTTTGCGCTGGGGCTGGCTCGAATGGCGCGCGTGTTGGCGGTCGATAGCGACCGAAAGCTGATCGAGGCGCTTCAAGTCGCACAGAAGAGGGCGCGGGGCTTGAAGCCGATCGAGACCAAAGTACGTGACCTGATGGCCGATCCCATGTCGCCGAAGGAGCTCGAAGACTTCGATGCTGTTCTGTTCGATCCACCGCGCGCGGGTGCCAAACGGCAAGCTGAGGCGCTTGCCCGCTCGAGGGTGAAGAGCGTCATCGCTGTCTCCTGCAATCCGGCGACTCTGGCCCGTGATCTGCGCCTGCTGGTCGACGGTGGCTATCGCCTTGAATCAGTGACTCCGATCGATCAGTTCCTGTTCACGCCGCACCTCGAGGCGGTTGCGGTTCTGCGGCGATAGAACCAGCACACCTGACATATCCAGGTTCCTCGATATTGCCTTGGACAAAGCGCAGTCCAGGCGGCAGCATGCAGGCATGCATGGCGGAGAGTTGTTTAGGAGATGGACAAAATGACCGGGCGGCTGCAGGGCAAGACAGCGTTCTGTACGGCATCAGGTGCCGGCATCGGGCGCGCGACGGCGCTCGCATTCGCGCGGGAGGGCGCGCGGGTGATCGCCACGGATCTCGATGAGGACAAGATGAAGGGCCTCAAGGAGGCCGGCGTCGCGGAGTGTCTTCAGCTCGATCTGCTGAGCACCGATGCCGTGATGGCGATGGGCAAGCGTGTCGGGGCAGTGGACATTCTCTTCAACTGTGGCGGCTTCGTGCATCACGGTGATGCCCTCAATTGCTCCGAAAAAGACTGGGACTTCTCGTTCGACCTCAATGTGAAGTCGATGCATCGCGGAATCCAAGCGTTCCTGCCCGCCATGGTCGCGCGCGGCAAAGGCGTGATCATCAACATGGCATCGGGTGCCGGACCGTCAAAGGCAGTCGCGAACCGCTACGTCTATACTGCGACGAAGGCAGCGGTCGTGGGGCTGACCAAGGCCGTGGCATTCGACTTCATCAAAAAGGGCATTCGCTGCAACTGCATTTGCCCGGGCACGATTCAATCGCCGTCGCTGGATGACCGCATTGCGGCGCTCGGCCGTGACGTCGGTGGTGTGGAGAAGGCGCGGCAGATGTTCATTGATCGCCAGCCCATGGGAAGGCTCGGCACGGCGGAAGAAGTAGCGCATGTAGCGGTTTATCTGGCGTCGGATGAGAGCGCATTCACGACCGGCCAGCCATTCTTCGTTGATGGAGGGTTCGCGCTATGACGACCTATCTGCACGAAGCGCAGATTCCGCGCGAGATCGACTCCGAGACCGGATTGCCGATCGGTCCGATGCTTGCCAATCCGGGGGCGGCCAGGAGGCCCGAACGTATCGTGCTGGAGGGTCGCTACTGCCGGCTAGAGCCGATTTCCGCGGCGCGCCACGCCCATCAGCTGTTCGAGGCCTCGACGCCGCCAGATGCTGCGAAGCGGTTCCGCTATCTCTTCGATCCGGTTGTGAAGACCATGGCGGACATGGACGATTGGCTCGCCAAAGCAGAGAAGAGCGCCGATCCCCTGGTGTTCGCAGTAATCGACAAACGTACCGGCCGGTGCGAGGGGCGCCAGACGCTGATGCGTATAACGCCGGAACAGCAGTCGATCGAGATCGGCAACATCTACTGGGGGCCGGCTATCTCGAAATCCCCGGTTACCACCGAGGCCAACTTCCTGTTCGCCAAGTATGTGTTCGATGACCTTGGCTATCGTCGCTACGAATGGAAGTGCGATGCACTGAATGCGCCATCGCGGCGGGCAGCGGAGCGGTTCGGCTATACGTACGAGGGACTGTTCCGTCGCGCGGTGATCAACAAAGGCCGGTCGCGCGATACGACCTGGTTTGCGATGATTGCCGAGGAATGGCCGCAGTTGAAGGCGGCTTACGAGAGATGGCTCGCTCCCGAGAACTTCGACGCCGATGGCCGCCAAAAGCTGGCGCTCGGCGAGCTGACCGCTGCGGCATTGAAACCAGCTTGAAAGCCCTGAATGAGCAAGCCGCACGGAGTCGCCAGCATCATCGCTTTTCACCGTAGCGGATTCGTGCCGGATCGCTCAGCAGTTTCGCCGTGTCGGGGTCGTGCGGGTGGACGAACGTGGTCGGCTTGTTGGCTCCATCTACCATGGGCAGTCCCTGGTTGGCCCATTCGATGATGCCGCCTTGCAGTACCATGAGTTGCTGGACACCTGCCTCGAGCAGATCGAGATGCAGCCGTTCGGCGACGGACGAGCTGCGCGCCATCGTCGTGCAGTAGAGAATCACAGTACGGGCCTTGCCGCGCCGGTTTATGAAGGCGACGGCCAGTCCTGGCTGATTGTCCGGGTCGATGGTCAGGCGCACCGCCTTGGGGAGATGTCCGACGTCGAACTCGACCTTGTCGCGGACATCGATCAGCAGCGGGGCATTGCGACGGGCGATTGCTTTCGCGGCATCGCGAGGCGCAATCAGAGCTACGCGCACGTCGACACTCGACGTGCTTCCAGCGGGCGCTTTGGCCAAGGTCTGCGACCAATTCATGGTCGCCACCACGCCCGCGAACAAAGTTAAGATCAGGAAGCGAGCCATTGGCATGAGCGCACCTGAGGAACCGGCAAGAGTATTTGGCCATTGAAGCGATCGAAGATGGGCGGGTCAATCTTTTGCTGCATCTATTGCTGCGTCGCTTGAGCCGACTGTTCCGGACGCAGGCCAGCAGCTTATGCAGGCCCATTGCTGCGGTTGCGGAAATGCTCCAGCAGCCAGATGCGGATCGCGCTGGACAGGCCGTCATCGCCTTGCCTCTGCTTGTCGATCGACTGGACGAGCTTGGCGACCGATATGTTGTGGTCTTTCGCCGCGTCCTTCAATGCGGCCCAGAACGGCTCCTCGAGGGAAACGGACGTCCGGTGCTTATCGATCGTGAACGAGTGCTTGGCGGGCCGTGGCATGGGACGACGACCGTCGGGTTCAAATTAAGGTTTGGCGGCAGAACCAATGCGGTGGAATTGCCTTCACTCTGTGTCTTTCGCTGCCGAAGGCGACCGCTGCGATTGCTTGAACCGTTTATCGTCCAGCGCCTTTTGGGCGTCATGAAGGCCACGATCGGCCTTGCTGACGCCGAATTTGGCGCGATTTGACGCGGCTTGACGCTCCTTTTCCTCGCGGGCTCTGCGTTTCCTGGTCTGCCGGAGATTGATGATATCGCCCACGAGGCTACAGTTCCCAATTGCTGAGGTGAACACTTCCCGTTGAAAATGCGAAGGTCGCACTGTTCATCATACCAGAGCTGCGGCGGCAAGTCCTGCCAGCATAAGAACATTAAGCAAGGTGGAGAGACTGATCGCGCCCGATGCGCGATGTGGCCGGTCGCGCGCGCTCCGCCCTCTGGCGTCGCGGGCAGGTATCCCGGCGCCGGCCTCACGCGATCGGACCCAGCCCCCGCCAGCACGAAGCAGACCTACCGCTCGTGACAAGATCTCCTGCGGGGCCTGCCGCCAACCATATCTGTAACCGAAGATCAGCAGCACGACGAAACCGATCTGGGCTAGCGTCGCCACCCAGCCCCCGAGCAGGAACCAGACGACGCCCCAGACGAGGCTCAGGGCATTCCAGACCAGCCACCATAACCAACCGAACACGTCCAAGGGCGTGTACTCCCGCTGCAGCCTGAGCCCATAATGGGATGACGGCAGGCCCAGAATACGTATAGTGCGCCGCACCCAAAGCCTAGAGGCGCGCTGATGCCGACCAAGACCGCCGAAAAGCCCAAGTCCCAGAGCTCGACTGCCCCGATCATGGGCGAGCTGCGGCCGAAGGAGTCGTTCCAGGATCTGATCCTGACGTTGCAGCGGTTTTGGGGCGGACAAGGCTGCGTGGTGCTGCAGCCCTATGACATGGAAGTGGGCGCCGGCACTTTCCATCCCGCGACGACGCTGCGCGCGCTCGGACCAAAACCTTGGAACGCTGCCTATGTCCAGCCGTCGCGGCGGCCCAAGGATGGCCGCTATGGCGAGAACCCAAACCGCCTGCAGCACTACTACCAGTTCCAGGTGATCATGAAGCCGTCGCCGCCGGACATCCTGGACCTTTATCTGAAGAGCCTTGACGCCATCGGAATCGACACGACCAAGAACGATATCCGCTTCGTCGAGGATGACTGGGAGAGCCCCACGCTCGGCGCCTGGGGGCTCGGCTGGGAGGTGTGGTGCAACGGGATGGAGGTGACGCAGTTCACCTACTTCCAGCAGGTGGGCGGGTACGATTGCCGTCCGGTGTCAGGCGAGATCACGTACGGCCTCGAACGGCTTGCCATGTACGTGCAGGGTGTCGATCGGGTCTGGGACCTGAACTTCAATGGCCGGCATGATGAGCGCAAGCTGACCTACAACGACGTGTTCCAGCAGGCCGAGCAGGAGTACTCGCGGTACAATTTCGAGCACGCGAACACGGAGATGCTGCTGCAGCATTTCAAGGATGCAGAAGCCGAGTGCAAGGCGCTGCTGGAGAAGGGCGCGCTGCCCGGCACGGATAATCGCGCTGTAGCTGGCCGGCATCTCATGGCGCTGCCGGCCTATGATCAGTGCATCAAGGCGAGCCACATTTTCAATCTGCTCGATGCACGCGGCGTGATCTCGGTGACGGAACGCCAGAGCTACATCCTGCGCGTGCGAGAGCTGGCCAAGGCGTGCTGCGGGGCGTGGCTGGCGACGGAGGGTGGTGGGGCGTAGCTGGGAGTGACGGCGCGCCGCGAAATCAAGGCGGCACGCGCCAACCGGATTGGTGCGCGCCGCATTACTGAACGGACTCAGAGGGCCCGCGAGAGCAGCATCGTGAGCCCATGCCGACGCGGGCACCCGAGGAGGCCGATTACTGCTTTGAGCCAATGACCATCACTGTTTCAGCCTTCTACAAGTTCGTTCGGATCGAGGAACCGGGCACGTTGCGCGCCGCCTTGAAGGCGGAGCTTGCCGCGCGCTCGATGAAGGGCACGATCCTGGTCGCGCCAGAGGGCATCAACGGTACGGTTTCCGGTGAGCCGGATGCGATGGCGGGGTTTCTGGTGTGGTTGCGGTGCGATCCGCGGTTTGCCGATCTCGTCACCAAAGAGGCAACGATTGACCGGCACCCGTTCCAACGCCTCAAGGTCAAGCTCAAGCGCGAGATCATCTCGCTCCGGCGGCCGGAGTCGGATCCCACCGCCCGAGTTGGAACCTACGTAAAGCCGGCCGACTGGAATGCGCTGATCCAGGACCCGGACGTACTGCTTCTCGATACGCGAAACACCTACGAGGTGGAGGCCGGGACGTTCGAAGGGGCGGTCGATCCGAAGCTCAAGCACTTCTCGCATTGGCCGGAATTCGTGGCTGCAAACCTCGATCCGCAGCGGCACAAGAGGATTGCCATGTTCTGCACGGGCGGGATCCGTTGCGAGAAGGCGTCCGCATATCTGCTCGCGCACGGGTTCGAAGAAGTCTATCACCTCGACGGCGGCATTCTGAACTACCTCGCGCAAGTGCCATCTGACGTGAGCTTGTGGCGCGGGCAATGCTTTGTCTTCGACGAGCGGGTCGGCGTTGGCGGCCGAGACGACGCGCTCACAGCGGCCAAGAGTGATGCGCTTGGCAACCGGGCTGCTGAGCGTGCCGGATCCCAGCGGAGGAACGAGCCATGACGAGCAAGTTGACCGGCGCGCTGATCATTGCGATCCCGCTGATCCTGATTGCCTGGGCGCTGCTCTGGCGGCGGGCGCGACCGGTGTTCTGGTTCGCGCTGGCTCTGATTGTCGTCGGCACGGGCTACCTGATCGCAACAGGTGCAACCGACGACATCTTGCGACGCATGGTGCCGTCCATTTCCGATCCCGCGCCGGTCAGGGCGAAATGAAACCTGAGAATCCAATTTCAGCAGGCCGGCCTGAGTGCACATGGGACATGCGCCTTTAGTGACGGTATCGATCAGGTCACTCGGGTTTCGGCTGGACACCCGACCGGACGGGGCCTACGCATAAGCATCGGTTTTCGGAAGTAGCTTATCAGGAGCGAAACGCCATGAAACTTGTCCGCTTCGGCCCAGCAGGCGCCGAGAAGCCCGGTCTCGTCGATGCCGCAGGTGCGATACGGGATCTGTCATCGCATGTGACGGACATTGACGGCAACGTTCTGTCGCCGGCCTCGCTCGCGTACCTGAGATCCATCGACCCGTCGACCCTGCCGGAGACACCGAAGGGGGTGCGGCTTGGCTGTCCGGTCGGGAATGTGCGGAACTTCGTGGCGATCGGGCTCAACTACTCGGACCACGCCAAGGAGGTCGGTGCGGAGATTCCGAAGGAGCCGATCATCTTCTACAAGCTGACGAACTCGCTCTGCGGGCCCAATGACGACGTGATGATCCCACGCGGCTCGCTGAAGCTCGACTGGGAGCTCGAGATCGCGTTCGTGGTCGGCCGGCGTTCGCGGTATGTGGAGCTGAAGGACGCAGCATCCCATATCGCCGGCTATACGATCTGCAACGATGTCTCAGAACGCCACTTCCAGATCGAGCGCGGCGGGCAGTGGATGAAGGGCAAATCGGCCGAGACGTTCGGGCCGGTTGGGCCGTGGCTCGTCACGTCGGATGAGGTGAAGGACGTCAACAACCTGCCGATGTCGCTCGAGGTCAACGGCAAGACCATGCAGAAGGGCTCCACGGCCACGATGATCTTCAAGTGCGATTTCATCCTGCATTACGTGTCGCAGTTCATGGTGCTGGAGCCGGGTGACATCGTGACGACCGGGACGCCGCCGGGTGTGGGTGCAGGCATGAAGCCGCCGACGTTCCTGAAGGCCGGCGACGTGATGACGCTCTCGATCGAGGGGCTCGGGAAGCAGTCGCAGAAGGTGGTGCCGTTCAAGCTCTGAAGTGCCGATTGCCAGAATGAAGCTCCCGTGGCCGGGAACCGGTCGCGGGAGTTTTTATTGGCATGCTCTTGGTGCGATCAGACCAGCAGGTCGCAGGGGTGTGGAGCCCGCTCGAGCTTCGGGACCACGGTTTTCATGTAAGTCTCGACGAAGGCCTTGGTTTGTCGATGAGCATCGAGTGATGTCTGATCCATCCAGATCTCATTGAGAAAGAAGGCACGCGGGTCGCTTTTCGAATGATAGACCTCGAAGCGAACGCAGCCGGGATCGGTGCGCGCCAGGCGGCCGAGCTCCAGCATCGCGGACCGAACGAATGGCACGTCGGCATTGTCTTTCACGGTCAAGACGACGTTGAGGAAGATCATGTCGGGCTCCTTGTCGGCTGAAATCGGCTGGCACTCGTCAAATCGACGAGCAGTGTCGTAATGACACCGCGCTACTCCATCTTGACGTTAGCTGCCTTGATCAGCTCGGCTAGCGATTTACGGTCCTGCTCGCGGAAGGCCTGGATCTCTTCAGGCGTCTGAATCACCGGCTCACAACCGGCGAGGTGGATCTTCTGCTTCATGTCGTCGGTTTTGGCGAGTTCGACGATCTTGCTGTTGAGCTTCTGAACGATCTCTTTCGAGGTTCCGGCCGGCGCCCACAGCGTGAACCAGATCGGAACATCGGAATTGGGATAGCCGGATTCCGTCATGGTCGGCACATTCGGAAACTCGGCCATTCGCTGTGCGTGATTGACGAAGAAGAGGTGCAATTTGCCGGCCCTTACATGCGGAAGTGTCACTGGCTCGTTCATCATCTGAATTGAGCCGGCCAGGAGATCGGTCAAGCTATCGGCACCGCCTCGGTAAGGCACGTGGAGGATGTCGAGGCCGGTCTTGAGCTTGAACGCCTCGTATCTCAGGTGCGGCGTGGTGCCGTTGCCGGAGGAGCCAAAAGCGAGCTTGCCCGGGTTCTTCCTCGCGTAGTCAACGACCTCGGGAAGCGTTTTGGGGCCGACATTGGCGTGAATGACGAAGCCGCAGACGACATCGCCCATGCGCGCGATGGGCATCAAGCCGTCGGGGTCGTAATTGACTTTGCGCATCAAAGGAATCGCGATCGTGGTTGTCGATCCCGTGAAAAGGAAGGTGTAGCCATCGGGTGGCGACTTGGCGGCAGCCTCCGTGCCGATGATACCTGACGCGCCGCCCCGGTTCTCGACGACGAATTGCTGGCCGAAGGCCTGGGTCAGTTTTTCGGCCCATGGGCGCGCCAGAACATCGGTTCCGCCTCCCGCGGCGAAGGGAACAATGATTTTGACAGGCTTCTCAGGCCAGGCCTGAGCGCGGGCGATCTTGGGCATCGCGATGCCGAGTGGACCTGCCGCGCTGAGCTTCAGAAATTGACGGCGATGCATGGCCGTATCTCCTCCGATGGCTGCCGACGAATTCTGGGCGGATGTCCGGGCCCTGACAAGGCGGTGAGCAGCGCGCCAGGTGCAATGCTCCACGCCGTGTCCTGCCGGTTGTTGGCGCGAGGGAACAATCGTGCATAGATACCATTAGGCTTTATGCCATCGAGATTTCCGACTGCGCGAGTGGAGACCTTCATGCCCGATGCCGTGACGTTCGAGACCAAGGGGGACGGCATCGTCGTCGTCACGCTGAACGATCCCAAGACGAGGAACGCGCTGACCGATCCGGTGATCGACGGCATCGTGGATGCCTGCCGGCGGATCAATGCGGACATGAGTGTGCGCTGCATGATTTTGACCGGCGCTGGTGAAGGATTCTCGTCGGGTGGCAACGTCAAGGAGATGCGCGAGAAGAAGGGGCTGTTCGGCGGCGCGCCGGTCGACATGCGCCGTGCCTATCAGCATGGCATCCACAAGATCCCGAGGGCTCTTTATGACCTCGAGGTGCCGTCGATCGCCGCCGTGAACGGGGCCGCGATCGGCGCCGGATGCGATACCGCCTTGATGTGCGACATCCGCATCGCCGGGCGGAAGGCGCAGTTCGCGGAGAGCTTTTTGCGCGTCGGGCTCGTCTCGGGGGACGGCGGGGCGTGGTTCCTGCCGCGCGTGGTGGGCCTTTCGCGCGCCTACGAGATGACGCTGACGGGGGATGTGATCGATGCGGAGAAGGCCGACAAGTGGGGCATCGTCTCCAAGGTGGTCGATGACGACAAGCTGATGGACGAGGCGATAGCGATGGCGCGGAAGATTGCGGCGTTCCCACCGCACTCGATCCGGTTGAACAAGCGGCTGCTGCGCGAGAGCCAGGGCGTGTCGTTGCCGGTGGCTCTCGAAATGGCCTCCGCCATGCAAGCGCTCGTGCAATCGACCGAGGATCAGAACGAGGCAGTCGCTGCGATGCTCGACAAGCGCAGGCCGAATTTCAAAGGCCGATGAGTTCAAACACACCAAAAAGGACCATGATCATGGCAACTGACAATTCTCGCTCCACCGGCGGTCGCGGCCGACTTTTCAGCGACGTTCTCGACACCATCGGCGACACGCCGTGCATCCGGATCAACCGGCTCGCGCCCAAAGGCATAGACCTCTACGTCAAGGCGGAGTTCTTCAACCCCGCGGGCTCCGTGAAGGACCGCCTCGCGGTCAGCATCATCGAGGAAGCGGAGCGTTCGGGTGCGTTGAAGCCGGGCCAGACCGTCGTCGAGGCCACGAGCGGCAACACGGGCATCGGACTGGCGATGGTCTGTGCCGCCAAGGGCTATCCGCTGGTCATCACGATGGCCGAGACGTTTTCTATCGAGCGGCGCAAGCTGATGCGGTTCCTCGGAGCCAAGGTCGTGCTCACGCCACGGTCCGGCGGCGGCCTCGGCATGTATCTGAAGGCCAAGGAGCTCGCCGACGCCAACGGCTGGTTCTTCGCCCAGCAGTTCGAGACGCCGGCCAATGCCAAGATCCACGAGAACACCACGGCACGCGAGATCCTGGGTGACTTCGCCGGCCAGAAGCTCGATTATTTCGTGACGGGCTACGGCACGGGCGGCACCATTTCCGGTGTCGCCCGCGTGCTTCGCCAGACGCGACCCGAGACGAAAATCATCCTCACCGAGCCTGCCAACGCGCAGCTGGTCGGGAGCGGCAAGCCGCAGCAGCGCGCGGCGGATGGCTCGCCCTCTGCCGGGCACCCCGCCTTCGAAGCACATCCGATCCAGGGTTGGACACCCAACTTCATTCCGCTGGTGCTCCAGGAATCGATCGACAAGAAGTACTACGACGAGCTGATCCCGATCGCGGGCGCGGCCGGCATCGAGTGGTCGAAAAAGCTCGCCCAAAGCGAAGGAATTTTTACCGGCATCTCTGGCGGCGCCACCTTTGCGGTCGCCATGCAGGTGGCCGAGAAAGCGAAGCCCGGCTCGCTCATCCTGTGCATGCTTCCCGATACCGGCGAGCGCTACCTCACCTCGCCGTTGTTCGAAAAGATCGGCGAGGGCATGGATGATGAGGAGAAGGCGCTCTCGCTTTCGACGCCCGGTTTCCACATGCCGGCCTGAACGCGCTCGAATCCGACCTCTGCGGCCGCCAACAATTCCAAGTGATCTGTTGGCGGCCGTGTCATGTCTTACCCCGTTCGTCGAACCCTCAAACGGATCACTCCGATGCCCGGCCCCCTTCACGGCGTTCGCATTCTCGATTTGACGGCCGTCGTGCTCGGGCCTGTTGCTACCCTGCATCTCGCCGACATGGGCGCCGACGTGATCAAGATCGAGCCCCCGGAAGGCGACGTGATGCGCAACGCCGGCAATCCGCCGACGCCCGGCATGGGGCCCATCTATCTCGCCGTCAATCGCAACAAGCGGTCCGTCTGTCTCGACCTGAAGAAGCCAGAGGCCGTGGCTGTGGTGAAGCGGCTCGTGGAGTCGGTGGATGTGCTCGTCCACAACTCGCGCCCTGCAGCCATGGAGCGGCTGGGGCTCGGCTACGAGGAGGTGCGGCGGATCAATCCGAAAATCATCTATGCCTACAGCCTCGGGTACAAGCGGTCGGGACCCTACGGATCGAAGCCGGCTTACGATGATCTGGTGCAGGGCGCGAGCGGCGCCGCAATGGTGCTCTCGCGCGTCGATGGCGGTGAGCCGCGGTTCCTGCCGACGCTCGTCGCTGACAAGACGACGGGTCTTCACCTCGGCATGGCGGTGCTCGCCGCGCTCTATCATCGCGAGCGCACCGGCGAGGGGCAGATGATCGAAGTGCCGATGCTCGAGGCGGTGGCGGGGTTCCTGCTGGCCGAGCATCTCTTCAACGGCAGCTACGTGCCGGAGCGCGGTCAGCTCGGCTATGCGCGCGTGCTGTCGGCGGATCGCCGGCCGTACAGGACCAAGGATGGGTATGTCTGTGCCGTGGTCTACAACGAGAAGCACTGGAAGGCGTTCGTTGCCAAGATCGGCCGGCCGGAGCTGCTGACCGATCCCAGGTTCGCGACGCAGGCGGTCCGCGCGAACAACCAGATCGCCATTCAGCAGATCATCGCGGAGGAGACGCCGCAGCTCACGACGGCCGAGTGGCTGGCTTTTTTCGACGAAGCCGATATCCCATCGATGGGTGTCAACGATCTCGAGGGGCTCATCAGCGATCCGCACTTGAAGGCGACGGGATTCTTCGCCGAGCGAGAGCATCCGACGGAAGGGCGCATTCGCGTGACGGCGAGCCCGTTTGAGTTCTCCGGTACGCCGACCAGCTTCCGCCGGCACGCGCCACTGCTCGGCGCCGATGGACCGGAAGTGCTGCGGGAGGCTGGTTTCGCTGCGGGCGATATCGAGGCGCTGGAGCGGAGCGGCGCCATGAAGGTCATGCGACGGTAGAGCTGCCGCTGTCAGTACCGCGGCGATCAAACCGGTGAGAGCGCCGCGCAGCATGATGGCGGCAGGCCGGAGTGCGGTCGGGTGCCGGATCGCAATCGGGCAGCCGGCCATTAACCAAGCGATCAGGGGTGTCATGCTCATGCGCGCAACCCGTCGGCGAGGGCGCGGAAGTAGCCTTCCGCGGCGGCGAGCCGCTCGAGGCGTTTGGGGTCGCTGCTACTGAGCGTTGAGGCGACGAGCCCGTCGGCAGCGAGGCTTTCGAGCCGGCGCTTGACGCCCTGCAAGCGACGGCCGTCGATGTGGCCCTCCAGCGATGTGATGATGTTCTCGATGTAGCCGCCAAGGCGACCAAACTCGCGCCGAACGGCACGGCCGGCCAGGCGATCGGCGGGGTCGCGCTCGAGCTTCTCGATGCCCTCGCTTGCGCGGGCGAGGGTGGCTGCGATCTCGTCAGCGTAGCGGGCGATGCGGTCGCGGCGGCGGTCGTCAACCTCCGCAATGACGCTCTGCCATCGGCGCATAATCTCGGTTATTCCGAGCAGTTTCAGGGTGTAGTCGATGAAGCGCATTCCGGTTCCGGGTCTCAAAAATTGGTCTTGACCCGAGTATGAGGCCGTCCGGAGAGGTGGGGATAAGTCTGCCCGTGTTCTTGGAATTAGCGTAAAGCGGAAACCTTAACGGCGCTGGCGGGTCCTGAATTTGCTCGGTTATTTGCGAGCTCTGCTGTGAGGCTCGGAAGCGTTGGCTGCGATATGCTCGAAGCCGAGGTCGCATCACGGCCATGCACTGGGTCGCGATTGCTGCGCCATCGAGGCGGGCGCTAAAGTTTGTCGCGCCGGGCATTCCAACGGCTCGGCCGGGCTGCCCACGTCACGGGCGATCTGCAACTCAACGAGGTTCGAGGACGCCAGCAATGCCGACGCTGCCCGAGTTCGAAATCTACGCCATCCGCTACGCCAAGCAGGACAAGCGTGATGAGGGGCACATGTTCCTCGGTGGCCAGCACGGGAAGATGATCCAGGGGCTCGATTTCTTCACATATGCCCTGAAGGGCGGCGGGCGGACCTGGATCGTCGACACGGGCATGACGGCGAAGCAGGCCGAGCGGATGGGGCGCAAGTACGAATTTCTCTGCCGCCCGAGCGAGGCGCTGGCGAAGATCGGGATCAACGCCGCGACAGAGGCGGACGTGATCCTGACGCATGCGCATTTCGACCACGTGGGAACGCTGGAGGACTACCCCAAGGCGCGGTTCCACATTCAGGACGAGGAGATGATCCACGTCACGGGCCGTGACATGTCGCATCCCGTGTTCCGGGCCGCCTATCACCAGGACGACGTGAAAGCGCTGATCGATCTCGTCTTTGCTGGGCGGATGGTATTTCACAAGGGCGACGTGACGATCGCGCCGGGGATCGAGTTCATTCTGATCGGCGGACATGCGCGGGGCCAAGCGATCCTGCGCGTGCACACGGCGCGCGGCTGGGTGATCCTGGCGTCGGACGCGGTGCACGTCTACGAGGAGGTCGACGAGGAGCGGCCGTTCGCGATTTTCTACGATCTGCCGGTGATGCTCGAAGGGTATCGAAGGATGAACCGAATGGCTGGGCGGACGTGTCCGCCGGGAAGCCAGAGATGGGAAGGTCCGCGGGACTTGATCGTCGCGGGGCATGATCATCGCGTGACGAGAGCCTATCCAGCGGCAGGCCCGGGGCTCGAGGGGCAGATCCTGAGGCTGGACAAAAACCCGGTGTGGTAAAACAGCAAAATCGGACTGTGCAATTCCGGCTCACGGCTATCGCGGCTTCCTCCGCCGGTCGCACAGCAGCTTCTCTTTGCCTGTCGACGGTAGTGCAGCTATGTTTCCTCGTGCGCCTATTCATTTCTGATCATCAACAGCAATTTGCAGAAAGACACGTTCATGCCCGCTCGTGAACTACCGCGGAAAACTCGGGAGCTGCACAATCATCATTTCGACTCGACGGTGTGGAATGACATCAGGTTCCGGGATGATGACATCGTCATCAGCACCTATGCGAAGTCCGGCACGACCTGGGTTCAGCAAATCGTCGGCCAATTGATCTTCGCAGGCGCAGAGGATCTCGATGTCAGCGAGATGTCGCCATGGGTGGATCTGCGCGTGCCGCCAAAGCACATCAAGCTGCCAGCACTGGAGGCGCAATCGCACCGGCGTTTCTTGAAGACGCATCTGCCCGTGGATGCGCTGGTCATGTCGCCGAAGGCCAAATACCTCTACATCGGCCGAGATGGACGCGATGTCGCCTGGAGCCTACACAATCACCACGTCAATGCTAACCAGGCTTGGTACGACGCGCTCAACAAAACACCGGGACTGGTCGGGCCACCAATCGAGCCTCCGACCGGCGACATCCGGCAGTACTTCCTCGATTGGCTGGACAAGGATGGCCATCCGTTCTGGCCATTCTGGGAGAACGTCCGGACGTGGTGGGCAATACGCGATGAGCCGAATGTGCTCATGCTTCATTTTGCGGCTCTCAAGGCCGACATGCCTCGCGAGATCCGCAGAATTGCGCGCTTCCTCGGCATCGAGGTGCCGGAGGACAGCTGGCACCAGATTTTCGAGCACTGCAGCTTCGATTACATGAAGAAGCATGCGGCCAAGAGTGCGCCGCTCGGAGGCGTTTTCTGGAACGGTGGCGCGGAGACTTTCATTCACAAGGGTACCAACGGACGCTGGCGCGATGTCCTCACCGCGGAAGACAATGCGCGTTATGAAGCGCGGGCGATGGCCGAGCTTGGCGAACAGTGCGCGCAGTGGCTCGCAACCGGTCACCTGCCTGCCTGAGTGGGTCCGACCCGGACTAGCAACACCGGGCGAGCGGTTGCAACTTCCGCGCATCGAGGCTGCGCTGCTGCGGTGGCGCAGGCCGCGATTTCCTGCGAGCATTGCCCCATAAGAGGCAATTCCCGGGAGAGGCTCGCATGCGCGAAATGATCATGGTCGGGTTTCTGCAGGCGCAGAACTGCTCGAATTTTGCAGGGAGCTGGCGGCATCCCGACTCGCGGCTCGATTTCACGAGCCCGGAGTTTTTCGCCAAGATCGCGCAGGTGCTCGAGAACGCCAAGTTCCACATGGCGTTCTTCGACGACCGGCTCGGCATGCCGGAGTATCATGGCGGGCGATTCGCCGAGGCGATCGAGCACGGAATCCGCTGCGTGAAGATGGACCCGATCGCCTGTCTGATGCCGATGATCATGTCGACGACGCGGCTCGGCTTGGGATCGACCTACTCCGTCAGCTACTACGAGCCGTTCCACGTCGCGCGCATGTTCATGACGCTCGATCACATGAGCAAGGGACGAGCGGGATGGAACGTCGTCACCTCGATGAACGACATCGAGGCGCAGAACATGGGCCGGCCGAAGTCGGTGGCGCACGATCTGCGCTACGATCGCGCGGACGAGTTCATGAAGGTCGTGCTCGGGCATTGGGAGAGCTGGGCGGATGATGCGTTGATCGTCGATCGCAAGAACCGCCGTTTCGGCGATGGCAGCAAGGTGCGCCGGCTCAATCACGAGGGAGAGTATTTCCGGTCGCGCGGGCCGTTCACGGTGCCGCGTAGCCCACAAGGTCATCCCTTAATCATTCAAGCGGGGCAGTCGGGGCGCGGGCGCAAGTTCGCTGCTCGCTGGGGTGAAGCGATCTTCACGTCCAACCCCAATCTCGAGCCAGCGATCGTCGCCTACAAGGAGATGAAGGAGAGCGCCGCGCGGGAGCACGATCGCAATCCCAATCATATGCTGATCTGCCATCTGTGCCATCCGGTGGTGGCTGAAACGCGCGCCGAGGCCGAGGACAAGTTCGCCTTCATCGAGACGCTGCCCACGCTGGAGGACAGCCTGATGCTGCTCTCGGAAAACAACAACTTCGATTTCGGTTCAAAGGGAATCGACGAGCCGTTCACGAAGGAAGAGCTGGACAGCATGTCCGGCAGCCAGGGCGGCAAGGATCGCGTGCTGCTGGCGATCAAGGACCGGCAACCTACTCCGCGCGATTTCATCAACATCACACGTCGGGGCAAGCTGCCGCCGCCGTGGGTGGGCAGCCCGAAGGACGTCGCCGACAAGTTCGAGGAGTGGTTCACGCGACGTGCGTGCGATGGGTTCGTCGTTGGCGCAGCATCGGTGCCGACGAGCTACGAGGACTTCGCCAAGTGGGTGGTGCCTGAGCTGCAACGGCGGGGGCTGTTTCAGAAGGATTACAAGGGCACGACGCTGCGGGAGAACCTCGGGCTGCCGAAGCCGGTGGTGGAATGGTGAGGGTGTCGCCGATGTCTCGCGTCAGCGTTCTGTGACGTGAGACTGTGCCTGCGGTGCCTGGTTTCAGCTTGCCACCCCCGGACATGTCAGTGCCGATCATCAGGAGCAGCCACAATGCAGCAACTCGCAACAGGCTACGGCCTTATCGAAGGTCCCGTGTGGGAGCCGGGGAAGGGCCTCTACTTCTCCGACGTCCTCGGCGGCGGCATCTACCTGCTCGACCGCAATGACAAGGTCTCGACAGCCGTTCCGAAGCGGCGCGGCGTCGGCGGCATGGCGCTGCATGCGGGAGGTGGACTGGTCGCGGGTGGGCGCGAGATCGTGCATGTCTCGCTCGCGGATCACAGCATGCAGGTGCTGCTCGATCCGGCCCAGGCGGACAACGCGACGGGGTTCAATGACCTGACGACCGACGCCAAGGGCCGCGTCTATGTCGGCTCGCTCGCCTTCTCGATCTTCAAGGGCGAGGAAATGAAGCCGGGACATCTCTATGTGATCGATCTCGACGGCTCGGTGCGGTGCATTGCGGACGGCATTCTGGTCACAAACGGTATGGGCGTGTCCACGGACGGCAAGAAGCTCTATCATGCGGATGCGCGGCGTGAGCTGGTGCGCGTGTATGACGTCAACGACGACGGCTCGGTGGGACACTGGCGCGCGCATATCGCCATGGGACCGGGGAGCGTACCGGACGGTCTGAAGGTGGCGATCGACGGGTCGCTGTTCGTTGCCGATGCGCGCGGCGGGCGGGTTCGCGTGTTCGATGCCAATGGCCAACACAAGCGCGACATCGAGGTTCCGCTGCCCATGGTGACGAGCGTTTGCTTCGGCGGTGACGATCTACGCGATCTCTACATCGTGACGGGCTCGCGTGGGGGGCCGAGTGACACTTGCGGCACAATCTATCGCGTGCGCAGCGATGTGGCAGGCCTGCCGCTTCCGCCGGCGCGCGTCAAGGCGCGTGCGTCGTAGGTCCACCTCCGCGTAATTGGGTCGAGCTGCGGCTTGCGACTTCGCGCCTGGAGTAGATTTGGTATGTCGAACCTCACCCGTAATCCACCGGAAAAATCATGACCGAAATGCTCACGCTTCGCTTGGCTGAGTTCGTAGCCAATACCCCATCGGCGGCGATTCCTGCGGCAGTACGGCATGAAGCACGGCGTGCGCTCTTGAACGATCTCGCAGCGGGGCTTGCCGGGTGCCGGGACGAGGCGATCGCGGCGATGCTGGCCGTGGTGGCGCCCGAGACCGGGCCGCAGATCGCACATGTGATCGGGCGACGGGAAAAGCTCAGCATGCTCGATGCGGCGTGGATCAATGCGGCAATCGCCAACGTGCTCGATTTCGACGATACGCACCAGCCGACGATCATCCACCCCACGTCGCCGATTGCGCCCGCATTGCTCGCCTTTGCAGAGCAGAGGGGTGCGATGGGCAAGCCGGTCAGTGGCGCCGCGCTGATCGATGCGTTCGTGCTGGGCGTTGAGGTGTGCTGCCGGGTCGGCAATGCGATGTCACCGGGGCATTACAATCGCGGATGGCACATTACGGGGACTTGCGGGGTGCTCGGAGCGGCGGCAGGGATGGCGCGACTGCTGGAGCTCGATGCTGAGCGCACACGCTGGGCACTCGCAAATGCGGCAACGCAGGCGAGCGGCTTGGTGGAGACACTTGGGTTTAATTCGAAGAGCCTCAATCCCGCCAATGCGGCCCGGAATGGCTTACTTTCGGCATTGTTGGCGGAACAGGGGCTCTCGGGGCCGCCACGACCGATCGAGGGGCAGCGGGGGCTCTTCGCAGTGATGAGCGACAAGACCGACTTTTCGAGGCTGACGGACCGGCTCGGTGAGACATGGGAGCTGTCGAAGAACGCGCTGAAGCCGTATCCCTGCGGGGTTGTGCTGCATCCCGTAATCGATGCCTGCCTGGATCTCAGAGCGTCTGGAAGCATGCCGACAATGGACAAGGTCACCTCGATCGTGGTGCGGGGGAATTCGTTGCTGAAGGCGCGTGCGGACCGTCAAGTCACGACGGGACGTGAGGCGCAGGTGTGCCTCTCCCATACGGTGGCAGTCGCCCTCCTCCGCGGCAAGGCGGGGCCTCAGGAGTTTACCGATGCGCTCGTTAACGATCCCGGCGTCAGAGCGGTAGGTGACAAGGTCATGATCGAAGTGGACGACAGTGTGCCAGGGCAAGCAGCGGGCGTGACGCTGGTGACGCACGGCGGACGCCTGCCGGAGGTCTATGTGCCCCATGCGCGGGGAAGCCTCGGCCGGCCCATGACAGATCGCGAGGTCGAGCAAAAGCTTTTATCCATGGCAGCGGCAAATGCGCCCAGCATCGACTGTGGCCGGCTCACCGCGGCAGCCTGGGCTCTCGACACGGAGGCAAATGCTGCCCGACTTATGGATTTAGCCTCAGTAACTTAGCGAAATGGCTTGGACTTTTCTTAGCGTCGATGTTGAGGTTTTCAGTGAGAAGGCACTGTTAACCATGATGCTTTTCACGAGTTGCACCGCCTAATCATCCGACGGCACACGGTTCGCCTAAGCGGGGATTTAGACGGGAGGCTCGAGATGAGCGCTATGGGATCCTCGCCCAGCTATGGCTTCGTGCTGGCTGCGGCACTAACTTTCGGAACAATCGGGCATGCGGCCGCCAAACAACCAGGCGGAACGCACTGCCATGGCGGCGTCTGCCACCGGGTTCTCTCCATCGCGGAGACCTCGGCGCGCATCGGCATTCCGACGCGGATGTACGCCTCGCACTATGAGAGCTGCGATCGGGATCCTTTCAATCCCTGCGGCCTGACGAGCTCGGGAGCGGAGTTCCACGCTTGGCGCGCCGACAATGCCGCAAGTTCGGTTTATCCGGACGGCACGATCTTGCTTGTCCACAGCCCGACAACGCGAGCGGCGGTGGTGGTGAGAGTGAACAACCTCGGGCCGTTCAAAGGAAACCGGCTGCTTGACGTGTCCAAGGCGACGGCGGACCGGCTTGGATTCGCAAGGTCAGGAGTGGCCCGGCTCAACGTGGCGGTGCTCAAGGCACCGACACAAAGTGAAACAAAATACCAGGCACGCCGGACATATGCGCCGGTGCCGGGCTATATCGGGCAGTACAAAACTCTGGACGATGCCCTGGCGGTGGCGGCTTCACGGGTCGGGTCGGGCCTGCCGAGCCTGAAGCCCATCATTGCGGCTGAGGCCGCGGCTAAGCCCGCGCGGCTAATGCCGGAGATTCCGCTGACCGAGACGCTCAGCCGGTTTGCCGTGGGGGCGATCGGGCTGCTGTTTCCACCTGCGATGGCAGCATTACCCGAACCCAGACAGGCGCCGGCAAAGGCAGGCACCGGCTGGGCTCAGAAGAGGACGCGGACTGTTCAAAAGACGGCCGTGGCGTCGCTCACGGCAGATGCAGATGCCGGCAAGGGGCCCGCGACTGCTACATGGGCGTCGCCAGCCGGCAAAGTGCGGGCTGCGTCGGAAGCCCGACATTTCCTGGTTCCCAGCAAACGCGTCCGGTCCAGCATCGCCTCGGTCATTGCGGTCCCGATGACGAAGAGTGCGACTGGACGCATGACACCGGTGCTCAAAAAAAGCTTCGACAGCCGCTACCGGCGCATGGGGCTTGGCATGGGCTCGGCCTCGCAGACAAACTGCAGAGTGGCGGCGCGGGATCCGAGCCTGTGCCCCTGACGGCGCCCGACCGCCGAACTCGCCGGGCGCGCTGCGTCAGGCTGTGGCGCGCAGCAAAGCAGCGCAGCGGTCGAGGACAGGGAGGACAGCGTCGGCATTGGCGCTGTCGACCTCGAAGATGACGCGCTCGGTCCCCTCGTCTCGGTAGCGCTTGAGGAGATCGGCATCCTCGGCGACGCCATAGACCGTGATAGGCAGCGAGGCAGGATCCCTGCCGGCTTCCTTCATTAGCCGGCGGAATTCCGGAAACTGGGTGATCACATCGCCGTAGGCCGGCCGGCGCGCGTGGGGGAGCCAGCCGTCGCCGTACTGGATCGCCCGGCGGGCGCCGTAGGGGAATGCGCCGCCGACGATGACCGGCGGGTGCGGCTTTTGCACAGGCTTTGGCCACGTCATCATGGGACCGAAATTCACCATCTCGCCCTGATACTCGGGCTTGGACTTCGTCCAGATCACCTTCATCGCCTCGATGCGCTCACGCATGAGCTTGAAGCGTGACTTGAACTCGGTGCCGTGATCGGCCATTTCCTCGGCATTCCAGCCAGCGCCAACGCCGAAGAGAAAGCGGCCGGTGGAAATCTGGTCGAGGCTCGCCACAGATTTGGCAGTTTGGATCGGGTCGCGCTGCACGACCAGACAAATGGCCGTGCCGACTTTCAGCGATCGAGTCACGGCGGCCGCGGAAGAGAGCGTCACGAACGGGTCCATCGTGTCGTAGTACTTCTTCGGCAGGTCGCCGCCGGGCGGATAAGCCGAGAGCCGCGACAAAGGAATGTGTGAATGCTCTGGTGCCCAGAGCGATTCGAAGCCGCGCTCCTCGAGTGCGCGAGCGAGGTCGGCCGGGCTCATGGAATAGTCGGTGAAGAACATCGATACGCCGAAGTGCATCTCGGGTCCTCGCGTCTGATGATGGGAAACAGAAATTGAGGAATTGCATTGATCGGTAGAGTGCATGACGGCAAGGCGGACGCAATCGGAAAGTCCCTTTTCCCGCCCCTTCCGCTCACTATCAGGGTAAAGGCGTAGAACCGCATTCGCGAGGTCACTGATGGAAAAGAACAGCTCGGCGAAGATGCTTTCCCCCCAAGCGACCGTCGATCGGCTGGAGCAGCTCTACGATGATGCGACCACCGAGCTCGCTGCTGCGCTCGATCGCTACCTCGAGACACGAAATCCCCCAACCAAGGAAACGAGAGCGGCGTTCCGTTATCCACTGCTTCGGATCGTGCATCTGCCGCATGAGCAGCCGCAGCCGGTGGTCAGACGCGCCTACGCCAAATTGCAGCGCTATGGCGTCTATGAGACGACGATTACGCACCCGAAGCCTTTCCGCGGCTACCTGCTCGAGCAGCTCGAGCCGCTGGTGGCGGACTATGGTGCGACGCTCGAGGTGGGATTGAGCGCGCAGGAGATTCCTTATCCTTATGTGCTGGAGCGGGTGGAGGAACTGGCGACCGCGGGGGTGACGACGGCCGAGTTGGCACGACACTTCCCGGTCCCGCAACTTGCCAGCGTCGGCGACGAGATCGCCGACGGCGAGTGGCAGTTCGTCGAAGGCGAACCGAGGCCCTTGGCGCTGTTCGACGCGGCGCGGGTTGATTTTTCGCTGCGACGGCTGGTGCATTACACGGGCACGGACTGGCGGCAAATGCAGCGGTGGATACTGCTCACCAATTACCAGCGCTACATCGATCAGTTCATCCGCCATGGACTGGAGGCATTGAAGCGTCCGGGACCGTTCCAGCAATTGGTGTTGCCCGGCAACATCGTGATCGACCGCAATACCGCAAAGACCGGAGCAGAGCAGCTGATCGCGCGCTCCGAATGGCACAAATTTCAGATGCCGGGCTACCATCTGGTGGCCGGCGCGGAGCAGGCAGGCGAAGGTGTGACGCTGATCAACATCGGAGTCGGCCCCTCGAATGCGAAAAATATCACAGATCACCTGGCGGTGTTACGTCCGAACTGCTGGCTGATGGTTGGGCATTGCGGCGGCTTGCGCGAATCGCAATCCATTGGCGACTACGTGCTGGCGCATGCGTATCTCAGGCAAGACCGCATTCTGGATTCGCTGGTGCCGCCGGAGGTGCCCGTTCCGGCGCTGGCGGAGGTTCAGATCGCACTTCAGGATGCGGCTGCTGAAATTACCGGACATCGCGGCGAGGCGCTCAGGCGACGGTTGAGGACCGGTACGGTCGTGACCAATGACGATCGGAACTGGGAGCTGCGCTACACGCAGGAAAGAAAACGGATCAATCTTTCGCGCGCGATTGCGGTCGATATGGAGAGCGGAACGATTGCGGCCCAGGGTTTCCGTTTGAGGGTTCCCTACGGTACGCTGCTCTGCGTTTCGGACAAGCCGCTGCACGGCGAGATCAAGCTGCCGGGCGCGGCAAACGCATTCTACGAGACCGCGGTGGCGCAGCATCTCGAGATCGGGCTACGCACGCTCGAGCTCCTAAAGCAGCGGCGCGACACACTGCATTCACGCAAGCTGCGGTCGTTCGACGAGCCGCCGTTCCGGTGAGTAATGATCAAGGGTAGGCAAGCCATTCGCGATCATGCGCCCTGCCTCGCGGCCATGGCGGCTTGCTTTGCGGAATGGGCGCCGTCATGCTCAATTGTGGGTTCGACGTGATCGGAGGCGGCGGCGCGCGGTGCGACCTTCCGCCCATCGGCTGAAGGGAGCTCATGTCATGGATCTGCGTGGTACGGTTGCCGTAGTGACCGGTGGGAATGGCGGGCTCGGGCAGCGCATCTGCCATGCCCTTGCGAAGGAAGGTGCGCATGTTGCCGTGGTCTATGCCAAGAGCGCAGCGGACGCCGGAGCGGTGGCACGCAAGCTCGCAGACAGCTACCAGGTGCAGTCGGCTGCTGTGCAATGCGATGTCACGGATCCCGCAGCGATTCAGCGCATGGTGCATGATGTCGTAAGACGCTTCGGCCGGCTCGACATCTTCATCAATGATGCGGCCTACAACAAGTCAATCCCGTTTCAGGATCTCGATGCACTGACTACCGAGGAGTGGTCGAAGATCATCGACGTGAACCTGACAGGGCCTATGCACTGCATCAAGGCGGTCGCGCCGATCATGAAGAAGCAAGGCCGCGGGCGGATCGTGAACATCTCATCGGTTGCGGGGCTCGGGCCGACGGGCTCGTCGATCGCCTACGCAGTGTCGAAGGCGGGGCTCAATCACCTGACGAAGTGCATGGCGGTGGCGCTCGCACCACATGTGCTGGTGAATTGCGTGGCGCCGGGCCTGCTCGAGGGCACGCGGGCGACTTCGAACTTGCGGCCGGAGCAGATTCAGAACTCGGCGTCGTCCTCGCTGCTGAAGAAGGCAGCCGACAAGGACGATTGCGCCGACATGGTCGTCACCATGTGCCGCACGGAGACAATGACCGGGCAGATCGCGGTGATCGACAGCGGCCGATATTTCCATTGAATTTTGCAACGGCGGCGTTGTCCGCCGCTTGAACTTGCATCTTGGACCGAGCTGGTGTCCGCCCCTCATCCTGACCCTCTCCCCGTCGCAAGTGCAGGCGACGGCGAGAGGGGACGAGGCTGCGGCAGGCGCCGGAACCAGGTTCCGGCACGCAGTCTTGTTACACCACGGGGCAGAGGCCGCCGTCGACATTGATTGCCGTGCCGGTGATGTAAGAGCCTGCATCGGAAGCTAGGAAAAGCGCGGCATTGGCGAATTCCTGTGCGGTGCCGAGGCGGCCCATGGGCAGCGATTTGCCCATGTCGGCGTAGTAGCTCTCGAGCGATTGATTGCTGCCCTTGGTCTGTGCATCGGTGTGGCGGCGCACCCATTGATCGCTCTCGATGCGACCGACGAGCAGGCCATTGACCAACACGTTGTGCTTGGCGCCTTCGCCGGCGAGCACTTTCGTCAGTGCCATACCGGCGGCTCGGGTGACGGCAGTCGGGGCGCCCTCGGCGGGCGGCGCCTTCGCACCCGTGTTGAGGATATTGATGATGCGTCCGTACCTTCTCGCCTTCATGCCGGGTAGGGCCATTCGTGCGAGTCGAATGGCGGCGAAGAGCTTCAGGTCGATATCGAACTGCCAGAGCTCGTCGGATATGCTCTCGAACGCACCGCGCTGGGAGGTGCCGGCGTTGTTGACGAGCACGTCGATGGCGCCAATGCCGGCTTCTGCTGATTTGTAGATGCGTTCGCAGTCGGCGGCTTTCGATACATCTCCTGGAATGGCGACGACCTTCGTCTTGGCGACAGCCTGAATCGACGCTTTTGCCTGCTCGAGCACATCTGCACGGCGTGCGGTGATGGCGACATTTGCGCCGGCTTTGGCGAATGTTTGCGCGATGGCAAGACCGATTCCCAAGCTGCCGCCCGTGATCAACGCATTCTTGCCCTGCATGGTGAATTGCATGGTTTGTCTCCTCCGAAAGATTGGGTGCTCCGGAGCGGAGCCTACGACCGATGAAAGAGCGTGGCCAGATGTGTTCGGCACAGATGTGTTCGGCAGAGCGCGGCAATCTCACGGCCGCAGGCCGGCAGGTGCACCCTGCGACTTGACCCTCAGACCGAACACGCGGTTGTGTTTATGCGCGTCGCTTCATTTTGGCTTTAGAGCGATCGAGGCCGGAGGCTGCATTGCCCGTTCCTGCAAGTCGACGTCGCCGGACTCCAACGCCGGACTGGACCGAGTTCGGGCCGCGCGACTCGCCTTGCAGGGCGCTGCGGGAAGCAAATTCGGCTCGGATGTGACGGGCCAGCTCCTCGGCGGTGTCGGTGGCGCCGGTGCGCGGCAGATGGAGGTTGAGATCAAAGGTCGGCAGCTTCGGCAGAGCTTCCGCGTCGCCTAGAATCTCCAGGCCGGACGGCACAGTCTCCTGCAGTAGGGCCGCGACGGCGATACCCGCTGCGACCGTGGCATTGACGGCGTCCTGGTTCGCGACCTCGAGCACGACGCGCCAGTCGCGGCCGGCCTTGCGCAGCGCCTCCATGGCGACGGGTCGGAACCGGCAGGTACGTCCGCCAATGGCGAGCGGCAGCGGTGTGCGACGTGGTGCCGATCCGCCCGGAGCGCCGACCCAGACGAGATCAGCCGTCCTCATGGTCTCGTAGCGGCGGCCGCGACCGAGCTCTCGGTCGGTCGTGAGCGCGATGTCGAGCCTGCCTGCGTCGAGGTCTTCCAGAATGTCGTGCGAGTTGCTGGCGGTCATGCTGACGCGCACGTGCGGCCACATGGCATTGAAGCGGCGGAGAATGGGGGCCGCGTAGGTGACGATCAAATCGACCGGGATGCCGAGGCGAACCTCGTCATCGACGATCGGCTTGGTCATGCGTTCGACGACCTCGTCGTTCATCGCAATCAGACGTTGCGCCTGTCCCAGCAGCGACTCGCCCGCGGGCGCCAGCGACAGCCGCTTGTGATCACGCTCGAAGAGCTGCTGGCCGAG
This sequence comes from uncultured Hyphomicrobiaceae bacterium, assembly GCA_964500805.1. Taxonomy (GTDB): domain Bacteria; phylum Pseudomonadota; class Alphaproteobacteria; order Rhizobiales; family Hyphomicrobiaceae. The sequence continues at coordinate 59,288 of CAZCQH010000035.1, forward strand.
CGTCTCCTCGAGCCGTTTGATCTGCAGGCTTACCGCCGCCTGGGTGCGATTGAGCAGCCGCGCAGCCGAAGTGACGCCACCGGTTTCGACGACAGCCGCAAAGGCGCGCAAGAGCGAGAGATCGAGATCGCGGGTCATGAGAGTATCGGACCTCTGAATAATGCTACGTTATGAACTTAATTTCCAACATTCGATATCGTTATGCAAGCCCCACCGCTAATGTCTGATCGTGGCCGAAACAATCGGTCCGTTTTTCCGGTCGCAGGCGTGAACAACAAGGGTGGGGCCAGTCGCGCTCCAACCCAGAGACACGGCCAGAGAAGAGAAAAGACCATGAGCACCTATCACCTTCCCATCACGCCGGCGCTGTCCGCGCCCGGCACTCTCGTCACCCCCGGCGGCCGGCCGATGCAGCCGCTGTCACTCGCGCGGCGTTTCGTGGCGCGGCTGATGCTGGCGCTCGATGTCGCAAAAGAGCGGCGCCAGCTTGCGGCCCTCGATCCGAGGCTGCTGAAAGACATCGGATTATCCGAGAGTACGGCTTATCGAGAGACGCGCCGGTCGTTGTTCGACGTGCCGGTCGCTCGTGATGGGCACGCCGGGTGGGAAGGCTGGTCGCGCTGATCAACGGCCAGATCGGCCATTGGCTTGGACCAGGCTCATCGGTCAGCCGCGATTGCCGCCGAGCACTTTCCGCGCGATGACCACGCGCATGATCTCGTTGGTGCCTTCGAGAATTTGGTGGACGCGCAGATCACGCACCAGCTTCTCGAGGCCGTAATCCTTCAGGTAGCCGTAGCCGCCGTGGATCTGCAGCGCCTCGTTGCAGATTCTGGAACCCAGATCAGTCGCATAGCGCTTAGCCATGGCGGAATACATCGAGGACTGCGGATCAGCGCGATCGAGGGCGTCGCCCGCGCGGTAGATCATCAAGCGCGCGGCTTCGAGATCCGTCGCCATGTCGGCTATCTTGAACTGCAGGGCCTGGAAGTCCGAGAGCTGCTTGCCGAACGCCTTGCGCTCGAACATATAGTCTCGGGCCTTGTCGAGTGCTGCCCATGAGGCACCGAGCGAACAGGCGCCAATGTTTATTCTCCCGCCGTCGAGCCCCGACATGGCGAACTTGAAACCCTGGCCTTCGACGCCACCGACAAGGCTTGATGCCGGCACCCGGCAGCTCTCCAAGATCACCTGCCGCGTGGGCTGAGCGTTCCAGCCCATTTTCCGCTCGTTGGCGCCGAACGAAAGGCCTGGCGTGTCCTTCATCACGACGAAGGCGGAGACGCCGCTCGAGCCGTCCCCACCAGTGCGCGCGAAGATGAAATAGAAGTCTGCGGTCCCTGCGCCCGAGATGAACTGCTTGGTGCCATCGAGCACGTAGTCGCCGCCGTCCTTTCTAGCGCTGGTCTTGAGGGCTGCGGCGTCGGATCCGGCTCCGGGCTCGGTCAGGCAGTAGCTCGACAACCAATCCATGGATGCGAGCTTCGGCATCCAGTCTCGAACCTGTTCGGGCGTGCCGTATTTGGCGACCATCCAAGCCACCATGTTGTGGATCGATATGTACGAGGATATCGCCGGGCAGCCGTAAGCCAACGCCTCGAAGATCAGCGCGCCGTCGAGCCGGGTGAGGCCCGAGCCGCCCTTCTCCGACGGGACATAGATCGTGGCCATGCCGAGGGCCGCCGTCTCGCGGATGATGTCGACCGGGAAGTGGGCCTTTTCATCCCATTCGGCCGCGCCCGGTGCGATTCGCTCCTTGGCAAAGTTGAGGGCCGTGTCCTGAATGGCTGCCTGATCTTCCGTGAGTGCAAAGTGCATGAGAAAATCCACCTGAGGGACGTTGAACCATCAATACGACGATCCGGCCGCGAATCGAAGCCCCGCAGGCCGCAATTGGACCAAAGCCGCGGCAGACTGTTTTGATCATCTGTCATTCAAAAACTGCTGCGACGGCGCCCGTTGGCTCTATGATAACGTATTGCCTTCCATCGAGGTTCATGATGAGCGTCAGCCCGGATACCGCCCTCATTGTGCGTACCCATGTCTCTGCGTGGGGATTTGTCATCGCGCTCGCCATGGCACTGCTATTTCTGTACGCGGGCTGGAACATTCTGCACAGCAACATCATGCCGAACCAGCTCGGCGTATTCGTCGAGCCGCCACCGTGGCTGCCTGGCCTGCTGCTGCTCCTCTTCTCGCTGTTTCTGTTCCTGGTCGGGGTCTCAGAGGTCGCGCGTTTCGTGCGGCCCTCAACCGAGCTCGTGATCGACGGAGAAGGCATCTCCACGTTCGGTCTGCTCGGACGGCGCACGGCAAGCTGGACTGACCTGTTAGCGGCTGATCTCACGTCATCGGGACTCGCAATCAAAGTCCGCGGAAAGGGCCGGGTACCGCCACCGGACATGAATATCTACTTTGCACGGCTTGCGGTCGAACCTTCGACTGTGCTCGACCATATCGCCGCGCGCCGGCCGGATCTTGTTGCGCCGGCTTGAAGTGCGATTGGACCAACCCGTTTTTTTCAGCTTGCCAATGGCTTGGAGGGCGCATCTTGGCGCGGGCCCCTCGCGTGGTCTTAACGAATCAGGCAATCCCCTAGCTCACGGTCTCCAATCACGAGGAGCGGCTATGGCGGAGTTCCTGGCAATCGCCAATCGCAAGGGTGGCGTCGGCAAGTCGACCGTCACCGTGATGTTGGCGCACGCAGCAGCGGCATGGAGCGGCCTCCGTGTGCTGGTCATGGATCTCGACACGCAATGCAACGCCTCGATGATGCTCGTCGGCGGTGAAGGCTGGAACAAAGCGAGGCGTGCGAATCGCAGCATCTCGGATTACTTTTACGATCGCTTCGACAAGGTGGCCGAGGACGAGTCGGAGTACATCGTGAAGCATGCCGGAGATGTCGCGCATCCCCGCACGGGCAAGGGTCACGTTGCGCTTTTGCCGGGCTCATTGCTGCTCGAGGATGTGCAAGGCGAACTCTACCTGAAACAGGCCAAAAAGGGGAAAAACCCCGATACCGTCGCTTCGGACGTGCGGGGGCGCATGAAGCGGCTGATGCGCCACTTCGGCATGGACTACGATCTGGTCATTCTGGACTGCCCGCCAGGACTGTCGTTCGCGGGGCTTGCTGCATTGGACCTGGCGGACAGCGTCATCGTGCCGTTCCGTCCGGATTTTGTCTCACAGTTCGCGCTCGATCGGGTGGCGCTGCTCATCGAGCGGCTCGAGTCGACTGACGAGCTCGCTGAGCGGCCGTTCGAGGAGCGTCGCTACGCGTGCCTGCCGAACTACCTGCGCGATACCGGCCGCGAGCGCATGCTGATCGAGCAGATTGCACTCGACCATCCTTTGCTCGAATCACGCTTGCCGCAACTCGACAGCGTGGCGCGGGCGTTCGACTGGGAGGATCATAAGAAATCGATGGAGGAAAAGTTCGGCGACGCCCTTGTACCGCTGCGTCAATTGCACGATGAGATTCTAGGACCGCCGCCGACGCTGGCCCGAACGGCGTGAGCGGTCAGGCACTCGGGCAGGTTGGATCGCGTCCGGGTTTCGTGCCGTTTTCGGGTTTCGAGAACGAGGACCCATGGCCAAATCGGTGAAATCGCTGATCGGCTCCGAGAAGGACGCATATCTGCGGCGCGTTCTGTCAGCAGAACCAGGTTTGCCGCCAGCGACCGCCACACGCATCGCCAGGAAACTCGAGCGTGATCTGACCCGTGTGTGGGTTCGGAGCGCAGCTCTGGACTCAGCAGACGATCGGAGACCTGATGTCGGGCTTAAACCGACAGCAGACCTCAAGGTGGACGCGACTCCGAAGTTGTCAGGATCTACTCAATCCAAGTTGAAGGTGGGTGGCGCAGCGGCGAGGGGTACAGTCAGGAGTGCATCAGCTTCGACTGTTCCCGCGTTAACATCAGGGGAAGAGTTTGATCCATTCTCACCCAATGTGATCGTGGTGCTGCGGAAGTCCGGACGCGAGCGTGCGCTTGAGGCTCTGGCTGCGATCAGCGAGACCGATCATCTGCGTCTGCTGGCGCGCGAGCAGCAACTCGGGATCGCGCAGGATCTCGAGACAGCCGACGAGATCCGAATTGCCATCGTTACTGCGGCGGAACGCCGAGTAGCTAACCGGCGCGCTGCGGGAAGCTGACATTGGTGCAGGTTGGTGCGCTTGCATGACATTGCCGCATTCCGGGCGATAAGCGCTCTCGCGGTCAACTCGTCAACCGGCTCGAGAACACGCAGTGCGGCTCGATTTCCGCCGCCATGGAGAAAGCGCAAACCGCTCTCGATTTCCGCCGCCCGAGCAAGGTCTTCGAAGATGTCGTCGCGTACGGCGGCATTGGGCTGCGCATCCTGAGCTTGCTCAATGCCTTGCCAATCGAAGGTGGGGTGCCGATTGTCTTCGATGGAAAGGTTATCGGGTCCATCGGCGTGTCGGGTGGAACGGCCCCTCAAGATCCGCGTGCCGGCGGTAGCGTGCTGACGAAGCTGCTCTGGCGCGGGCTCGTGCCAGAGCGACGCGAACAGCACTGCAAAGCTCCTTAAATTTTGATCGATGCGCAGCTGAGTTCAGCCGGCGCCTCGTATCACAGCCTGCGCCAAGCCTTTTGGGACTTGAACACCAGCTGGGCACCGAGGATGACAATGGCCAGCCGCATCAGGTGATGCATTGCGACGTATGCGACGTCGAGACCCAGGACGAACGCCAGCAGGTTCAGCTCTGTCTGTCCGCCGGGCGCGAAGCCAAGCAGAACCGAGATGGGATCGAAGCCGGTCCACTTCGATACCCAGTGGGCAGCGATGGCTGTGATCACCAGCAGAACCACGGCATAGGCGATGCCCCACACCATGGTTGAACTGAACTCCTGCAAGGTGAGCCCCCTGAACTGGCAGCCGAGCAGGACACCGACGCTGATCTGGGCGATCACAAGGACCTCGAGTGGCACCTTGGCGAGCGTGAAGCCGAATGCGTGTGCAAGCCCTGAAACGAGCATCGGTCCAACGATCGGTGCGCCGGCGAGGCCGAGGCGGCGTGCAGCGAGCCATCCGAAGAGTCCCATGCCAATCATTACAGCGGCATCGAGCGGTGCCACTTCCCAGATGCGGATGCGGCTCGCGACGGCCTGGCCGACCGCGAGCCCATCGTGCCACTGAAGCCAGAGCGGGAGTGCAAACACTATCACCAGGATGCGGCTCGCCTGGATGAGAATCACAGAGCGTGGCTTGGCGCCGGCATCCTCCGCCATAGCGGTCATGTCGGTGAGGCCGCCGGGGACGGCGGCGAAGAACGCCGTTGGGCGGTCGAGCTTCGCGAACCGCTCGTAGAAAAGCATACCCATGCCGATGACGAACAGCATGAATGGCACGAGCAGCGCGAGACTCCAGACCATGCTGCCCATGCGTTGCAACAAGAGCGGCGTGAATGCAGATCCAATCGCGACGCCGAGCACACAGCGCATCGGAATGGCAAGAGGTTTCGGGCGCTCGACGGGGAGTGCCGCCACCGAAGCGATGAGCGTGAAGGAAAGGGCGCCAAGAAACCACGGCAGAGGGAAGTTGTTCCAGACAAATAGGATGGAGCCCGCCGCACCAACGAGCCAGGCTATCGTGTAGCGTGCGAGACGAGGCCAATCGACAGCGAAGAGCAAAGAGGCACGTGATCGTGGCTCGGGCACGGCTGTCGCAATGGCGTGCGCGCCGACCGAGGCTGGCGCGGGCTTACGCCGCCCCTTCCGTTCCTTCCGCCGCTTGCCTTTCCCCCTCGCCATGCCTCGTCTTCGGCCCCTTGCTGTACCCGTTAGTTTCGGGTGGCCTACTGGTCTCGGGGGCGAGATAACCGTGAGCTGTAGCGATCCGCAACGCGGTGTTGATCGTGCCCCAGGCCGTGGTGTAATGGGCCGGTCATGGCCCGAGCTCGATGT
>CAZCQH010000036.1:0-63952 GCA_964500805.1 uncultured Hyphomicrobiaceae bacterium
ATTGGAACAGTCCCGATCGGCACGGGCGAATTGCGCAGAATCCACTCGCGCGTGTTGTGGATATTGCGCCCGGTCGACAAGTCCATCACCGTGTCGGCACCCCAGCGGATCGCCCACACCATCTTGTCGACCTCTTCCTCGACCGAGGAGGTGACGGCCGAGTTGCCGATATTGGCGTTGATCTTCACCAGGAAGTTGCGGCCGATGATCATCGGCTCCAACTCGGCGTGGTTGATATTGCACGGGATGATGGCGCGGCCTTTGGCGATCTCATCGCGCACGAATTCCGGAGTCACGTGATCGGGCACGCTGGCACCGAAGCTCTCGCCGTCCTTCAGTGCGGCCTTTGCGCGAGCCAGAGCCTGAGCGCGGCCGAGGTTCTCGCGATGGGCGACGTAGCGCATTTCCTTGGTGATGATGCCGGCGCGGGCAAATTCGAGCTGCGTGACCGGCTTGCCGTCCAGACCGCGGTAGGGCTGTGATTTGTTCGGGAAGTCGCGCGCGAGCGCCTTGCCGCGCACGTTGCCGTTATCCTCCGGCTTGATATCGCGACCGGCATACTGCTCGACGCCGCCGCGTTCCTTCACCCACGCCTCGCGCAAGCGCGGCAGGCCTTCTTCCACATTGATCTTGATGTCGTTGTCGGTGTACGGGCCGGAGCTGTCATAGACTCGGAACGGCGGCTCGCCGGACTCCTTGGTGAGCGCGATCTCGCGGAACGGCACGCGGATATCGGCGAAGCCCTCCGGTGCCGTGTGCACCTTCATCGAACCGGCGATGGGGCCGGTGGTCACCTCGGGGATCATCAGGTCTTTCTTACGGGTGATCTTATTCATCGTGCTTCTCCTCGCGAGGCCATTCCGGCCTGTTTGGCTCTTGATTTGAGTGAGTGGGCGGATTTCGACCCCGAGCGGCGGTTGGCCGAGCTAGAGGCCTGGATGGGATGCTTAGTGACGCGCTTCGCAGGCGCATTGCGGCCTTTGACCTTGGCAGTGCTGGTCGGGGCCGAGCCTGCATAAAGCCCGATGCCAAGCTCAAGCTGCTTGCGCTTTGGCAACCCGAGTGCGACGAGGCGGTGACTTTCCGTGATGTAGTCGCGCAGCACGGCATCATCCATGCTGTCGGTGCCGGTGCGTTGAATCCACTTCATGCCGCGCGAGGCGAGATAAGGTGCGGGACGGCAGCCGGGCATCTCCTTCAGCAGCTCGAAGCTCAGGTCCGAGACCTTGAAGGTGACGAGCAGCTCGTTCTCGTCGTCCGGCGGATCGTCGTCGAACCAGGCGATGGCGAAGACCTTGCCGGCGACCTTCCACACGTGTGCGCCGCCCCACTGGACAACGTACGTCGTATGGGCGAGTGAGCGGCAGAAGCGGTTGTATTCAGCGACGGTCATGGACGCGCACCTCGTGGGCTCGAGGCGGGCGCACATCGTACAGTGTGACTGGCAGAATGCTTCGTGAGCTTAGGCCTCACGTCGAAGGCGCGCACAATCGGCGCAACCCCTGAACTCGCCGGGGAGCAAGCAATCCGATGCCCCACCGCTCTTGTCCTTAAGGCGATTGACTGACTTGATGATGTCGGCAGCGCTTTCAGCACACTCGTCCGTCCCTTCGCCGGCATGACCCGGATCAGGTTCTAAGGGTGCTCGGGCCGATCGTGGCCTGATCTCAGCCGGCTCCCGCCGGCGCCCCTCGGAACACGAGAACATTGAGGGAAAGGCTATCGCATTGCAAGCTCAAAGGCCCTTCGCGGGAGCTGATTTCCGCAATGCTGAGCGTCGGCTCCGAAGGAGCAGTGGAAATGGTGGAGCGGCTGGCCGGTGCAGGTTCGGTGAGTCCGCGGCGGGTCAATCGAGCTTGCTGTGGAAACGCGATCCCGACGGCACGCCATACACGCGCTGTGCCCAATCGTCGGAGAGCGTCCTTGGTACTGATTGGCCAGCGACGACGTTCGCAACGCTTGTGTGGTCATCAGCCATCACCGCGCGGATGAGCTTAATAAAGCCGTGCTCGGTGCCGGTGCTGTCGGCTCCGCAAATGCCGGCGAGCCGGCCAGCCCGAGGGAAGTCGCGCGGGTGCTGGCTGGTCACCAGGATCAGGCGCACAGGCGAACGGTTGCGGCGCAAGATCCCAACAACATCGACGGAGTCGGCATCGGGCAGCGGCATCCACGCCGCGACGACGTCGAACTGCTGTGCCCGGGCGCCGAGCACATCCAACGCCTCGTCGCCTGATGCGGCGATTTCGGGCTCGCCGCATCCTGCCAGTTCGATTGCATCGCGATAGGCGCGGCGGCGCTTTTCATGAGCATCGACCAGAAGGATGCGGATCGGCCGATCGTCGTTCGATGGCGCCGGGCCGCCTGGGCTGGATTTCGTGGGTCGCGCCATGCTCCGTCCCTTCGCCGGCATGATCCGGATCAGGTCTTGAGGGTCGCCGGCCGGGGTGAAGTGTTTCGCCAGCGAGTTCCGGCCCCCTCGGAAGGCTTTTCGATTTGCCCTCGCGGCCGGGCGGTTGCAATACCTGAAGGCCGCATAACAGAAATTTTAGATTCGCGATGATCTTGCAAGGTTGCGCGCGGTGCAGACCACACCCATTTTTATCTAGAATCTTCTTCATTTGCACAAAACGAGTTCCCGCGCGCGTGCGCACATTGAGGATCGTCGAATGCTCTTTCGCTTGATCGCCGTCGGCCTGACCGTCGCTGGATCGCTGACGCTCGCAACGCCTTCGGCCACTGCGCAGGAGAAACCGTGGCCGACGTTCCGGCGCGGAGATGGCTATACCTATTATCGGAAGAGCCAGTCTCCCGAACCGCGTCGTGGGTTCGAAGGGTTCGCCGGTCCGCCGCTGCGGTCCAGCTATTGCAGCTATCGGCGCATTCCGAACCGGGTCTGCGATCGCGGCGGCTGCCGGGTGAAGAGTTGGACGCTCGAGCAATACTGCTACTGAACGATGTCGTAAGAACGGGCAGCTTGAGAAAACTGCCCGTTCGCGAAATCGAAATTACATAGCCGACCTTACTTCTTATCGCCCCAGTAGTACTTGGCGGTGAAGTTGTAGTCGGGATAGGCCGTGGTGCGAACTTTCACCACTTTGCTGGCGTAGGCCTTCTGGCTCTCCCACACCTTCTTGAAGAATGGGTTTTTAGCGATTTCCTCCTCGACCAACTTGTCCCAAGCTTCGAGAGTCTTCTGCATGATGTCGTCCGGTGTCCGATGAATGGTGACGCCGTGCTTGGTCGTCAACTCGATCATCGCATCGTGGTTCCAAAGATTGGTGTTCAATCGCTGCATGATGGTCGCTTCAAAGGCAGCCGTCTTCATAACCTGCTGCAGATCGGGCGACATCTTATTCCAGGTCGCGAGATTGAACAGGATCTCGAGGATCGGCGAAATCTCGTGCACGGACGGCATGTAGTAGTGCTTCCACACCGTATGGAAGCCGATCTTCATGTCGTCGACCGGACTCGCCCATTCAGCACACTCGATGAGGCCACGCTCCGCCGCCGGCACGATTTCGCCGCCTGGCATATTGACGACGCTCATGCCCGACTTGGCGATGACCTCGGCGAAGATGCCGGTCTGACGGCACTTGCGACCCTTGAGGTCTTCCCAGTTCTTGATCGGCTTCGCATACCAGCCGAACACCTGGTTGCCGACCCACGCGACAGGAATGACCGTCACATCGCGCTTCAGTTCTTTCTGATAGAGCTCGTGATAGAGCTCGAGGCCGCCGCCGGTGTGGAGCCAGCCGTAGAAGTCCATCTCGTCCATGCCCAGAGGACCGCCAGGCGTGGCGCCGAACAAGCCGGCTGCACGATGCTTGCCGACCCAGTAGGCTGAAGCCGAGTAGCCGCCGTCGACGACATTCTTGTGCACGGCATCGAGCACTTCGAAGGCGGGGACGACGGTGCCCGCCGCCAAGCCTTCGATGTCGAGCTTGCCAGCCGACATTACCTTCACGCGCTCGGCCCAAAGACGAAACCCGTCCATGGCGACGCTGGTCGGGGGGAAGCTCGCTTGCACGCGCATCTTGACTGACTGCTGTGCGTAAGCACTTCCCGTCATTGAAACGAACAGAGCCGCCACACTGGCGGCGAGCCATCGTGTCTTTCTCATGCGTTTCTCCCTAGGTTAGCTGTGCTCGCCGTCGTGTGCGGCGATGGGTGAGGCTAGACCTGTGGTGCGCGACTCGTCAAAACATCGCAGAGCAGATGCGGGAGAACAGCGAGCATTGGCTCCCGGCGGTCATTTAGGCAACGTCTTGATCCAGCCCGATACAGCGTCAACGACCTCCTGGTCCTGGCCAAGGAAGCCGTGGTGGCGGTTCGCTTCGCAGGGATTGCCGCCACCGGGCTGGCCTCCCTTCAAGATCCGCACATCGACGCGCTTCGCCCCCGTGAAGAGCTTGCTGGCACGCGGCACGGCCGAGGCGGGCGTGTACGCGCATCCATCCTTCTCGTGATGGACGATGAACACGGGCTGTGAGATCCGTCCGAGGTTGCCGACGTTGCGCTCAGCTGAGGGCTGGTCATCTTTGATGTGCGCGATCATGCCGGCCGTAATGGTGATGCTGTCGGGACGATGTGCTCCGGTGAGCTGCGTTGCCGCCTTCGTGACAGTGAGTGCCGCACGGCTCGTTCCGACCAGATGCACGGGCGCTGCAATCGATCGCAGATAGGCGACGTGCGCGCCGATGTCGGCGGCAAACTCGGACGACCAGCGCGATTGGTTCTTGACTCCCTGGCCGTCCTTCAAGTCCGGCGCAACGTCGGGTACCAGCGTGACGAACCCCGCTTTGGCGTATGCTGCACGCGTGCGCACGAGCTGGTTGCCCTTGCCCCATCCGATGCCGCCGTTGGCGCCAAGCGCCAGATTACCATGGCCGCCTGCGAGCAGAATGATGCTGCCTACGGCATCAGCGGGCTTGATGAGGAGCGCGCGCACGTTCTGCCCGCGGCTCTTGATCTCGACGACTTGCTCGGTCTGGGCGCAAGCGGGCGCCATTGGCAGAGCGAGCCACACGAGCAACGTGAGCAGTGACGTGGCAATTCGTGACATAAATGATCCCCGAAGCGATAATGGCACGGCTCAAGGCCGTGCCATCATGCTAGCAGCGTGTGGCGAGGCACGCGCTACTTTTTCTCCGGCCAGTAGTGATTGGCGCCAAAGTCGTAGTTCGGCTGCACTGCGCGACGCGCCGGCACGATGCGCGAGGCATATTTGCGCTGACTGTCGTAAACCTTCTTGAAGAAGGGATTCTTCGCTTCTTCGGCGGCCGCGATTTCATCCCAGGCCACCAGAATTTTCTTCAGGATCTCGTCCGGCGTCCTCTCGATCTTGACGCCATGCTTGGATGTCAACTCGTCGAGCGCTTCCGCGTTCAGGCGATTCAAAAACGCGAAGTGACGATAGGTTGCCTCATAAGCGGCGGTTTCGAGAATCGCTCGCAGATCAGGCGACAACTTGTTGAACACATCCGCGTTGACAAGCAGCTCGAGTACTGTCGCCGGCTCATGGGTCGATGGCATGTAGAAGTGCTTCCAGACGGTGTGGAAGCCAATCTTCATATCTTCGGCAGGACCAACCCACTCGCCGCACTCGATGACGCCGCGCTCGCCTGCCGGCACGATCTCGCCGCCCGGCATATTCACGGGGGACAGACCCGCCTTCGCGAAGACCTCGGCCGTGAGACCCGTCTGGCGACACTTGCGGCCTTTCAGATCATCCCAGCTTTTCACTGGAGTCTTGAACCAGCCAAGCACCTGATTGTTGACCGCCGTCATCGGGATCGGAATGACGTTGCGCTTGAGCTCCGTCTGATAGAGCTCCTTCCAGAGCGCAAGTCCGTCACTCTCGTAAAGCCAGCCCATCAGATCGACGATGTCCATGCCGAAGGGACCACCCGGAGAGGGACCAAAGAGCGCCGCGGCACGATGCTTGCCAACCCAATAGGCCGCTGCTGTGTGACCGCCGTCGATCACCTGCTTGTGCGTTGCGTCCAGGACTTCGAATGCAGGAACCAGGGTGCCGGCCGGCAAGACCTCAATTTCCAGGCGGCCGCCGGACATGAGCTTCACCCGTTCAGACCACCAGCGGAAATTTTCGAAGCTGTAGCTCGACGCCGGAAAGCTCGCCTGAAATCTGAGCTTCTGGGTTTGCGCGACAGCGCCTGCACTTGCCGCAAACCATGTGATGCTTGCCGCGGCTGCCGCGGCAAGCAAAGTCCTCCATTTCATTGCTATCTCCGTGCTTTTTTCCACATGCGCAATCGAAGCGCACGCGGTCCATCTAGCACCGAGACATCGGGACCGCTCGCAGCCCCACGCAATGCGGCCATGCGCTCAGGTCACTTTTTGTCCGGCCAATAGAAGTTGGCGATGTAGCTGTAGTCGAGCGCAATAGCGCGCCGCGTTGGCACGATTTGCGAGGCATAGGCGCGCTGGCTGTCATAGACTTTCTTGAAGAACGGGTTTTTCTCCGACTCCGCCTTCGCTATCTCGTCCCACACCTCGAGGGTCTTCTTCAGAATATCCTCGGGTGTGCGCTCGATCTTGACGTTGTGCTTTTCGCGGAGCTCCGTGATCGCGGACGCATTCAGCTTGTGCAGCAGCATCTCGTTCTTGAAGGTTGCCTCCCAGGTCGCCGCCTCGTAGATCGCCTTCAGATCGGGTGGCAGTGCTTTCCAGACTTCGCCGTTGATCAGCAGTTCGAGCGACGTGGCCGGCTCGTGTGTGGCCGGCATGTAGGCGAGCTTCCAGATGGTGTGCAGACCAAGCTTCATATCCTCGGCAGGACCGACCCACTCCGCGCACTCGATCACGCCGCGCTCGCCGGCTGGCACGATCTCGCCGCCCGGCATGTTGACGACCGCCATGCCTGACTTGTTGTAGACCTCGGCCGTGAGGCCCGTTTCTCGACACTTGCGGCCCTTCAGATCCTCCCAGCTCTTCACTGGATTTTTGAACCAGCCGAGAATTTGATTGGCGACCGTTCCCATCGGTAGCGGCACGGCGTTGCGCTGGAGCACGGTCTGGTAGAACTCGTTGTAAAGCTCGAGGCCACCGCCGTGGTAGAGCCAGCCCTGATAGTCCATGATGTCAAAACCGAACGGACCGCCGGGCGCGGGACCAAACAGCGTCGATGCGCGATTCTTGCCGGTCCAGTAAGCAGCCGCCGTATGGCCGCCATCGATCACCTTCTTGTGCACCGCATCAAGCACCTCGAACGCGGGCACCAGCGTGCCGGCCGGCAGCACCTCGATTTCGAGGCGACCGTTCGACATCTGCTTAACTCGCTCGGCCCAGCCTTTGAACGTATCGAAGAACGTCGATGACGATGGGAAGCTCGCCTGAAAGCGCAGCTTCTGGGGTGTTTGAGCGAGCGCGGGCCCCGCGCTCAATGTGATCGCTGCCGCAGCCGCCGCTCCGAGCAGGTTCTTACTCCAAGTCATTCTGCATCTCCCTTTGATTGCCTGAATGCCGAATGCTAGGCGCAATCGCTGTCCGGCTGCAAATGCTCTTCGTCAGTAGAGGCTCGGCGTCGCGAAGCATCTCGACTGATGCGGTTGTTTGCGATGCGATACCTGCGCTCGGGTCAGTTCGGTCATTCCAAACATCGATGGCGTAATCGGGTTCTCGGTGGTGAGATAGGGCGTCTCGTGCCGGTGCTTGATCGCCGGCATCAGCCGCAGGAGATTGGCGATGAGCATCACCGTCTATGGCATCCCGAATTGCGACACGGTCAAAAAGGCCCGGTCCTGGCTCGAGGCGAAGAAGATCGATTACTTGTTCCACGATTATAAGAAGGCGGGCGCGGATCCTGCTCGCCTTGCCCGCTGGTGCGAGAATGCAGGGTGGGAGACGGTGCTCAATCGGGCCGGCACGACCTTCAAGAAGCTGCCGGATGCGGCGAAGGCCGACCTCAACCAGAAGAAGGCGATTGAGCTCATGGTGAAGCAGCCGTCCATGATCAAGCGGCCGATCGTGGAGCATGGCCATGGCTTGCTGGTCGGCTTCAAACCTGAGAACTGGGAGGCTGCGCTGAACGGCAGAGGCTGAGCAGCGGCACCAATACACATGATGGCCGCATCACCTGCGTGCTGCGACGCACGCCGCAGTCATCGCGGCGCGATCGCAGCAGGGCCGCGTGATTGGCGCGGCTGCTGGGCGCGGTCGTCAGCGCCTGCCAATTTCTGGCCCATGACCGAGATCGTCTTCACGTAGACCTCCGCCTTGTTCCATTCGCGTATGACACTGTAGTTGGCTGTACCCTCGCCCCACGGTTGGCCGCGTTGCCAGCCCGAGTTCTTCAGAAAGTTCGCGGTAGATGCGAGGAAGTCAGGGATACTACGGAAGAGGTCGCGGCGTCCGTCGCCGTCGAAATCCACGGCATGCTTCATATAGGACGAGGGCAAGAACTGCATGGGTCCGATCTCGCCTGCCCACCCGCCGCGCATGGCGGAGGCGGGAATATCGCCCCGGTCGATGATACGCAGAGCGTCCAGCAGGTGACCGCGGAAAAAGTCGGTTCGGCGGCAATCATAGGCCAGAGTTGCAATCGACTGGACGATCGAAAACTTGCCACCGGAGTCCGAGCCGTAGTTGGTCTCGAGGCCCCAGATCGAAATCAGGATTTCGCGAGGTACACCGAAGCGCTGCTCGATGCGATCGAGGAGCGCCCGATGCTGATCGAGCTTCTGGCGGCCACGGCTGAGCAACGCTTGGCCAACGCGGCGCGCATAGAACTCCTCGAAGGACAGCTTGAACGATTTCTGACCGCGATCGAGGCGGATCACCGTCGTATCGTACGCTACGCCTTGCAAGCCGGCATTGATCGCATTTTGCGAGATGCCCTGCGTCGCAGCCTGCTGGCGGAATTGACCCAGCCAGCGATCAAAACCGGAGGGGTCGTTGCCACACGGCTGCGCGAAAGCCGGAGCACCGATTGCAACGAGTGCGATCGCGGTGCCGGCAGTTGCACCGATCATCTTCATTCTGGCGAGCATTCGAGGGTCCGTCGTTCAGCTGTCGAGGGGCGGCTTGAGCATCTACTCACGGGAGTGGCTTCTTAGCGATCTCCGGCGCGCAGAATAAGGCACGATGCCGTTCCACAGGAGAGATGGACCGCATCTGGTTAACCCGAAGACCAACGAAGATCTTAACAAGTCGTAAATCTCAAGGTTGCTGAGTTAAACATGAAAACAGCAATCATTCGACCAAGGAGCACTGATCGGTTACAAGTTGTTCAAGATGAACTTCTGACGACGGATCGGGCCATCGAATGGATTTGCAGTCGGCCACAGCAACGGTCGGTGTGGGAGGCAAGCTGGTAAGGATGGCAGCACTGATGTGCTTCGCGGTCACCGGCGGCATCCTCCTCGCCAGCCACGCGGGCCAGACGAAGTCCAGCAGCACGGTGGTCGACCCGGGAATGACGACCTCCAGCATTGCCTCCCGGTAACGGGTGGCTGGCCCGAGCCGGTGCCTCATCCGGCCATGAGATCCACGACTTCCCCTATTCTCCGCGCATGACCTACCCCTCGCCGCCAAGCGAGGGGTTTCTTTTTTGTGGCGTCTTCGGATGCCCAATGCGCATCCGGCACGTGCGCTTTCTGGCAGAAAGTGTAACGAGCTGATGGCTTTCGCGGACTTGAAGTTCGTTCATTAGCGCCGCCACGAGCCGGTCGACATCTAGGAAAACCACTCATCACTGCTGTCCAGCGGCCCCAGGATCTGTCAACCTCAGCGCTTCATCATAAGAATACATCATGAGGATCGTGCCATGCGGGAATCCCTGATCCTCCTTCGGGTTTCACTTGGCCCGAAAATCTATCGCGAGATCGAGATATCGAGCGGGGCCACCCTCTACAGGCTCGCCGAAGTCATCAATAACCTGTTCGGCTTCGATTTCGATCACGCATTCGGCTTCTATGACAACCTGAAAGATGCGTACAAATCCAAGGTTGCCTATGAGCTCTTTGTCGACATGGGCGAGCCCTTGGCCAAAAGTGCCAAGTCCGTGAAGAGATCGAAGATCGCTGACGCTTTCGATCAGGACGGCAAGGTATTCGCCTTCTTATTCGACTATGGTGATGAATGGATTTTTGAGGTGAAACGCACGGGTTCTCGCCCGCAGAGCGCGGCGAAGTCTTTCTGGAAAATGACCAAGTCGGTCGGCGAGGCGCCCGAGCAGTATCCCGATCCAGATGAGGAGGAAGACGGCGACGATGACGTGCCGTTCAACGAGAAATTCGAACTCATCAAGATCGGCAACCTGACGGTCGCGCGGCGACGAGAGAGGAAGTGAATTGCGGACAGTTGGGCCAACGAGTTTCACGCCGTCGGGCCTGTACTCACCACATCGAGTATTGCCTCGCATGCCGAACCGCAAAACGAGTCTTCTGGACGTTCACTATGCTTGGACCGATCATCGGGATATTTGCGATGGTGGGGCTGCTGAACTTTGGGTTTCCACCTCGGGCCGTTCAACATACGGAGTTTCGGGAGGCGACATTGGTTGCCGGCCTATATTTCATGTTCGGCTTCATCATCGGTGGTCCTCCTGCCGCCATGACAGGCGCTGTTATCGCTTGGCTCAGACTCGAACCGCGCGTTGCCACGCTGCCGCTTGCGGCGCTGATCGGAGCAGTCGCAACGATTGCGTTTTTCCTGCTGAGTTCTCTTACGGCCGGACATGCACCCAAGTCGTTCGACTGGGAAAACTTCAAGAGCATGTTGCTCTTTACCGGGATAGGTGCGTTCGCCGCCGCCATCTGTTGGCTAGCCCTGATTGGACAGGCTTGGAAAGTACAACGGGCCGCCCTGCAGCGGCCCGATGCTCGTTCAGAAGGTAGATAAGCTGTAGGTCTCGACCGAAGTTCGAGCCATTGACACCATCACGCCGCGGCGGCGAAGTCGAGCTTGAAGCCGTGGGCGTCGGCGAGGATTTTCACGGCCTTGGCCACTTCATCTGCCGGAAGCTCGGTAAAGGGCGGGCGGACCTCGGCCCAGCCGGGGTCTTCGCGATAGTGGGCGATGAGCGCCTTCAAAACCGGGATCATCGGGAACGACTGGATCGCCTTGCGGAGCGCTGTGATCTCGCCTTGCAGCTGGTCGGCGTCCGGACCCTGCCAGTTGTCGAAGACGTTGCGGATCTGGCGAGCCGAGACATTGGCCGTCGCCGATATGCAACCGACCGCCCCGTTGCGAAGCCCGTCAAGCAGGAAAACCTCGGAGCCGGGAAACACTTCGAACTCGGGGCCACAGGCGTCGAGGATCGCCTTCGTGTTCGACCAATCACCCGAACTGTCCTTCAGGCCGACGACGGTCTTCGGGAACTCCTTCACAAGGCGCTGGATCAGCGGCACCGAGAAGCCGACCTGGGCCACCGGCGGAATGTGATAGAGGTAAACCTTCAGCGCGTCGTCGGCGACCTCCTCGATCACCTCGGCGAAGAAACGGAAGAGGCCCTCCTCACTCGGGTTCTTGTAGTAGAACGGCGGCAGCATCAGCACGCCGCCGCAGCCGAGGTCGACGGCGTGCTCAGTAAGAATTATAGCATCCGCGACTGAGCAAGAGCCGGTGCCAGGCATCAGCTTCTTCGGATCGACCTCGGCGTCGACAAGCTCCTCCAGGAGCTCCATCTTCTCGTCGATTCCGATCGAGTTGCCTTCGCTGGTGGTGCCAAAAGGGGTGAGGCCCGTGCAGCCCTCGGCCAGCAACCACTCGCAGTGCTCGACGAAGCGGTCGAGGTCGGGGGCACCGTCCTCGCCGAACGGTGTGACCACCGGCGATATGACGCCGGAAAAGATCGGATTGGATTTCATGTTCGTTACCCCAGAGGTTCTGTCGAATAGGATCTGCTGGCCGTAGGGCCGAGATTCGGGACGGAAGTGTGGCGGCCTGCACTGGCCCTAAACCATCGGAATGCCGGGTTGTTTCACTGGGACGTCGTAGCCGCGCTGCACCGCTGGACGCGCCGCGATCGTTTTGTACCAGCGCAGCACGTTCGGATACTGGTGAAGATCAATCGTCTGCCACTCGAAGCGTGAGATCCACGGCCAGATCGACATATCGGCAATGGAATAATCGCCGGCGACGAAGTCTGACTGGACAAGCTGCTTATCGAGCACCCCGTAGAGACGATGAGCCTCCTTGAGGTAGCGCTCCTCGGCATAGGGCGCCTTGCCTTTGTTGTATTTCACGAAGTGATGGACCTGGCCGAGCATGGGCCCGACGCCGCCCATTTGCCACATGAGCCACTGCAAGGTCGCCCAGCGTGCTTTTGGCTCCTTGGGCATGAACTTGCCCGTCTTGTCGGCGAGATACATCAAGATCGCGCCGGATTCGAAGAGGGACAGACCATTGTCCCGGTCGACGATCGCCGGAATTCGATTATTGGGGCTGATCTTCAGGAATTCAGGTTTGAACTGCTCGTCTTTGGAAATGTCGACGGCGTGAACAGTGTGTGGCAGCGCCATTTCCTCCAGCGCTATGGAGACTTTGCGCCCGTTCGGGGTGGACCAGGTGTAGAGATCGATCATCGGGGCCGGCTCCTCGACTGGGACGCTTCCGGACGCGGGCCGCATCAACAGCCGAGCCACGGAATGGGTTAGCCGGGTAAGGTAAACTGCGGGGCCACAGGCGGCAATGGGAAACGGGATGGCTCCCGAAAGCGCGGACCTGGGTCCGTGCCATGATCAGCGCCCGCCAGAGGGGTAGAGGAGGGACTCGATCTGGTTGAGTGACGGCGCGTTTTTCGGATCGAGTATCTCGCTCTCGAGGAAGATCTTGAACCGCCAGCGTGTCGCCGGCGCGTAGTAGAACGCCAGCGGTGAAACTTCGCGCAAGTTCTCGCAGTTAGTGCCGGCGGCGGCCGCCGCGCCATCGGCGGTCGGCTGCATAACCGGTGGAAGCTCGTGCAGATCCCAGGCCACGTCGATGATCGAGGCCTTATCGATCTCGTTGATGAGATATTCGTTCATCAAATCGCGCATATCGCGTGACCTGAGAAATGCGCTGAAGTGGGCCAGATCGGCGTTCTGCGCTTCTGCTGGGGCTGAAACCCGAGGAGACTTTCCAGCAGAGGCCGCTTCCGAGGCGAGCGTGCTCATCGTCTCGCAGGTGAGCTTGGCCGTTTCACGCTCGCGTAGGTAGATGATGTGGACCCGGGCGTTGATCGGGTCAGGCGGGGACGATAGTGCGCTCTCCGCAATTATAGACTCGATGCGCTTCTTGATTGCGCGCACGACGAGGAGGCCTGAGTTGTCGAAGTAAGCACCGTCGACCAATGTGTGCAGGCGGCCATCGGCGCCCTCCAGTGTTGCAGCGGGCAGCGCAATCGGAAAGCGTGCGCTGGCGCTTGCGGCTTTCAACAGCTCGAAGCGGAACGGTGACGGCGCACCCTCTTGCACGCGGATGCTGCGGCTCAACGGCAGGCCGTTGAAGTAGGAGAGATCGACGTTGGACAGCGGTACGAGTCCACCGTCGGTGGCTGAGGTCGCGTTGAAGATCAGCAGGGGAACGTTCTTGGCCGGGTCCCAATAGGAATTAGTATCGCAGCTCTTCAGATAATTCTCGATCTCGCAGCCGGTCGCGGCGGGCCTCGCGCCCTGATTGCGGCGCTTGTGGTCGAGCACGGCGTCATGCCAGCTCTGTGCGAGCACGTTGTTGAACGAAACGGAGCGATCGAACTGCGGCAGCAGGCCCGGCGGCAGCAATCGCTGGAAGACCTCGGTGAAGAGGCCCGGCCCCACGATGGCGGGAATAACGTCGGTCGCGAAGAAGCGATCGAGGACCGGAGCGCTCCGGAACAGGCGTCCGCGTTCTTCGACTGGAAGATCGCGCAGATTGCAGCCGACCTGATCGCCCGGCTGCAGCTGCTGCTGGGCGGCATAAAGGAGGGCTCCGAGAGCGCCGCCCGACACGCCGCTGATGGCAAAGGTGTGCCGCAGGAAATCCGGGCACCGCGTCTGCATGCTGTCGAGGAAGGTCACGGTCCTGATTGCCGCGCGCATGCCGCCACCTGAGGAAGCGATCAGGAACACCGGCGTCGGGTGTGACGGGTTGGTGGGTTTCGGCCGATTGCGGAACCAGGCCTGAAACTGATCCTCGCTGCGCGACACGGTGGCCGTCGCAGCCGCCTGCACGGGCTTTGCCATCCCGGACGGCGCCCGCGGCGCGACAAAGCCCCAGATGTTGACGGCGATAGCATAGACAGTAGCGGCAGACAGCAGCCTGAAGCCCAGACTGGTCCGCAGATAGTGTACGATGCCCGCGACGAACACGTAGAGCAGCGTTACGTAGAGGACGATGATGTTGATGGTGCCGAACCAAGTCGCCGTCAGCGGTGGTGCAAAGCGCAGGAGCAGTGAGCTGAACACGAACAGCGCTATAGATCCTCCGAGCACATAGGGAATGCCGGAACCCGGGAGTGGATCGGGCTGATTCGCGCTGTAAACCGCCCAGAGTCCCCAAGCGACGATGGTCTGGATGAGCAGCGCCGCTGTGAAGAGCCACAGTCCGCCAGGCTCGAACGCGGGCAGGTATTCGAACAGGGCATGATCGAGCATGGAGTTCGCGCGATGAACGCGATTACCGGCGTCGACCCAATTTGCCTCGCAGTACTTGATCAGCAACGTCAACGGCAGTGCCGCGGCAGTGACTGCGGCGAGCAGGAACCGGAGGCGGCGCGACGCGATGCCTTCGGCGAGCTTCATCGTCACGGTGCTCGAGATCAGGATCCAGCCGAGCAGCAGCAGGCTGAAAACAAGGAACTTCGGCTGCAGTTGAGCAAAAGCGCCCGTTGAAACGTGACCATTCAGCTGAGCATTCAAATCCGACTCGGCTTCGGCAACCAACTTGGCGAGTTCGGTGGCTTGCACGCCGAGAATGGGTGCAAAAAGGATAAGAACCAGCATCCCGATGGCAACGACAGGAGCAACGATGACAGGCGCGATGCTCACGTTGTCGCGTAGCGCACCGGTCCCGATCGACGCGGCGACGGGCATGATGTCCTCCCCTCGGCGCTGTCAGCCCGCCAGAGCGGGATGACGTCCGCGCCCCTATCTGCGTAAGCAGATGATAGAAAAGTTTGCCCCGCCCTGTCGTCGGTCGATCTGGACGATATTGGTCGACGCCGGACAATCGAAAGTCTGTGGAGGCTGATTATCGCAGCGCCACACGATCTTGTTCGAGGCTACCGGCGCTGCGCTGTTGGCGAGACTTCCGACGACCAGCTTCGGCTCGCGTGCAGTGTCGACAGTCACCGTGCCGTTGCAAGCGCCGCGACCGTAATGGAGAAACTGCTGGGCTGAAGCGGGGGTCATCACGCTGACCGCTGCGAGGAACGCCGTCGCTCCGATCAATGCGGGCGAAACAGCCGGAAAATCATGCAACCGCATCTTGCGCCTCCTCGAGGTTGGCCGCTTGGCCGTGGTCGGCCCGTCAGAACCTCGTAGAGAAAACAACATTCCGACTGAACTCCGTGTGAACGATCGAAATAGCTCCGCCCGGGATCTTCTGTCTCACACGCTGGCAATTTCATTAGTGTGGCGGGCTCGCCGTTCGTCAATGGGGTTCCGCGGATCGTGTGCGCAATTCGACGGTCGCGGGGCGGCGAAGCCACGCTGCTGTGGGCTGATGGACAGCAACCGGGATGGAGGTGATCGTCGATACCGACTGACCGGGCGGCAGGTATCTGCCAGTTGCTCCACAATTGGTTCAACGCGTCGATTGATTGGCGGAGCTTGCTCGATCGCTCCCGCTAGCGGGAGCGTTTGGCCAGCGCGGTGAGCTGATCAAAGACAAGCTGGTCGATCTCGAGGCCGTCGACGAAGAGGCGCTCGCGGGAGCGGAAGGAGCGTTCCGAGGGAATGCGGATTTCTTCGACGCCGGGCTGGCGGGGCGTTGCCTTGATGCGGTCGATGAGCTCGGTGACGCGCGCTTCGAAGACATCCGGCGGACCGATGAGATCGGGCTTGAAGGCGATGAAGAGATAACCGTAGTCGCTGCGTTCCGCAGCGCCAGCGCCGGCGAGAAGGCCAAGCGCCTGCATCATCAGCGAGAGTCCGAAGCCCTTGTAGCCGCCGGCGGGTCCGCCGAAGGGCAGCAGCGCGCCCTGCCGCGCGAGCGTGGGGTTGCGCGTTGGCGCGCCGTTGGGGCCGATGGCGACGCCTTCAGGCAGTTCCTCGCCGAGCCGCTCGCGCAGCATGAGCTCGGTCATCATGTAGGCGGAGGTGCCGATGTCGAGAATGATCGGTCCCTTCGAGGACGGCACCGCGATGGCGAACGGATTGGTGCCGAGTACCTTCTGCGTGCCACCGAACGCGGCAACGTGCGGTTGGGCGCCGGTGGAGTGGAGCGCGACGAGACCGGCCTTGGCGATCATCTCGACGTAGTAGGCGGCGCGCCCGCTCATCCAGGCATCGTGCACGGAGACGAGGGCGATGCCGTGGGTTGCGGCTTTTCTGATCGTCGCCTCGGCGGCGCGATAGAGCGCGAGCATGCCGACGTTGTTGCCGCCGTCGAGGGCGACGGAGACGTCCGTCTCACGCATAACCGAGATCGGCCGGCGCGGCTTTCGGAAATTGCTGCTCTCAGGGACATTCAGGATCTTGGCGAGGCCTGAGTACTCGTAGCCACAGAGCGCGGCGTCGACGCAATGATCGCAAACGATTCGCGCTTCTTCAGCGTCGTAGCCGATACCGCGGAGTGCAGCTTCGCCGAGCGCGCGGGCTTCGCCGACGGAGAGATGGACGCGGCCGGTTGGCATGTGGGTTTCCTTGGCTAGAGAGGCGGTGGCAGAACCGCGATGTGAATTTCCGGGGCAGTCGCTCGATAGCACTCCTGATTGCATTTTCCCCTGGAGCAGTCCGCGATGGCGGAGCCGCCACGGGCGAACAGAACTCTTCGAGATTGCGGCACGATGGGTCTTTGCGACAAGCCCGAGGATCACCTTCGCGTTGAGAAGCCTCGCGCGTGGTGCAGGAATGATCGACTGCGCCTCGCGATGGACTGATGCGCGGGCACGGTCGGGCCCGGTCAGTTCCGTCTTAAATTGCACGTCGATGTCAGCCGGCCCTCAAGTCTGCGGTGCCGGCGGTGCCCCTAGCGCCGGCGCGGGTGACGCGCCGGGCCTCGGGGCCGTTTGCGCGGATCTGGCAGGGCGGGTCGGGGTCCGCGTTGTGCCATCCGGGCGACCGTTGTGCGGGACACGCCTCGCGAGGGGACGTGGGCCGCGTTTCTTGCCGAAGCGCTTCCGCTCGTGGGGCGGAGGGTTCGGCGGCCGGGGCTTGAACTCGTTCGAGCGTCGCGATCGCTCGGGAGCCGGGCCCCGGGTCCGGTCACCGGCCAGCGCGCTTCGCGAATGCGCGCAGGCAGGGATCGAACGGTCCTAACCTACATCAAACGGGCGCCGAAGAGGAGGCGAAACCCGCGTAAAGGTTACCTGGCGATGTGCTTGCAACCATGCGGGGTGGAAGAAACGTTGCGCCTGCCAGCATCTGCCGCGTGTTCGCGCGGTCGTCGATTTCCTGGCGGTGCGGTTCGGGTGAACCTGCCTAGGACTCGAGCTTCGGGGCGCTGCCCATCAGTCGCACGACCCAGCGCGAAAACGAGGGCGCAATCAGCATCACAATGACCAGGCGCGTAATCTGCATGGCCATCACGAAGCGCATATCGACGGTGGTGGAGGCGGCGATGATCGCGATCGAGTCGGCGCCTCCGGGGCTGGTCGCCAGATAGGCGGTAATGGGGTCAATTCCGCCGGCGAAGACCATCACGGCGGCAAGGCACGCACAGAACGCGATGAGGGCGAGCGACGTGGCGATGATCAACGGCAGCAGGCGTATCGCGTATCCGACGATCTGCCGGGTGAAGCCGAGGCCAACGGTCCAACCGACGACGGCATAGGCGACAGCGAGCAGCCAGGGCGGCAGCTCGATCGTGATCCACCCGAGGCCCTGCGCAATGACGGCCAGGCCAAGCGCGATCAGCATGGGCCCGGTAAAGACGCGCATCCAATGGGCAAGAAAAGCAGTGCCGACCGCCAGGCCGAGCGTGACCAACAGCCAGCCCCATGCCACCGGCGGGAACCATCCAACCTTCATCACCGCGCCCGCGGTCGTGATGGATGGGGCAGTGAAGCTTGCAATGACGGCCGCCAGCGTGACTACGATCAGCGTCCGCACCTTGTGCATGACCGCGACGAGGCGCGCATCAGCGCCGTTCTCCTCGGCCATCAAGATCATCGGTGTCGACGCGCCAGGCGCCATTCCCCAGACACCGGTTGCTCCCGGCAGCAATCTCCGGCGCATCAACGCAAGGCCGATCGCAGTTGCTCCCAGTACGACCCCGATCAACCCGAACAGCAGCAGCGGCCAATCGCGCGAGAGATCGCGCAGGATTGTCGGCGGGATGGTGCTGGCAATCATGAAGCCGACCACGCCCTGCACGGCAATGACCGGTTTTGCGGGCATGCGGATTCGGCCGCCGGCGGTTGCCACCACGATGGCCGCGAGCATAGCGCCAATCATAGGTGCACCTGGCAGCCGCACCGCCTCGAGCATTGCAATCAGTGCGAGCGACAGCGCGGTGAGGGCGACCCACTGCGTGCAGCTGGAGCTGGTGTCGAAACGCTCCGACGGCACGAGGCCAACCGACGACAAGCGCCCGCCGTAGTGGTTCAATCGCGATGCAAGGCGTTTGCGCAGCCACGCCATGTCATCTTGTCCGGCTTACGAAGGTGGCCGTTGTTGTCTGCGGACGAGCCGTGGGCACACTCCTGCGGCGTTGGGAAGGCGCCATAAACAACCTCGACGTGGCAAGTTGCGGCGATCGAACGCCTTCCACTATTTCGTCGCTCGAACGCGCCGCAGTCAAGCCAGCCCACCGTCTGGAAGATGGCAGCTCAGCGAATCGCGGAGTGCGAGCGCCAGCGACTGACGCGAACGCAAATCCTCGCTCGGATGAGGCGCGCACCGAGGGGCCAATGCCGTTGGTCTCGGGGCCGGGTGTCAGGTCAGCCTCGGCGAGTTGTTTCCGGTGCATTCCTGCCCGACTTCGGGACGCACAACAAAGACGTGTGTCGAGCGGCAAGGAAATCCGGTATCGTTGAACAAGCATGCAGAGCGACCAGCCACATCAGTCGAGCCGGGCCATGCCGCTTTGGGCGATCGTCGGCGCCGCGGGGCTGATTTCCGCAGTGACTGTCGGTTTGCGCCAAGTGGTTGGCCTTTACATGCCGCCGGTCACGCAGAGCCTTGGCATCGGGCTCGCACCGTTTTCAGCCGCTATGGCGGTCGCCAACCTGCTCTGGGGGAATCGTCGGTGTGATCGCAGGCGCCATCGCGGACCGTTTCGGCGCAGGCCGGATCACAGCAATCGGCATCGCGCTGATGATGCTCGGCTACTACGTCATGTATACGGCCAACTCTGGCGGCGACCTCATGTGGAGCGGGGTGTCGATTGGAACTGGTGTCGGCGCGTGCGGTCTTTCCGTGATGGTCGGCGTTGTCGGTCGAGCCGCACCGCCGGAGCGCCGGACAGCGGCGATCGCCTCCCTCGGCATTGCCAGTGGCATCGGGAATTTCGTCGCGTTCCCCTACACCCACTATGCAATGGAGCTGCTGGGCTGGAAGTCGAGCTTGCTTGCCGTCATCGCGACCTTGGGCCTGCTGCTGCCATGCGCGTGGGTGCTGCGGGGCCGGCCAGCGGTCGCGGCGGACATCAAGCCCCAGTCGCTCGGCGACGCGTTCGATGAAGCATTCAAGCTGCCGAGCTATTGGCTGCTCGTCGTCGGGTACTCGGTTTGCGGGTTTCACGTCGCATTCTACTCGACGCACTTGCCGGCTTATGTCGCGTCTCAGGGATTGCCGACCTGGGCGGCAATCTGGGCCCTGACCGCGGTGGGCATCTCCAATATCATCGGAACTTTCGCTGCCGGCCATGCGTCCCGATACATCGAGAAACGCGTGGGCCTGACCATCATCTACCTGGCGCGCATTCTTGTTTTTCTGGGACTGCTTTACCTGCCTGCAGACCCGCTGGTGATCATCGCACTGAGCGCGATCCTGGGCCTCTTCTGGCTGGCGACAATCCCGCTGACCAGCGGCCTGGTCGCCACGTTCTTTGGTACGACTTGGCTTTCGATGCTGTTCGGGCTCGTGCTTCTGTCGCATCAGGCCGGCTCGTTCGTCGGCGTATGGGCTGCCGGTGTCCTCTACGACATGACGGGCTCTTACGAGGCCATGTGGAAGATCTCGATTGCGCTCAGCCTCATCGCGGCACTTCTGCATCTTCCGATCAAGGAGCGCCCGGTGCCACGCGTCGCTGCAGCAGCCGCGAAGTCGTGACGATCGATCCGGCGGCGCGCGCGATCCGCTTTGCGGAGGTTGAGACTAGGCCGTCGCCTGAGGGAGCTGCGCGAACACCTTCGTGTCGAACGTCACCTTGCCCGCAAAAGGTCCCCAGCCGCGGCGGGCCTTGAACAGCTCGCTGTCGAGGACGTGCGGGCCGTCGATGTCATAGAGGGCGAGATACACACGGCCGGCAGTGGAATCTCCCGTGCAGTAGCGTTGCCCCGTCCGAAAGCCCGGACAGGCGAGGATTTCCGGTAGATGCACGGTGTCGTACCAATGGTTCCATGCGGTCTCGATGTCCGCTGGCACCTGCGCGCGCACGACCAGAACATGCTTGGGCAACGCCATGTCGTTTCTCCTTCGGCTGCCTTGCAGATTGCGGGCGAGTTCAACATGCGCTCGGGGAGCGGTGCAAGGCGTCACAGAAAGCTATAGGGGTCGATGTCGACGGAGAGGGTGATGTCGTTTTTGACGACGGGCAAGCGGGTGAGCCATTCGCGGATGTAGGCTTGGATGTCTTGCTCGCGCGGCGCCTTGACGAGAAGCCGCCAACGGTGGCGGCCGCGAATGACGGCGATAGGGGCTTCGGCAGGGCCCAGCACCTCGATCGACTTGGCCTCGGGCGCGCGGCGGGCGACCTCGCGGGCGTAGGCCTCGGCCATCTCCTTCTGGCGCGCGGCGACGACGAGGGCGGCGAGGCGGCCGAAAGGTGGAAGCAGCGCCGATTGGCGGATGCGGATTTCGCGTTCGAGGAAGGCCTCGCGGTCGCCGGTGATGATCGCCTCCATCACGGGGTGGTCGGGCAGATAGGTCTGCACGAAGCCGCGACCGCGGGCGAAGGCGCGACCGGCGCGGCCTGTCACCTGATGCAACAGCTGGAACGTCCGCTCGCCAGCGCGCGGGTCGGCGCCCTGCGCGAGGCCAAGGTCGCCATCGACGATCCCGACGGTGGCGAGATCCGGGAAGTGGTGGCCTTTGGCGACGATCTGCGTGCCGATGATGATGTTGGCTGCACCCGCTTCGATCTGCTTGATGATCTCGCGCATCTCGGTGAGGCCCGGGATCAGATCGGACGAGAGCAGCACCACTTTGGCGTCGGGGAAGCGCTCGGCGACCTCCTCGGCAATGCGCTCGACGCCCGGTCCGCAGGCGACGAGGCTGTCTTCCGCCTCGCACTTCGGGCAGCGCTTGGGGAGCGGCAGCGAAAAGCCGCAATGGTGGCAGTTGAGGCGGCCGCGGAAGCGGTGCTCGACCAGCCATGCCGTGCACTGCGGGCACTCGATGCGGTGGCCGCAGGTGCGGCAAAGCGTGAGGGGCGCGTAGCCGCGGCGATTGAGAAAGAGCAGCGCCTGCTGCTTGTTGGCGAGGGTCTCGTTGACGGCCTCAACCAGCGGCGGTGCCAGCCATTTGCCGCGCTCCGGCGGCGTTTTCTTGAGGTCGATGGTGGTGACCTCGGGCAGCTCGGTGCCGGAAAAGCGGCCCGGCAAAACGAGATGGCGATAGCGCCCGGTGCGCGCATTGACGTGGCTTTCGACCGACGGTGTCGCGGAGGCGAGGACAACGGCGCACCTGGTGAGACTCGCACGCACGATGGCCATGTCGCGGCCCTGGTAGTGGACGCGATCCTCCTGCTTGAAGCCCTGGTCGTGCTCCTCGTCGACAACCACCAGGCCAAGATCCTTGAACGGCAGGAACAGCGCCGAGCGCGCGCCGACCACGAGACGCACCTCGCCCGTTGCAACTGAGCGCCAGGTGCGGCCGCGCTCGGCCTGGCCAAGCGCCGAATGCCATTCCGCCGGCTGGCAGCCGAAGCGTGCCTCGAAGCGGCGCATGAACTGGCTGGTGAGCGCGATCTCCGGCAGCATGATGAGAACTTGGCGGCCTGCCTCGAGCGCGCGGGCAACAGCCTCGAAATAGACCTCGGTCTTGCCGGAGCCGGTGACGCCATCGAGCAGCGAGACGGAGAAGTTGGCTGCATCAACGCTGGCGCGGAGCGTGTGGGCGGCCTGCTCCTGATCCGGCGTGAGCTCGACGGTGGCGTGCGTCGGATCGGGTTGCGCGAACCGTCTCTCGGGGATCGCCACCTCGACGAGGCAGCCGGCCTTGACCAGGCCATCGACCACGCCGGTGGTGCAGGCGGCTTCGACGGCAAGCGCGCTCTTGGCGCGGATCAGGCCGTCGTCGGCGATTTCCAGTGCGCGCAGGCGTTCGGGTGTCATGCGCGGTGGCATCGCGCCTTGCACGCGGCGCACACCGAAGCGCGGCTTCGCCGGCTCGAAGGCGGCTTGCGCGCTCATCATCATGCGCGCCACCATTCCGAGCGGCCCGAGCGTGTACTTCGCAACCCACTCGGCGAAACGCATGGAGGCGACGGGGAGCGGTGGAACGTCGAGCCGCTCCGTGATCGGCTTCAGTTTGGCATCGGGAACGGGCTTCGACTGGTCCCCGGCAGGGCCATCCCAGACGATGCCAATCCTCACCTGCGGTCCGAAAGGAACGAGCACGAAGGCGCCGGGCTCTGCTTCGATGCCGCTTGGCAGGGTGTAGTTGTAGGTCTGGTCGAGCGCCACGGGCAGCAGCACGGGAACGCGCGGGCGCGTGCCTGAACCCTCCTTGCCGTCGAGATCCAACAAGCCTTCCAAACGCCAACCCTTCCGACTAACAATCGCGCAATCGCGGTTTGCAGCGAATCGCGCTGGAACCTTAGCGCCCGTGTCAGGGCGAACCGAGGGCAAGGAGGCCCCGAACCCCCATGAAATTCTTCGTCGATACGGCGGATGTAGCCGAAATCCGGGAGCTTGCGGCGCTGGGTCTCCTCGACGGCGTCACTACCAATCCTTCGCTCATCGCCAAGGCGGGGCGCGATTTCAAGACGATCATTGCTGAGATCTGTTCAATCGTGCCGGGGCCGGTGTCCGCCGAGGTCGCGGCCACGGACACCGAGGGCATGCTGCGCGAGGGCCGCATCCTGGCGAAGATCGCCAAAAACGTCGCGGTCAAGGTGCCGCTGACGTGGGACGGATTGCAGGCCTGCCGCACGCTGACCGGCGAAGGCACCATGGTCAATGTGACGCTCTGCTTCTCGGCCAATCAGGCGCTGCTGGCGGCGAAGGCCGGTGCGACGTTCGTGTCGCCGTTCATCGGGCGGCTCGATGACATCGGCTTGAATGGGATGGAGCTGATCGGCGAGATCAGGACGATCTACGACAACTACGCGGATTTGCGGACGGAGATCCTGGCCGCCTCGATCCGCACCGTGAACCACGTGAAGGAGGCGGCGATGGTCGGCGCCGATGTGGCAACGGTGCCGCCAGCCATTCTGAAAGCGCTGGTGAAGCACCCGCTGACCGACAAGGGGCTCGAGTCGTTCCTCGCGGACTGGAAGAAGACCGGTCAGAAGATTGGGTGAGGATTGGCGGCAGGAGGACCAGGCGCCGGTGCCTGGTTCTTCAGAGTGGCACCCAACACACCAGGCGCGCCATCGGAATGGCGGGGCGAGGGCGGAGCGCGGCAACGGGCTTGGGGACAATTCGGCGATGCAGCTGACGCTGCGCGTGAATCGGCTTACCCGTCGGCGTTCGATATGTTTCCCGGCTTAAGCTGTTGCAGTCGCTGGCTGGCGTGGCACAGCCGGGACGGGGCACCGCGGGGGAAACCATGTCTGCTGTCCGCAAAGCCGTCCGCTTCGAGAATTCGGGGCACGAGGACCGCGTCTTCCTCGGCGTGCGCAACTCTGGCCGCGGCTTTGAGTGGCGCGAGCGACTCGCCGCCGCCGACGTCAACACGGCTGTTGCGATCAGCCAGCGGCACGACGTGCCGGAGATTCTCGGCCGCATACTGGCCGCGCGCGGTGTGAAGATCGACGAGGTGCCGGTTACGCTGGAGCCGACGATCAAGGCGCTGATGCCGGACCCATCGACGCTCACGGCGATGGATCGGGCCGCGACGCGCATCGCCGATGCCATAGAAAAGGGCGAGCAGGTCGCAATCTTTGGAGATTATGACGTCGACGGGGCGTGCTCGTCGGCGCTGCTCAGGCGCTTCTTCATTGCCCATGGCCGCGATGCGCGGATCTACATCCCGGATCGCATTTTCGAAGGCTACGGCCCGAATGCGGCGGCGATCGAAGGCTTGGTCAAAGACGGGGCGCGGCTGATCATCACGGTCGACTGCGGCGTGACCAGCTTCGACACGCTGGCGCACGCCAAGAAGCTCGGCGCCGACGTCATCGTACTGGACCACCACCAGGCCGACGAGCGATTGCCGGAGGCGCACGCCATCGTCAATCCGAACCGGCAGGACGACATCTCCGGCCTCGGGCACTTGTGCGCGGCGGGCGTGGTGTTCATGGCGCTGGTCGCCATTTCGCGCGAGATGCGACGGCGGAACTTCTACGGTAGCAGCCGGCCGCCCCCGCAACTGATGGACATGCTCGATCTCGTAGCGCTCGCGACAGTCGCGGACGTGGTGCCGTTGAAGACGCTCAATCGGGCTTTTGTCACGCGTGGTTTGGAAATCATGCGGCGGCGCGAGAATACAGGACTGAAAGCGCTGTTCGACGTCGCCCGGCTCAATCAGGCTCCGACGCCGTATCATCTCGGCTTCATCCTGGGCCCTCGCATCAACGCGGGAGGCCGCATCGGCGATGCGGCGCTGGGCGCGCGGCTGCTCTCGGGCGACGACGAGGCGGAAGCGGCGAAAATAGCGGCACTGCTGGATCGCCTCAACACCGAGCGCAAGGCCATCGAGACCACCATGCTGGAAGAGGCAATGGCCGAGGCCGACCGTCTGATCGATGCCGACAAGGATGCGCCCATCGTCATCGTCGGCAGCGACACGTGGCACAAGGGCGTCGTCGGCCTGGTCGCGAGCCGCCTGGTCGAGCGCTTCCGCCGTCCCTCATGCGTCATCGCGTGGGAGGAAAAGGGCGAAGGCACCGGCTCGCTCAGGTCCATCGCCGGCGTCGACATCGGAACGGCGGTGCGCCAGTGCGTCGCCGACGGCTTGCTCGTCAAAGGCGGCGGGCACGCCATGGCAGCAGGCCTGACGGTGGCGCGCGATCGCTTCGAGAAGATGGCGTCGCGGCTCTCGGCCATTCTGCACGACACGACGAGCGAGGCGCGCCGCACCACGGCACTGGAGATCGACGGCGCCATGACGCCGTCCGCCGTTACCGACGAGTTCATGGAGCTGATCGCCAAGGCGGGGCCCTACGGCCAGGGCAACCCGCAGCCGCGCTTCGTCTTTCCGGCACATCGCGTGCGCTACGCGAAGGTGATGGGGGATGCGCACATTCGCTGCACGCTCGAAGCCGGCGATGGCTCCCGCATGGACGCCGTCGCGTTCCGCAGCGTTGGCCAGCCGCACGGCGAGCTGTTGCTCACGTCGTCCGGCATGCCGATCCATGTCGCGGGGAATCTGCGGCGCGATTCTTACGGCGGGCGCGAGCGGACCGAGCTGATGGTGGAGGATGTCGCGGATCCGCGGGCGCAGTAGTTCGCTTCGCGAGCGGGGCCGGCCCCGCGCCCCGTTGGGGGACGAGTCCCCCAAACCCCCTCCCTTTCTGTACTGGGAGCGAGCCGCAGCTTCACTGCATCGGGCGGGTCGGGGCGCGGGTCGGGGTCAGGGGTCAGGTGTCAGGGGTCAGGTGTCAGACCCCTGACATCGACCGTGGCGGCTCGTGCCTCGACCTTTGGTGTCAGGGGTCTGACCCCGTTCTCGGGGTCAGGGGTCAGACCCCTGACATCGACCGTGGCGACTCGGCTTCGACCTTTGGTGTCAGGGGTCTGACCCCGTTCTCGGGGTCAGGGGTCAGACCCCTGACATCGACCGTGGCGACTCGTGCCTCGACCTTTGGTGTTAGGGGTCTGACCCCGTTCCCGGTGTCAGGGGTCAGACCCCGTTCACCGCAGTGGGTCAGACCCCGTTCACCGTTCACCGTTCACGTACGCAATTCGGCTCGCACGATATCGCGTCCCGCCACCATCGCGCGCAGTTTGCCGAACGCGACATCGCGCGGCAGGTACTTCATGCCGCAATCGGGGGCGAGGAGGAGGCGCTCCGGCGCGATGTGGCGCAATGCACCACGAATGCGGGACGCCACGATCTCCGGCGTTTCCACCGTGTGGTCCTTGAGGTCGAGCACGCCGTAGATGACCGTCTTATCCGGCAACGCTTCGAGGGTGCGGGGATCGAGGTTCGGTTGTGCGGCCTCGATCGAGATCTGATGCGCGCAGCAGGCGTTGAGCGGTGCCAGGAAGCTGTAGGTGTTGGGCTTCTCCACCTTCACATAGTGGCCGTAGCCGAAGCACAGGTGCACGACAGTCGTCCCAGCCACACCTTCCAGCGCGCGATTGAGGCCGTCGACTGCCATCTCGTTGGCTTCGGCAACGAAAGACTCCACGAACGGCTCGTCGATCTGGATCACATCGGCACCAGCAGCCTTGAGATCGCGCACTTCCTCGTTCACGACCTTGGCGTAGGCCATCAGCAGCGAGCGCTTGTCGCCATAGTGCTCGTCCTTGGCGAGCCGCATCATCGTGAAGGGGCCGGGCACGGTGATCTTGATCGGCTTCTTCGTCAGGCGCCGCAGCACTTGGACGTCGCGGACCTGGACAGGATGCGTGCGGCGGATCTCGCCGATCACGCGCGGCACGATCTGGCGCGTCTTGTTGCGGCCTTCGACCTCCGCCGGATTGTCGATGTCGATACCGCCGAGGGCGTTGGCGAAGTGATTGAAGTAGCTTTCGCGGCGCATCTCGCCGTCGGTGACGATGTCGATGCCGGCCGCCTCCTGCATACGCACGGCTTCGGCGGTGGCATCGTCCTGCGCTTCTTCAAGGTAGGGCTCCTCGACGCGCCAGATCTTCTTGAGACGAACGCGCGGCGGTGCACTGTCGAGCATCACGTCGCGGCGCACCAGCCAACCCGGCTGCGGCAGGCTTCCGACGATGGTGGTGGGCAGGAGAGGTGTCATAGTCCCATTTCCTTGCGCGTGTCGCTCGTCACAGCATGAGCGAACGATTGGAGTATTAGCAAGGGCCGGCACGCGCAGCGATGCCAAACACGCTATCCGGAAAGGCGCGCAACAGTCATTCGGGAAACCAGCACGCATCGGCGTGGCCGGGGAGCTTCTCCTCGAGTGCCGGCTCGGTCTCCGCGCACCTTGCTTGCGCCTTGGGGCAGCGCGGACGGAAGCGGCAGCCGACAGGCAGGTTCTTCGGGTCGGGCGGCTCGCCTTCGAGCCAGAAATCGTCGGTGACGCGGCGGCCGCCGATTGCGGGAATCGCGGCGAGAAGCGAGCGCGTATAGGGATGGCGCGGCGCGGAGAAGATCTTCTCGATGGCGCCCATCTCGACGATACGGCCGAGATACATCACCGCGACGCGATCGCAGATCATGCGCACGACCGAGAGGTCGTGACTGATGAAGACATAGGTGAGATCGAATTGCCGCTTCAGATCGAGGAAGAGGTTCAGAACCGTCGCCTGCACCGACACATCGAGCCCCGATGTCGGCTCATCGAGAATGATCAGCTTCGGCTGCAGCGTGAGAATGCGCGCAAGGCCGACGCGCCGCTGCTGGCCGCCGGAAATCTCGTGCGGGTAGAGGTCGAGATGGGTCTCGGGAAGGCCGACGGCCTTGACGATCTCGCGCACGCGGCTCTGCCGCTCGGAGCCGGCGAGGTCGGTGTGAATCCGTAGCGGCTCGTCGAGCGAGCGGCCGATTTTCCAGCGCGGATCGAGCGAGGCGCCGGGGTCCTGATACGAGTACTGCAGGCGCCGGCGCAGCGCCCGGCTCTTGTCGGGGCGCAGATTGGATATCTCGTTGCCCTCGAAGCAAATGCTGCCGCCGGTTGGACGGTGGATGCCCATCACGGTCTTGCCGAGGGTGGACTTGCCGCAGCCGGACTCGCCGACGATGCCGAGGATCTCCCCCGGCTTCACATCGAGCGAGACGTCGTCGAGCGCTTTCAACCAGCCCGTGCGCATGCCGAATGCATTGATGACGGGAAAGTGCTTCTGCAAATTCGCGATTTGCAGGAGCGGCGCTGCACCGCTGCTTCGCGCTTCGGTGGCATCACGAGCCGTCTCTGCCGCAGGGGTGCTCACGGCGCCACCTCCGCGAATAGCGGCGTGCTGGCCGGCCGGTGGCAGCGCACCGCGTGGTCTTCGCCCATAGATTGCGGGTCGGGCCGATTGGCTATGCAGCCGGCAATGGCCATGGGGCAGCGTGGGTGGAAGCGGCAACCTGTGGGCGGGTTGACGAGCTTCGGAATGTCGCCGGCAATGCCTTTGATGCCGCGCTCGCGGCTCGGCAGGCTGTGCAGAAGTGCGCGCGTGTAATGATGCGCCGGGTTCTTGAAGAACCGGTTGACCGGCGCCGTCTCCGCCTCCTGGCCGGCATAGAGCACGGTGAAGCGGTCACAGATCTCATGCGCCGCGCCGAGGTCGTGCGTGGTGAAGAGAACCGAGGCGCCGCGCTCTCCGGCAACGCGGCGCAGGAGCTTCAGGATCTGGGCCTGGATGGTAACGTCGAGGGCGGTGGTCGGCTCGTCTGCAATGATCAGCTTCGGCTCCGGCAGCAGCGCCATGGCGATCATCAGGCGCTGCCGCTGGCCACCGGACACCTCGTGCGGATATTTGGCGAGGACGGCCTCGGGGTCGGGAAGTTGCACCGTCGAGAGCAGGTCGAGAATGCGCTTGCGATCAGCTTTGCGCCGGTCGCGCTCGCCTGTCCAGGGGCGCTTTCCGGAGGCTTGCAGAGCCGGGGACTTCCATTTCATCAGCTCGGCGAGCTGACTGCCGATCGTGAACACAGGGTTGAACGAAGTGAACGGGTCTTGCGGCACAAAGGTAATGGCGCGGCCGCGGACGCGACGCTCGAGATCACGCGGCGGTCGGGTCAGCAGGTCCTCGCCCGCGAACCGGATCTCTCCACTGTCGATGCGTGCCGAATTTGAGGGCAACACGCCGAGAATAGCGCGCGCGAGCGTCGTCTTGCCGCTACCGGATTCGCCAACCAGGCCGACAATCTCGCCGGGCCTGATGCTGAAGTTGACATGATCGAGAACGTGCGCGCGCCCGGCATCCGAGATGAAACTGACGGACAGGCCCCGGACGTCGAGGAGCAATTCTCCGTTCTGTGATCCGGCTGACGTCATTCCCGGCTCCGCCGCGTCTTGGGATCGAGAATGTCGCGCAGGCCGTCGCCGAGCAGGTTGAAACCCATCACGACCAGGAAAATCGCCAGGCCGGGCGCGGTCGCATACCACCAGGCGTCCGGGAGGAACTCGCGGCTTTCGGCAATGGTGCGGCCCCATTCCGGGGTTGGTGGCGGCGGGCCAAGGCCCAAGAAGCCCAGGGCTGCCGCGGTCAGAATCGTGCCGCCCATGCCGATCGTCGTTCGGACGATGATCGACGATGAGATGTTCGGCAACACGTGCAGCAGCAGCACGCGCCATGGCGGCACGCCAAGCGCGATCGAGGCTTCCACGTAGGTCTCGTTCAGCGCCGAGCGTGTCTCGGCATAGACGAGCCGCGCCCAGAACGGCCAATAGGTGGCCGAGAGCGCCAGGATCACGTTCTGGATCGACGGACCCAATGTCTGCGCGATGGCGATGGCGAGCACGATCTGCGGCACCGCGAGGAAGATGTCTGAGACCCGCATCAGGAGGTCGCTCACCCAGTTGCGGTAGTAGCCGGCGATGAGGCCGATCGGCACACCGATCAGCACCGCGACGCTCACCGCGATGACCGCGATCATGATGGTGATGCGCGCTCCGTAAAGGAGGCGGCTGTAGACGTCGCTGCCCATGCGATCGGTGCCGAAATAGTTGGTGGCACTCGGGGGTTTGAGACGGTTGGCGGGATGGAAGTCGGTGACGTCGCCAGGATAGGTTGCAAGCCACGGCGCGAAGATCGCGATCAGGATCAGCAGCAGAATGAGGATCGCGCCGAGCAGCGCCGTCTTGTCCGCCGCGAGCCGCCTGAGCAGGAACACCGCCGTATTCATGGGGGTGCTCCTACCGTGCGCCGCGCGGGTCGACGAGGCCATGGGCGATATCGACCAGCAGGTTGACGACGATGAAGATGGTGCCTGTCACCAGCGTGAAGCCCATGATGCCGTTGTAGTCGGAGCGCAGGATCGAGTGGACGGCGTAGAGCCCGAGCCCCGGCCAATCGTAGACTGTTTCCACCACCACGGCATTGGCGATGAGAATGCCGAAGATGAGTCCAATCTGGGTGATGGTGCCGATCAGCGCGTTCCGGAGCACATACTTCCAGACGATGATCCGCCGCGGCAGGCCCATCGCCTGCTCGTAGAGGACGTAGTTGGAATTGATCGCATCGAGCACGCCGGCGCGCGTAAAGCGCACGATCGTTGCCATGGCTGGGAACGACAGCGTCAGCACGGGCAGGATCATGTGGGAAGCGACATTCTTCAGGATGGCCCAGTCGCGCTGCACAATCGCGTCGATGATGAAGAACCCCGTCCGGTGGTCCGGCCCCCAGCCGCTGACGCGTCCGTTAAGCGGCGTCCAGCCGAGCTGCATGGCGAACAGGAGCTGATACAGGATTGCGAGCCAGAACGCGGCAATGGCAAGGCCGGAGACGGTGAAAATGCGCAAGCCGTGGTCGATCAGCGAATTGCGCTTCACGGCGGCGATCACGCCCAGCGGAATGCCGACGAGCGCGGCGATGATCACAGATGCTATCGCCAGCTCGAGCGTCGCCGGCACGCGCTTGACCAGATCCTCGGCGATCGGCCGCTGGGTATAGAGGCTGGTGCCGAGGTCGCCCTGCGCGACCGCTGCCAGATAGCGCCAGAACTGCACCCACAAGGGTTGATCGAGCCCCCACTTGGCCCGGATCGCGGCGATCTGCTCCTTGGTCGCATTCTCGCCGGCGAGATAAGTCGCGGGGTCCGCCGGGATGATGTGGCTGATCACGAACACGATCAGCAGCAGGCCCACGAGCGTCGGCACGAACCAGGTCAGGCGCTTCAGGATCAGGGCCAGGATGCGCATCAGCTTGGGCGCCTCCGACGCCGCATCGCGTAGGTCGGAGTGAGACGGCCCCTACCATTGCCGTTGTCACGACAAGCTTCGTCCGGCGAAGTCCGACAGAACCATTCACCACGCCGTGAGACGAACCAAACGCCCGTTGCGGCAGGTGTCGGACTTCGCGGGAACGGTCCCTGTGCCGATTCGCGACCACCTGGGGCCCGCTCACTCCGACCTACGGCATTCGCGCGCAAGCCCCAACCTCTCAATTCGGCTCCATGCTGGCCCAGCGCATTTCCTGGCCGTCGCCGATCGGACAGAAGCGGATGCCGGACACGCGCTTGTTGAAGGGGCCGAACCACTTGGTGTTGTAGACGAAGATCCCCGCCGCATCCTCCATCACCATCACCGAGGCTTTTTCGTAGTTCTTGCGGCGCACCTCCTGGTCGGTGGTGTTGAGCGCCTCCTTCAGCAGCTTGTCCACCTCGCGATTGCAGTACCAGCTGTTGTTGCGCCCGCCGAACTGGTCGCAGTCATACATCTCGCCGACCCAGTTGTTCGGGTCCGCGTAGTAGGTGGATTTCCACAGAAACAGGATGTCGTACATCTGCTTCTCGTCGCGCATCTTCGAGGAGGCGACGGACCAGGGCTCCGAAACGAGCTTGGTCTTGAGGCCGAGCTTGTTCAACGCGCCTTGGAAGAGCGCCGCGGCCTGCTCCGACTGCGGGAAGCCGGCGAGGGCCGCGACGGTGAGCTCGCGCGGCGGCTCCTTCATCTTGCCGAGATACTCCTTCGCCTTGTCGAGGTCGAAGGTGTAGCCCTTCACGCCTTTCGGCGCGCCCCAGATGTTGTTGGGCAAGGGCACTGGGTTGCGGACCACCGAGTCGGACAGGATGTTCTTGTTGAAGCCGTCATAATCGAAGGCATGCGAGAGCGCCTTGCGAAGGTTGATGTCGTTCAAGGGCTCGCGGCCGTTGTGAATGATGGCATAGAAGATGCGCATCGATTCCGCTTCAAGAATGTTGATGGTGCCAGCCTCGCGAAGCCGCTTGAGTTGATCCTGGCCGAGATAGCCGTCCGTCGCGTGGAAGTCGCCCTTGACCAGGCCAAGAATGCGGCTGTTGATCTCAAGCACGGTGCGGAACTCGATCTCGTCGATGGGCTTGGCGCCCCATTTGGTGTTCCAGTGCTCCTTGAAGCGTTCGGCCTGGAAACCCACCGCCGGATCATAGCGCTTGAGCTTATAGGAGCCGGAGCCGGCCTCATTCTTGGCGAGCCACGCATTGCCCCAGTCGTTGTTGACCTCGTTCTTCTTCACCAGCGCCGAATTGACGACGTGCACTTCCGGAACGATGGACAGGAAGATCGCCGAAGGTTTGATCAGATTGAACTCCACCGTGTAGTCGCCGGTTGCCTTGGTGGAGCCTGGCGCAACGAGGCCGGAGAACAGCGGGAACGCGCCCTGCTTCATCGCCAGGATGCGCTCCATCGAGTAGACGACGTCGCTGGCCTTGATCTCCGAGCCATCATGGAACTTGGCACCTTTGCGCAGCTCGAAGGTGTAGACCTTTCCGTCTTCCGAGACGGTGTACTTCTCGGCGAGCCAGGGCTCGAGCTTGGCCGGATTGTCGAACCAGCGCAGGAGGCCATCGTACATGTTGATACGGGACGCGACGCGTCCGACGTCCAGGATCATGTGCGGATCGAGCGTGTCGTAGGGGCTCGAGTTGGCGAACACGAACTTGGTCTGCGCCTGTGCGGAGGGTGCCGGACCGGCCAACACCAGAGCGATAGCTGTCGCAAAGCTCGCCAGGCCAGCGCCTATGCGCCTTCGGGTCGATGTCATTGGTTCCTCCCTTACTGGTTCTTGTATCTCGGTTGGCAAAACTGTGGGCCCACAACTTGAACGGAAGCTGAATGAGCCAAAATTGCCATCCCGCTCACCAATTGTATTGAAATCCGTCGATCGTGATGTCCTGGCCTGTGATGAAGCAGGGCTCGACTGTGGCGAGGAATGCAACCAGCTCTGCGACGTCCTGCGGGCTGCCGACCCGCCGCAACGCAACGCCCTTCACCAGCTCCGCTTCGCGGGCGTAGAGCGCGGCGTTCTTGCCGACTTCAGTTTTGATCAGACCCGGACAAATGCAGTTGATCGCGATGTCGGGGCCGAGCTCTTTGGCCAGCGCCCGCGTCATGCCGATGATGCCCGCCTTGGCCGAGGCATAGGCAAAGCGCGAGACCGCCGCCGTCACGCCGCCCGAATGCGCATTGAGCGACGACATCGATACGATGCGTCCGAACTTGGCGGCGAGCATGTGTGGTGCTGCAGCTTGGATATAGTTGAAGCAGCTCTTCAGATTGACGGCGATAGTCTGGTCGAACTGTGCTTCGGTGATGTCCAGGATTCCGGTCGCCATGGACCGGCCGGCGTTGTTGACCAGTACATCGATGCGACCCCAGCTTTCCATCACTCCCGCGACGACAGCTTTCGCCCGCGCATGATCGGCGACGTCGGCCTCGAAGGTCAGCGCGGAAACACCAAGGTCCTCGAGCTCGCGGCGGGTGTTGGCCATCTCGGGAGCGAGCACATCGACGAGGGCGACCGCATGTCCTCGCCTGGCGAGCGCGTGCGCGCATCCACGGCCAATGCCGCGCGCCCCGCCAGTGACGATGGCCACCCGCCTGTCGAGCCGTCCCATTCCCTAACCGCCTGCCAGATCTGCTTACCGTCCGCAGATATTATTGACGCTCCTATGCGCGAAGGTCAATGAATGAGGGAGTGGACGGGGATCGCGGAGCCATTCGGCACCGGAAGCCTCTCGGAGGGAGGGTTCGAGCCATGGGTTTTCGCGTCGGCGTCGATATTGGCGGCACCTTCACCGATTATGCGATTCTCGATGAAGCCACGGGCACGCTGCAGACCCTGAAGGTGCTCTCGACGCCGGATCGGCCGGGTCAGGAAGTTCTCGACGGCATCCGAGTGCTGAGCCATCGCTACGGGGTCAGGGCCGCCGACATCAGCTACTTCACGCACGGC
Organism: uncultured Hyphomicrobiaceae bacterium; assembly: GCA_964500805.1. Lineage (GTDB taxonomy): Bacteria > Pseudomonadota > Alphaproteobacteria > Rhizobiales > Hyphomicrobiaceae. The sequence continues at coordinate 34,403 of CAZCQH010000036.1, forward strand.
ACCACCGTCGGGGTGAATACTGTCATTCAACGGAAGGGCGCGCGGCTGGTGCTCTTCACGACGGCGGGATTCGAGGACGTGCTGGAGGTTGCACGCCTCAAGATGCCAGACCCTTATGATCTCTTCTCGCGGCGCGCGGAGCCGCTCGCCCCGCGCGAGCGGATCTGGGGCATCCGGGAGCGGGTGCTGTCGGATGGCACCGTCGACACGCCGCTCGAGGAAGCCGCGGCGCGAAGCGCCATCGAAGCTGCCCGCGCGGCTGGTGCCGAGACGTTCGTCGTCGCCTTCCTGCATGCTTACGCCAACCCCGCCAATGAGCGTCGGATGCGAGACATCATAGCCGAGGTCGCTCCCGGCATGCCGGTTACACTCTCCTCCGATGTCTGGCCGGTGATCCGCGAGTACGAGCGCACGGTCACCGCGACCGTTGCCGGCTACGTACAGGACCGTGTGGCGCGGTATCTGGCCTTTCTGCAACGGGCCTTGAAAGACGCGGGCGTCGCGACCGAGCCGATGATCACCAAGTCGAACGGCGGCGTCATGCGCGCCGAGCTCGGCAAGACGGCACCGATCCAGATGCTGCTCTCCGGTACGGCTTCGGGCGTTATCGGCGCGGCGCGCATTGCCGCGGAAGCGGGGGCGCGCAACGTGCTCTCGTTCGATGTCGGGGGAACCAGCGCGGACGTCGCCATCATCCTCGAGGGCAAGCCGGCCTTTGCCGTGGGTGAACGGGTCGGCGAGTTTCCGATCTACATCCCGACCGTGTCGGTGACCTCGATCGGCGCGGGCGGCGGCTCGATCGCCTCCGTCGACGAGTTCGGCAGCCTGAAGGTCGGCCCCGAGAGTGCGGGCGCCGTGCCGGGACCGGCCTGCTACGGCCGCGGCGGCGAGCGGGCCACGATCACGGATGCCTATGCAGTCTGTGGTCTGTTGGGAGAGGGTGGGGTCCTGGGCTACGGCGCGGTGCACCTCGACGTTGCCAAGGCGCGTGCGGCGCTGGCACCCATCGCCGAGAGACTTGGGCTCAGTCTCGAGAACGCTGCGGAAGCCGTCATCAAGGTCTCGATCTCAGGCATGTTCCTCGAGGTGTCCAAGCTGTTCTCACGCCAAGGCGCCGATCCGCGCAATTTTGCATTGCTGCCGTTCGGCGGAGCCGGTCCGATGACGGCATGCCTGCTCGCGCGCGATTTGGGCCTCAAGCAGATCATCGTGCCGCCGACGCCAGGCGTGCTCGCCGCATTCGGCGGGCTCATCGCTGACATTCGGAATGATTTCATCAAGACAGCGTTCGTCGAGGTGGACACGGCGGGAGCGGCGACCCTCAAGGCCCATGCTGAGGCACTCGACAGCCAAGCCAACGCGTGGCTTCGTGATGAGCAGAAGCATCAGGGCGCCGCGAACTTGAGCTGGTCGGCCGATATGCGCTATCGCGGCCAATCCTATGAAATCGAGGTGCCGCTCGCGCGTGCCTGGATCGATGCTGCGGATCTCGGGGCGATTGCAGGAGCATTTCACCGCGAGCACGAGCGCGTCTACGAGCATGCCGATCCAAAGGCGCCGGTACAGGTCGTGAACCTGCGGGCCGTGATCAGCGCGCCAACACCGCAGCCGAAACCTGCGCGCACCACGCCGCGCGCGCGGGCCGCCGAGCCCGTCGCCAGAACACGCGTCTACTTCGATGGCGCCTGGCATGATGCCGGCATCTATGATCGCGCCAGGCTCGTCGCCGGCGATTATCTTCTCGGCCCCGCCATCGTGCGCCAGGACGACTGCACCACTTGCCTCGTTGGCGGCTATCGCGCCGAGACCGATGCCCACGGCAATCTCATCATCACCGAACAGAACCCAGAGCGAGGTCCCGCATGAGCACGGCGCAGCCCCTCGACAAGGTCACGCTCGAGATCCTGAAGAATCACGCGCGCGCCGCCGCCGAGAGCATGGCCTTCACGCTCTACCGCACGGCGCATGCCACCTTCGTCAAGGAGACGGAGGACTTCACGACCGGGCTCACCACGCCCTCCGGCGAGACCTACGCCACGCCGACCGAGCTTGGCGCCACGTGGTTCGTCGGGTTGAACTACGGACCCGTCATTCGGGCCATCTCGCACTACGAGGAAGGCGACATCTGCATCACCAACGATCCCTATTCGGGGTTCGTGTGCACGCATTCGCCGGACATCCACATTTGGAAGCCGATCTTCCATAACGGCGAGATCGTCTCGTTCTCCGTCGGCCATGTGCACCACACCGACGTTGGTGGCGCGGTGCCGGCCTCGCTGTCGCGCACGCTGACCGAGGTGCACCAGGAGGGGATCCGAATTCCGCCGACCAAGCTGCTGGTCAAGGGAGAGGTGAACAGTCAGGTTCTCGATATTCTGATGGCCAACGTGCGCGCGCCCGAGCAGAGCTGGGGCGACCTCAAGGCCCAGATCGCCGCCTGCAACACGGGCGAGCGCAAAGTGCGCGAGATGATCGCCAAGTTCGGCATCGATGCCTTCAAGCAGGGCGTCGAGGATCTGCTTGCCTACTCCGAGGCGCAGGCCCGCGCCATCGTGCGGAGGATACCAGATGGCGATTACCCGTTTGCGGACTACATGGACGAGGACGGTGTCGACGGAAAGCCATGCCGCCTGAGCTTGGTCATGGGGGTGCGTGACGGCAGCTTGCACTTCGATTTCACGGGCACGGATCCGCAGCTCGAGTCCTCGCTCAACATCCCGACGGGGGGCGACGAGCGCCACACGCTGCTCTGCGTCGGCCTCGTCTATGCGCTCTATTCGTTGGATACGTCGCTGTTCCTGAACTCCGGCATCGCGCGCATTCTATCGTCGACGCTGCCCCAGGGCTCGATGATCAATCCGCAATTCCCCGCGGCAGTCGGCATGCGCACGCTCTCTGCGCAGCGCCTGCAGGGCGTCATTCTCGGCGCCTTCGCGCGGGCGCTGCCCGACGTGATGCCCGGCGCCGGTGGGCAGGGCGGCGCCATCATGAACGTCAACACGACCGACAACAAAACCGGCCGGCGCATCATGGCGGCGATCAATCCTATGACCGGCGGCGCGGGCGGGCGTGCCGAGAGGGACGGCACCGAAGGCTCGGGCGGCACCCAGGGCTTCCTCAAGAACACGCCGATCGAGATCAACGAGACCGAAACGCCATTGCGGTTCCACCGCTACGGCCTGGCGAAGGATTCGGGCGGCGCCGGCAAGCACCGCGGCGGCCTCGCGACGGAGATGACGTTCGAGTGCTTTGCGCCGAACACGCGCGTCACCGCCCGCAATCGTGACCGCACGTTCTTCACGGGATGGGGCCTCAAGGGCGGCAAGCCCGGCGCCAACTCGAGCTTCTGGCTCAATCCGAAATCCAATCGCGAGGTGAACCTGAAGAACACCGACATCATCAAGATCGGGCCGGGTGATGTCGTGTCGATCGCCAGTGGCGGAGCCGGCGGCTGGGGCGATCCGCTGGATCGCGATCCGGCGCAGGTGGCGCTCGATGTGGCGCGCAGATTCGTCTCGGCAGAGCGGGCGCGCGAGGACTACGGCGTCGTGCTGGCCGGATCGGAGGGTAGCCGCTCGATCGATCAGCCGGCGACGAGCAAGCTCCGCGCTGAGCTGCGCGCGCGGCGCACCATCAACCAGACGCTCTTCGACTACGGCGCCTATCGCAACGCGCACGAGGCGGTGTGGACCGACGCCAACTACCGAGCGCTTACTGAGCTGCTCTTCCAGCAGCCGGTGCACTGGCGTTTCTACCTCAAGCATCGCGTGTTCGACGCCATGGCGGCGCTGCCGGCCGCCGAGCGCAAAGGCGATGGCAGCGAGGTCGCCCGCATCTTCGCCCAGATCATCGCCGAGTTCCCGCAATTGAGGCCCGCTGCCGCCGAGTAGCCGAAGCGTTGCCGCTCCCAGTCGAGCCGCCCTGATCGAGAGACACATATGAAGATCGCCTTCGACAAGCAGAACGTCGTCGTGACGGGTGTCGCGCGAGGGATAGGCCGTGCCATCGTGCAAGGATTCGCGGAGCGGGGGGCTCAAGTCTACGCGCTGGATCTGCTCGCGGACGGCCTCGATGAACTCAAGCGCGCGGTGAAGGTGCCGCGCGAGGCATCGCTCAAGACCTTTGCGCTGGATCTCGCCAATGCCGACGCTGTGCGCATGACATTGGCAGAGATCGAAGCTGCGGCCGGCGGGGCTGTCGACGTCATCGTGCACGCGGCAGGTGGCGTCAGGGGACAGGCGAAGAAGCCGATCGAGGAAGTCACGGGCGCCGAGTGGCAACTGATCATGGATGCCAACGTGACGAGCGCGTTCAATCTGGTGCGGGCTGCGGCACCGGCGATGAAAGCCAAGGGCAGCGGCCGCATCGTGATGATCTCCTCGCAGGCGGGTCTCGGCGTGAGCCTCACCGGCATCACCGCCTACGGCACTGCCAAAGCGGCCGAGATCGGCCTCGTCCGGCAGCTTGCGATGGAGCTCGGGGCATTCGGCATCACCGTCAACTCGGTGGCGCCAGGCTTCATGCCGACGAGCCCCGATTATGTCCGCCAGTGGGAGAGCTACAGCCCTGAGCGGCAGCGCCAGATCGTCGATGGCATCGCGCTGAAGCGCATCGGAAAACCTGAGGATATTGCCAACGCGGTGATGTTCCTTGCATCGGAGTATGCAGGTTTCATCTCGGGTCAGACGCTGCTCGTGCGCGGTGGGCCCTGAGCGAACCGAGGCCGGCACGGCCATCACGTCGCACGTGACACGATCGTTCCAGTCCGCTACCGCCATGGATGCTTTCCGCGAAATCAGAGCTTGGTGACCCATGAGCCTGACGCTCTCTCTGGCGCTCTATTTCATCATCTGGTGGACGCTGCTGTTCGCCGTGCTGCCGTTCGGCGTCAGGACGCAGGATGAGGAGGGCAGCGTCGTGCCGGGAACGCCGGGCAGTGCGCCGGCGAAGCCCCAGCTCCGGCGTGTGTTCGCGATCACCACCGTGGCGTCGGCGGTCGTTTTCGCGGTTGTCTACTGGATCATCTCCCAGCGGATCATCACGCTCGATGCAATTCTGCCCAACATGCCGTGAGGGCTTCGAATTTCGACGCTCGTCGTTGCTGACACGAAAAAGGGCCCGGATCGCGCCGGGCCCTCGAAACTCCGAACAGCGGTGAGGCCCCTTTTCGGGTGTCCTGCGTTCCGCATCACGGCCGGCCTTCTTCCTGGACCGGCTCGTGCCGTCTCCCCAGACCTGGGCCCATTCTGCCGAAGCTATGGCAAGGCCCCTTCGTCGCCCAGCAACTTTAGCGGCACGAAAAGGAGATGTCAGCCGCCTGAATAGCCGCGCGCTGCACAAAAGAGTTGTGCATGGGGCGCAAACGGAGCTGGACAAGTCGGCGCCAGGAATCGTGGTTTGCCGGGCGCGTTGCCAGGGGGACGGGAAATGGCTAAGAGCCGACGCACCCCCCTCGGACGCCATTCTCAGACTGCGGCCGCTATGGCCGGCCTTGGGCCAAGGAACCCGCCGATGCGCCTCTCCCGCTACTTCCTCCCCGTGCTCAAGGAAACGCCGAAGGAAGCCGAGATCGTCTCGCACCAGCTGATGCTACGGGCCGGCCTCGTCCGCCAGGAAAGCGCCGGCATCTATGCCTGGCTGCCGCTCGGCCTGCGGGTTCTGAACAAGGTCAACCAGATCATCCGCGAGGAGCAGAACCGCTCGGGCGCGATCGAGCTGCTGATGCCGACTATCCAGTCGGCCGAGCTCTGGCGCGAGTCCGGCCGCTACGATGCTTACGGCAAGGAAATGCTGCGCATCTCGGATCGGCACGAGCGCGAGATGCTGTTTGGTCCCACCAACGAGGAGATGATCACCACCATCTTCCGGACCTACGCGAAGAGCTATCGTGACGTGCCGCTGAACCTCTACCACATCCAATGGAAATTTCGGGACGAGGTGCGCCCGCGCTTCGGCGTCATGCGCAGTCGCGAGTTCCTGATGAAGGATGCCTATTCGTTCGACCTCAGCAAGGAAGCCGCGCGCCATTCCTACAACAAGATGTTCGTTGCGTATCTGCGGACGTTTGCCCGTTTCGGGCTGAAATCGATCCCCATGCAAGCCGACACGGGTCCGATCGGCGGCGATCTCTCCCACGAGTTCATCATCCTCGCCGACACCGGCGAGAGCGAGGTCTTCTGCCACAAGGACTACCTCGGGTTCCCCGTACCGAAGGCCGATACGAACTTCGATGACGTCGCGGGAATCCAAGGAACAGTCGACAAGTGGACGTCGCTCTACGCCGCGACATCTGAAAAGCACGACAGCAGGGCCTACGACGCCATTCCAGCGGACAAGCGGGTTTCGGCCCGCGGCATCGAAGTCGGCCATATTTTCTACTTCGGGACCAAGTATTCCGAGCCCATGAAGGCGACGGTGCAGGGGGCGGACGGAAAGCCGGTGACGGTGCATATGGGCAGCTACGGCATCGGGCCGTCGCGGGTGGTTGCCGGCATCATCGAGGCCAGTCACGACAAGGACGGCATCGTCTGGCCGGTGCCGGTCGCGCCTTTCGAGGTGGCGGTCGTAAACCTGAAGTCGGGCGACGCCGATACTGACAAGGCTTGCGGCGAGGCGGTGGCCAAGCTCGAAGCCGCGGGCATCGACGTGCTCTACGATGACCGTGACGAGCGCGCGGGCGCCAAGTTCGCGACGATGGACCTGATCGGAATTCCCTACCAGTTCATCATTGGTCCGAAGGGCGTGAAGTCTGGCGAGGCCGAGATCAAGGTGCGAAAGGGCGGCGAGAAAAAGGTGCTGCCGGCCGCCGCCGCTGTGGACGAGCTGATCGCCGCCGTAAAGTCGCAGCGTTTGCTGGCGTAATGGCGTCCAGGTGGTGCCCCGGCTGAAGCCAGGCACCGTCCGGTTCGACGGGAGACGTGATGACGACGACGATGGCAGGCACGGCGGTGGGATCGGCATCATCGACGTCGGTCGACACGCGCGCCTTTGCGCCGTTCGAGTGGCAGATTGCGAAGCGCTATCTGCGCGCGCGGCGCAAGGAAGGGTTCATCTCGGTCATCGCCGGGTTCTCGTTCCTCGGCATCATGCTCGGTGTTGCGACGCTGATCATCGTGATGGCCGTCATGAACGGCTTTCGCCAGGAGCTCTTTCAGAAGATCCTGGGGGTCAACGGCCACATCCTCGTGCACAAGATCCAGGTGCCGTTCGAGGACTATGAGGAGGCGGCGAAGAAGCTCGCGGCCGTTCCCGGCGTGAAGCAGGCCCTGCCTCTGATCGAGGGACAGGCCATGATCACAACGGATGCAAGCACGCTTGGCGCGCTGGTGCGGGGCATGTCCGAGGAGGGGCTGAAAAAGTTGCCGCTGGTCGCCAACAATCTCACCGGCGGCACACTCGATGGCTTCGATACCGCTGAAGGGGTGGCGCTGGGCTCGCGCCTCGCCGCCTCGCTTCGCGTGTTCGTCGGCGACAGCATCTCGCTGGTCTCGCCGAAAGGGGCCTGCACGCCCATGGGCTGCATGCCGCGCATCAAGCGCTATCCTGTTGTCGCGACCTTCGAGCTCGGCATGTCCGAGTACGACAGGACGATGGTGTTCCTGCCGCTGCAGGAGGCACAGAAGTATTTCACCCGCGGTGCCGAGGTCGATGTGCTCGAGATTCTCGTCGATAGCCCGGACAACACCGATGCCTATATGGCGCCGCTGAAGGCAGCGGGCGGGCCGACCTTGCACTTCACGGATTGGCGGAAGCGCAACGAGACGTTCTTCAACGTGCTCGAGGTCGAGCGCAATGTGATGTTCATCATCCTGTCGCTGATCGTGCTGGTGGCGGCGCTGAACATCATCTCAGGCCTGATGATGCTGGTGAAGGACAAGGGGCGCGACATTGCCATTCTGCGCACGATGGGCATGACCAAGGGCGCGGTGATGCGCATATTCTTGATCACCGGCGCCTCAATCGGCGTGGTGGGCACGATCGCAGGGCTGGTTCTCGGTGTCATCTTCTGCTGGAACATCGAGTCGATTCGCCAATTCGTGCAGAAGCTGACATCCAAGCCGATCATGGACTCGCAGGTCTACTACCTGACCAAGCTCCCGGCTCATATCGATGTGCGCGAGACGACCATGATCGTGCTGATGGCACTGTTGCTGTCGGTGCTGGCGACGCTCTATCCGTCCTGGCGTGCGTCCCGTCTCGATCCCGTCGAGGCCTTGCGGTACGAATAGGCATGCAGGACGCAACACCAACATCGACTGCCGTGCTCGAGCTCCTGGAGCTTCGCCGTGCCTTCCACCAGGGCGAGCGCGAGATCCGCGTTCTCGAAGGCGCTTCGGCGACGCTCTGGCCGGGGCAGGCGGTGGCGCTCGTCGGACCATCGGGCGCCGGCAAGTCGACATTGCTCCATATCGCCGGGCTGCTCGAGACGCCGGACAGCGGTCGCGTGCTGATCTCGGGTCGCGACTGCGGCGGCATGGATGACGCGGCGCGCACGCGCGTGCGCCGGGCCGAAATGGGGTTCGTCTACCAGTTCCACCAGCTGCTGCCCGAGTTCTCGGCGCTGGAGAACGTCGTGCTGCCGCAGCTCATCCGCAACACGCCACGCGCGAAAGCGGTCAAGCGCGCCACCGAGCTGTTGACGGGGCTGGGGCTGGGAGCACGGCTTGATCATCGCCCGGCGGAACTTTCGGGAGGCGAGCAGCAGCGCACTGCCATTGCGCGCGCGCTTGCCAACGCGCCGCGCCTGCTGCTCGCGGACGAGCCGACCGGCAATCTCGATCCCAAGACGTCGGAGCGCGTCTTCGGCGAGCTGGTCGCCCTCATCGAGCACACCGGCGTTGCGGCGCTGATCGCGACCCACAACATGGACCTCGCGCGCCGCATGCACCGCGTCCTGCGCATGGAGAACGGCCAGCTGCGCGAGGTGAGCCCGCAAAACGTGGCATAGGTCGGAGTGAGCCGGCCCGCGCGCTGCGATTGAGGCACAGCGCTGCGTCCGGCGAAGTCCGACAACTTGGTGCGCAATGCTCGTCCGAGATGTCGGACTTCGCCGGAACCGGGCGCCGCGACTTTAGCGAAGCGACACGGGCCGGCTCACTCCGAACTACGTGAGCCCAGCACGCGCGGCAAATCGGCAAGTGTCGTGATCTGGTGCTGGGCATCGCCGCCAGGCACGCGGCGCTCGGCGTCGTGGATGCCGCGAACGGAGCGCTTGACCTGAACCGTCGTCCAGCCGCGCGCGTTTGGCGCGACGAAGTCCTTCGCCGGGTTGTCGCCCACGTAGACGTAGCGATCGCCCGGTTTGCCGAGCGCCGCCTCCATCACCTCGAACGGCTTCGGGTGCGGCTTGAAGTACGCGCGGTTCTCGCCAAGGGAATCCGTAAAGACAATCTTGGCGAAGCGTGGCTCGATGCCGAGCGCGCCGACTTTTCTCTGCTGCATGATCAACGTGCCGTCGGTGATCAGCCCGATCGGCCCCAACGCGCCGAAATGGTCGAGGGCGTGGAGGCCGTCAGGAAAAAGCGTCAGCTCCGGCTCGCAGGCGCGGTAGGCGGCGTGGAACGCGGTGACGTGCTCGGGCGTGTGGTCGGGCACATGGCGGCCGAGCACGGTCGGGAAGATCTTGCCCAGCATGCCGTTGTCCAGCATGTAGATCATCTCGTCGGCGAGGCCTTTGACGCCGAAGGTCTGCTCCGCCCAGCGCCCGGCCGCCTTGAAGCCCGACACGGCGAACTGCCGCTCCGGATAGAGCGTGTCATCAAGATCGAACACGACGTGAAGGCGGCTCATGCGATTGACACCCCGGAGGTGAGTTGTCGGACTTCGCGGGAACGTGCGTTGTGCCGAATACTGCCGCGTCGGAGGCCCGCTCACTCCGACCTACGACAGCCGCATCACCCAGCCGTGCGGGTCGGGCGCAACACCGCGCTGGATGTCGACGAGCTTCTGCTTGATGCGCATCGTGGTCTGGCCTGGACCGCCGGCGCCCATCTTGAAGTCGAAGGTTGGACTTTGCACGCGGCCGATCGGCGTCACGACGGCGGCGGTGCCGCACGCGAAGGCCTCCGTCAGCTTGCCGCTCTCAGCGTCGGCTTTCCACTGGTCGATGGCGTAGGGCTCCTCGCGCACTTTCAAGCCCTCAGCCTTGGCAAGCGTGATCAGCGCATCGCGCGTGATGCCGGGCAGGATCGTGCCGCCGAGCGGCGGCGTCTGCAGCGAGCCGTCGGCGTGAACGAAGAAAACGTTCATGCCGCCGAGTTCTTCGACCCAACGATGCTCCGCCGCATCCAGGAACACGACCTGGTCGCAGCCGTGCTTCGATGCCTCGGCCTGGGCAACGAGGCTCGAGGCGTAATTGCCGCCGCATTTGACGGCGCCGGTGCCGCCGGGCGCGGCGCGGGTATAATTCTGCGACACCCAGAGCGAGACGGCCGGCGCACCGCTTTTGAAATAGCCGCCCACCGGCGAGATGATCACCAGATAGAGATACTCGGCCGACGGCTTCACGCCGAGAAAGACTTCGTTCGCGAACATGAACGGCCGGATGTAGAGCGAGCCGCCTTCGACGGTCGGGAACCAGTCCTTGTCGATGGCGACGAGCTGCTTGATCGACTCGACGAAGGTCTCCTCGGGCAGCTCCGCCATGCCCATGCGCCGGGCGCTGTCGCGGAAGCGGCGGGCGTTGGCGTCGGGCCGGAACATGGCCATCGAGCCGTCGGCGAGCCGATAGGCCTTCAGGCCTTCGAAGATCTCCTGGGCATAGTGGAGGACAGCCGAGGCGGGATCGAGCTGCAGCGGCTTGCGGGCGGTGATCTTGGCGTCGTGCCAGCCCTTGCCTTCCGTGTAGCGGACGATTGCCATATGGTCGGTGAAGACCCGTCCGAAGCCCGGATCCGCCAGCATCTTGGCCCGCTCGGCGAAAGCCACAGGCGAGGGGTTCCGCTCTATGGTGAAGGGGAGCGAGCTCTTCGCGTGGCCTGACATAGGAAACCCCATTGGCTTTGAAGGACGTGTCTCGTGTGGCAATGCGCCAGCCTGCTGAGCGAAACAACATACCGCACCAGAGGCGAGTGGTCATGCAACCGCCCAGTTCCACGTTCAAGTGGCGGCTTCAACGGGTGCACAGGCGCGTGGCCGAATGGCCGCGGGTGTGCTAGGCCGGAACGCATCTGAGCTGTTGCCAAGGCTACCGATCGAAGCCAAATATGTCAACATGGCTGACATAAATTCCACGACTCGGGCCCGCCTCGCAGGGCCGCGCACCGGAGGAGAGCCGGCGGAACCGCGTGAGCGACCGACGGGTGAGCTCGTTGCGATGGTGGAGCTGCTGTTCTTCGCCTACCGCGATTTCACCGCCGAGCCTGACCAGATCCTGGCCGAGCTGGGCTTTGGCCGCGCGCATCACCGGGTGCTGCACTTCGTCAACCGCAATCCGGGGCTGCGTGTCGCCGACCTGCTCGACATCCTGCGGATTACCAAGCAAAGCCTGGCGCGCGTGCTGAAGCAGCTCATCGACGAGGGATATATCAGCCAGACGCGGCCGGAGACCGACCGGCGCGAGCGCCGCCTCAATGTGACGGAGAAAGGCCGCGCGCTGGCCAACCGCTTGCTGGGGCTCCAGACCGAGCGCCTCGGCCATGCGCTTGCCGTGGCCGGCCCTGATGCGCGCAAGGTCGCCAAGCGATTTCTCACCGCGGTGATCGATCCAGCCGACCAGGACGAGGTGCGCAGGCTGATCGCCGGTGACACATCGCATGGCGCGGGAGCAAGAGGAGGGGGATCATGAGTGCCAACGGGGATGCCGCCCGCCGTGAGCCGCTGCCCGACAATGCACCGCACATCCTCGTGGTCGATGACGACCTTCGCCTGCGTGAGCTGATCTCGCGCTATCTCTTCCAGAACGGCTTCCGCGTCACGACGGCCGAGAACGCGCAAGCAGCGCGAGCATCGCTGCGCGGCCTCGCCTTCGACCTCGTCATTCTCGATGTAATGATGCCGGGCACCGAATCGGGTCTTGATCTCGCCAAGGACCTGAAGCGAATCTCGCCGGTGCCCATTTGCATGCTCACCGCGCTCGCCGATCCGGAGCACCGCATCAACGGCCTCGAGGTTGGCGTCGACGACTACATGACGAAGCCGTTCGAGCCGCGCGAGCTCGTTCTGCGCATCCAGAACATCCTGCGCCGCGGACGGGCGGGCGGCGGAGCCAGAGACGAAGTGAAAATGGGTGACTTCGCGTTCCACGTCGGGCGCGGGGAGCTGAAGCGCGGCGATGAATCGATCAAGCTCACCGAGCGCGAGCGTGATCTGCTCCGGCTTTTCGCCAGCCGTCCTGGAATGCCGATCCAGCGGCATGAGCTCGCCAGCGACGAGTCGACCGGCAGCGAGCGCGCCATCGATGTGCAGATCAACAGATTGCGCCGCAAGATCGAGAGCGATCCCTCGAACCCGGTCTATCTGCAGACGGTCAGGGGCAAGGGCTACATTCTCTACGTCGACTAGTGAGCGAGGGGCATGCGCGTCGTGGGCTGCCGCCGGATCGGATCAAGAGGGCTGAAGACCGCCAATGGCGATGACTGAAGACAAGCCGGGCCTGTGGCCTCCATTGCGGAAGCTTGGCCAGTTGTCTTGGCGGGCCTTTCCTGCGCTGGCCGGTCCAGTCTCGTGGCCGCAGTTCAAGGCAGCGCTCTCGGGGCTCGTTCCGAAGGGCCTTTATGCGCGAACGCTGCTGATCATCATCACGCCCATCGTGCTGCTCGAGAGCGTGATCGCGTTCACCTTCATGGAGCGGCACTGGCAATCGGTGACGCGGCGCCTCTCCGAGGCGACCGCGCGCGACATCGCGGCGTTGATCGACGTCTACGAGAACTACTCGACCGAGGAGGACTATTCGCGGCTCATCGAAATGGCGCGTGACAAGCTCGGCCTGTCGATGCAGATCCTGCCGCCGGCGGAGCTTCCCACGGCCACTCCAAAACCTTTCATCGATCTGCTCGATCGCACGCTGACGTCCGAGATCCGCCGCCACGTGAAGCATCCGTTCTGGCTGGATACGGTCGGGCAATCACGTCATGTGGAGATCCGCGTCAAGCACGACTACGCCATCCTGCGCTTCATCGCCTCGCGCGGGCAGACGTATGCATCGAACTCGCACATTTTCCTGATGTGGATGGTCGGCACCTCGATCGTCCTGCTGACGGTTGCCATTCTCTTTTTGCGCAACCAGATCCGCCCGATCCTGCGGCTCGCCGAGGCAGCCGACGCCTTCGGCAAGGGCCGTCAGGTTCCCGACGACTTCAAGCCGCGTGGCGCGCGCGAGGTCCGGCAGGCGGCAACCGCATTTCTCGAGATGCGCGAGCGTATCACGCAGCATGTCGACCAGCGCACGACGATGCTCGCCGGCGTCAGCCACGATCTGCGCACGGTGCTGACGCGCATGCGCCTGCAGCTCGCGTTTCTCGACAACGGCAGCGAGGTGAACGCGATGAACGCGGACATCCGCCACATGCAGCACATGCTGGAGGATTACCTCGCGTTCGCAAAAGGTGACGGCGGGGAGGTCGCGAGACCGACGAACATCTATGAGCTGTTGAAAGAGGTGCACGCCGATGCCGAGTTCCTCGGCACCCCGATCGAGCTGAAGATGAACAAGCGCCGCCAATCGCTGGTGATCGAGGTGAAGGAGAACGCCTTGAAGCGGGCAATCACCAACCTGCTGACCAACGCGGCACGTTTCGGCACTCAGGTCTCGCTGCGCGGATCGACCGAGCGCGGCTGGCTCAAGATCGACGTCGAGGACGACGGCCCCGGCATTCCCGCAGGCGAGCGCGAGAACGTGTTCAAGGCGTTCTACCGTCTCGATCACGCGCGCAATCAGGATGACGGCAATTCGGGCCTCGGCCTCGCCATCACGCGGGACATTGCCCGTTCGCACGGGGGCGATGTCATGCTGACCGAGAGCCCGTTGGGCGGACTCAGAGCGACGATCAGGGTGCCGCTGTAGTCCGATTACAGGTTTGGCGGAAGAACGCTTCGGTCGCCTGGTCGGCCGGATAGAACAGCTCGATCCTGAGATCGCTGATCGTGATGTCGCGCGGCGTGCCGAACTCGGCCAGCATCGAGAGCATCGACAGCCGCGTGGCACCGAGCCGCAAGCGAACGGAAATGAAAGGCTGCGCGGATGAATTCTCGTCGGATCTCGCAGGCGCGGCGGAGCCGACGAGCTGCAGAAGCGCATTGAGGATTGGATCACCTCCGCTCCGGCCGGCCTCCAGTTTGAGCCGGCTCGCGAAGTCACCGATGACCTCGTCCCAGTTCTCGATGACCTCGCGCGCCGCTGGGTTGCTGGCGAGCATGCGAGCAATGTTGCGCTCCGACCCGCCGCCGAGCAGCGGACTGAGCAGCGAATGCGCAGCTGGGTTGGCATCGATCAGGGTCCAGTAGCGGTCGCAGATCAGAGCGGGATAGGGCATGTGGCTTCGCAACATGTGGTCGAGCGCCGCGCGAATGGGCGCGAGCGCTGACGCATCGAGCCCGGTCTCGGCGAAGGCGCGTCTGAATCCGGCCTGCTCCAGCAGCTCGTTTCGCGCTCGCAGCGGCAAGTCCAATGTCCGTGCCAGCTGCAGCACCATCTCCCGCGACGGCCGCGCCCGGCCCGTTTCCAGGAACGAGATGTGCCGTGCAGAGACATTGGCGTCCAGGGCCAGATCGAGCTGGCTCAGATGGCGTCGCGTGCGCCACGTTTTCAGGGCCTCGCCGAAGGATGTGCCGGAATGCAGCGTCATCGTCGTACTTAGGTTTGGTTGCGGCTTGCCGCGCGTCGGCTGCCGTCGCCATCGCGCCCTGTTTCGCCGCGCTCGGTGCGCTGAAGGAAGCCGGCAAGTCGGGCCGAGCACTCTGCCGCATGTGAGAATGGCAACCCATGCCGGGCACCCGGGAACATGCAGAGCTCCGATTGCGGCACCAGTTCCAGCAGGTCGACCCCCATGCGTGCGGTCACGAACGGGCTCCGGTCCGGCATCAGGATGAGCAGCGGGCAGCGGATGCGGGCCAGCTCCTCGGTGAGGTCCGTGGCGGCCAGCATCTCGCCGTAGCCGACCGTGACATGCTCCGGCGACTTGTCTTGCTGAGCCTCGAACCAGGCGTGCTGGGCGGTATCGAGGACGCCCGGAGCGAAGCGCTTATGCATCATGTCCCGGCTCCAGGCCTTCACGCCCCGCCGGCGAAATGCGTCACGCCAGCCCATCACGTACTGGATGCCGGCGCCCTTGTAGGCGGTATTCGAGACCGTCGCCGAGGCGACCTTGTCCGGGTGCCGGGCCGCGGTGGCAAGCACGACCGTGCCGCCAAGCGATTCGCCGACCAGGTGATAGGGCCCCGGACCGACCAGGCTTGCGACATCCAATAGGTCGCCCACCAGCTCGTCCAGCGACCAGCGGTGGTCGATGCTCGGAACCGGCGATTGGCCGTAGCCTCTGAGGTCGAAGCGGGCGGTCCGATGGCGCTCGATAATTGCCGGCAGCCAGCCTGCCCAGAGATCGCCAGTCGTCCCGATGCCGTGGTTGAACACGACGGGCTGCCCGCCAGCAACCCAAGGCGATCCAACCTCGCAGATGTGAACGGCAAGACCACGCGGGGAGCGGGTCGGGTCAGCGGGCATCGGGACCTCCTGTCTGAGCACGGATCGCTGCTGTCGGCGAAGGGCTGCCATCAGCACACGCGATTGGCCTATGTATGTTTCCGTATTGAGAAATTGTCCGTTCAGCCTTGCCGTGGAGCTGAGACTTGGCTAGCTAGACTGGTTTTAGAAGAAGAACAACCGGGCCCGCTTCGTTCGGCAGCCGGGCGAGAGCGGTTCAGGGAGGAGGCGCGCTTTGCAGCACAGTCTGCCAGCGTCAGGTATTGCCAACCGAGCGGCATCGGTCGCTCCGCACCCCGCAGCCAGCATCCTCGAGATCGAGGATCTGCACGTTCATTTCGTGACGTCGCACGGGACGGTCCGCGCGGTCGAGGGCCTTACGTACTCGGTCAGGCCCGGCGAGATGGTGGCGATCGTAGGCGAGTCCGGATCGGGCAAATCGGTATCGGCGCTCGCCATCATGCGGCTGCTGCCCCCCAACACGTCGCGCATCATCAGGGGTGATATACGCTTCGAGGGCCGCCAGCTGCTGAAGCTCGACGACGAGGAGATGCGCCAGATCCGCGGCCGCCACATCTCCATGATTTTCCAGGAGCCGATGACCTCCTTGAACCCGGTGCTCACCATCGGGCTTCAGATCAAGGAGCCGCTGCTCATCCATATGGGCATGAGCGAGGAGGAGGCGACGACCCGCGCGATCGAGCTGCTGACGCTGGTCGGCATCACCGATCCCGCGAGCCGGCTCGAGCAGTATCCCCACCAGCTTTCCGGCGGCATGCGCCAGCGCGTGATGATCGCGATCGGGCTTGCCTGCAATCCGAAGCTGCTGATCGCCGACGAGCCGACGACGGCGCTCGACGTCACGATCCAGGCGCAGATCCTCGAGCTGATGAAGGACCTGTCGCGCCGGCTCGACGTGGCGGTGATCGTCATCACGCACAACCTCGGCATCGTGGCGCGCTACGCCGACCGCGTGAACGTCATGTATGCCGCCCGGCTCGTCGAAAGCGGTACGGCGGAAGCGGTGTTCGGGCGTCCGCTGCATCCATACGCGCGCGGCCTCCTGTCGGCGGTGCCTCGCCTTGATCGCGGCCGCACCGCCAAGCTCGCGACCATCGAGGGCTCGCCGCCCAATCTGCTCAATGCACCGGAGGGTTGCCGCTTCCGGCCACGCTGCCGGTATGCCTACGAAGCCTGCAAACATCTGCCGGCTTTTGCCGAGATCGAGCCGGGGCATTTCGCTGCCTGCCATCGCTCACCCGAGATCGAAGCCTTGGACCGCGCCGAAGCCGCCAAGCAGCTCGGCCTCAAGACGACCGCGCCGGAGCAGCCCGCGGACGGCTCAGTGGCCATGCTCGACATCAAGCATGCCAGCAAGTTCTTCGACGTGGGCGGTGGCTTCCTGCGTGGTCCGAAGAAGATCGTGCGCGCGGTCAACGATGTTTCGCTGACCATCAGGCCTGGAGAGACGCTCGGACTGGTCGGTGAGTCGGGCTGCGGCAAGTCCACGCTCGGACGCCTTGTGCTTCGGCTCGAGGACCCGACTGCGGGCGAGATCATCTTCGACGGCATTGACCTTGCCCCGCTCGGCCGCCGCGAGATGACCGACGTGCGCAAGAAGATGCAGGTGATCTTCCAGGACCCCTATTCCTCGCTCAATCCCCGCATGACAGTCGGCCAGATCATCGCCGAGCCGATGCAGGTGCACAACCTGAAGCCAAAGAACCAGATCGAGGGCCGCGTCGCGGAGCTGCTGCAGCTCGTGGGCCTCTTCCCATACATGGCATTGCGCTATCCGCACGAGCTGTCGGGCGGTCAGCGCCAGCGCGTCGGCATCGCGCGCGCGCTCGCTGTCGAGCCGCGCGTCATCGTGTGCGACGAGGCGGTCTCGGCGCTGGATGTGTCGATCCAGGGTCAAGTGATCAATCTGCTGGAGGACCTGCAGCAGAAGCTCGGCCTCACGTATCTCTTCATTGCCCATGACTTGGCCGTGGTCCGCCACATCTCGACCCGAGTGGCGGTGATGTATCTGGGGCGCATCGTCGAGATCGCGACCTCGGAGGAGCTCTTCGCCAATCCGAAGCATCCCTATACGCAGGCTTTGCTCGCCGCGGCTCCCGTTCCCGATCCGGTGATCGAGAGGACGCGGCCGCGCACCATCATCAAGGGCGAGCTGCCGAGCCCCCTCAACCCGCCATCCGGCTGCGTTTTCCATCCACGCTGCCCGAAGGCGACGGATGCCTGCAAGAAGGACGTGCCGCAGACTCGCGAGCTGGCGCCCGGCCATCTCGCCGCCTGCATCCATGCGTGACACCCGTGGGGCGCTGAAGTGCTCCGCCGAACGAAGACTGGAGAACTCGAATGCAAACAAGACTGATCGCTGCACTCGCTACCGTGTTGAGCGGGGCTGTGGCTGCGGCGCCGGCTTACGCTCAGGGAACGCCAAAGAAGGGCGGCATCCTGAACTTCGCCGTCGTCGCAGAGCTGCCGACCTCCGACTGTCACGCGGCAACGACGTTCGCGATGGTGCATCCGGTGGCGCCGCAATATTCGACGCTGCTCAAGATCGCTGGCCCCCACGACAAGAGCCGCATCGAAGGTGACCTCGCGGAAAGCTGGGAGAAATCCGCCGACGGTCTCACCTACACGTTCAAGCTGCGCAAAGGCGTCAAGTTCCACGATGGCTCGGACTTCACGTCGGCCGACATCAAGGCGACCTACGAGCGTATCGTTCGCCCGCCGCAGGGCGTCGTCTCCGTTCGCCAGGCGCTGCACAGTGCCATCAAGGACATCGAGACGCCGGACGCGCACACCGTCGTGTTCAAGCTCTCCGAGGTCAACTCGTCGATCGATATCCAGTTCGCTTCGCCGTTCAACTGCGTCTACAGCGCGGCCGAGCTGGCAAAGGATCCGCAGTATCCCGCCAAAAAGGTGATGGGCACCGGCGCGTTTCAGTTCGTCGAGTACGTCAAGGGCTCGCATTGGCAGGCCAAGCGTTTCGACAACTACTTCATCAAGGACCGCCCTTATCTCGACGGCTACAAGGCGTTCATCGTGAAAGGGGCCGTGGTCGTCGCCGGCATGCAAGGCGGCCAGTTCGACGCCGAGTTCCGCGGCCGCTCGCCGGCGGAGCGCGACCAGCTCGTCAAGGCCATGGGTGACAAGGTGTCGGTCGCCGAGGGGCCGTGGATCACCAACATCCAGCTCTACCTGAACACGGAGCGCAAACCTTTCGATGACGTCCGCGTGCGCCAGGCGCTCTCGCTCGCCATCGACCGTTGGGGTGGCTCCGAAAGCCTCGGCAAGATTTCACTGATCAAGCACGTCTCGGGCACGTTCCGTCCGGGCGCGCCCTGGAATTTGCCGAAGGCCGAACTCGAGAAGATTCCAGGCTTCTGGCCCGACATCGAGAAGTCGCGAGCCGAAGCCAGGCGCCTCCTCAAGGAAGCCGGCCAGGAGAACCTGAAGTTCAAACTGCTCAACCGGCAGCTCGGTCAGCCGTTCCAGCCGGCGGGCATTTATGTCGTCGACCAGTGGCGGCGCATCGGCGTGCAGGTCGAGCACCTCGAACTCGAGACGACGCCGTACTTCAAGGCCATCGAGAGCGGCGAGTTCGATGTCGGCGTCAACAACATCTCCGATTTCGCCGACGATCCGTCGGCCCAGTTCAACACGCTGCTGTCCAAGAAAATGGGACCGATCGGATACTCGCGCCATTCGGACGAGAAGCTCGACAAACTGTTTGCCGATCAAGCGCGCGAGGTCGACCCGAAGAAGCGCATGGCGCTGGTCAACGATTTCGAGCGGCACGTGCTGACGCAGGCCTACGCGTTCCCGGTGCTCTGGTATCAGCGCATCGTCGTCAACAATGCAAAGGTGAAAGGCTGGGAGCTGCCGCCGAGCCATTTCAGCGGCCAGACACTGGTCGACGTGTGGCTCGATCAATGAGGCTTCGGTGTCCGGCCTCTGGTTTGGCACCGCAACAGAGGGGTTTGCAAACGATGTCTCAGGCCCAAGCGCCGGACATCTATAAACGCCCCGGAGAACCGGGGCAGGGAGGCGTGACGTGAACAGGACGTTGACACTGGCGCTTGCAGGCGCGGCCGCACTCGGATTGAGCGCGCCGGCGCTCGCTCAGGGCGCGCCCAAGAAAGGCGGTATCCTCAAGTTCGGCGTCGTTGCCGAGCCGCCGACCATCGACTGCCATGCGGTGACGACCTTTGCATTCGCTCATCCCGGGCGCGCGCATTATTCAACGCTGCTCAAGTTCTCGGGCAACTACGACAGCTTGAAGATCGTCGGCGACCTGGCCGAGAGCTGGGAGATGGCCAAGGACGGCATGAGCTACACGTTCAAACTTCATAGGAACGTGAAATTCCACGATGGCGCGCCAATGACATCGGAGGACGTGAAGGCGAGCTACGATCGCATCATCAATCCCCCGCCCGGCGTTGTCTCCGCCCGTCGCTCACTGCACGAGGACATCAAAGAGATCGAGACGCCGGATGCGCACACGGTGGTCTTCAAGATGAAGAACCGCAACGCATCGATGATGACTCACTTCGCCTCGCCCTGGAACTGCATCTATCGGGCCGCCAAGCTGAAGGAGGATCCCAAGTTCCCCGAAAAGACGATCATCGGAACCGGCGCCTTCACCTTCGTCGAGTACAAGAAGGGCGAGTCCTGGACGGCGAAAAAGTTCGATGACTACTTCGTCAAGGATCGGCCCTACCTCGACGGCTACCAGGCGTTCTTCGTGAAATCGAATGCGGTGACCACCGGCATCATCGGCGGCCAGTTCGATGCGGAGTTCCGCGGCCGCTCGCCCAAAGAGCGCGATCAGATCATGGAGGCGATGAAGGACAAGGCGGTCACGGTGGAAGGCCCGTGGATCACCAACCTCATGTTCACCTTCAACACCGAACGCAAGCCCTTCGACGACGTCCGCGTGCGTCAGGCGCTGACGATGGCAGTCGATCGTTGGGGTGGCGCACCGAGTCTGGCAAAGATCTCGGCCTTGAAATACGTCTCGGGCATGTTCCGCCCGGGCTATGAGTATGGCCTGCCCGAGGCCGAGCTCATGAAGTTGCCCGGCTTCGCGAAGGATATCGAGAAGTCGCGCGCCGAGGCGAAAAAGCTGCTCGCCGAGGCCGGCGTGCCGAACCTCAAGGTGAAGCTCGTCAACCGCAACGTTGCCGAACCGTATACCCCGGGCGGCATCTTTCTCATCGACCAATGGAAGCGCATCGGCGTCGAGGCCGACCACAGCCAGCTCGAGACCAAGCTCTTCTTCGACGCCATGAAGGAAGGCAACTTCGACGTGCTGATGGAGTTCATCTCGGACTTCGCGGATGATCCATCGGCCCAGTTCGACAAGTTCCTCACTGCCGAGAAGTCGTCCCAGTCGGCGTCGCGCCACAAAGACAAGCTGCTCGACCAGCTTTTCGACAAGCAAGCCGAGGCGATCGACCCTGCCGAGCGCAAAAAGCTCGTCAACCAGTTCGAGGTCCACGGGTTGACGCAGGCTTATTCGGCGCCGCTCCTCTGGTGGCAGCGCATCGTCACCTACCACAAGAAGATCAAGGGCTGGGAGCTGCATCCGAGCCACTTCACGGCCCACGACTACGTCAACGTGTGGCTGGACGAGTAGAGACGCGAGGTCCCCTCTCCCCATGCTCTGCACTTGCATGGAGAGAGGGCCAGGGTGAGGGGCGGCCACCCGCTCCGAGCCCAACGTGATTGAGATCGAGGGCCATACGGGCGCACGGCCTGTTGCCGCCCCTCACCCCGACCCTCTCCCCGCACATGTGCAACGTGCGGGGAGAGGGAGAAGAGCTCAGAGCGCGAGTGCCATGCTGACCTATATCCTCCGGCGCCTCATCCTGGTGATCCCGACGCTGATCGGCGTCGCGGTCGCGGTCTTCTTTCTGATCCGGGTGATGCCGGGCGACGTGGTCGTCGTGAAGCTTCGCGCCGACGGCGCGCAGGTCACGGAGGACGCGATCCAGGCGGAGCGAAAGCGGCTCGGGCTCGACAAGCCGCTCGCGCTGCAGTTCGCCGACTACATGTGGGGGCTTGCCCGATTGGACCTTGGCAAGTCGCTGTGGACGGGCGAGTCGGTCGCCAAGGAGATCGCGATCCGCTTCCCGGTTTCGTTTCAGGTCTCGATCATGGCGACATTGATCGCGGTTCTGATCGCCGTGCCCTTGGGAACCTTATCAGCGGTCTATCGGGATACCTGGATCGACAACGTAATCCGTGTCTTGGCCGTGTCGGGGCTTGCCATCCCCGGTTTCTGGCTCGGCATGTTGATCATTCTCGGGCTGCTCGCGTTCTTCAACTGGCTGCCCAAGATCGGCTATGTCTCGATCTTCGAGGATCCGATCACCAATCTCTCGGCGCTGATCTGGCCGGCGCTCTCGGTCGGCTACCGCTATGCGGCGGTTGTCACGCGCATGATGCGGTCGGCACTGCTCGAGGTGATGCGTGAGGACTATATCCGCACCGCTCGCGCCAAGGGTGTGTTCCAGAAGCTGGTCGTGCGCCGGCATGCGGTGCGCAACGCGCTGCTGCCTGTGGTGACTGTCGTCGGGCTCGAGTTCGCCTTCCTGATCGGCGGGCTCGTCGTCACCGAGCAGGTGTTCAATCTCAACGGCATCGGCAAGCTGTTCGTCGATGCGGCGACCCGCGGCGACTTCACGCTGATCCAAGGCCTGGTGTTGCTGATCGCCACGATCTTCGTCATCGTGAACCTGATCGTCGACGTGATCTACGCCTTCCTCGATCCGCGCATCCGGCTGAACTGAGGATACGCTCAATGGCGCACACAGCTCCCGCCGCTCCGGCTCCCGTCTCCGGCATCGACACGATCCCGAAGCGTCCGAACGTCTTCCTGCAGTTCATCAGAGCGCAGCCGCTGGGCTTCGTCGGGTTCCTGATCATCCTGCTCTATTTCATCTTTGCCTTCGGCGCGCGCTGGATCGCGCCTTACGACCCCGAGGCGGTCGACTTCGGCGCCATGCTGACCGGACCCAATGCAGAGCACTTCTTTGGCACGGACCAGTATGGACGCGACGTGTTCTCGCGCCTCGTCTACGGTTCGCGGACGGCACTCGGCGTCGGCATCATCTCGTCGCTGGTCGGCTGCACCATCGGCGCGTTCGTGGGCGCCGCGTCCGGCTACTTCGGCGGCAAGATCGACAACTTCATCCAGGCGATCGTCGACATCATGCTGTCGTTCCCGCTGATTGTGCTGGCGATGGTGATCGTCGCCGTGCTGGGCAAGGCGCAGTTTCTCGGCATCGACATGAACCTTGTCGCCGCGATCGCCATTCCGATGATCCCGCGCATGGCGCGGATCGCGCGCTCGTCGACGCTGTCGATCGCGCAGATGCCCTATATCGATGCCGCGCGCGCGGCCGGCTACAGCCACAGCCGCATCGTGATCCGTCACATCCTGCCGAACATCGTGGCGCCCTACCTGATCATGACCACGGCCTTCATCGCGCAGGCGATCCTGCTCGAGGCGTCGCTGTCGTTCCTGGGGCTGGGCGTGACGGAGCCGACGCCCGCGTGGGGGCTGATGCTCTCCGGCACGTCCGCGGATTTCTACAAGGCCGCGCCGTGGATGATCCTGTTCCCGGGCCTTGCCATCACGCTCGCGGTGTTCGCGTTCAACCTGTTGGGCGACAGCTTGCGCGACTGGCTGGACCCGAAGATGAAAGGGTGAGGCGTAGGTCGGAGTGAGCGGGCCGAGGTCGTCCGTGGGTGGCACGACGTCCATTACCGCGAAGTCCGACAACTTGAAGCCCGCACGAAACTTGGAGCCGAGCCGCCGCCGCGCAGACCCGTCGTGTGGATGTCGGACTTCGCCGGACCGTACGCTGCGCCAACTCGCGACGCGAGGGGCCGGCTCACTCCGACCTACGTCGCTCACCACCCCTTGAACGGCGTCTCGGGCACGGGCGTGAGCGGCGGCTTGCCGGCGACGTAAGCCGCGAGATTGTCGACGACGAGCTGGCCCATTTTGTTGCGCGTATATTGTGAGGCCGAGCCCACGTGCGGCAGCAGCACGAGGTTCGGCACGGCCATCAAATCCGGGTCGATCTTCGGCTCGCCGACATACACATCGAGCCCCGCCGCCTGAATGGTGCCGGCGCGCAAAGCCGCCTTCAGCGCCGCCTCGTCGCACACGGAGCCGCGTGCCATGTTGATGAAGATGCCGCTTGGGCCCAGTGCCTGCAGGACTTCGGCGTTGACGAGGTTCTGCGTCGCGGGCCCGCCCGGCAGGATGGCGAGCAGCGTGTCCACATCGCGCGCCATGGCGACGAGGTTGTCGTAGAAGCGGTGCGGCACGTCCGCCTGCTTCTTGCGCCCGAAATAGCTGATCGGCACGCCGAACGCCTCAAGGCGGCGTCCGATCGCCTTGCCGATGCGGCCATAGCCGATCAGCCCGACGTGACGGTCGCGCAAGCTCGCCTTGGTGAGCGGATAGTCGCCTTCCTTCGCCCAGCGTCCGGCGCGCAGATAGGCCTCGGACTGCGGCAGCTCGCGCACCGTCGCGAGCAGCAAACCCAGTGCGGTGTCGGCCACCTCCTCGTTCAGTACATCCGGCGTATAGGTGATGATGACGCCGCGCTGCGCCGCCAGGGGAATGTCGATCGAATCGTAGCCGACGCCGAAATTGCTGATGATCCGGAGCCGCGGCATCTGATCCATCATCGCCTTGTCGGTCTTGACGCCCGTGTGCGCGCCAGTGGCGATGGCGACGACGTTCGGGCCGGCGTCGCGGATCATCCTTGCGGGATCGGCCGCCTTGTTGAGCCAGTGCACGTCGAAGTGTTGCTCGAGCCCATCGGCAACGAGCGGCATCTGGACACCAGTCGATAGAAGAACAGGTTTCGACATCGTGAGCAGGCTCCAAAGCAGCCGAGGCGACGGAGCATCCGGCCTTGGCAAGGCACTCTGATAGGGCTTATTCGCCCGGCGGGCAAAACCCTTTCAACGGCGATCACATGGATCCGCGGCCGCTGATGAGGCAAATTCGGATCGACGCGCTGCACGAAGACCCGATAGGCGCTCGTCGCGGGGTCGAGCGTGCGGCGTCGGGGCCAAAAGCCTCCGTTCCTCGCGGGACGGAGGTTTTTGCTTCTGGTGCGCCCGTCGATTGCGGCGGGGCCGTCCACGTTGAATTTCGCAGGACACCGGAGCGTCCCTTGCCGTGTGGTCTCGGTGAACTTGGGCCGAACCTTCTAGGCCGGCCGCCACCGCAGCCTATTCGGATTTCCGACTCACTGATTGCGGTGGGGCCCGCACTTTCGTAATGCTCGCGCCCAATGGCACAGCGATATGACGTGGCGATCATCGGCGGCGGGCACAACGGGCTCGTCACCGCCGCCTATCTGGCGCGGGCGGGCGCCTCGGTCGTCGTGCTCGAGCGGCAGCACATTGTCGGCGGCGCGGCGATAACGGAGGAGTTTCATCCGGGCTTTCGCAATTCGGTGGCGAGCTACACCGTGAGCCTGCTCAATCCGAAGGTGATCCGCGAGCTGGAGCTCCACCGTCACGGGCTGAGGATCGTCGAGCGGCCGGCAGCGAACTTCTGGCCGATCGATGAGCGCCGCGCGCTGCTGATGCCCTATGGCCTTGCGCGGCGGCAGAAGGCAATCGCGGAGTTCTCGCCGCGCGATGCGGAGCGCCTGCCGGCCTATGATGCAGCGCTCGAGCGTGCGGCCTCGGTGTTGCGCGATCTCATCCTTCGCACGCCACCCAATGCGGGCGAAGGAATTGGCGGGCTTCTCCGGCATGCTGGACTGGGAAAGAAGCTCTACAATCTGTCGCTCGAGGATCAGCGCCTGATCGTCGATCTCTTCACGAAGAGTGCCGGCGATTACCTGTCGAGCTGGTTCGAGAGCGATGTGGTGCGCGCCGCCTTCGCGTTCGACGGCATCGTCGGCGCCTATGCTTCGCCCTGGACACCGGGCACGGCTTACGTCCTGCTGCATCACTGCTTCGGCGAGGTCAACGGCAAGCCCGGCGTGTGGGGGCATGCGCTGGGCGGGATGGGCGCCATCTCGGAAGCCATTGCGGCCTCGGCGCGTGCGGCGGGTACTCAAATCCGAACCGGCGCGACAGTCGCGCGCGTGATCGTGAAAGAGGGCCGCGCGGCAGGTGTCGTGCTGGCGAGCGGGGAAGAAATCAGCGCGTCGATCGTTGCCGCCAATGTGGGTCCGAAGCTGCTGTTCCGCGATCTGGTGCCGGCCGACGCCGTGGAGCCAGAGCTGCGCGCGCGGTTTCTCGCGATCCGGACCGGCTCGGGCACGTTCCGGATGAATGTGGCGCTCTCCGAGCTGCCGGACTTCACCGCGCGCCCAGGCAAGCACGTCCAAGATCATCACGGCTCCGGCATCGTCATCGGCGCGAGCCTCGATTATCTGGAGCGCGCCTATCTCGATGCGCGCTGCGAGGGCTGGTCGCGGGAGCCCGTGGTGGAGATGCTGATTTCTTCGACGCTCGATTCCAGTCTCGCGCCGCCGGGCCAGCACGTGGCAAGCCTTTTCGTGCAGCACGTGGCGCCCAAGCTGCCGGCGGATCGCTCGTGGGATGATCCACGTGAAGCGGAGCGCTTCGCCGATCTGGTGATCGACACGGTGACCAGACATGCGCCGAATTTCCGCGACTCCGTGATCGCCCGGCAGGTGCTCTCGCCGTTGGATCTCGAGCGCCGGTTTGGCCTCATCGATGGCGATATCTTCCACGGCCAGCTCGGCCTCGATCAATTGTTCTCGGCGCGGCCGGTGCTGGGCTACGCCGACTACCGCATGCCGCTGCCGGGGCTCTACCTCTGCGGCTCGGGCGCGCATCCGGGTGGCGGCGTCACGGGCGTGCCAGGCCACAACGCCGCTCGCGAAATCCTGCGCGGCCTGAAGCGTCATCCGGCCCGGGCGAAGCCGTGGCTCGAGCCGTGAGGCGCCGGGCGGGTTCGTCCGCCGTCACGCCAATGTTTCACGTGAATCGAAGATAAAATTGTATCTAATTTTCTCGCATATTTTGGGGTGGACAGCCGCTGGCAGTCGCCGATTTGCAGGCAAAGCTCCATCCCCGATCGCCCGCCTCCCAGCGATTTCGATTCGTCATGGGCTAAAATCGACGCTGGAGCGTCTTCCAGGCGAGAAGGTAGGGGGATAGCCACTCGAAAACACCCCTCGCCAGCCCCGCGTGCGTGCAGCGTAGACCCCAAATTCGGGCGTTTTTTCTCTAGGTCGAAATTCCCAGCTGCCGAGGCCTGATCCGGGCATCACCCTTGAGCATGCAACCGTTGTGACGCGATGCCGCCGGTCGTGTCGGGCGGGATGTCGAATCCATTTCTTCGGATGCGACGGGATTGCCGCGGGCGTTCGCTTTGATGCCTATGCAACGCATTGCGCCACGCCCTAAGCCTCAGTCGAGCAGCCCTGGCGGAATTGGCTGTGCCGCGCTCTCGCGATCCCACGCTTGCGCGGCGATCTTCCAGGCGCCGTCCGTTTTCACGAGCAGCAGCATTTCGATCGTGCGCGTCGCCGGCGCGCCGTTCTCGCTCATCCCGCAAGCCGCCGTTGCGACAGCGATATTGCCAAAGACGCGGATCTTGGCGCCGAGCAGGGTTTCTTCCAGGGCCGGCAGTGTCGTCGCCGCGAGATGCTGCATGCGCTTGACGAAGTCGCCGGCCGTTTGTGCGGCAGCGGGGCGTGCCGCGGGATAGAGCGGCGCGCCGGGGAGAAAGTCCGCGGCGAAGTCGGTCCAGCCGGCGGAGCGATCCGCCGACCAGCTGAGGCTTGCGAATTGACGCGCGATGAGCGCGCGAATGGCGGCTTCGTCGCTGGTTGTCGTGCCGGTGGTCATGGGGTGCATTTCAAAATGGAGTGTATCGGGCGTAGGTCGGAGTGAGCGGGCCCGTGTTGTCGAGATATGGCAAGGCGTCTAGTCCCGCGAAGTCCGACATCGAGGCCCCTGTACGCGCCGCGTACTTCCACTTCGCCGGACCACGCACTCTAGCGCAAAGCGATGATAGGGGCCGGCTCACTCCGACCTACGCCCCGCGCTGCGCCGCGCACTTAATCCGCCATGAACTTGCGGATCAGATCATTGACGCGCTTGGGTGCCTCGATCTCCGGAAGGTGGCCGTAGCCCTCGAGCATCTCGAGTTTCGCGGCCGGAATGGCCTTCGCGAAGGCGCCGGCATTGCGCTCGGTCGGCGTCACCTTGTCCTCGCTGCCTTGGATCAGCAGCAGCGGCATCGTGAAGGCGCCCGGGTGATCGAGGCTATGGAACGCAAAGCCGCTCTTGATCGCCTGCATGAAGCCACCCGGATTGGTCGCGCGCAGCACGTTCTGCACGAGCGGCTTCACCTCCGGCGGCGTCTTCGAGCCCAGCAGCGCGTCGACACGCGCGCCAAAACCGAAGCCGCCCGCCGCCACCTGCTTCTGACGCGTTGCGACGATGTCGGCCTTCTGCTGCTCGCTCATCTCCTTGACACCGATCGAAGTGCCCGTCGTGACGAGCTTCTGGATGCGTCCGGGATGGTGCACGGCAAAGCAGTGCGCAACGCGCGAGCCGAATGAATTGCCGACGATGCGCACCTTGTCGATCTTCAAGGCGGCGAGGAAATCGCGCAGCGCATCGGCGTAGTCCTGGCAGACCGGATTGTCCTTCTTCAGCGCATCGGTGAGCATGTAGCCGGGGGCGTTCCACGCGATGACGCGATAGGTGTCCGACAGCTCGGCGAGCTGCCAGCGCCAGTGCATGGAATTGGCGCCGACGCCATGCAGCAACACCAGCGGGGGCGCTGTCTCCTTGCCGGCGGCTATGTAGGAGAAGCGGTCGCCGGTGTAGTTGGCGCGTGCGCTCTCCGGGATCTCGGCGAAGGCGAGATCGGGCAGCGGCGGTGGCGTATCGGCGGCAGCTGGCATGATCATGCTCCACAGAATGGCAGCGGCACAAAGAAATCTCGACAGGGATTGCATCATCGGATGGGCTCGGGATTTGTAGTTGGGCAACATCACTTCGGCAGCTCGTAGCCCACCTTGGACTCGATCTCGATGGTCTTGATCACGGCGGGCCGGGCCATCATGCGGGCGTAGTGGCGTTCGAGATTTGGGAACGCGGGCGGCGCATCGAGGCCGCCGCGGAAGCGCCAGTACAAGCGGAAGAGGTGGATGTCGGCGACCGAGTAGCGCCCGCCGACCGCCCATTCGTTGGCGCCGAGGCGGCGGTTGGCTTCCGTGTAGACGGCTTGCGTACGCTCAGGGCCGAGTTGGCGCGCGGGGTGCAGAGACGACGCCGCGAACGACATCCACGAGATGGCCTGCGCCTGCGCCTCGATGTCGGTCTCGGGCCAGAGCTTCGCCTCGGGGTGCTTGCGGGCGAGATAATAGAGGATTGCCGCGACCTCGGTGAGCAGGCGTCCGTCGATCAGCAGCGCCGGCACTTTGCCTTCCGGGTTGGTGGCAAGATAGGCGGCGGACCTCGTTTCCTTGCTCCCGAACGAAAGGGGTTTGGCCTCGAACGGCACGCCGATCTCGTGCAGTGCGATGTGCGGCGCCATGGAGCTGGAGCCAGGCGCAAAATAGAGCGTGAGCATGCGAGGGGCCTCGTGGCGCGACCGGTGTGTGTGCGGCCGAGATGACCACGCGGCCGCCCACGCGACAAGGGGCGGCGGTGTGGCGGGGCAGCGCCTGAACAAAACATCACGTGATACGGCTGGCATGTTCGGCGTCAGATTCTCGGGGCCTTCTGGCAAACAAGCTCCGAGGTTTCCCGGGACCCGCGCGCGAGCGCGGGTATCCGGGATCTTTCGCGTCGCGGCTTCGCAGCGCGCCCGAAACGGGTGCGGGGAACCGGCGGATGAGATTTGCGGGAGGAGCGAAAGCCAGCAC
>CAZCQH010000037.1:0-61079 GCA_964500805.1 uncultured Hyphomicrobiaceae bacterium
GTAGTCCTCGAAATAGGGCTTCAGGCCCGTGAGGATCTCGATGGAGTCCTCGACCGTGGGCTCCTTGATGTCGATCTTCTGGAAGCGGCGCACGAGCGCGCGATCCTTTTCGAAGTGCTGCCGGTACTCCTTGTAGGTGGTGGAGCCGATGCAGCGCACCGTGCCCGACTGCAGCGCGGGCTTGAGCAAATTGGACGCATCCATGGCGCCGCCGGAGGTGGCACCCGCACCGATCACGGTGTGGATCTCGTCGATGAACAGGATCGCGCCCGGATAGTTCTCGATCTCCTTCATGACGGCCTTCAGGCGCTCCTCGAAGTCGCCCCGATAGCGGGTGCCGGCGAGCAACGTGCCCATGTCGAGCGCGAAGATCGTGGCGGTCTTCAAGACCTCGGGAACCTCGCCCCTGATGATCTTGCGCGCCAGTCCTTCGGCGATCGCCGTCTTGCCGACGCCCGGATCACCGACATAGAGCGGATTGTTCTTGGATCGACGGCAGAGCACCTGGATGGTGCGCATGACTTCGGCCTCGCGGCCGATCAGAGGGTCGATCCGGCCGTCGCGCGCCTTTTTGTTGAGATTGACGCAGTAGTTCGAGAGCGCGTCGCCCTGCTTCTTGTCGCCACCCTCGGCATTATTCTCGTCATCGACGCCGCGCGCCGACTTCGGCTCGCTCATGCCGGGACGCTTGGCAATGCCGTGGCTCACGTACTGCACGGCATCGAAGCGCGTCATCTCCTGCTCTTGCAGGAAATAGGCGGCGTGGCTCTCGCGCTCCGCAAAGATTGCAATCAGCACGTTGGCGCCGGTCACTTCCTCGCGACCTGACGATTGCACGTGGACGACGGCGCGATGGATGACGCGCTGGAAGCTGGTCGTGGGCTGAGCATCGGTCGAGCCCTTGCGCACCAAGCTGTCGAGCTCGTTGTCGAGATATTCCGTGATGCGACGGCGGAGCTGGTCGAGGTCGACGTTGCAGGCGCGCATGACGGCGGCTGCGTCGCGATCGTCGACCAGCGCGAGAAGCAGATGCTCGAGCGTCGCATACTCGTGGCTGCGCTCGTTGGCGAACTCCAGAGCCCGGTGGAGGCCCTGTTCGAGGCTTTGTGAGAAGGATGGCACTTGGGCGACCTACTCCTTTTCCATGGTGCACTGCAGTGGGTGCTGATGCTGGCGCGAGAAGTCCATGACTTGCGTCACCTTCGTCTCGGCCACCTCATAGGTATAGACGCCGCAAATCCCGACGCCTTTATGGTGGACGTGAAGCATGATGCGCATGGCATCCTCACGACCTTTGTTGAAGAACTTCTCAAGCACGTGCACCACGAACTCCATGGGAGTGTAGTCGTCGTTGAGGAGAAGCACCTTGTAGAGACTGGGACGCTTGGTTTTGGGCCGCGTCTTGGTGACGAGGCCGGTTTTGCCCTCCTCCCCGCCGCGCGAGCCGTTCTTCCCCGCCATCGTCACTTTGTCCCATGCCCGGTTTGCCGTCATTGTCCCACGCTTGAAGCTCGCGCTCCCTTCATCAAGGCGCCGCAACATGCAGCAAGCCTGCCGCAGCGTCCATCATACCGGGTGCCGGGCCCCGACGGCAAACGCCTAGCTGAAATTTGCTGGCGTTGCGCGGTCGCGTCCTAGGAGCACTACTTGGTTGCTGCTGCCCATGAAAAAAAGGCCCGGCAGTCTGCCGGGCCTCCAATTTCTTAGTGCCGAGAAATTTTCGCTTTTCGTCTGTCAGCGGCCGTTCTGGAGCGTGCGCTCCAGCGGACGATACGCGTCCCGTGCGAACTCGGTGTACATGCCCGAGATTTTCTGCACTTGGTGCATGTAGTCCTCGTAAGCGCGCTTCGCATAGCTGGTCTGAATCTCGTATGCTTGCTCGATCGAGCGGGCGCTCATGAGCTTCTCCATCGTCTGCGTGCCGTCCTCGAAGGACCGCTTCATGTAGTCTGTGCTTTCGGCGGCGATCGCCTGCCAGCCTTTGGTCCAGTCGCCGAACATCTTCATGGCGGTGTCGACGTTGCCTTGGCTGAGCTTCTGGAAGTCGTCGAAGGGCTTCATCATCGAACGTTCCTTACATAACGTGAGGGAGCAAGAGCTGGGGGATGGCTTCCCGTCGCGACGAAACGGCGGGAACTTCCGTATTGGACCGCATGGAGCATCCGCACGAACCACGGTTCGCCGATCCTACATCGCATGCGGGCAGATTTATATGCGGCGCACAAAAATGTCAAGAGCGATGCTGCAACGCAATATGAGCCGTTAACCAGCCGACAGTCCTTTTTTGCCACCCTTTCCCAAGTTGCATTCCGCAATCCGCGTGCAGCACGCCCCAATGGCGCCCAAAAACCGTGATGCCTCTCGACCGGGCACCGGGGCGTGTGGACATGCGGCAAACGGACGGAAGCCGAGTTCGGTTGCAGCTCGCATGTTGGTAGAGGGTATGGCGTCGATTGACGTGGATTGGTTCCGGTTGACTGGCCGCGCGGCAACGTGCGTCCTGGCGCTGCTCGGCGCCACAGCGGCAACGGCCGAGCAGAGCGCCGCCGCGGGCCGCCATGCGTCGATGGTCATCGATGCCAACAGCGGCGCCGTGTTGCATGCGCAGGCCGCCGATGAGGTCCGCTACCCGGCCTCTCTTACAAAAATGATGACGCTCTACATCGCCTTCGAGCTGCTCGAGCAGGGACGGATGAGCTTCTCGAGCTGGATAAAGATTTCGGATGAAGCGGCGGGCACGCCGCCTTCGAAGCTCGGGCTGTTGGCTGGCTCCGAGATCGCGGTTGCCGATGCGATCAAGGCGATCGTCACCAAATCAGCCAACGACATTGCAGTGGCGCTCGCCGAGCACATCGGCGGCAGCGAGGCCAAGTTTGCAGTCCTCATGAACCGCAAGGCGCGCGAGCTCGGCATGACGGCCACGACTTTCAAGAACGCGCATGGACTGCCGGATAGCGGTCAGGTCACCACGGCACGGGACATGCTGACGCTCGCGATGCGGCTCAATGACGATTTCCCAAAGTACTATGCCGTGTTCGGCCTGCGCGCGTTCAGCTACCATGGTAAGACCTATCGCAATCACAACACCATGCTCGAGACCTATCCGGGCATGGATGGGTTGAAGACGGGCTACACGACATCGTCGGGCTTCAACCTCGTCGCATCGGTGCGCCGCAATGGCAAGCACGTCGTGGCGGCGGTGTTCGGGGGCTCGAGCGCAAGCGCGCGCAATGCACACATGCGCACGATACTCGATCGTGCACTGACACGTGCGTCGACGGAAAAGTCTCCTGCACGATTGACTGCATCAGGCGGAGCACGCCGCGCGCGGGCGTCTCGCAATGCTGAGGCTGCGGGGCCGCGCGAGGCCGCGCCATCGCTGATCGAGCCGGTTCGCCCGGCGGTGCGTCCGCGCGTGGTGGTCGCCGAGGCACCCAGTCAGCCTTCTGCGCCTCGGCTCCCTGGCCGTGTCACCGAGGCGTTGCGCAACATCGAAACTGCCCCCGACGCGCCAGACGAGCCGCGCACGGCGGACTCGGCTGCAGCCGAGGTGCGATCGAACGATACCGCGCCAGTTCCCGCTCACGTGACAAAGTCCATCACGCCGCCGATCGAAATCTACAAGGTGCGCCCCGTGATGGTGACACCTCGCGTGCGCACACCCGTCGAGGCCCCGAGCGACGCCACCGTCAGCGATCCACCGCAGGCGTCCCGTCGAGCCGCGCCCGGCCCTGGCACCGGACTATCGCCAGAACCCGTCGCACTGCCGCGGCCCATTCCAGCAGCGCCCAAGATTGCGGCACCGGTCGCGCCGATGCCGACGCCAGTGCGCCCGTCGGCCTTAGATCAGCCTGGACCTCTGGCCGTCTCGTCGCGACCTGCTCCTGCTCCGGCACCAGTCATTACCTCCGGCCCCGGCATGGCGCCGTCGTCGCTGCAGGCCCAGGCCGATCGCCTGAGGCGTGGTGCCGAGCCACTTGCTGCCGCCGAAACGCCGCGCCCGATTGCCATAGCCCGGACTGGCACAAGCACGCAGCCAATCTTTCGCCTGCAAGGTCCGGGAGCGTCATCGCCGCCCCCCGCAGGCACCGTTTCGATCCAGGTTGGCGCCTATGTCACGGCGGTGGAAGCCAAGCGTCAGCTCGAGTCGGTCCGAGCGCGTTATCGTTCGCTGCCAGCCCAGGCGGCGCCTTCAGCAGAGCCTGTGCAGACGGGCGGACGCACGCTCTATCGCGCGCGCTTCGTTGGCCTCGATAGCGCGAGCGCGACCGCCGCCTGCACAGAGTTGCGCCGTCTGCAAGTCGACTGCCACGTCGCGCGCTGACCTGGCGAAAGGCCGCATTGGATGCGCCCCACGCGGAGCACCGTTACTGAGTGCTCCTGCTCAGCCCCCTCGCCGCCAAGACATTCCGCGCTCTGCTGCGGGACCAAGCGAGTCTGATCGACCGATCGACTGAGGCTTCCACTGCAGGTCCGGCGCTCAAGTGAATGCCAGTTGGCGACTGCTGCCACGCGATGCCAATCGGATGCGCTGCGCCGGCCAATCGATGTCTTCGAAGCTGCTGGCAATTCACAACAGGCCCGCCATATCAGCCGCAGCTGATCGGCAGCCTTTTTCTGAATTGCGACGGAGTTCTCATGGACATTCTTGCTGGTTCACTCACCACGCTTTGGCTCGGCATGCCAGTCTGGGTGTGGCTGGCCTTCATGAGCACGGTCATCGCTATTCTCGCTGTCGACCTGGGCCTCTTTCACAAGGAGGCGCACGAAGTCTCGTTCAAGGAAAGCGCGATACTGGCCGGCACCTGCATGACGCTCGGAGTGTCGTTTTCGGCGGTGGTCTGGTGGCTCTACTACACCGGCTACGCGGTCTCACTCGACGAGACGATCTCGTCCGCGACCACGCCTTCCGGACGGGCCTGGACAGCCTGGGAGCTCTATCTGACCGGCTGGGTGGTGGAGCAGACGCTTGCCTTCGACAACGTGTTCGTCATCTCGATGATCTTCGCCTACTTCGCTGTGCCGCCCAAATACCAGCATCGCGTGCTTTTCTACGGCATTCTTGGCGTGATCATCCTGCGTGCGCTCATGATCGGCCTTGGCGCGGCGCTGATCCAGCAGTTCGACTGGATTCTCTACATCTTCTCAGCGTTTCTCCTCATCACCGGCGTCAAGATGCTGATGATGGCGGACCACACACCCGACATCGCCAACAATCCGATCCTCAAGTGGATGCGGCGGCACCTGCGCGTCACGGACCGGCTCCACGGGCAGGATTTCTACGTCATGGAGCACGATCCCGAGAGCGGGCGCTTGGTGCGCAAATGGACGCCGCTGTTTGTCGCCCTGGTCCTGATCGAGTTCGCGGACCTCATCTTCGCGGTCGACTCGGTGCCCGCCATTTTCGCAATCACCCAGGATCCGTTCATCGTCTACACCTCGAACATTTTCGCGATCCTCGGGTTGCGCGCGCTCTACTTCGTGCTCTCGTCGATGGTGCACCGCTTCCACTATCTGAAATACGCGCTCTCGCTCGTTCTCATCTACATCGGCGCAAAGATCTTCGTGCAGCAGTTCATCGGCAAGATCCCGCCTGAAATAAGTCTCGGTGTAACGTTCACGCTGCTCGCTGGCGGCATCCTGTTCTCGCTCTGGAGAACTCGGCACGGCCCCATAAGGCCCAGTGAACAGGCAGGGCAGGAAAAAGCCGTTCTCAGCAACGCCAACCCCTGAATGCCCCAGTTTGCGGACGCGCGAGCTTCTCATTGCCGTCTGCGACCAAGAAAAGATTGGTCATTCGACAATCTCTATCGCGAACGTGGGGCAGTTCGATTTCTCAATCGGATGCCAAGTACATATCTGACTGTCATGGCTCGGTGAGGCTCGAGCCTCAGGCAAGAAGGGAAACTCTCACCATGAACTCGCGCCGCCTGCGAACGCTTCTCAATCGGATCGCGACGCTGCGTCAATGGATCGACGCTGAGCGCAGCTTGCATGCGCCCCGCGTGTTCCGGCTCATTCGGATGAAAGCGCTGCTGCTCAAGACCCAATCTCAATTGCTGGGCCCTACGCGCGCATAGATGAGCGACAGGCTCTTCGATGTGGCCGACAACACGACAAAAAACTGGAGAAGATCATGAGCGTTCTTGTATGCCCGGTCTGTCAGGGACAGATGCGTGAAGTTAACCACGAAGGCGTGCTGATCGATACCTGCACGCGCTGCCGCGGTGTCTGGCTGGATCGTGGTGAGCTCGAGAAGCTCTCGAGCTTGGTCGAGGCACCGCAGCCCGCGGGCTACGTGCCGGCCAGCGGCCCGCGCTACCGCGACAATGACTACGATGACGATGAGCGCTGGCAGCGGCGCGACGGTGGCGGCTACCGCCGACAGTCGAAAGTCTCCAGGTTCCTGGATTTCTTCGATTGATGCGGCCGGGCTAGCCGCTCATCGTCAATCCGCCCGACACTGAGATCACCTGGCCCGTGATGTATGAAGCATCGTCGCTCGCGAGAAATGCGACGATGCCTGGCAGGTCGTCGGGCTGCCCGAGCCGCTTCAAGGGTATGCCGCGCTTCATGCCTTCGGCGGCACGCTTGCCTTGCTCGCCCTCGCCGAAGAACGCCGCCAGCAATGGCGTCTCGGTCGGCCCCGGACAGACCGCGTTGACCGTCACGTTGGAGCGCGCCATCTCGCGTGCCATCGTCTTCGAGAACGCGATGATGCCGCCCTTGCACGCGGAGTAAACGGCCTCCATCGAGGAGCCGACGCGGCCAGCGTCAGAAGCGATGTTGACGACGCGCCCGCTGCGCCTCTCCTGCATGCCCTTCAGCACCCAGTGATGCAGATTGATCGGCCCCTTCAGATTGATGGCGATAATTTTCTCCCAGAGCGCCGGGTCGGTATCGAGGAAATAGGCGAACTTGTCCCAGCCGGCGTTATTGACCAGGATGTCTGTCGGCCCGCCCTCCGCTTCGAACGCGGCCACGGCCTTGCCCACCGCCGCATGATCCGTGATGTCACACGCGTGCGCACTGGCGCCATTGCCGATCGCTGCCGCGACCTGACCCGCCGCCTCGCCGTTGAGGTCGAAGACGCCGACACGGGCACCCTCCTCCGCCAAGCGCCGGCAGATCGCACTACCGATGCCGCCCGCGCCGCCTGTCACGATCGCCGATTTGCCCTTCAAGCCGCGCATGTCCTTTGTCCTCGTTCAGACTGATGCGCCGACACTATTCGGCTCGCGCGCGCGAACAAGGGCAATATGGGCTCCGGAGAGCACGAGCGAGCTTGAACATCGGGCCGCTCGGATCGAATGCCCTATCCCCCACAGCCCGACAACGAACGGGCGCAGCACGCCTTTTGACTTGGGCGCCATGCTCGCTGTCGACGTCTTGGACGACTCTCCGCTGCCTGCTATGATGTCGTACTTGACCGTCAAACGGGCGTGCAATGACTAAGAGCAAGTTAACGGCGAAGCGTGTCGGCAAAAGCCGTGAAAAGGCAGCTGGCAAGGGAACCGAAGCGAGGTCTGCGCGATCCGAGCGCGTCGAGCCCGGCTCAAAGACTACCAAGGAGAAGCACGGAGGAACGGTCAAGGACCGTGGGGCGAAACGACCAAAGGCTCACTCGCCCGCGGATGACGACGTGCTCGTCGGAACCCGCTTCCTTTCGAGTGACGGACTGGTCGACGTCGACCGTGTCGCTCAGTCTTTCGGGATGACGAAAGCATCGCTCGCTCAATCGCTCGGCTTCGCCGACGATACCTTGCAGCGTTTTTCGCGGGTGACAGCGCCGAAGACCCAGCAGCGTCTTCGTGAAATGATCGAAATCCTGACGCGCGTCGAGCGATGGGCCGGAGGGATGCCGCAGGCCCTTGGGTGGTATCGTGGACAAGGCATTCCCGCACTTGGCGATCAAACAGCCGAAGCCCTCGTGAAGTGCGACCAAGCGGTCATCGTGCGACGCTACCTGGACGGTCTTGCAGCTGGCGGCTTCGCGTGAGGTTTGTCGGGACTGCTTACCGAGCCCACGATCCCCGATGGTCTTGGACACCTCTCTCCGGCGAGGGAGCACGCATCCACGGTGGACGCTTCAATCCGCAAGGCGTTCCGGCGCTGTACCTGGCACTCGATTTTGCCACAGCTGTCATCGAGGCCAATCAAGGCTTCCCCTTCCGCTTGATGGCCCCGATCACTCTCGTGTCATACGCGGTGGACTGCGACGACATTGCGGATCTTACGAGCACAAAAACTCTTGAAGACCTCGGCGCCAGGGCTGCCGATCTCGCGTGCGCGTGGAAGCTCCTATCGGAGACGGGAAAACCTGTGCCCAGCTGGGTGCTGGTCAGAAAGCTCGGATCGATGGGCACCTCCGGTGCGATCGTTCCAAGCTTCAGTCCTGGCGCAGCGGCGAATGCAAAGAACCTGGTCCTTTGGAAATGGAGTGCCGATCTCCCGTACCAAGTCCTGGTCATCGACCCTGACCAAAGGCTTCCGCGCGACGGTGCCTCATGGCGAACGTGATTCGCGAAGCCCTGGCCGTCGGGGCGCGCCCCTACACCACCAGCTTGAACTTCTGGAAAGTGTGGCAATCCTCGGCGACGCGGCCGCGGCTGACCGCGAACGTCCACGTCACCTCGCTGACGTAGAGGTCGTTCTTGGAATCGAGCGCGAGTCCGTGGGGCGCTGCAAAGCTGCCCGGCGCCGCCGCGTCTGGCGTACCCCAGCGCGAGAGCAGCTTGCCCTTGGGATCGAAGATCGAGAACCGGGCGTGGCGCAGCTTGGTGATGGGCCCGTGACGGTAGGAGGTGTCGCCGACGTGCCAGGCAAGCTCCGTCACGTACACGTTGCCCTTGGCATCGAAGGTCAGATGGGTCGGGCGCTGCGTGTCCGTCCACTCCTCCAGATATTCGCCGTCAGGTGAAAAGATCTGGATCCGATCCATCTCGCGATCGCAAACGAAGACGCGCCCGTCCGCAGCACACGCAATGCCATGCGGCAGGTAGAATTGGCCCGGGCCCTTGCCCGGCTCGCCCCACGAGCGCTTGTAGCGTCCCTCGGTTGAGAAGATATGAACGCGCGCATTGCCATAGCCATCCGAGACGTAGATGTCGCCCTTCAGTCCGATGGCCACGTTGGTCGGGCGATTGAACGGGTCGCCGCCGCGCTTGATCGAGCCGACGTTCTTGCCGTCGTAGCCCGTGTCGGAGGGCACATCGAGCGTGCCCATGGTCATCAGCAACCGGCCCTCGGGCGTGAATTGGCGCACGGTATGGTTGCCGTCGTCGGTTGCGAAGACAGTACCGTTGGGCGCCACATAGATACCGTGCGTCCGGAGCGAGAAATCGCCCTTGCCCCAGGTGCGCAGGAAATTGCCCCGCCGATCGTAGACGATAACCGGGTTCTCGCCCCGGCAGATCAGATAGACGCGATCCTCCTGGTCGACGGCAACGCCTGCCACATCGCGATGCGCGAAGCCTTTCGGCAATTGCTCCCAGCCCTCGACGACCTCGTACTTCACCTGATCGGCCATGTTGCGTCTCCCGGGTTCGACCGCGCTCTACCGTGAAGGTTGCGGCAGCCTAACCGCGCGACGGGATCAGCGCCACCTCGCGGACTTAGCCACCCATGCGCTGCCCCGATCTGCATGAGCACTCGATCGTTGCGCTTGCAACCGGCGGCCTGCTCCGGAACAGGACCGAAAGGACCAGTGTGGTGCCCACTCCTGCGTTAACGTTTGCCGATTTTCTTCAGGCCCGTAGAAGGGGTCTACGCTGCGTTCTAAGGGGGTCTACAGCGACGCACTTTCGAGTGGCTATCCCCCTACCTCCCCGCCCGGGAAACGCGCCAGCGTCGAAATTCGCCCATGACGAATCGATCTGGCGGGTCCAGCCCCGCCTCCCAACAGCCCGCGGGGCCATGAAACCCCGGCAATCCCATGCCTTGCAATTGCAACCCCGCTTCAGGCGCCGAGGTTGCAGCCAAGCGGCCCGCTCGGCCCATCCGCCGCGATGCTGGCCTGCCGCTACTTCGTCTCATCCGGCGCCCGCCGGTAGACGTCATCGCGGCGGATGATGTCATCCTCGCCGAGGTAGGTGCCGATCTGCACCTCGATGATCTCGACCGGCACCTTGCCGGGGTTCTCGAGCCGGTGCCACTGCGTTGCGACGATGTAGACCGACTCGTTCTCGCGCACGAGCCGCTCCGTCTCCCCGATGACCACCTTAGCCGTCCCCTGCACCACGATCCAGTGCTCGGACCGGTGGTGATGCATTTGCATGGATAGCTTGCCACCGGGCTTCACGTGGAGGAGCTTGACCTGGAACCTCGGTCCGATGTTGAGCGTCTCGAAGAAGCCCCAAGGACGATAGTTCCTCAGATGCTGCTCCCGCTCGCGCCGATTCGACTGCATGAGCCGAGCGACGACCTTCGAGACATCCTGCGTGCGCGACTTGTCCGCCACCAGCAGTGCATCGGGCGTATCGACGATTACCAGGTTCTCGACGCCGATGGTCGAGACGAGCGACCGCTCGGAATGCACATAGAGGTTTCGGCTGTCCTCGAGCACAGCATCGCCATTGATGTAGTTGCCGTCCGAATCTCGCGGCGCGATATCCCAGAGCGAAGCCCAGGACCCAACATCGTTCCAGCCCACGTCGATCGGCAACATCGCGGCGCGCGACGTCTTCTCCATCACGGCGTAATCGACAGAAATGTTGGGCGACTGCGCGAAGGCTTCCCGCTCGAGCCGAAGAAATCCCAGATCCTCCTGCAAACCCGCGAGCGCGCCGCGCGCAGCGTCATAGATGGCAGGCTGCAAGCGCTGCAGCTCCTCGAGGAACACGCGCGCGTTGAGGACGAAGATGCCGCTGTTCCAGAAGTAGTCGCCAGCATCCACATACCTCCGAGCCGTTTCGGCGTCGGGCTTCTCGAAGAACGCATCGACCGCATAGGCTGTTTCCAGGCAGGCCCCGAGCGCCTCCCCCTGGCGGATGTAGCCATAACCCGTGTGCGGCTGATCCGGCTTGATGCCGAACAGCACCAGCCGCCCCGTCTCGGCAACTTTCGCCGCGCGGCGCACGGCGTCGACGAACTTTGCTTCCTCGCGGATCACGTGATCGGACGGCATGACCACGAAAACGCCGTTTGGACTGTCGCGCGCGACCACCAGGGCGGCAACCGCGATCGCCGCGGCCG
This sequence comes from uncultured Hyphomicrobiaceae bacterium, assembly GCA_964500805.1. Taxonomy (GTDB): domain Bacteria; phylum Pseudomonadota; class Alphaproteobacteria; order Rhizobiales; family Hyphomicrobiaceae. The sequence goes on from CAZCQH010000037.1 coordinate 11,194, forward strand.
TATTGCGCGCCACCGGCTCGAGGTAGATCGCACCGGCTTTGATGCCGGCCGCCTCCAGCTCCTCCTTCACCAGGAACCGGTGGTCGTTGTTGCAGAGCAGAATAGGCTCACCGAACCCGCGCTCCGCCGAGAGCCGCCGCAGCGTGGCACCCAGAAACGTCGGGCCGGCACCGTCGAAAAAACGGATGAACTGCTTCGGGTACATCGACCGCGACAGCGGCCACAGCCGCGTTCCCGAACCGCCCGAGAGAATGACGGGATGGATCGTGCTCATTACTCTTCCTCGACCGCCGAAAGCGGATGCCGGGTTGCCTCATATGGCGGGCAACCGCTGGCTTTCCAATACACGCTAACGGCGCCAGGATCGAGTTTGAAAACCGCACTCGGATGCTTACCGAGCAAGCCTCATCGGCGTTGTGTTAGCCGGTCTCGAAGCGACCGGAGAGAACCAGCGCTGTTACCGCCCGCTCCGCCTGCGGCAGCGGCCGTCAAGCCGACGGATGCCGGGGCAGCAGCGGGCTCACGCCGCGCTGTCAACGGATCGCGACGCGCTGCACCCGCTGTGAGGCCCGGCGAAGGCCCATGCCGTGGCTGAGCTGCACCGGCCGGCGCCGCACCTTGTCCCGCCTCGGCATGATGGCGCGGCACCTCGGGTGCAGCATGTGAGGCGTCAGCATGAATACCCATGGCGTCCGCGAACATGGCGGTCGATGACGCGCCATCCGTGCCCGGCCCGCTCGCCGACAGACGCCAGCGCTCAACGACCGCGTCGAGGAAGCCGTCCTCGGTCGTCGACTTCTGCCACATCTCGCTGAATTTCGCCGTCGAACTCCGCGGCATGCAGTGCTTGGCGAGCTCGTCGAAGCGAATGCGAACCGGCAGCGTCACGCCCTCACCGAAGGCTATCGCTTCGCGCTGCCCAAGCGCGGAGAGGAACTCGAGAAGCCCCGAACCCGTGTCCGAGATCGATGACTGCACGATCTCCTGGTCACGGTCGTTCGACATGCGCAGCGCAAACACCGTGTTGCATTGGGAGAGAATGGTCGGGTCGATTTCCGCCGGGCGCTGCGTGACGATGCAGAGCGAGGCACCGTATTTGCGGCCCTCCTTGGCGATCTTTGCAATGGCCACCTTGCACGGCTCGAAACCGGTGTTGCCCTTGGCAGGCACGTAGCGGTGCGCTTCCTCGCACACGATCGTCACCGGCACCTTGCCCTCGCTCCACAGCGCGAAGTCGAAGGTCATGCGGCAGATCACCGAGACCACGACGTTCACGATCTCCGTCGGCAGGCCGGTCAGTTCCAGGATGGTGATCGGCTTGCCGTTCACCGGCACGCGGAAGAGGCGCGACAGAACTTGGGCCATGCCGTCGTAGACGGTCAACGAGCCGAACATGAATGCGTAGCGCGGATCGAGCGACAGCGTCTCGAACCGGGTCTTCAGGTTGCGGTAGGGTGCGATATCGCGCTTGTTCTCGAGTTTGCCCATGCGCTCGTCGATCAGCGACGTCATGTCCGAGATGCGGTAGGGAACCGGCGTATCGACCGTGAACTTGCCGGTATCGATCATGCGCGCGCGAACGTTCTGGCCTTCCTTCGCGCGACCTGTGCTGTAGCGGCTCTTTGCGATCGGAATGAGCTCCTGCAGCATCTCGATCTCTTGCTTGCGGTCGGTCGGATCGCCGATCACGACTTCGACCAGCTCCTCGAAGTTCAACAGCCAGAACGGCAACTGCATGTTGCGCGGCGAAATGACCTCGCCCCACTCCGGGAACGCGGTCGAGTATTCATTGTGGGGATCGAGGAGGACGATGTGAGCCGCGGGATTCTTCTCCAGGATCGAGCGCAGGATCAGCGCCGTCGTGCACGACTTTCCGGTACCCGTGGTGCCCAGGATGGCGAAATGCTTGCCGAGCAGATCATCGACGCGGATGGTCGCCGGGATGGAGCTGTCCTGGCGAATGCAGCCGACCCGAACGGAGCGTGCCGTATCACCGCAGAAGGCGACCTCGAGCTCGTGCTTGACAGCAACGCGGGCCCGGTCACCGAGCGATGGGTAGACCGTCACGCCGCGATTGAACGTCTCCGCCCGGCCGTTGCGGTCTTTCTTCAGCTCGCCCACCAGGCCAACCTCGGCGATCCAGACCTCGATCTCGCCTTCGCGGTGCGCCGGCACTGGCACATTGAGCGCGGAGACGATGGCCAGCACCACGGTACCGGGCGTGTCGATCGCCAGGAGCGTTCCCATCTCCGGCCGGTTCGCCGGGGCCGGACTGCCGTTGCCGATGCCGTCGTTGTCGAGCAGCACGATCGCGCGCGAACCGGTGACCGAGACGATTCGACCGACCGAGACATCGATTCCGGTTTCGGTTCCTAAACCTGCTGCAACGCGTTGCATGTGTTCCACCATTGCCAGTCGTCAAACGTTGATCAGGAGTGAGGGATCGCCAGCTGCTGGCGCTCGATCAGGGAAAGCTTCAGCAGGGACGGAAGAAAGATCGTGAATTGCGTGCCGACACCCTTGGCGCTCTCGACATCGAGCGAGCCGCCATGGAGCCGGATCAGTGCCGTTGAGATCGGCAGGCCAAGGCCTGCACCCTCGCGCCAGCGGGTCTTGCCACCATCGACTTGGCCGAAAGGCGTCATGGCGATTTCGAGCTCTTCCGGCTCCATGCCAACGCCGGTGTCGCGAATGACGATGAGAGCACCTTCTTCACCCTGCGCCTTGGCCGTCACGAGTACGGTGCCGCCGGCACGCGTGAACTTGACGGCGTTCGAAACCAGATTGGAGAATGCTTGGCTGAGCTTTTGCGCATCGCCGCGTGAAGGCGGCAGGCTGCCCTCGACCTTGAAGGTCAAGGTAACGCCGGCGAGAACCGCCTGCTTCTGGTAGGGGGGAATGACGGCATTGAGCACGTCTTCCAGATCAATTTCCTGCGCATCGATCGAGTAGCTGCCCGATTGCAGCTTCGAGATGTCGAGGATGTCATTGATCAGCGTGAGCAGATGTGTGGCTGAATCCTGAATGAGGCGCCCGTACTCAGCGACCTCCTGCTCCTTCAGGTTGCGCCGGCCGCTCTCGGAAAGCAGCTTCGAAAATCCGATGACCGTGTTCAGAGGCGTCCGGAGCTCATGGCTCATATTGGCAATGAATTCGGACTTCACCCGGCCCGCGATCTCGCTTTCGATGCGGGCGGTCCGTTCCGCGTCCCGCGTTCGGCTGCGCAGCAACGCCTCGCTCAAGCGAACCGAGTATTCGCTCATCAGGGAGTTGGATTTCCCCGCACCGATCGGGCCGCCCAGCATGTATCGAACCGCGCAAATGCCATTGTTCCGCCTTAAAGTACGGCGCAGTCCATAACCTGAGGTTAACGGAGTCCTTCACATTGAGCCCTGTGTTACAGGTGACACAGGCAGCTTCGAATGCAAAAGTGCCAGAGCGCTCCATTCGGTCGCATTGTTCGGTGGGCGCGAAGCTGCGACGCCCTGCCCGAGTAAGTCCGCAGATAACGCGAGTTGCACCGGCACTTGGCAAGCGAGATGACCACGTCAATCGAACGTAAGGGCACCGGATCTGGCATTTGCGCCCGGCTGGTCGTCATAGGGAGCGCTGAGCAGTCAGCGACCCTGATGGAGGCTCTCAGCCAGGCCGGTTGCGCGGATCGCATAACGCTCGTGGGAACGGCTGGCCGCCTCACGGGCGCGCTCCTCGATCATGCGACGCCGGATATCGCCGTGTTCTTCCTGGATCAGGATGCAGGCTTCTCGGCAGAGGTTCGCCGCGAATGCCTGATGGCGTGGGGCGCGGGCGTCGCGCCCATCCTGGCAGTCGACAAGGCGGGGCACGGCAGCGCGGGCCGACGCTTGCGGGATGACTTCCCAGCTTGGGCACGCCGGCTCGGCAACCCGGAGCCGGTGTGGGTCGATCTTGCGACCGACCGTCACGCATTGGCTGCCGCCATTGAACGGTACCTGCAGAGCGGCGCCAACAAGATGCCATTGCGCCTCTGGATCGAGACCGCAACGCCCGATACGGCAGGATTGCGCGTGACAGGCAGAGTGGCGGCAGGTCAGCCGGCCGCCCCTGCAGACGTCGTCTTGCTGCCCGAAGCGATGCCCGCTCGCATGCTGGCCAGCTGTGATGGCAATGCAGGGACGACGATCGCCAGCCTCGACCGAGGCGTCAATGCGCGGTCCGGCACCCTGCTGGCGGCGGCGGACCGGAGGCCGGAGTTCGCCGATCAAATAGCCGCTCAACTCGTGTGGGCCGGTGAGCACCCGTTGCTGCCTGGCCGCGCTTATCAGATCCGCCTTGGCCCCCAGACCGCGACCGCCCAGATCAGCACGCTCAAGCACAAGATCAATCCTCTGGATCTGGACCCGATCGCCGCGCGCCAACTCTCGGAAGGCGAAACCGGGCTTTGCAATCTCTCGTTCTCCACGCCCCTGCTGTTCGATCCTTTTTCGTTCGGCTCGCGCCTTGGCCGCTTCTCACTGCACGATATCGAAAGTGGCCGCGCCATCGGGCACGGCCGCGTTGCATTTGCGCTCAGGCGTGCGACCAACATCCATTGGCAGGCGCTCTCCGTCGACAAGACCGCGCGGGCGAGCCTCAAGCATCAGCAGCCGTGCTGCCTCTGGCTGACCGGCTTGTCCGGAAGCGGCAAGTCGACTGTCGCCAGCATGCTCGAGCAGCGGCTCAACGCAGCGGGACGGCACACCTATACGCTCGATGGCGACAATGTCCGTCATGGCCTCAATCGCGACCTGGGCTTTACGGACGCGGACCGGGTCGAGAACATCCGGCGCGTCGGTGAGGTGGCCAAGCTCTTCGTCGACGCCGGGCTGATCGTCATCGTCTCGTTCATCTCGCCTTTCCGCGCCGAACGACAGATGGCGCGGGAGCTTATGGGGCCGGGAGAGTTCCTCGAGATCTTCGTCGACACACCGATCGAGATCTGCGAGCGCCGCGATCCGAAAGGCCTTTACAAGAAAGCGCGCGCAGGCACGCTCAAGAACTTCACCGGCATCGACAGTCCCTACGAGCGGCCTGAACGGCCGGAGATCCACCTCCGGGGCGGCGAAGCAGCGACCGAAGTTCTGGTCGAGCAGGTGCTCAGCGAGATGCAGCGGCGCGGCATCGTCTAAGCGAGGGAAGCAATGACGCGGAACCTGGCCATCAACGGCGATCGGCTCTGGGCAAGCATCATCGAGTCGGGCGAGATCGGCAAAGGTCCCCGGGGTGGCCTCAGAAGGTTGACGCTCACGGACGCCGATCGCGACGTTCGCAACCTCTTCGCCCGCTGGGCAGAGCACAGCGGATTTGCGGTGAGGGTCGACCGGCTCGGCAACATGTTCGTCAGGCGTGAGGGGCGCGAGCCCGGTCTGCCGCCGGTGCTGATCGGCAGCCATCTCGACACGCAGGCAGCGGCCGGCAAGTTCGACGGCATTCTCGGCGTGCTCGGCGGCCTCGAGGTGCTTCGCACGCTCGACGACGCCCGCATCACGACGCGGCGCCCGATCGAGGTGGTGAACTGGACCAACGAGGAGGGCGCGCGCTTCTATCCGCCGATGCTCTCCTCGCTGGTGTTCTCCGGCCGCGAGTCGGTCGCGTGGGCCGAGGCGCGCGAAGACAGGTCGGGGCTCAAGCTCGGCGACGAGCTGAGGCGCATCGGCTACGCGGGCAGCGAAGCAGTTGGCGGACGCGCCATTGACGCCTACTTCGAGCTTCACATCGAGCAAGGGCCGCGGCTTGACGCGCAGGGCATTCCCGTAGGCGTCGTGGTCGGCGGCTTTCCGACAGCGGGCATGCGCATTCGGATCACTGGCGAGACGGCGCACGTTGGCCCGACTGCCATGGAGCGGCGCAAGAACGCGCTGGTTGGCGCGGCGCACGTGGCTGTCGCCATTGACGAGATCGGCTGGCGCTATTCCGCCGATGAGGCGAAAACGACGGCGGCACGGCTCGATCTCTGGCCCAATCTCCCGGGGATCATCTCAGAACAGGCCGATCTCTTCTGCGACATGCGGCACCCGGAGAAAGACGGCCTCGCGCGCATGCTGGCCGAGGTCGACACGGCGCTGCCGGACTGCGCGCGGCGCGGGCGCTGCACGGTCGAGATCGTCGAGCGGTGGGGCTTCGGCGGCTTGACGTTCGATTCCGAGCTGATCGGGCTCATCCGACAGTCTGCCAAGGAACGCGGCTACGCGACCCTGGACCTCAAGTCCGAGGCGGGTCACGACGCCTACAACATGGCCACGATCTGTCCGACGGCGATGATCTTCACGCCCTGCATAGGCGGCATCTCGCACAACGAGGCCGAGGACATGACGCTCGAGCAGGCGGCTCCCGGCGCCTCGGTGCTGCTCGATGCCGTGCTCGCCCGCGCGGATCGCTGAGCGCGCCTCAATTGCTCGCGATCGGCGCCAGGAGATCGACGGCGCGAGTGAAGCCCGAGCACACGCGCCAGATGGAGCCGGTGCCGAGGAACAGCTCCAACGGCTGATCGCGATCGCCGAAGTTCAGGATGTAGCCGTTGGCAACGACCAGCAGCGACACGCTCAAGGTTCGCGTCACGATTTCCGTGGAGCGGGCGCGATAGACGGCCTCGACCAGCCGCCGTGAAAACTCGGCGCAATCATTGCCCGAGAGATCGAACAACACGGGACTCGAACGTGTCTGATTGAATGCATAGCCAGCTTCGACGCGCACGATGTTGGGACGGATCACGCGAAGATTGAGATGTGTCAGCGACTTGTTCTGCGGAAACAGGAATGCCCGCTCATCGAGGTCGATCTTGATCGCGATCTCGAGCGGTCCCTTCGCAACCGTTTGCGGCGTGATCGGCGTGACGACGGTTTTCGGCGGCAAGTCGGCCATGACGTGCTTCCTCGAGAGATTACTGGGATCGCGGCGGGTGCTCGGCTTCAGTCGGACGCCGCCCCTGTCGACTCGAACGCCAACCGCGACGTCTTGGGATCAATGAGAGGTCCAAGCTCGTAGACGTTGCGGTAGCCGTAGGTATAGAGCGAAATATAGGTCGACAGGTTGAGCGAGGCTGCCGGCAGCTTCGAGGGGAAGGGCGCCTCGGCTCCGACGAAGTTGTTGTTGCAGTAGATGAGAATGCGCGTCGCCTTGTCGGGAACGAGGCGCGCGAGGCTCTCCGTCGTGATCCGGGAAGCTCAGGTTCACGGCGCCCTTGATGTGCAGCAGGTCGAATTTCTCCTTGCTGCGGGCATCGAGCACGATGGTGCCAGGCTCAGCGGCCATCTCCCGGAACTGCGCTTCGCTGATGCGGCGGCTCGAACGATGACGGGCCGCATCTTGTGAGCTGCGCAGGAACGCTTCCATGTCGATTGCAGGATTGGCCGGTGGCCGTTGCCCCTGCGCGTCGGCTGCTGTCAACAGGGCGGCCAGCCCAATTGCCGCTGTCAATGCTCGTGTAACGTGTTTCATGGGTTGCTCCCGCGGGGCGAGACGAATCTACTACGCAAGCTTGGTGCCTCGGCATGGCAGGATCGTGATCGACGCTTGAATTTTCTCTGAAGCTTAATCAGGTATTACGGTCAGCGCTCATCGCGATTGCCGATGACCTCAACCGCGAGGACACCCATGTCCGATGCCGACCCGCCGCATTTCATCTACTTCGCCGACCCGATGTGCTCGTGGTGCTACGGCTTCGGACCGGTGGTCGGCGCACTCACGCGCCAGTTCGAAGGCCGGCTGGAGTTGCGTCTCATCATGGGTGGGCTTCGCGCCGGCGAGACGCGCCCCATGCGCGAGAAGGACCTCGCCTATCTGAAGGAGGCCTGGGCGAACGTCGCCGATGCCTCAGGCCAGCCGTTCGATCACGCCTTCTTCGATCGCGAGACCTTCACGTACAATACCGAGCCGGCCTGCCGCGCCGTCGTGACGATGCGCCGCCGCGCGCCCGACAAAGCGCTCTCGTTCACCGCGCGCGTGTCGGAGGCCTTCTATGCCGCCAACCGCGACGTCACCAGCGACGAGGTGCTTGCCGACATCGCCGCCGAGGCGGATGAGGACCGTGCATCGTTCTTCGCCGATCTCACCGGAGCCGACGCACGCAACGAAACGTTCCGCGACTTCATGCTCGCCAAGGAGGCGGGTGTCGAAGGCTTTCCGCTCCTGGCGGCCGGCCGGCAGTCGACGGGCTACGCGCTGATCACGCACGGCTTTCGTCCGCTCGACGGACTTCCCGAAGCAATCGAGGACTGGCTTGGGAAGGGTGCACCCGTGACGCCGCGGACGAGCTGAGCATCACGCGCGCCGTCAATGGCCTGGCTTGGCGAGCTGTGCCTTGATCTGGGCGACCGCCGCAGCAACACGCATGTCGATCAGCTGTCGCCCGCGGCCGGAGCTCGAGCGCTCCGGATTGCCAGAGGCGCCGTTCGCCGACCATGGAAATGCGCGCAGTGCGACGCGCGTCAGGTCGACACCAGCCGGATTGATCGACATCAGCTCGGACGTATCGATGATGCCGGCGTGAATGCCGATCGCGGCGCGGCTCTCGCCTTCCGCTTCGAGCTTCTGATACTGCGCGCGATCGTCGTAGTAGTCGGTGACGTTCAGGACGCGCACGCCGTTCGCCGCCCATTGCCGCGACAGCTTCTCGGCAACCGCCGATTGCGCCTCGATGCTCTCGCCATGATCGCCGATGAAGCAGATCACCTTGAACCCGCTGCCCTTGAGGCTCGCTGCAATATCCTCGAGCAGACCGCGGAACACCTCCTGACGCACACCGATCGTGCCTGGATACTTCAAGTGACCTGATTGCGGAACGAACGAGACGACCGGCGTAACCAGCGTCCGTCCGAGGTCTGCTGCGATCCGGCGCGCCGCAAAGCCGACGATGTCGTCGTGCTTGCCGAGGATCATGTGCGGGCCGTTCTGCTCGATGCCGCCGGTTGGAACGATCACGGTCGTGTAGCCTGCGGCAACGGCGTCCCTGATTTCCACCCAGGTCAGATCGCGCAGCGCGACTGTCGAAGGGCCAGCCGTGCCGCTTGCCGCGCCTCGTGTCGCAAAATACCCGCCAACCGCAGAAGCCATCGCCAGCAGCGTCGCAATCAACAATGCTCGAGATTTGCCGATGCCTGCCATTCTGATGCGCCTTTCAGCGTCGCCCACGGGAACATAGTGGTCGGCCATTAACGGCTGATTAAGTGTCGCGCAGCGTGGTTCCGAGCCGTTAACCCCGGGCTGCTAGGCTTGGACATCTTCGCTCCGACCGGCAGCACGCTCATGTTCGACGGCCTTCAGAACATCTCGTCCAAGCTCCTCGACCTCTACGGCGATCAGATCCTGATCTGGATCGGGCTCGGCGCGCTTTTCGGCGTGCTCGCGATTTTCAAGAGCCAGAGCAGCAGCCCCGGACGAACCTGGTGGCGCAATCCCGGCCTGAAGACCGACCTGACCTACAAGGTGGTGGACAAGATCATCGGACCTTACCTGCAACTGCCTCCGGTCATCATCATCTATGGGCTGCTGTGCGGCATCACGACGTCAGAGCAGGCCATGGCCTACCTGCAGCAAGGCATCGGGCCGGTCAGCGTGTTGCCGTTCTGGGCCCAGGTCCTCGTCTACCTCGTGCTTGGCGACTTTCTCCTCTACTGGGCGCACAGGTTCATGCACATGAACCATCTCTGGAAGTACCACGCGGCCCACCACTCGGCGACGCAGGTTGACTGGACGACGACCTATCGGTTCCATCCCGTCAATCACATCCTTAGCGCCTCCACTGTGATGACGATCCTGACGGTGCTCGGCGTCTCGCCGGCCGTGATCGTGTTCATGGTGCCGTGGGAGATCCTGACTGGTGCCTACGTGCACGCGAACCTGAACTGGTCGCACGGCCGCTTCTTCAAGTACGTGCTTGCTTCCCCTGTCTATCATCGCTGGCATCACGGGCCGGCAAACGAGGGGGGCAGCGCGAACTTCGCGCCGACGTTCCCGGTCTGGGATGTGTTGTTCGGCACGTTCTACATGCCCGAGGGCAAGCTGCCTCAGACCTTCGGTGTCGATGATGCCGATTATCCGGAGTCCTACATCGGCCAGCTGCTCTATCCATTTCTGTCGAGGCCGGCGCAGTCGGGGACGGCTTCGAGCCCGACGTCCTGAGCTCCCCGTAGCGCCGCGTAGTGCATGACGGCGTCGGGCGAAGGGCAGTCGTCAGCGCCGCAACGCTTGTGACCGCTCGCGGTGCAACGTGTAGAGCCCGGCTGCGACGAGCAGCACGATGCCGAGCATCGACCAGGCATCCGGCAGGTCCTGCCAGATCACCAGGCCGATGAGAATCGCCCAGACGATGCCTGCATAGCGAAACGGCGCCACGACCGACCAATCACTGTCACGGACAGCGTAGATGGCGGCCAGGTGTCCTGCCGCAAACATCACGGCGCCGACGACGAGATGCAGCAAAGCTTGCAGGTCCGGCCATTGCCACGACTCGTAGAACCAGCTCACTGCAGAGACCACCGCGACGCCGAGCTGCGAAACGAGGAGAATGATCAGCGGCGGAATGGCAGTACCGAAGCGCCGCGTCGCCAGATCTCTCCACACGCCTGACAGCACCGCGACGATCACCATCAGGCCCCACGGATTGAAGCTCGACGCACCGGGCTTGATCACCAGCATGGCGCCGACGAAGCCGACCGCGATCGCCGTCCAGCGACGCCAGCCGACGACCGCACCGAGGAACAAGGCGGCAGCCGCCGTCAAGGCGAGCGGCGTCAGCTGCAGGATCGCCATGGCGTCGGCAAAACCCATTCGCGATAGGGCGGGCTGAAACGAGAGCGAATTACCGGCATCCCCGAGTATCCGCTGCAGCATCAGCGGCCGGATCGTGTGCCGCACCGTGCGGAGCTGTCCCAGACAGCCAGCTACGACGAACAGCGCCCCAATAACGCCCAGACTGCGCAAGAAGACACGCTCGCCGGAAGGCACCGCGCTCGCCAGCTTCATGGCCGCATCGCTCAGCATGTAGAAAACGGACGAGGCGAGAATGGCGGCAATTGCTGGCCAATTCCGCTCCCATGCGGCCCGGCCTGCCTCATGCGCCTCTCCGGAGTCCTCCCCTCGGTTCATTTCTCCCCCTGCCCGGTGCCGCCGAACCTAGCAGATGGATACAGCCAGTCCCGATCGAAATCGGTTCGGGGAGCCATTCGCCTGCCCGGCACGGATCATCGTGCAACGAGATGCGGATACACCCGCCAGCCTGCTACCGCCGACCCTTCAACTCCCGGTGATCTTGAAGTTTTTCCTCGTTTAGGGTTTGTTAAGATCAGGCTCGGGTGCACCAAACCAATAGTGACCTCGAAGCGTAGGCAGTACGGAAACGGTCACATCTCGAGACCCCAAAAAGGGAGGAACAGAATGCGTCGCATTCTCGCTACCGCGACGATGGTTGGAGCCATGATCTGCGGTAGCGCGGCTCAGGCCCAGTCCATCGACAAGAAGGAGTTCAACGTCGTTGGCACGTGGAACTTCCTGACGAACTTCAATGAGCTCGAGAAACCGTTCTTCACCGACGGGCTGCCCAAGGTCTCCAATGGCAACCTGAAAGGCAACATCAAGGCGCTCAACGAGCTGAACCTCAAGGGCACGGAACTGCTCCGGCTCTTGAAGCAGGGCGTCTTCGACTTCGCGTTTGCGCTCCCGATCTATGTCGAGGACGGCGGCGCCGTGATCGAGGCACTCGATATCGCCGGTGTGGCGCGCGACTACGCCATGGCGAAGGACATTTCCGAGATCTGGATGCCCGAGATGCAGGGCGTGATGAAGGAGAAGCACGGCGCTATCATCCTCGGCACGCACACGTGGCCGGAGCAGAACTTCTACTGCCGCGACGACGTCAAAGGCGTCGAGGACTTCAAGGGCAAGAAGATCCGCGTGCAAGGAACGTCACAGTCCGACCTGGTGACGGCGTTCGGCGCAAGCGGCGTGACGATTGCCTTCGCCGAGGTCGTGCCGGCACTGGAGAAGGGCGTCGTCGACTGCGGCATCACCGGCACGATGCCTGCCTACAAGGCCAAGTGGCCGGAGGTGACGAAGACGCTGTTCCGCCTTCCCGTCGGCTTCACGGCGGGCATGCTGGTTGCCAACCTGAACATGTGGAACAAGCTCTCGCCCGATACCCAGAAGCTGATCCAAGAGCAGGTCAAGGATCTCGAGGCGCGCTCTTGGAAGTCGACACAGGCAGAGACTGAGGACGGCGTTTATTGCACCACCGGCACAGGCAACTGCCCGGCCGGTACTCCAGGCAAGCTCAAGCTGGTGAAGCCGACCGATGATGACCTGAAGGCCCGCGACAAGGCGCTCAACGAGCACGTTCTCAAATCCTGGGCGAAGCGCTGCGGCGAGGCGTGCGCGGCGAAGTGGACCGAGCTGATCGGCAAGAAGTACGGCTTGGTCGCCAAGGCGAACTGAGGCCGAACAGCAGCACAGTCACGAGGGCCCGGGTTCCAGCCCGGGCCGTTCTGATTTTGCGATGCCAGATCGATTTGCCGAGCCAAGTACGCAATCCCGCTGTTAGGCTGCGCCTATCGTTCCGAAGCAAAGTCATAGCGACGACCTAGCCCGAGGAGATCACCCATGCCCGCCCTGGCTCGCTACAGCAGCAAAGCTCTACTAGCCGCCGCATTGACGGCGATCTCTGTCGCACCGGCGACGGTGGCCCAGACCTACGACACGAAGGCGTTCAATGTCGTCGGAACGTTCAACTTCCTGACCAACTATCCGCAGCTCGAAAAGCCGTTCTTCACCGAGGTGCTGCCGCAGCTCTCCGGCGGCAAGCTGACCGCCAACATGAAGGCCTACAACGAGCTGAACCTGAAGGGTCCGGAGATGCTGCGCCTCCTGAAGCAGGGCGTCTTCGATTTCGCATTCGCAATCCCGATCTTCGTCGAGGATGGCGGCGCCGTGATCGAGGCCATCGACATCTCGGGCGTCGCGCGCGACTTCAAGATGGCACGCGACATCACCGAGCTGTGGATGCCGGAGATGCAGAAGATGATGAAGGACAAGCACAATGCGATGATCATCGGCACCAACGTCTATCCCGAGCAGGGTCTCTACTGCCGGGGCGAGCTCAAGTCGGTGGAGGATCTGAAGGGCAAGAAGGTCCGCGTGCAAGGCACCTCCCAGTCCGAGCTCGTGGCCGCCTTCGGAGCAACCGGCGTAACGATCATGTTCGGCGAAGTTGTGCCGGCGCTGGAGAAGGGCGTCGTCGACTGCGGCATCACCGGCACGATGCCCGCCTACAAGGCCAAGTGGCCGGAAGTGACCAACTCGGTGTTCCGCCTGCCGCTCGGCTACACGGCGGGCTTCCTCGCGGTCAATCTCACCATGTGGAGCAAGCTGTCGCCCGATACCCAGAAACTGATTCAGGCCGAGTCGGACAAACTCACCGACCGCTCGTGGAAGCTGATCGAGGCCGAGACCGAGGACGGCATCCACTGCACCACCGGCACCGGCCCCTGCCCTGTGGGTCAGCCCGGCAAGCTCAAGCTCTTCAAGCCCACCGAAGCCGACTTCCGGGCCCGCGACAAGGCACTGAACGAGGTCGTGCTGAAGAGCTGGGCCAAGCGCTGCGGCGCGGAATGCGCCGCCAAATGGACCGAGGTGATCGGCACCAAGTATGGCCTCGTCGCCAAAGCTGACTGATTTCAGCTGACAGCTCGATGACAGTGTCCGGGCGCCGGCTCGAACCACCGTTTTTTTGCTGTCACATCCCGGACTTGCGCCGCACCACCGTGACTGACGGCCTCAACTGTAATCGCTTGACAGCTCAGCGCGGAAAATGTGCATAGCTGTCGGCGAGTCGCGACTTGGGGGATTGAATGGACGGGCTTTGGAACGGCCTCGTGCGCCTGGCGCGGGCTGCGATCATCGCAGGCTGCTCCCTGCTGTTCATCGCCGCGCTGATCGTGACGGCCGAGGTCATCGTCCGCAAAGCGATCCCCGATCTCATCGACCTCGTCACGTGGATCATCCCAGGTCTGACCGCTTCCGGAACTGTCCTGAAAGTGTGGGTTCGGGACACCCTGACCTTTTCGGGATCGGACGAGATCTCGGGTTATCTCTTCGCCGTCGGCACAAGCTGGTCTCTGGCGCATGTGCTTGTCACACGGGGACACGTGCGCATCGATGCGATTTACGGCGGATTGAGCCCCAGGGTCAGAGCATGGCTCGATCTGATCTCGCTGATCTTTCTCGCAGTGTTCGTCGCGGCTCTGCTCGAGCGCGCGTTCAACGTCGCCTCGGTTAATTTCCTCGAATACAACCGATCCAACACCAATCTGCGCATTCCGCTCGCGTGGTCGCAGATTCCATGGGCGCTTGGCATTGCGCTGTTCTTCGTCACCATCATCGCCGCGATCATCAAATCCATCGGCGCTCTGCTGCGCGGCGACTTCGCGACCGTCAATGCTATTGCCGGCGTCTCGTCGCAGGATGAGGAGATCGAAAGCGAGCTGAAAGGCCTTGGCATCGAAACGCCGCACGCGGGAAAGAACTGATCCATGCTGCTGACAGCTCTTCTCCTTCTCGTCGTCCTGCTCGCGATCTCGGTGCCCGTCGCCGCCGTGATGGGTGTGCTCGGCATGGCGCTGAACAACTTCTTCTCGTTCATGCCGCTGCACAAGGCGATGGGCGAGATCATCTGGAACTCCTCGAGCGAGTACATTCTTTTCGCCATCCCGCTGTTCGTGATGCTCGGCGAGATCCTGCTGCGGGCTGGCATTGCCACGCGGGCCTACAACGCCATCGCGCAGTGGCTGTCCTGGCTGCCGGGCGGCCTGATGCACGCCAACATCGGCACGTGCGCGATGTTCGCGGCAACGTCGGGATCGAGCGTTGCCACCGCGGCGACCGTCGGCACCGTGGCCATCCCCGAGATCAAGAAGCGTGGCTATAACGAATCGCTGTTTCTCGGCACGATCGCCGCCGGCGGCACGCTCGGCATCCTGATCCCGCCATCGATCAACTTCATTCTATACGGGCTCCTCACCAACAACAGCGTGCCGCGGCTCTATCTAGCCGGCTTCGTCCCAGGCTTCCTGCTGGCGAGCCTCTTCATGCTGATTGTGCTCGTGGCATGCCTCGTGGATCGCGCGAAAGGTGGCGCACCGATCGACACAGCCTGGCGCCAGCGCCTGCGGGGACTTGCCGATCTTTTCCCGCCGTTCCTGATCTTCCTGCTGGTGATCGGCTCGATCTACGCAGGCTACGCGACGCCCACCGAGGCCGCATCATTGGGCGTCGTTGGATCGCTGATTCTCGCCTGGTCGGAGGGGAAGGTGAACCGGCCCATGTTGCGCGCCGTGTTCGAAGGCACGATGCGCACGACCGGCATCATCATGTTGATCATCCTGGCGGCGCAATTCCTGAATTTCGTGCTCGCCGCGCTCGGTGCGACCGACGGCATCGGCAAGGCCATCGAGGCCCTGGGCCTCGGCAAATACGGCACGATGCTGCTGATCATCGTGTTCTACCTGATCCTCGGCTGCTTCATGGAGACGATCTCCATGATGATCCTGACCACGCCCTTCATCTACCCGATCGTCATGAAGCTCGGCTGGGATCCGATCTGGTGGGGCATCGTGCTGACGATTCTGATCGAGGCCGCGCTGATCACGCCGCCGGTCGGTCTCAATCTTTATGTCGTGCAGGGCATGCGCGAGCGCGGGCCCGTGCGCGATGTGATCATGGGCGCGCTGCCGTTCGTCGGCGCCATGATGGCGCTGATCTTCCTGCTGATGGCTTTTCCATCAGTCGCGCTCTGGCTGCCCGAGTACGTGATGGGCAAGGGATAGCTTTTTTGCGGCGATCACCCCCCGCCGCGCTGGAAGGCGACATCGAAGCGGCGCAGGAACGCCGCGCGCTCAGCGGGGCCAAGTGCTTGCACCACGATCGTGACGCGCGCTTGCGGCAGCGACAGCAAACCGCCGGGACGCCGCGGCGGCAGGGCTTCGAAGCGAATGACCGCCCCCGTTATCGACACCTGCCCGTGTGCATCGAGCGACGCATCGGGATCGAACGCCGCGAGGCTCTTCTCGAACTCGGAGCGCGTGATCGTCATCAGCTTGACGATCTCGCAGGGCGTATCCCCGATGCTCATAGCTCAGCCGCCGGCCACCGGTGGCCAGACGGCGACGTGGTCACCGGGCTTGAGCTTCACGGCTCCGCGCACAGCCGGCGCCTGGAAGATGCCATTGAGCAGCACAAGATGGCATGACTCGCGGGGCACGTTGTAGCGATCGAGCAGCTCTTTGATCGTCGTGCCGTCGCCAACGTCGACAGCGGCCTCGTTACGTTCGGCGTGGGCCGGCAGATAGGCACCCAGCGAGGCGTAGAGCTTCAGTTTCACTTCCATGCGTTTCTTCGCTTGCTTGTGAGGTGACTTGCTCCTGCCCGGCATCGTTGCGCAGCCCCATACCGGCGTCAGGCTGAAGATCTTTTAGCAAATCACCAAGCGCTCCGGTAAATCCTTGTCCCATGTCTTGCCACAGGCCATGCGCGGGACGATCTTACGCCTCCGGCGGCAGGATCGCACCTGTCTGGGAGACGATGCGCCCGTAAGCTTCCGGCCTTCGGTGCTTGGCGAAATTGAAGATCGTCTCCTTGTAGGAGCGGGTGTGGTCGAGATCGCAGCGCGCCACAATCAGCTCGTCGCCGAGCGTGGTCGCCATCGCCACGGTCTCCCCTGATGGCGCGATGATCTGTGACCCGCCGATCAGCTTGCAGCTCTCCTCGATGCCCGCCTTGGCGACGCCCACCACCCAGGTGCCGTTCTGATAGGCGCCGGACTGCATGCAGATGGTGTTGTGGAAGTAGCCGAGGTGATCGTGGTCGGGCGCCACGGGATGATGCTCCGGCGTGTTGTAGCCGAGGCAGACCATCTCGACGCCCTGCAGGCCCATCTCGCGGTAGGTCTCGGGCCAGCGCCGGTCATTGCAGATCGCGAGCCCGAAAATGCCGCCCATCATCCGCGCCACCGGGAAGCCGAGATTGCCGACCTCGAAGTAGCGCTTCTCGAGATGCTGGAAGGCACGCCACGGCTCGTGCTCGGCGTGCCCCGGCAGATGCACCTTGCGGTACTTGAGCGCGATCCTGCCCGCCTTGTCGACGAGGATCGCGGTGTTGAAGTGGCGCGTCTTGCCCTCCTCTTCCGTCAGCTCCGCATAGCCGAGCTTGAACGCCGTGCCGCTGCGCTTGGCTTCCTCGAAAAGCGGCGCGGTGTCCTTCGAGGGCATCTCTTTTTCGAACCAGGTGTCGATCTCGGATTGCGTCTCGAAGTGCCAGCGCGGGAAGAATGTCGTGAGGCACAGCTCCGGATAGACGATCAGGTCGCAGCCGTGGGCTTTCGCCTGGCGCATCAATTCGAGCATGCGTTTGACGACATGCGCACGCGTCTCGTTGCGGGCGATAGGTCCGAGCTGCGCGGCGCCGACGGTTATGACACGGGGCATGTGCGTCCTCTTTTCGCTTCGCGAGCGAGCCACCGGCCCGCACCCGTTTGGGAGGAAGACCCTCCCAAACCCGCTCCCACTTATCAATGGCGAATACAGCGCGGGCACTGCAGCGCGTGTTTTCGGCTATCATCGACCTACATGGGGGGCGCAGGCGAGCCAAGGATGGATGTCAATGACGATCGCGGCGGACAACTGGGGATGGCGGGCGCGGATCGGCATCTTCATCGTGGCGACCGAGCCGATCCCCGAGGCGGAGTGGTGGGCGATGGCGCCGGCCGGCGTGTCGGTGCACGCGGCGCGGATCACGGCGCCGACCCCGTGGGCGCGATGGGATGCGACGCGCACCGCCGTCACGCTCGAGCCCGACCTCGAGCGCGGCATCCGCCAATTCGCGGCCATGCGGCTCACCGCGATCACCGTCGCGCACAGCTCGTCGAGCATCGCGGGCGGCGCTGGCTGGGACGGGGCCGTGATCAAGCGGCTCGCTGAGTTCGTTCCGGCTGGCACCGCCGTCACCACAAACGGCCGCGATTGCCAGGCAGCGCTCAAGGCCGCGAAGGTCGCGCGGCCGTTCCTCGTCTTTCCCGCCTGGTTCCAGGACACAGCATTGCCCAGCGCCGTCGCCTACTTCACCGAGCATGGCTTTCGACCGGCCGGCCATATGCGAGTCGATCCCGGCCGCAAGTGGCGCGACCTCGCACCGGGCGAGCTTTACCCGCAGGGCATGGCTTTCGAGCAGGACGTGGAGGACCTCCACCGCCAGGTCAGGGCACAATGCCCGGACGATGCCGACGGCGTGCTGCTGGTCGGCACCGGCTTGCGCGCGGTCGGCATCATCGAGAGCCTGGAGCAGGATCTGAGGCGACCAGTGCTCTCGGCCAATCAGGCAAGCCTCTGGAATTGTCTGGCCCTCTCCGGCGTGACGGCCGCCGTCGACGGCTACGGCAGATTGCTGCGCGGAGCAGCGCAGTAGAAGCGCTCAGCGACGACGTGCAGAAGTGAAGGCATTTGAAAGCATTGCGCCAGCCACTCTATGGCAGCGCCCTCACTTGCCGTACCCGAGCCGCCCTGAATAGCGCACGGCCTCGGCCTCGCCTTTGCCTTTGGCGGCGGATTTGACGCCGCGACCGCGCTCCACGGCGCCGAGGACGACCGGCTTCTCGCCGGCATTCTTCAGCGCCGCGATCACGGCATCGGCGCGCTTTTCCGCCGCGATCGCCACCATCCCGATGCCGCAGTTGAAGGTGCGCAGCATCTCCTCGTCGTCGAGATTGCCGGCGCGCTGCAGCCAACCGAACACGGGCGGCGCCTTGAAGGTCGCAAGATCGATGTGTGCCGCGAGACCGGCCGGCATCACCCGCGGAATGTTCTCCGACAGTCCCCCGCCGGTGATGTGCGACAGGCCTTTCACCGCACCTTTCGGCCCGCTGCCCCCGGTAGCGCGAATGGCCGCGAGCACCGGTTTCACGTAAATGCGTGTCGGCATCAGCAGCGCTTCGGCCGCGCTCTTGCCCTTCCCAAAGGGCGCCGGCGCATCCCAGGCGAGCTTCTCTCGCTCCACCAGCCGGCGCACTAGCGAGTAGCCATTGGAGTGCACGCCCGACGAGGCCAAGCCGATCAGCACGTCGCCGACGGCAATATCGGCGCGCGGCAGGATCTCGCCCCGCTCCACCGCACCGACGGAGAAGCCGGCGAGGTCATAGTCCTTGGCCGCATACATGCCAGGCATCTCGGCCGTCTCGCCGCCGATCAGCGCACAGCCCGCCTCCTTGCAGCCGGCCGCAATCCCCGCGATGACCCGGCGCGCGCTTTCGACCTCCAGCTTGCCGGTCGCGAAGTAGTCGAGAAAGAACAGCGGCTCGGCCCCCTGCACCACGAGATCATTGACGCACATGGCGACGAGATCGATGCCGATGGTGTCGTGGAGCCCAGTATCGATCGCGATCTTCAGCTTGGTGCCGACGCCATCGTTGGTGGCAACCAGCACCGGGTCCTTGAAGCCGGCGGCCTTGAGATCGAAGAGGCCGCCGAAACCGCCGAGGTCGGCATCGGCGCCGGACCGCCGCGTCGCCTTGACCAGCGGCTTGATCGCCTGCACCAGGGCATTGCCGGCGTCGATGTCAACGCCGGAATCGCGGTAGGAGATGGTAGCGTTTCGTTTCGTTGCCGGTTGCTTCGGGCCGGATTTGCGCATGGAGGCGGCGTGCTCGGGCTGATGGCTGCCAGCCGGATTCGGCGGACATTGACGATGGGCTGCAGGGGCGAGACTACAGCACTTGCCCGCGGGTTAGGATACGTTTGCCGACCGTGGCGAGGGGCAAACCGTACTTTTGCCCAAAAATTCAATGGATATGCCGCTAAAGCGTGGCGTGGTGCGGCAAGGTGGCCCGGGAACGGGCTCGACGCCTTGCGAATGACGGGGTCGGGCATGGGTCGGCGGGACAGTTGTTTCAGAGCAGGAGCAAGGGGCTGGCGCGGTTGCCGGATCTTGCTCGCCGCGCTCGCGATCGCGCATTTCGCGGCGGGCCCAGCCGCGGCTGCCAACGAGGACCGCGTCTTCACGATCGGAAACTACCCGGTCGAGGCCAGGGCCTCGGATGCCGTTGCAGCCAAGAACCAGGCCATCGCCGAGGGCCAGCAAGCTGCGCTGCGCTCACTGCTGCGGCGCATCGTTCCGGTGACCTCCTACAATCGCATCAGCCGGCTAAAGGATGTCAAGGCAGGCGACCTGATCGATGGGCTGTCGGTGCGCTCGGAGCGGAACTCCCAGACGGAATACATCGCCAGCTACGATTTCCAGTTCCAGGCCGAGGCCGTGCGACGCTTGCTGGACAAGGAAGGAATCCCGTTTCTTGACCGGCAGGCGCCGGTGGTGACGGTGGTGCCGGTCTATCGCGCGCCGCCCGAGCCGGGCACGCCTGAAGTGTTCACCGATGCCCGTGGCTCCGACTCCTGGCTCTACGCCTGGAAGAGCCTCGATCTGCAGAATTCCCTGACGCCCATATCGTTGCAGCCGCTGAAAAAGTCGGTGCACAAGGACACCATCAAGGCGATCCTCGACGGCGAGCCGGCGCCGCTCCGCACCATGGGCCGAGATTACGAGACCGAGACGCTGCTCGTCGCAGTGCTCGAACCCGAGCTCGGCGCCAAGAAGGTGCACGTGACGCTCGCTGGTCGCGATGCCGTGGCGCCGTTCCGGCTGACCCGCACCTATCGGCTCGATGGGCCCGATCTCGCCTACACGGCGGAGCTGGCCGCCGTGCGCGCGCTCGGCGTGCTGGAAGGCCGCTGGAAGGCGATCAATGTGCGCGGTGGCGGCGGCATTGGTGACGACGGCAGTGTGTCGCCGCGCAGCGAAGGCTCAAGCGACGGCCGCGCGACCGGCATTGCGAGCGCCGGTGGCGACGCATCGGGCGACGGTCTGCTGCGCATCGCGGTCGAGTTCCGCAGCATGGCCGACTGGACGAGCATCAGCCGCCAGCTTGCTGGGACACCCGACGTCAGCGATCTCGACGTGCTTGGCCTCGGCGGACGCAGCGCCCGCATTCAGCTGCGCTACCCGGGTGGCGCCCAGCAACTCGCGGTGGCGCTGGCGAGCCAGGGGCTGATCCTGCGCAGTACGGGATCGGGCTGGCTGCTCACGCAGCGCTGAGGGCGATTATGAACGCTCCGCCGTCCCGCCAATGTTTCACGTGAAACAATGATACAATTGTATCAAATTTTTTCGCACAACCAGCGTTGAAATCGAACTCGGGAAGCGCCTGCAGCCGGCCGGGAGGAGAATAGCGACCCGCCCCCCGAGAACGATTTCGATTTGTCATGGGCGAATTTCAACGCTGGCGCGTTTTCGGGCCGAGCAGGTAGGGGCATAGCCACTCGAAAACACCCCTCTCCAGCCTCACGTACGTGCAGCGTAGACCCCAAATTCAGGCGTTTTTTGTCTAAGCCAACTTTCCTATTTCGAGACGCCGACCTGGGCCCATGAAATGCTGCTTCAACAACCACCAAAAACCGTCGGGTTGCATCAGCGTCCGCGCACCGCCAAGCGCCCTACCGCAGGCAGCGCAAGCCTCACCTCACTCCGGCTTGATGTTGTTGTCCTTCACCACCTTGGCCCAGCGCGCAACCTCGGCCTCCAGGAACTTGCCGAATGCTTCCGGGCTCGAGAGCTCGAGCATGATGCCGGCTTCGTCAACGAGCGTCTTCTTCACCCCCTCGTCGCTGAAGGAGGCGGTGAAAGCCTCGTTCAGCCGCTTGACGATCTCCGGCGGCGTCTTGGCCGGGACCAGCAGACCCCACCACGCGTTGGCCTGAAAGCCCGGAACGCCAAGCTCCGCAATGGTCGGCGTGTCCGGATACTGCGGATGTCGCTCGGGCGATGTAACGGCGAGCCCTGAAACCTTGCCACTTTTGATGTGCGGACCAAGCGATGCGATCGACGAGATGGCCAGCGGAATATGGCCGGCGATCGCGTCGTTGGTCAGTGGACCGCCGCCCTTGTAGGGCACGTGGTTCCAGCTGATCTTCAACTCGTTCGCGATCTGCGACATGGCGAGGTGGGCCAGGCTCCCCTGCCCCACCGTGCCGTAAGGAACGGACCCGGGCTTCGCCTTGGCAGCCTCGACCACATCCTTGAACGACTTGTAGGGCGTCGATGGATGCGCGCCGAGGATCATCGGCGCCGCTCCGATCTTCATGATCGGCGTGAAGTCCTTCAGTGTGTCATAAGCGAGGTTGGCGATCAGCGTGGGGTTGACGGCGTGCGTGTCGAACACCATCAGAATGGTGTAGCCATCGGGCGCGGCCTGCGCGGCAACCGCCGTGCCAATGGAGCCGGATGCGCCCGCGCGGTTCTCGATCACGATCGACTGTCCGAGCTCCCTCTGCAGCACGGGCTGCACGCGGCGCGAGATCTGATCGAGCGTGCCACCGGGCGGGAACGGGACAATGAGCTTGATCGGCTTTGACGGGTAAGGCTGAGCAAGCGCAGGCGGCGCCCAGCTGAGAGTGCATCCCAGCGCTCCAGCAGCAAGCATTTGGAGCATGATTTGCTGTGCAAAGCTCCGCCTCGTCTCACTCATCTGTTTCTCCAGTCGGTATCAACTGGGAAATTCTTTCCCACGCCCAGGGCGCGTTGGCCAGAGCCGAGTACCGGTGCCGCTGCACTCAGATCGGGAAAGGGCTGCGCAAGAGCCATAAAATGCATTACAATTGCAATTGTTGACGCCGCATTTGGGACGCCACGCAGTTGCCGGGCCTTGACACCGGCCTGCATGACATCGCCGAAGGGGAGCAGAGCCATCGCGCCATGTACGAAGCCGTCACCAAGGGCATCCGCGTTCGCGTCTCGCCGACATACGTCGAGGACCAGTCCTCGCCCGACGAGAACTACTATTTCTGGGCCTACACGGTGGACATCATCAACGAGAGCGAGGTGACGGTGCAGCTCAAGACCCGCACCTGGTTCATCACTGACGCCAACGGCAAGAAGGAAACAGTGCGCGGGCCAGGTGTCGTCGGGCAGACACCTCGTTTGGCGCCGGGTCAGTCGTTCAACTACACGTCCGGTTGCCCGCTCGCGACCCCATCGGGAATCATGGTCGGCAGCTACGGCATGGAGGCCGAGGACGGTTCCATGTTCGATATTGCGATCCCGGCTTTCTCGCTCGACAGCCCGTTCACGAAGCGCAGCGTGAACTAGGGCGGCGGGCTCCGTTTCGCGGCGCGGCGGAACGGAAAAGCCAACTGCGCGATCAGACCTCTCGGTACGGGCGTGTCAGTCCCAAATTGGCGGGGCACTTTTCCCGATGGCATGTAGTATGTGCCGAACAACTTGTCCCAGAGTGGAAAGAGACCCGCGAAATTCTTGTCGCGGCCCTCGGCCTCGCTGGTGTGATGCCAGCGATGAAAGCGCGGAGACGCAAGGACCGCGCGAAAGGGGCCATAGTCCCAGTCGAGGTTGGCATGCAGGAATAGCGCATAAAGGCTGAAGATCGGTCCTGTCCACGCCAGGGTCTGCGGCTTGAAGCCGAGCGGCAGCAAGGCCATTACGATCGCAAGGCGCCCGGCCAATTCGTTGACAGGATGCACGCGCGCGGCCGACAGCCAGTCGAGTGTCGTCGGGGCATGATGGATGGCGTGAAACGGCCAAAGCCGCGGACGGTGAAACATGCGATGGCTCCAGTAGCCGACGAAATCGGCCAGAACCAGCATGAGGCAGGCCTGGGTGCCGACGGGAAGCCGGCTCAGCGGACCATAGCCCGCCAGGATTTCCGCCTTCTCGATACGTCCGTAGATGGCGAGTGCCAATGCCGCGAGAACGGCGAGCACCAGCGCGCGGATCGCTGCCTCTGCCAGCAGAGGATTGAAGATCCAGTACGCGATATCGGTGGCGAGGCCGCGACGAAATATGGGCGTGCGCTCTCCTTTCGGGTGAACCAGCTCGAGCGCACGAAAGAGGACGAACAGAAACACGAACAGCAGGGCGAGCTGGCCGGGCGTCGGGATGGGCATATCCGATCCTACCCAATGGTCGTGGCTGCTCTCATTCGCACTTCCAATTGTGACCTTTCATCGTCTGCCGGCTGTCGATTTCAATATACCCGTCGATTGTGTACGGCAGTGTTCCGGCGGGGCTCAGGCCATGACATCCTCCGTCGGCATGCCGACGATCGAGCGATAGACATCCGGATCGGTGGCGCCTTCGGTGCCGTAGCAAAGGACGCGCGAGCCGGCATCGAGGTGAAGCGCCGCGCGCATCCCGGGATCACCTGCGGCTTTGAGCAACCCTGCCAGCCCCGCAACACCCGACTCGCCGCCCACGACGCCCACTGCAGCCAGATCGCGCATCGCGGCACGTGCATCGTCGTCGCTGATCGTCATGAAAGCATCGGCGCCGCGCGACAGGATCTGCCATGCGAGGATCGAAGGCTCGCCGCAGGCAAGTCCCGCGATGATGGTATCGAGATCGCCTTCGATCGTGACCGGACGTCCCGCGCGGGCGCTCTCGAGAAGGCAAGCAGCATTCTCGGGCTCGACGACGACGAGACATGGTCGCGCCGCGCCTTGCGTCTCCCAGGCGTGGGAGAGTATCGCCGCCGCGAGCCCGCCAACGCCGCCCTGAATGAAAATATGTGTCGGACGGGCTCCTTGCGCGTCTGACTCGAGCGCCAACACCGCATAGCCCTGCATCACGTCGCGCGGCACATCCTCATAGCCGGGCCAGGATGTGTCGGAGACGATCTGCCAGCCATTGCGCCGCGCAGTCTCCGCCGAGGCGCGCACTGAGGCGTCGTAGTTGTGGCCTTCGCGCACGACTGTAGCGCCGAACGACTCGATGGCGCGGGCCCGCCCTTCGCTTACGCCCTCGTGGATGTAGATCACGGCCTTGATGCCGGCGCGTCGTGCGCCCCAGGCGACCGCACGGCCATGATTGCCGTCAGTGGCGCAAGTGACCGTGAGACCCTGAGCACCCCGCGCCGCGACCAGGCGATCGACTGCATAGGCGCCGCCCAGCGCCTTGAAGCTTTTCAGTTCGAAGCGCTGCCCTTCGTCTTTGTAGAGCACCTCGGCGACGCCGGCACGGTTCGCCATGGCCGGCAACGGCCGCAGCGGCGTCGGCGCATAGCCGGGCCAGCGCGCAATATGCGCGTGGGCTTCACGGGCGCGTTCGAGCGAAAGTATGGCGCGTAATTCGGCGCCATAGGCGCGGGTGCGGTCGAGAGCAGGATTGACGATCAAGCCGCGCATTGCCGCGTTCCATTGCTGCTTCCAGAAAAGCACTATCGCAAAGCCGTGATGCACGCACCTTGTGTGATGCCGCACGGGTGCGCGCACATGGGACGTCTGGAGAGCGATTTGCGGCCGCGGCGATCTGCCCACGGGTGGCGCCGGTTCCGGCTGTTGAGCTCGACGATTTCCCCCGCTGGCGTCCGGCATGGAGCCGTGCTTTAGTCCGGCTTCATTCGCGCCGCTGCACTGTTGCCCTGCCCCGACCTGAGCGGGCCAACGGCCGGTGCGCTGCGCGTTGGCTTCATATGACGGGACCAGAACGGGGCCCAATCGGGAGACGGACGACCATGGCCAAGGACCTCGACGCAGACGTGATTGTAGTGGGCGCGGGCAACGCGGCCTGCTCGGCGGCGATGTCGGCGCGCGACCAGGGCGCGCGGGTGATCATGCTCGAGGCAGCGCCCAAGGAAGAGCGCGGCGGCAACTCCACCTACACTGCCGGCGCGCTGCGGCTCGTCTACAGCGGCCCCGACGATGTGAAGACGCTTGTCGATCTCTCGGATGCGGAGATCGAGGCGCGTGACTTCGGCACCTACACCGAGGAGCAGTACTTCGACGACATGTATCGGATGACGCGCTACCGCACCGATCCCGATCTCTGCGACATTCTCGTCAAGAATTCGACGGCCGCCTGGCAATGGTGGAGAAAGCACGGCGTCAAGTTCCAGACCAGCGAAGGCCGCCAGGCATTCAAGGTCGATGGCAAGTTCAAGTTCTGGGGCGGGCTTTGCGTCGAGACATGGGGCGGTGGCCACGGCCTCATCGACACCGAGCACGAGCTCTGCGCTAAAGCCGGCGTCGATATCCGCTATGAGACGGCAGGCCACGCGCTGATCACCGATAAGGATGGCCGCATCACCGGAGTCACCGCGCGCAACAAGGGCAAGAAGTACGATCTCTCTTGCGGTTCGGTTGTGCTCGCCTGCGGCGGCTTTGAGTCCAACGCGGAGATGCGCTGCCGCTACATGGGGCCGGGCTGGGAGCTCGCAAAGGTACGCGGCACGCGTTACAACACAGGCGGCGGCATCAACATGGCACTTGCCATCGGCGCCATGCCGCACGGCCATTGGTCATCGGGTCACGCGGTCGGCTGGGATTTCAATGCGCCCGAATTCGGCGATCTCACCGTCGGCGACAACTTCCAGAAGCACAGCTATCCGCTGGGCATCATGGTCAATGCCACGGGCAAACGCTTCGTCGATGAAGGCTACGACTTCCGCAACTACACCTACGCGAAGTACGGTCACGTCATCAAGGACCAGCCGGACATGATGGCCTGGCAGATCTTCGACAAGAAGGTGCTGCACATGCTGCGCGGCGAGTATCGCATCAAGCGCATGACCAAGGTATCAGCCGATACGCTCGAAGAGCTGGTGACCAAGCTCGAGGGCGTCGATGCGAAAGCGTGCCTGGCCGAGCTTAAGGCCTACAACGCCGCCGTCATGACCGAGGTGCCCTACAATCCCGCGATCAAGGACGGGCGCGGCACGCGCGGCCTTGCCATTCCGAAGTCGAACTGGGCGCAGGTGCTCGATACGCCGCCCTATGAGGCCTATCAGGTGACGTGCGGCCTGACGTTCACGTTCGGCGGCCTCAAGATCAACACGGGCTGCGAGGTGGAGCACACCGACGGCTTCTCCATCCCGGGCCTTTATGCGGCAGGCGAGTTGGTCGGCGGTCTCTTCTATCACAACTATCCCGGCGGCACCGGCCTCACCTCCGGCGCCGTCTTCGGCAAGATCGCCGGCGAGGGTGCAGCCAGCTTCGCTTTGGGTAAGGCGCAGCGCGGGGCGTGAAGCGCGAGGCAAAGGGTCAGACGCATGGGTCTGACCCCCCAACCGGATGGCTTCACGCCAAGCCGCTCACTGCGGCTCGACTCCTGATTCCTTCAGCGCTTCCTTCCAGATCGCGTTTTGGTTCTTGATGTAGTCACCGAGCTCCTGCGGCGACTTGATGTTGGCGATCACGCCCTGCTTCGCCAATTGCTCGCGCACCTCGGGCTTGGAAAGCGCGATGCCGACCTCCTTGTTCATGCGCTGCACGATGTCGGCCGGTAGCCCGGCGGGACCGACCAGCGAGAACCAAGGGTCGAACGGGTGCTGCGGCTCCCCCGCCTCGACCATCGTCGGCACGTCGGGCCAAAGCGGATTGCGCGTCGCCGTGGTACCCGCGAGCAGGCGGAGCTTGTTGTTTTTGACGTGTCCGTAGACGGGCGTCGTGGTCGCCACCATCATGTGGACCCGCCCCGAGATCAGATCGACGATGGCATCGGGCTCGGACTTATAGGGAACGGTCTCGAACGAGAGCCCGTGCCGCCTGGCGAGCAATCCCGACGCTGCGATTGCATAGGTATTTCCGGTCGCGACGTTGAGCTTGCCCGGATTGGCGCGAACGTAGGCGATGAACTCGGGAAGCGTTTTGGCTGGAATGTCCGCATTGATAGCGAAATAGAGCGTATTCAGGCCGACCATTGCCACCGGAGTGAAGTCGGTCAGCACGTTGTAGGGGGGCTCTTTGCGCAACAGCACCGCCATGGCCAGCGCGCTGTTGGTACCGAAGAGGAACGTGTAGCCATCGGGAGCTGAACGTTGCACCTCGATGCCGGAGAGCGACCCGTCGGCGCCGGGCTTGTGGATCTGCACCACCGGCTGGCCGAGCTGAGTGGTGAGCTCCTGTGCAAGGATGCGCGAGATGGCGTCGCTCGCCGAGCCCGGACCGAACGAGAGCACGAACCTGATCGGCTTCGACGGCCATGCTTGCGCTTGCGCCGCGTCCGGCAACCAAACCAGGACTGCGGCGAGTACGGCCAATAAAATCTTTCGCATAAACTCCCTCCTCGGCGCGCGGATTTTTCTCCCCAAGGGCCCCGCCACACGCGCTGCGGCGTCCCGATCACCCGAAGCGGCCGACCCTGCCGCCTCCACCCGCCACCCGTCAAGCGGTGAACCGATCCAGATTGAAGCCAGGCGTCTGGCAAAGCATCAGCGCGGCGAGACAAGCAACGCCATCGCAGCGATCATGCACTGGTGCTTGTTGGCGCAGATCGCCTTTCCTGATTAGCTCGCATGATCGGAAATCAGGAGATCGAGCATGGCCAAGATGCGCGGAACCGGACTGCTGATGGCGTGGACCGACATCGACGCTGAGTTCGAGGCCGAGTTCAACAAATGGTACGACGAGGAGCACATGAACCGGCTCCTCTCGATTCCGGGCTTTTTGTCGGGCGGGCGCTACGTGGCGCTGCGGGGCGGACCGAAGTACCTCGCCATGTACGAGCTGGAGGACCACAACGTCATGCGGAGCGCGGCGTTTCTCGACACCGTGCGCTATCAACCCTCGCCCGCGCGCCAGAAGGTATCGGGCGCACACATGGGTCGCAATTTCCTGCTCAACTCCTACCGGCAGATTTTTCCCGCGCGCACCAATCCAGTCGAGAACACATTCGGGCCGCCACCATTCCTGCAGATGGGCCGTATCACCATCGCTCAAGCCTTCGAGGACGAGTTCAACGCCTGGTACAACACTTGCTACATCCCCGGCTACCTGAAGGTGCCAGGAGTGCTTCGCGCGCGGCGGTTCACGGCCATCGAGGGTGAGCCGAAGTACCTCACCGTCTACGAGTTCGAGAATGGCGGCGTGCCCGACACCAAGGAGTGGGACGCGGCGCGCTCCGGTAACCCATGGAACTTGCGCATGCGCCCGCACGTGCAGCTCGACCAAGGCTCCCCCGCCGTGTTCCGCCGCATCTGGCCGACGCCGGCTTGAGTTCAGCCCTGGCAAACCCAGGCAAATCTGAAAATCCGCACTCCCAGCTTCGGAAAGACCTCATCGCATGGACTACACCTATCTCGGCAAGAGCGGCTTGCGCGTCTCGCGGCTGTGCATCGGCACCATGGATTTCGGCGCCAACACGGATTTGGCGACGGCCGAAAGGGTGATCGAGTCCGCGCGCGAGGCGAAGGTCAACTTCATCGACACGGCGGATGCCTACAATGCGGGCGCCTCCGAGACGGTGCTCGGCAAGCTGCTTGCCAAGGACCGCGATAGCTGGGTGCTCGCCACCAAGGTCGGCCAGCAGGACGGGCCCGTGCATAGGAAGCAAGGTCTGTCGCGAAAGTGGATGCTCGCCGCGATCGATGCCAGCCTGAAGCGGCTCAACACCGACTACGTCGACATCTACTATATGCACCACCGCGACCGTGACACGCCGTTGATCGAGAGCGTCGAGGCGATGCGCGACATCATCGCGAGCGGCAAAGCGAGCTACTGGGGCTTTTCCAACCACCATGGTTGGGAAATTGGCGAGATCATCCGACTCTGCGACCAGACCGGATGCCCGCGCCCCGTCATCGCGCAGCCGCTCTACAACATCGTCATGCGCCAGGCTGAGAACGACTACCTGCCGGCATGCGCCAATTATGGCATTGGCGTCGCGCCCTTCTCGGCGCTGGCACGCGGTGCGCTGACGGGCAAGTATCGCGCGGGCACGCCGCATCCGAACGACAGCCGCGCGGCACGCGGCGACGCCAGCATCCTGACCAGGGATTTCAGCCCGCGCGTGTTCGAAGTCGTCGAGGCGATCCGCGCACACACGGCCAAGCGCGGTATGACGCCGGCGGACTTCGCGCTGCTGTGGGTGCTCAACAACCGAACCGTGTCGAGCGTCGTCACGGGCCCACGTACACTCGAGCAGTGGAACGCCTACCTCGCCGCGCTGCGCCACACCTTCACCGCCGAGGACGAGACGTTCGTCGACAGCCTCGTCTCCTCGGGCCATCCGGCGACACCGGGGCTGATCCTGAGCCGCCATCCGCCCATGGGACGCCGACCCATTGTCGGCTGAGTGCGGCAGCATTCCGCTGGCTCTGCACTTAGATGAACTGAAGAACAAGCAACTCGCGGAGACGAGCATGCCACGCTTCGACGGCAAGACGATCCTGGTGACGGGCGCCGGCAGCGGCATAGGGGCAGCGTGCGTGCACCGACTCGCTCGTGAGGGGGCAACCGTCGTCGCGGCTGACATCAACAAGGACGCAGCCGAGCGGACCATCGCAGAGCTACAGGCGGCCAGTGGCAGCGACGTTGCAAAGCGCGCCCATGCAACTGGCCTCGACGTTGCCGATCGCGCACAAGTCGCGGCATTCGTCAGCGAGGCCGCGCATAACTTCGGCACACTCTATGGCCTGGTCAATTGCGCGGGCGTGCGCGGTGTCGGCTCCGTGCTGGATTTCGAGCCGGAGGTCTGGCGCCGAGTGTTGTCGGTCAACCTCGACGGCACGTTCAATACGTGTCAGGCGTTCGCACGCAACGTGACCGCCGCCAAGACGCCGGCCGCGATCGTCAATGTGTCGTCGCTAGCCGGCATTGCGGGCGTGCCGAACCGGCAAGGCTATGTGGCGTCGAAATTCGGCGTCGCGGGGATCACGCAAACCATGGCCCTCGAGCTCGCCCCCCACGGCGTTCGCGTCAATGCGGTGGCACCCGGTATGATCCGGACGCCGATGACGGCGCCGATGTTCCAGGACCCGGAGAACGTGAAGCGCATCCGTGCCGCTCATCCGATCGGCCGCGAGGGTCGGCCCGACGAGGTCGCCGCCGCGATTGCATTCCTGCTGTCGGACGATGCGAGTTTCATTACCGGCGTAGTGTTGCCGGTAGACGGAGGTGCGATCGCCGGCATTCCGTCGCATTGAGTGCGGCGTGTCCCGCAGCCGGTGCATCGGCTAGAGTCGGCTCGAACTCGGCATCAGAAGCGATGAAGGACCCCGCATGACCGCCACACCCCTTACCGGCCTTCGAGTTCTGGAACTGTCGCACACCGTGATGGGGCCGACGGCGGGGCTCATTCTTGCCGAGCTTGGCGCCGACGTGATCAAGATCGAGCCGGCGCCGAAGGGCGATCACACCCGCGGCCTCGGCGGTTTTGCGGCGGGGTTCTTCGCGGCCTTCAATCGCAACAAGCGGTCGGTGGCGCTAGACCTCAAGAACCCGGAGGGGCAACGCGCATTTCACCGGCTGGCGAAGGGCGCCGACATCCTGCTGGAGAACTACGGGCCAGGCACGATGGAGCGGCTCGGCTCCGGCTATGACGTGCTGTCGAAGGTCAATCCGCGGCTAATCTATCTCGCCTTGAAGGGTTATCTCGCAGGGCCCTACGAGCACCGCCCGGCACTCGACGAGGTGGTGCAGTTCCAGACCGGCCTCGCCTACATGACCGGTCGCCCCGGTGATCCCATACGTGCCGGAGCGTCGATCATCGACATCATGGGCGCCATGTTCGGGATCATCGCGGTCCAGGCGGCGCTACGCGAGCGCGACCAAACGGGTAAGGGTCAGCGCGTGTCGTCGGCGCTGTTCGAGAACGCAGCCTTCTTGATGTCGACGCACATGGCCGGGATTGCGGTGACGGGCGAGGACATGCCACCGATGCCTGCCAGGAAGGGAGCATGGGCGATCTACGAGGTGTTCCCCTGCGCCCACGGAGGACAGCTGTTCATCGGCGTCACTTCGGACCAGCAGTGGACTCGCTTCGTCGAGGAATTCGGATTGCAGGAGCTGGCCAAGGACCCGCGGCTCGCGACCAACGTCATGCGGCGCGATGAGCGCGAATGGCTGATCCCCAAGCTGAAAGAGGTCATCGCCAAGCTGCCGCAGGATGAAGCGGCACGGCGGCTCGAGCGCGCGAACTGCTCATGGGCGCCGGTCGGCAAGCCGCGCGATCTCTACGAGGACGCGCATCTGCTCGCGACGGGTGGGCTGCTCGATGTGTTCCTCTCGCGCGCGGGCGGCATGGACGGCATCAAGACGCGGCTTCCAGCGTTGCCGATCGAGTTCGGAGACAAGCGCGAGCGGCCCGGCGTTCGGCGGCAGTCGCCGCGGCTTGGCGAGCACAACGCCGAGGTGCTGGGCGAAGCCGGATTATCAGAGAGCGAGATCGCAGCGCTGGAGCAGAAGAAGGTGATCGTCAGTGCCTAGAACGGGATCAGACCCATGGGTCTGACCTCGGCCGGAGCAAGGCGCAGCAATACGCGCCTCAAGTTGCGCGATGAGTGCCTGCTTCAGACGTCTTGCAAAAATGTTCGACGCGGTTGCTGCTCACTCGTTCCGCAAGGCCGCGCCGTCGGTGCCAAGCCGAAGCTGGGTGACGAATATCACCGTCTCACTTCGGCTCGATCGGCATGCGGGCGATGCTGAGCCAGGCAATGGGAACGCCGGCTTTTTCGGCAGCCTCGGCTGGCGGCAGGTTCGCGTTCCAGTCCGCGGCAACGAAGCGCTTGGCGTTGACCGCGCGCGCTTCATCCGAGATGAGATATAGCAGCGGCGGCACCATGCTCTCGGGCCTCAGCATCTTCTCGCGGTTCGGCACGTCGCCAACGAGCGGCGTATCCGTCATGCCACCCGGCACGAGCACGTTCGAGGTAACGCCGGTGCCCGCGAGATCAGCAGCGAGCACGGCCATGGCCGACTCCGCCGCTGCTTTCGAAGATCCGTAGAGCAGGTAGCCTTCCCGCACCATAGTGCCGAGGCTCGTCGTCACCGTGATGATACGGCCGCTTTTGGCCGCCAGCATGTGCGGAAGCACGGCTCGAGCCATGTTGATCGGCCCGGCGCCGTTGATCGCCATGAAGCGCGACCACTGCTCGTGCGTTGTCTCCCAGAAACGCACGGGCCTGCGCGCGCCTTGGATGACCGACGCCTGACCGATGCCCGCATTGTTCACCAGCGCATCGATGCGGCCATACGTGATCAAGGCTTGGGCCGTCACATAACCAAAACTGTCGGGCTGGGCGAGATCCGCCGTGACCGTCTGCACGGAGCCCTTTTTGCCGACCGCCTGCTTGGCGAGATCAGCCAAGGCGGTCGCATTGCGATCAACGGCCGTCACGTTATGGCCTTCGCCGATCAGGCCCATCGTCATGGCGAGACCGATGCCGCTTGCCGCCCCGGTCACGATCACGGATTTGTTGTCGGATGCCATCGCACTGTCCTCCACGCGTTCGATGGGGACCAGCGTCACCCGTCCAGCGGCGATTGTCCAGTCGATCACGTCAAACCGATCACGCGGCTCCTCGCGGCGCTACGCGATTTGACTGCTGGTGAAACGCGTGACGCCGGCAGCATTCATGTTGCTCCAGGCTTTGGCCAGCGTACCGCCTGGTACCGTCGGTGCGTTGATGCCGCGGCACGCGTCCTCGATCACGGTGGCGGCCAAGCCGAAATGGCGCGCGTCCAGCGCCGTCCAGGCGACGCAGAAGTCGGTCGCCAGGCCCACCATGTAGGCGTGCACGAGACCACGCTCCTTTAGATAGCCGCCGAGCCCGGTTGGCGTCGTGCGGTCGGCCTCGAGAAAGCCCGAGTAGCTGTCGACGCCACGCCGATAGCCTTTGCGCACGATCATTTGTGCATGACGTATCTCGAGAGCGGCATGAAACTCGGCACCGTTCGTGCCCTGAATGCAATGATCCGGCCAAAGCACTTGCGTGCCATACGGCATCTCCATCGTGTCGAATGGTTTTTTGCCAGCATGCGCGGACGCAAACGACGCGTGCCCCGCCGGGTGCCAGTCTTGCGTCATCACGACATGCTCGAAACGACGCGCGATCTGGTTGATCAGTGGAACAACCTCGTTGCCTCCCGATACAGCCAGCGCACCGCCAGGGCAGAAGTCGTTCTGGACATCGACAACGATCAGGACATCGATTGCTCCGGGCATGATTTCTCTCCTCGCTTAGAAGTAGGCAATCAGCCGGCCGAGCGCGACGACTGCGAGCCAAGCACCTAGAGACAGAACTGCCGCGATGCGGGCAGACGTCGCTGTCACCTCTGTCGTCTCCTCGCCGGCCTCATCGGCAAGAACGCGGCGACCGAGCAGCAAGGCGTTGGTGCCAGCGAGCGCAATGAACAGCAGCTTGAGCTGAAACACGCGGTTCAGCGCGACGTGACTGGCTTCGGCAATGAACAGCATCAACCCGGTCGCAACGACGAGCACGAAGAGCGCCACTGCGGCCTGGCGAGCCCGCCGCGCGAGCACCAGGTTGCTATAGCCGAGCCAGCCTAGGAGAGCGAAGTCCATTACTGCGACAGCCGCGGTGAACGAGACCACCGAGACCACATGCAGCACATTGGCTGCCGGATAAAGCCAGACAGACTGGCGGATCGCCTGTCCCAATCCGGATTGCTCGATCGCAATGAGAATCTGCGGCGCGCTTGCGTCCATGGCCCAATCCTCCCCCTGTCACTTGCGCCAGGCTGCACCGTGTGTCCAATTTTACCGCATCTCAATCGTCTTGCCGTCTACAGTAATGCGCTCGGCGCGCATCTCGTCCTTCTCGACCGTCGATGGATAGCCGAATGCCGTCACCGTCTTTCCGACCGCAACCATCTCGGCCAACGCGCCACGATTGACCATGCGCGAGGTGGGTGCCAGCGTGATGGTCCAGACTTTTGCCGCAGCTTCCGCTTGGCCTTTGGCGTTCCTCGCGGCAGCCTCTATCGTCATGATCACATGCGGGTTCTCAAACTTCGAGGTGGCCACTTTGCCTTCGATCGTTATCGGGTTCTGGGCATCGTAGCTGCCCCAGCCGTGGTGAGCTTGGGCGCCGGCGATCAGCGCGAAGCTGACTGCTGAGCTAATCACTATCGACTTCCACATGCGCTACTCCTGAGCTCTCGCCCGATGGGCATACATTGCACGTTAATAGCAGGACTGATCCCTCACAGCCATCAAACGCACCGTTGCCCGTACGAGATGCATGATGCATACCGAGCAGCAATCGATTCTGACTGGAGTTCATCGCAATGCGTGCCCTCGTTTTCGATCGTCCAGGCGAGCTGCTTCGCCTGGAGCAACGCCCAGTGCCATCCGCCGGACCGGGCGAGGTGATCTTGAAGGTCGCCTATTGCGGCATCTGCGGATCCGACATCCACGCGACTGAACCAAATCAGTTCCAGGCGCCATCAGGTACGGTGCTGGGACACGAGTACTCCGGCGAGGTCGTGGAAAGCCGGGCGCTGGGACATGGCGTTGGAGAGCGCGTCATCGGTGTCCCGCTAATGCCATGCGATGACTGCGGTGGCGCCGCGGGGCAGTGCCGCGACAACCTCGGGATTCTCTGTCCGCGCAATCGCATCATCGGTCTCGCTCAAGAGGCGCCCGGCGCCTATGCGGAGTACGTTCGATGTGGAGCCGCGCATCTGCTGAGGGTGCCGGAGGCCGTACCTCTCGATGCAGCGGCGTTAGCTGAACCACTCGCAGTCGGCGCACATGCGGTGCGCCAAGCGGGAGCCCTGCTCGGACGGCGCACCCTCGTGATCGGCGCCGGTCCAATCGGCCTCGCAGTGACGGCTTTCGCGAAAATGGCCGGAGCGCGCGATGTCGTCGTGAGCGAGATCGATCCGGTACGCCGCGAGCGGGCAGCTGCGCTCGGCGCAACGTCCCTTATCGACCCGACGGCATCACCCGTGAGCGAGGCGTTCCATGCCATAGCCGGCGGTGCGCCCGAGATCATATTCGAGTGCGTCGGTGCGCACGGCCTCATCCGCCAGTGCATCGATCTTGCCGGCGTTCGCGCGCGCATTGTCGTGGTCGGCGTCTTCCGGCACGAGGACACGCTCATGCCTCGCATCGCGATCCGCAAGGAGCTGTCCCTGCAGTTCGTGCTTGGCTACGTGCCGGAGGACTTTGCACTGGCCCTCGACATGCTGGCGCGCGAGCCCGCGCTGGCCGAGCGCATGGTCACGTCGAAGGTCAGCTTCGGCGAGCTTCCGCAGGTGTTCGAAAGTCTGCGCAAGCCCAATCCCCACGGCAAGGTTCTGCTCGACCCTTCACGGTGATCGGTCAGCGTCCGTACTGCACCTTCTTTGCCGCCGGCCATTGCACGCGGTATCCGAACTCGAGCACGCGCTCCTCACCCGGCTTCACCTCGCTGTCCCACTGCAGCACGCCGCGCTTGTCGTCGACGTTCTGCCTGGTGGGCTGCTGCTTGGTGACGAGCTCCACTTTGATGTCGTTATGGTTTGAGACCGGGATCTGATCCAGGATCGAAAGCTGGATAGCCCGCTCGTGCATGTTCTTAACGGCGATGCGGAAATTGCGCACGTCGGTTTTCGCCGAAGTGATGATGCCGGTTTCTCCGCGCTTCTCTTCGACCAGCGCGTGTCGCACGCTGACTGAGTCGTCGGCGCCGAAGCCGAGCTCGAACTCCTCGCCCGGCGTCAGCTGAGGCAGTCTGCCATTGCCGACGAAGGTACCGTCCCTGAACAGTGACACCTGTCCGGCGAGGTACGGTGTGCCCTTCGGTGTCGTCAGCTTGGTGTAGAGGAAGGCCCTGGCATTCGCGCGCGGCACCGTGCGCACGACGAGCGCCGGATCGAAGTCAGCGGCGTCGAGCTGAACGCGCTTCTGCTCACCCGTCGACATGACGGTGAGCTTGCCGAGCGGTGTGAAGATCGCCTGGAACGGCAATGCTTCAACCTGCGCAGCCTGCTCCTGGGCGGGTGCCGCTTTCTGAGCCGCCAGTCCTGCAACCGCATCACTGTCAGCGGTATTGCTGCGTGAGCGCAGCGCTCCGGCAGTTGGCGCTGACTGAGGAATCGGCGCTGCCGGCCGTGGCGGAGGCATATCGGGCTCGAAATCGACGGTCATCGGAGCAAGCTCAGGCGCTGCCGTGCCGGCTCCTGGCCGTGTCGTCGACAGTTGGATTGCAACATCGATCCAGTCCTCGCCCGTCCGCTGCTGAATCGACGCGCGTCGCACGAGGTTGAGCTTCGATGCCGCGCCGCGCCCGCCCGTTACGAGCCGAGCATCGTAATAAGGCTGCCAAGACGCGCTCGATACCTGATAGCGAATGGCCAAGTCGGCTTCGAGCGGCGCGCTGGCGGCGACGGCAACCTTCACTTCGGTGCGCTCGATCTGAGCCGGCGTCAGCTCGGCGAGCTTCTTGGCCAGGTCCTCGATCTTGCGATCGACATCGCGCATCTTCTGCTGCGCCTCGAGCGCTGCCCTCTGCGCCTGCGCCGAGCGCTCGCCGATCAAATTGAAGATCTGCCCCCAGTCCGGCTGCACGACACCACCGGGTGCGGGCGGCGCAGGATGGGCCGGCAACTCAGAAAGCTTCTGGATCAAGGCAAGTTGCGACGCCGCGGCCTTCGCCGCCGTTTCAATGACGGCGCGCTCGTCCTTGAACTTCTCGATCTCCAGCTCGATGCGCCGCCGCTCCGTTGCCTGATGCACGGGATCGGCCCGCGGCACCTGCACCCGGCGCGTGTCGACCGAGCCGATCTGCAGATTGCCCGTCGCCTTGCCTTCGACACGGATGGAGCCCGGCACGGCCTGGGCCGGCAAGTCGGTCAGCAGTACCGTGTGCTCGCCGGCTTCGAGCTTCACTTTTGCCGTCCGGACGATCTCCGCGCCGTTCGGAAACACCATCACACCTTCAATCCTCGAGCGGGCTGGCACTTCTGCCGCCAGAGCCACACCCGACATCAATTCAGCAACCACAAACGCAATCACCATGCGACGCATAAATATCTCCCGTCAGAACCCGCTCCACCCTGCCGGAGCAGAGAGAAGGGCATTGTTCATGTCGGGATTGTGGCTATGACTGGTCCCGCTTAATGCGACCAGCACTTAATGCTTGGGGTAACCATTCAGAACCGCAGGCGAATGGCGCGTATGACTTGCGGCAGCGCGCGGACCTTCTCGAGCACGGCCTCGGGCAGCTCTCCGTCGACGGAGACAAGGCAAATCGCATCGCCGCCCGGCTTGTCGCGGCCGAGGTTCAGGGTCGCAATGTTGACGCCCGCCTCGCCCATCAAAGTGCCGAACTTGCCGATAAAGCCGGGCTTGTCGGAGTTGCGGACAAACAGCATATGCGGCGTCACTTCGAACTCCATATTGATGTCACGCACCTGGATGAAGCGCGGACGGCCATCCGAGAAGACTGTGCCGCCAACCGAGCGATCATGCTGCTCGCTGCGAACTGTGAGCTTCACATAGCTCTCGTATGTGCCGTCCTGGCCACGCGTCGTGGTCTCGATCTTGACGCCGCGCTGTTCGGCCAGAGAGACCGCCGAGACCATGTTCACACCATCGCCCATGTGATGCTTCAAGACGCTCGCAACAGCCGCCGCCGTGATCGGCTTCACATTGAGCTCGGCGACCGCGCCCGAGTACTCGATGCGGATGCCTTTGATGGTCGACTCGGTCAACTGGCCC
The DNA here is from genome assembly GCA_964500805.1 of uncultured Hyphomicrobiaceae bacterium. Classification (GTDB taxonomy): domain Bacteria; phylum Pseudomonadota; class Alphaproteobacteria; order Rhizobiales; family Hyphomicrobiaceae. The sequence continues at coordinate 49,690 of CAZCQH010000037.1, forward strand.
GCGAACGAGCCAAGCTGTTCGGCAAGCTTAACGAAGGGACGCAAGCGAGGCGCTTCCTCGGCCGTGATGGACGGGAAGTTGACGGCATTCGAGATGGCACCTTTCAGCAGATAGGCCGACATTTGCTCAGCGATTTGCAACGCGACGTTCTCCTGTGCCTCGCTAGTGGCGGCGCCGAGATGCGGGGTGCAAATCAGATTTGGCACACCGAAGAGCGGATTGGACTTGGCCGGCTCTTCATCGAACACATCGAGCGCAGCGCCTGCGACATGACCCGACCTCAGCGCCACCAGAAGTGCCTTCTCGTCGACAAGGCCACCGCGCGCACAGTTGACGATGCGCACACCTTTCTTGGTACGCGCGAGCGCCGCCTCACTAATGATGTTCTTCGTGCGATCGGTCAGCGGCGTATGCAGGGTGATGAAGTCGGCGCGGCTGAGCAGATCTGCCAGCTCGACCTTCTCGACGCCGATCTCGAGCGCCCGCTCCGGCGACAGGAAGGGATCGAACGCGATTACTTTCATTTTCAAGCCGACGCCGCGGTCAGCTACGATGGAGCCGATGTTGCCGCAACCGATCACACCGAGCGTCTTGCCGAACAACTCCACGCCCATGAACTTCGACTTTTCCCATTTGCCGGCCTGAGTGGACCGGTCAGCCTCGGGGATCTGACGGGCGAGCGCCATCATCATGGCAATCGCATGCTCGGCGGTGGTGATCGAGTTGCCGAAAGGCGTGTTCATGACAATGACGCCCTTGGCGGTCGCAGCGCGAATGTCGACATTGTCGACGCCGATGCCGGCCCGCCCGACCACTTTCAGGTTCGCAGCCTTGGCGAGGACTTTCTCGGTGACCTTGGTCGCCGAGCGAATGGCGAGACCGTCGAAGCCGCCGATAACTTTCTCAAGGCGCTCCTTGTCCTTGCCGAGCTGCGGCTCGAACTTCACGTCGATGCCGTTCTCCTTGAAGATGGCAACGGCGGCGGGGGAGAGCTCGTCGGAAATGAGGACTTTCGGGACGGGCATGGGACACCTGAGTGAGTAGGGAGTTGGGAAAAGGGAGTTGGGGTAGGAAGGAGAAAGGATCGGACGGCAGGCGAAGAGAGAGGTGCGCTCCGCCCCACTCCCGACTGCCTACTCCCTACTCCCTCGCTATGCGGCTTTTGCAAGCTTGGCTTTCTCAGCGGCGTAGGCCCAATCGAGCCAGGGCGTCAGCGCTTCGAGATCCGCTCGCTCAATGGTGGCACCGGTCCAAATACGGAAGCTTGCCGGAGCATCGCGATGGTTGGCGATGTCCATGGCAACGCCTTCCTTCTCGAGCACAGTGGCGATCGCCTTCACAACGTCTTTTTGCTGGTCCTCGGTGAGCCGTGTCAGCGCGGAATCGACAAGCTTCAGGCACACGCTGGTGTTCGACCACGACGCAGGATTGCTGGCGAGGTTGGTGATCCAGGGCGTCCGCGCCGCCCAGTCGTGCAGCACTTTCGCGTTGGCGTCGGCGCGCGCGATGAGCGCTTTGTGGCCGCCGAGGCTCTCCGCCCAGGCCAACGCATCGAGATAGTCCTCGACGCAAAGCATCGACGGCGTGTTGAGCGTCTCGCCTTCGAAAAGGCCCTTGATCAGCTTGCCGCCAGAGGTCAGTCGAAAGACTTTCGGCAGCGGCCAAGCCGGCACGTAGCTCTCCAGACGCGCGACTGCGCGGGGTGAAAGGATCAGCATACCGTGCGCTGCCTCACCACCGAGCACCTTCTGCCAAGAGAAGGTCAGCACGTCGATCTTCGACCAGTCGATGGCCTGCGCGAAAACTGCCGAGGTCGCGTCGACAAAGGTGAGACCGGCTCGGTCAGCGGGGATCCAATCATAGTTCGGCACGCGCACGCCCGACGTGGTGCCGTTGCCGGTGAAGATCACATCGCGGCTGAAATCGACCTTCGAGAGATCCGGCAGCTCGCCATAGGGCGCGTCGAAGATGCGCGTGTCCTTCAGCTTCAACTGCTTGGTGACATCGGTGACCCAGCCCTTGCCGAAGCTCTCCCAAGCGAGAGCATCGACGCCACGCGCACCGAGCATGGTCCACATGGCCATTTCGAAGGCGCCGGTGTCGGAACCCGGCACGATGGCGCAGAGATAATCCGCTGGCAGGCCCAGCATCGCCTTGGTCTTGTCGATGGCGAGCTTCAGACGTGCCTTGCCCTCCTTCGCTCTGTGCGAGCGGCCGAGGAACGCATTGTCGAGGGCTTTAGGGGTCCACCCGGGGCGCTTGGCGCAAGGGCCGGATGAAAAATGCCTATTGACCGGGCGCTTGGCCGGTTTCGTCGTCGTCATATACCTATCCTTCCAGATAGAAGCCTCTCGTTGGGGAGAGGTGTCCCACAACCTTTCTAGCGAAATTCCGTTAGGAAGTCATTGCGACCAAAGATCATTTCGAGTTGCCGATACTTTGGTAGAGATCAGCGACAAATCACGATCATCGCCGTAGCGTGGCGCAGCACATGAGCTCGATATGACGAACATCCAGGATAAGGCCCGCCTCAGATCCGAGATGAAGGTGACGCGCAGTGCGCTGCCTTCCGAGATGCGCGCGCAGTTATCGCATCAGCTTGCTGACCTGGCGGTCGACGCCCTCGGCGTAACGCCGGGCATGATCGTATCCGGGTTCCTGTCGATCGGCGATGAGCTCGACACGGGGCCTTTGCTGGCCAGGCTGCATACTGCCGGAACCCAGCTCTGCCTGCCGGTGATGCAGGGCAAGTCACGGCCGCTGCTCTTCCGGGCCTATGCGCCGGACGACGATCTCGACACCGTGATCTGGGGGATTCGGGAGCCCAAGGCCCACCAACCTCTCCTGAAGCCAGAGCTGATCCTGCTGCCGCTCCTCGCCTTCGATACCCGGGGATGGCGGCTTGGCTATGGTGGTGGCTTCTACGACCGGACACTGCGGGAGGCCCGGGCCGAGCGGTCGGTCCGCGCCATCGGGTTAGCCTTCGATCAGCAAAAAGTCGACCATGTGCCCCACCTCGACTATGACGAGCCTGTCGACGGCGTCTTGACGCCGTCCGGCTTGATCCGCTGCCGCTAACCACCCGATCGCGCCGGGCCGGTCCAGCAACCCGCAAAGGTTTGACGCGAGCGAAGGTCCGGATGCGTTTCCTTTTCCTCGGCGATGTCGTCGGCCGTAGCGGCCGCAAGGCCGTGCTCGAAGGCCTGCCCGGCCTGATCCAGCGCTGGAAGCTGGACTTCGTCGTCGTCAACGGCGAGAACGCTGCCGGCGGCTTCGGGATCACCGAGACGATTTGTCAGGACTTCCTCGACGCTGGAGTCGACGTCGTGACGCTCGGCAACCATGCCTTTGATCAGCGCGAGGCCCTGGTCTTCATCGAGCGCCAGGACCGGCTGATCCGGCCGCTCAATTTTCCGAAGGGGACGCCGGGCAAGGGCTCGGGACTGTTCAAGGCCCGGAACGGCGCCGAGGTACTCGCGATCAACGCCCTTGGCCGTGTTTTCATGCTGGAGCTCGACTGCCCCTTCCGCGCGATAGATGCGGAGATCGCGGCCTGTCCGCTCGGCCAGCGGGCCGATGTGATCATCATCGACTTCCACGCCGAGGCGACAAGTGAGAAGCAGGCGATGGGTGTGTTCCTCGACGGCCGCGTCAGTGTTGTTGTCGGCACGCATACGCACTCGCCGACCAGTGATCAGCGCATCCTGCCAGGTGGCACCGCCTACATGACGGATGCTGGCATGTGCGGGGATTACAATTCCGTGCTCGGCATGGAAGTGGAGGAACCGCTCAACCGCTTCTTGACCCGAATTCCCCGCAGTCGCTTCGAGCCTGCGATGGGCGAGGCAACTCTCTCAGGCCTTGCCGTCGAGATCGACGATGCATCGGGGCTGGCACAGAAATGCACAGCAATTCGGCTCGGCGGTGCCTTGGCACCGGCCGAGCCGTTCTTCTGGGTCGAGTGAGATAGAGTTCATGGCATTCCCGACAGCGGGCTGATCCGCTGAAGGGTCGTGGCGAAAACCAGACGCCATAGCGTCTAGCGAAGGCCGCCCCGGGCAGTGGGCTGGCGTCAATTGAGCGACTCGCGGTCACTCACAGTGAACCTGACCGTGGGGCTCAAAGATTAATGAACTCTTAACATGAGTCTGGTGGTTGGCGCGTGTTGCGCTTTGGCCTCCAGACGTCAGAATGGACGCCTGTGACGGCCTTGCAACTGCAAGTTCGCCGGCCGGTGAAGGACTACTTTCTCATTCATCCAACCAAATGCCGCCGAGGTCCTGGTTGACGAAGTGGGTGGGTGTGATGAGGAAGCCCTTCACCTTCGACGACATGCCGACCGTGCGGTTGAGCCAGAGGAACGGTACCTGATAGGCCTCAGTGAGGAACCGTGTCTCAAAGGCGCGCAATGCCTTGGTCCGCTCCACCCTGTCAAACGTCGAGTCGATCTTGGCATAAAGCTGGTCGATGTCGCGGTCGATGAACCCGGACGGGTTGTAGGTCGAGACATCCGCCGAGATGTTTCGCGCCAGCGCGATCGAGGGATCGTCCACGTTCTCGCCAAGGAAATCGATGATGGCGTCGAACGCGCCGGAGCGCATGGCGGTGGTCAGCGCTGCGACATCGACCTGTTGATGCTCGGCTGTAACGCCGATCTGCTTCCACTGGTCGACGAGGAAGATGCCGGCCGACGTATAGGGGTCGGCGATGTTGCGGTTGACGAGCTTCAGCGACAAATTCTCCAGTCCTGCTTCCTTTAGCAGCCGCTTCGCCTCCGCGCGCGCTGCGGCGATGTCCTTGCCGAAACCCGGATAGGTCGCTAGCTCCGCCTCGCTCGCGGCCCATGGGCTTTCCGGACGTTGCGTAGCGCCGACATAAGTCAGCGACGACACCCTCGAGAGTGCCTGCGCGCCTTGATGCCGGTCGATGGCCAGCGACAGCGCGCGGCGCACGCGGGCGTCGTCGAATGGCGGCTTCTTGGTGTTGAACGCGACCACGATCAGGAAGTCATAGGGCTTGGTAAAGAACTGGATCTTGTCGCCAAGCGCCGTCTTGAGCTGATCGCGCACGGCGGGCGCCAGCGTCCGCCACTCGGCTTGCACTTGGCCGCTCTGCAGTGCCGATGCGAGCCCCGCAGCCGACGTGTTCACGGCGCGAAAGCCGTCGAGGTAGGGCCGCGGCTTGAGGAAATAGTCGTCGAAGCGTTTGCCCGTCCAGTGGGCGCCACGCACCCGCTCGCTGAAGACGAAGGGGCCGGTGCCCATCACTTCTTTGATTGGATAAGTGGGGTCCTGGGCCAGCTTCGTGGCGCTGTAGATGCAGTTGAAGGGACTCGCGATCGAGAACAGGAATGCGGGCGATGCTGACTTCAGCTTGAACTCCACGGTCAGCGGATCTGGCGTCGTGACATCGGCGATACGGCTATAGACCGACTGGCGCACGGAGACGACGCCCTGCGGCGGCTGGCGGATGCGATCGAAGCTCGCTTTCACGTCGGCGGCAGTCAGTAAGCTGCCATCGTGAAACTTGACGCCCTGACGCAGCTTGAATGTGTAGGTGAGGCGATCCGGGCTCTCGGTCCAGCTTTCTGCCAGATCCGGCGCGACTTTGGACGTGTCGTTCGGGTCGATCTGGATCAGCAGCGAGTAGTGTGGTGACACGTAGTGCATCGTCGCAAAGCTGGTGGCGCCATGGCAGTCGGTCGTCGGCGGATCACCGAGCACGGCGTAAGTGAGCGTACCTCCGCGCTTCGGCTGCTGAGCCGCGACCGAATTCAATGGGATTGCCGCAAGCGCCAGCGATAGCGCTGCTCCCAAGGCAATCGAAAGCGACGGCATCACGCGAATTCCTCCCATGCTCTTTTCTTTGTTGAGCGGTCGTTGCCGAAACGTCGTTGAGATCAGTAATGCACCCCTAAGCGTCAAAGGGACGCCGCAGCTTTTGTTCTGGTGTCGGTGTCGCCGGCAGCGACGACAGTCCGAGCTTCTCGAGTCGCGCGCGGATGGCACCTGTCGTACGGGCATGGAGCACTGCGAGGTCGGAGACGCTGCTGCCCGTCTTGTATCGATTGATCAGGATGCGGTCTTCCTCATCGGTCCAGGACTTGCCCGTATTGCCGGGAAGCGTGAGACGCGCACGCTGCAGACGTCGCTCGCGGCGCGCTTCCCGGATCAGGATCTCACGCGCTTCGAGGAGCGCGCGGATGACATCCGGCTTCTGGCAAAGATGATCCTCAGGCAAGGGCTTGCCGGAGAACGGATCGCGCCCTTCGGCAAGCGCGGCGATGATGTGCGTCGTGCGCTCGATGTCCATCGTGCCCTCCCGTGCCTGACGGTCATTGCCGGTGCGAGAACGCCGTCTCTGCGCTGGTGACGAACTCCAAGAGCGCGGCTTTGCCATTTTCGGTCGCCTTGCGTGCGCGCACAATCGCGTTGGCGATATCCTCCGGGTCCTCGACCCGCTCGCTCCAGCCGCCAAGCTCGCGAGCGAGCGCGGCGTAGTTGCCCCCGAGGTCGCGTGCCTTGTGCTTCTCGTGGGAGAGTTGCATGTGCGGGATCTCGATGGCCATCGTCGAATTGTTGAGCACGATGGTGCAGATCGGAATGCCGGAGCGGACCGCCGTCTCGAAGTCGAGGCCGGTCATGCCGAAGGCGGCGTCGCCCATGAAGTTGACGCAGAATTTGCTTGGCGCGGCCACCTTGGCGCCAATCGCGAGACCGAGCCCGGTGCCGAGCTGATGCGACTTGCCCCAACCCATGTAGGAGCGCGGCACCGTTGCCTTGTAGAACGGCAGCACCTGGTCGCGCGGGCTGCCGGAGTCATGCGTCACGATCGCGTCCTTGGGATCGACGACGCGCATGAACTCCGAAATTACGCGATAGGGATTGATGGGCCGCTCCTTCGACTGCAGCTTGCCTTGCCACTGGGTGAGCCATTCCTGCGAGAGCCGCGCGATCTCCTGCGCCGCGCCTGCTGGCCGGGTTGCCCTGCCGAGGCGTTGCTTCACGGCCTCGATCAGCTGTTGCAGCACCAGCTTGGCATCCCCCAGGATGCCAACCTCGCAGTTGTAAGTCTTGTAAAGATCGCGGGCGTCGTTGGTGGCGTGAATGATCTTCTTGCCCGGTGCAATGGACGGACTGGTGATGCGGTGGGGCGTGAAGCTGCAGCCGATACCTAACACGACATCGGCCCGCGCCAGCATGTGGTGGCCGTGGCCCGTGTAGACTATACCACCGGTGCCAACTGCGAGTGGATGATCTTCGGGAAATGCGCTTTTGCCGTCGACTGAGGTCATCACGGGCGCCTGCATCACGTTGGCAAGCTCGACCAACTCTTTCGATGCCTCAGCGTAGAGCACGCCCTGGCCCGCGTAGATCAGCGGGAATTTCGCCTCGAGCAGCAGTTTCGCAGCGCGGTCGATGTCGTCGGGTGCGCCGCCGGATCGGATCTGGCGCACGACCTCATACTGGGGAGCAGCATCGAGCTTCTGCTTCACGACGTCGTTCGGCACCTCGACCATCACGGGGCCTAACCGGCCGTTCTTCAAGCCGCTGAAGGCGCGGCGCATCACGGCACCGACCTGCGTTGGCAAATTGACCGGCTCGACCGACTTGGTCACGGAGGCATACGTGCGGGTCGAGTTGAACATCGGGAAGACGTGCGCGTTCTCACGCGGATGGCCGAGAGGCAGCAGCAGCACCGGGCTCGAGTCCGAGAACGCGGTGGCGATGCCAGGGAAGGCATTTTCGGCACCTGGTCCGTACTGCATCGCGAAGACCGCCGGCGGCTTGCCGTTGGCCGTCTTGGCGAAACCCGACGCCATATCGACGCCGACCCGCTCCTGCCGGCAGATCACCGGCTTAAGTCCCGCCGCGACGGCCGCCTCGATGATCGGCGTCGTCGGAAAGCAGAACATGGTGTCGAGGCCTTCCTTCTTGAGGATCTGGGCGATCGCATCCATCACGAGCATGAGAGCCTCCGGCACTGTTGGGTTCAGCAATTGGCCGTGAGACTTGCAGAATTCCCACGTGCTGGCGAGGGGCCGGAGCCTGCCGGGACGTGCATAGTGGCAATGCACCGGCTGTCCCGACGGCTGCACCCACTTCGCTTGACTACGCTGCGCGACCAGCTGGGCGCAGTGCCGTCCTGCGAAATTACGCACCACCCGACTTTTGATCGGTCGAACCGCCTTCACGAGCGGCGGCGAGTCGTTGCTCTAGCGAGAGCGGGGTATGCGCGGCACGTGCTTGGCTGCGACGCAGGGCGCGCTTCAGCAGCGGCTCCGGACGGGGTTCCCCATCCTTATGAGGTTCAGCCTCGGTCAGGCGATCATCCGATATGCCTGTGGGCTCACAGTCGGGCCCGTCATCGACTGCCGCCGCTGCTTGATCACCCGATCGTTCCGCGGCTGCTTCGATTGGATCGTCCGTCGGCGCAGTCGCTCCCCTTTCCCGAGCGTCGAACAGCTCATCGGTAACCAGAAGTGCCGCCATCACCGTCAGCCGCTCATCGCCGATTTGGCCGTACTCGCTCGCTAATTGGTCGATTTTCTTACCGAGATAGCTGGCGAGCGCGCGCAATCGCTCCTCCTCGCCATCGCCGCAGCCCAGGCGATAGGCGCGTCCGTTCAAATTTACGGTGACCTTTCCCATCGCCCCCGGCTCCGAACGCCTGCTGCTGCTCGCGTTCGAGCTGCGTCAGTCCCGCCGCAAACTATGGAGAGAGTCGATCACCCAATCAATGTGATTGAGGGCCTGATCGCGCGCCTGCTCCAGCGACTTAATCTTGGCTTTGGCGGCGTCGAGTTCGGCAATGAGGCGGTCTCGCTCACGCTCGAGCTCGGCAATCCGGCCGGCCGGCGACGCCCGCGACGCTGCAGCCGTGGCAGAATGGGTTGCGACGGCCGTCGACTTGCGCACTGCCCTTTTCTTCGCTTTGGCCGGCTGCCGCTCAGCCATTGAGCGCTCCATCCGCTAACCCGGCACTTCGCTTCGAGCCCGCATGACCAAGCTAAAGCCGCAGAGGGGCCGCTCATCAAACAGGTCGCTTGCAACTCTCGATCGATCAACCATGAACTCGGACGCCCTTCGCCCGGACCATAGGTGTGCACGCATCGCGGCGCAACCGAGCAATAAATGATCGTTGGATAATAAAAAATTCTACTTATATCGCTGTCAGCCGAAGACGAGGCGGCGTGACAACACTTTGCATGTGAAGGAGCTATGAAATACGAGGAAACATCGCATTGACAGGCTCATCGTCAGAGAACAACTTGGCGCCCGGATGGTGGGCTGCAGTCGCAACTTCGTTCGGATGAGTGTCTGATTCTCAACGTCGAGGAGCGAAGTTGCGGCGCACGTGTCAGTGTTAAGCGAGATATCACGCTGGAGCGAATCACGTCATCCGGCGACCCAGTTCCGAACCACCCCATAGAACCAGAATCGAGCAAGGAGCCCACGACCATGGCTGTCAGAGTCGCCATTAACGGATTTGGCCGGATCGGCCGCAATGTGCTGCGCGCCATCGTCGAGTCAGGACGCAAGGACATCGAAGTGGTCGCAATCAACGATCTTGGGCCGGTCGAAACGAATGCGCACCTTTTGCGATTCGACTCGGTGCACGGCCGGTTTCCGCATACCGTCACGGTCAAGGGTGACACCATCGATGTCGGCCGCGGGCCAATCAAGGTGACGGCCGAGCGCGACCCCGCCAAGCTGCCGCACAAGCAGATGAACATCGACATCGCACTCGAGTGCACGGGCATTTTCACGTCGAAGGAAAAGGCCTCGGCGCATTTGACGGCCGGTGCCAAGCGCGTTCTGGTATCGGCACCTTGCGACGGCGCTGATCTCACGGTCGTCTACGGCGTCAATCACGACAAGATCGCGAAATCGCACATGGTGCTCTCGAACGCATCGTGCACCACGAATTGCCTCGCTCCCGTCGCCAAGGTGCTCAATGACGCCATCGGCATCGAGAAAGGCTTCATGACAACGATCCACGCCTACACGGGTGACCAGCCGACGCTTGATACCATGCACAAGGATCTCTACCGCGCGCGTGCCGCCTCGCTGTCGATGATCCCCACCTCCACCGGCGCGGCGAAGGCGGTCGGCCTCGTGCTGCCGGAGCTCAACGGCAAGCTCGACGGCACCTCGATCCGCGTGCCGACGCCCAACGTCTCGGTCGTCGACTTCAAGTTCGTCGCCAAGAAGAAGACGGACGTGAAGGAGATCAACGAGGCGATCCAGCGCGCTGCGAGCCAGTCGCTCAAGGGCATTCTCGGCACCACTGATCAGCCGAACGTGTCGATTGACTTCAACCACGACAGCCATTCGTCGATTTTCCATCTCGATCAGACCAAGGTGATGGACGGCACGCTTTGCCGTGTCCTCTCCTGGTACGACAACGAGTGGGGCTTCTCGAACCGCATGAGCGACACGGCGGTGGCGATTGCGAAGCAGATTTGAGCCGGTGCATTTGGACAAAGATCGGGCGGCCGTGAGCCGCCCGATTTTTGTGTAGCGACACTGAATTCGCCACGATTTTGCAACAATACTATCGAGTGCAACCTGGGCGACTTACAGCCAATACATGCCGGACCTCCCCGACATCGCCAAAGCTGAAACGGCCATCGTACAGCTGACCAACGAGTTTCGCCGCTCCGAGAAGCTCGGGGAGGTGAAGCGCAATCGCGAGCTCGATCACGCTGCTAAGCTCTTTGCCGAGTACCTAGCCAAAACCGGACGCTTTGCGCATGAGGCCGACGGGCGACAGCCTGCCGACCGAGCCAAGGCGGCGGGCTACAAGTTCTGCACCATCGCGGAGAACCTGGCGCTCAACCAGGACAGCCGCGGGTTCAAGTCGGAGGCCCTCGCCAAGCAGGTGGTCGAAGGCTGGAAGAACTCGCCGGGCCATCGAAAGAACATGGTGCAGCCGGGTGTGACCGAGATCGGCGTCGGCGTGGCGAAGGCTCCCGACGCCGACCCGAAATACCTTTCCGTTCAGCTTTTCGGACGTCCAGAAAGCTTGAGGATCCAGTTCAAGATCGAGAACCGGGCCGGGGCGGCTGTGAGTTACAGCACCTCGGGGAAATCGCACACGATCGAGCCCCGGATGACCATCACCCACACTGTTTGCGAGCCAACGGCGGTCGAGTTCCAGAAGAGTGGCGGCTGGCTCACCAGTTCCGCCATCAACTCCAAGTTCACGGCGCGCGACGGCTCGCTGTTCCTCCTGAAGGCAGGCCCGGATGGCCGGGTCCAGGTTACCGTCGAACCCCCGAAGCAGTAGTTCGACGAGCCTCATCCATCGGATGCTGAGGACCCGAAGGCCCAACACTAGCTCGCGTACTCATAACGGATTCCCAAATCAGCGGGAACGTGATTCAA
>CAZCQH010000038.1:0-59866 GCA_964500805.1 uncultured Hyphomicrobiaceae bacterium
TTGCATGTGTTAGGCCTGCCGCCAGCGTTCGTTCTGAGCCAGGATCAAACTCTCAGATTGAAAGTTAGATACTGGTTTTGGCTTGGAGGTTTCTCCAAGGATCTGCGTAACGGGCACCTTCACACTTGATATCGGTCGTCAAACCGACATCATGGTGATGGCTGAAACGCAGTATCGCCAGCGTCTGTTTATGGTCCCAGCCGTGCTGCGCACGAAACCGAGACCCGCCAGGACTCCGCCGCCTGCGTTTCCCTTCCTTCGATTGACTTGTCAAAGAGCGCCGCATCGGAGAAAACGTCTCGAGCCAGCCGATCCCTTTCGGGACCCGCCGGCAGCAATAGAAACCGCATCAGGATCTTCCTGAGGGCTTCGCGCCGGTTCGAGTGAGGTCTTCCGTCGAAGGTGCGTGACTGCTTCGCGGTCCGCACAAGAAGCCCTTCTAAGCCCACCCCCAGGCGGTGTCAACCGTAAAAGTTCGGGATTTCGAAATTTTTGTGCCGCCTCATCCAAGTCACAGTTTTTCCAGAGGAATTATGGTTGTTAGCGCGCAGATGAGCTGTGGATTGTCATCCCCTGAACATCGCGCGCCGAAGGTCTTGTTGGCGTTGACGGGGCGAGAAGGGTACGCATAGCTTGTCCAAGCCAAGAGACTTGGCACGCGCCACTCCACCGTTAGGGGATAACGTAGGGTGAACGAGCTCAGCCGGCACGCTCCGACTGGTCGACCAAGGCGGCGGGTCGTTCACCATGGCGCGCGCGGCCTTCCGCATCTCGTCTCGCGCAAGCGCAGGCCGCTGCCGGATCTCTACATAGCTGACCGTGCGGAGGGCCGAAGAGGCGGGTTCAAGTGGTTCTTCAGCACGTGCCTCGCCGCTGCCGTCGGAGCCATAGCAATCGGGACGGTTATTCTCGGGCACCTCGACAAATCCGAGCAGCAAGCCGGACCGATGCTCCGCGAACGGCGCGTCGACACCGCGAAGCTCAAGACGGCCATCGATGGATTGAACTGGGCTACCCCGAAATCAGACCGTTTGCAGACGACGTCCGGCGCTATGTCGACAAAGTATGTCGTACAGGAATCCGTCGAACAGGTCCGCAACCAGCGCAAGTTCCTCGCCCAGAAATTCTACGCGCGGATAGCTGTGCGACTGGCAGCTGTTCCGGCCAAGCAGGCGATCGAAATTCCGCCGTTTAATCCCTTTACGCTGTACGCGAGCACCGACACCAACGCTGGTCTCGACAAGGATGGTGGCGACGTATCAGTAAAGGTTGTCGATCTTGCCCTTCTCGGCTCGATCCTGCCGGTTGAAGACGGCCAGGAGATGGACAATCAAGAGGTGTCCGATCTCGTCAATCGGTCAGCGAATGCCGAAACGGGCATTCGGCCCACGATAGCCCCGGAAGGCAGCGAACTGGCGTCTGCGCGCAACGATGGCGGTATACGTCGGCAAGCGGAGCCACTGCCACCCAATACAACGGTCCTCGAGAAGTCGACGATCGAGCAAGACGATATTGACGACGACGCTGACGCCCAGCGCGTTCGACTGAAGCTCGGCCGAGGCGAGACGCTTCCAAAGCTTCTGTTGCGCATGGGAGCGGACACTTGGCACGCTCGGGAATTCGACGAGAAGGCTCGCTCCGTTCTTGGCGAAGCCGCGATAACGCCAGCCTGGGAAATCGAACTTACCCTCGTGCCGTCACTGACGGATCCCGCAAAGCAGGAGCCGAGCCGAGTCTCCATTTTCGACCCTGCCGGAAATCTGAAAGTAACCGTGGGGAGAAGCGCCGGCGGCGATCTCGTGGCGTTGGCCAGCGCTCCAGACTTCGTTCCGAACCGCAAAGCCCAGGTTGAACCCGATCAGCCAATCGCATCGACCCTTTATGCGAGCCTCTACCATGGTGCTCTGTCGCAGGGAATTTCGCGCGACACGATAATGCAAGTATTGCGCGTGCACGCCTACGAGACCGATTTTCGGCGACGCGCTCGCGGCAGCGATACGGTTGATCTCTTTTTTGACCTGAGAGACGAAGGCAAAGCCGCGGACAATCCGCCATCCGAGCTGCTCGCGACGGCAATCACGGTCACTGGGGAAACCACGCGTTACTACCGGTTCCGCACACCTGACGGCCTGGTGGATTTCTATGACGAGAACGGCAACAACTCTCGCAAGTTCCTGATGCGCCAACCGATCCGAAGCGATGAGATCCGATTTGTTTCTGGCTATGGAATGCGCCGTCACCCGCTGCTGCAGGTCGTGAGAATGCACACGGGAGTGGATTGGGCTGGTCCAATCGGAACGCCGATCCTGGCGGCTGGTGCAGGGGTGATCGAGGAGATCAAATACAATACGACCAACGGCAACTACATCCGAATTCGGCACGCCAACGGCTATCAAACTGCCTATAGCCACATGATGTCCAAATATCCTCCTGAAATCAGAGAAGGGGCGAAGGTGCGGCAGGGGCAGGTGGTCGGATATCTTGGCAATACCGGCCTGTCGACAGGCCCTCACCTTCACTACGAGGTTCTGGTCGGCAATCGTTTCGTCGATCCGATGTCGATCCAGGTGCCACGAGAAAAGAAGCTTGTCGGCAAGCAGCTTACAGAATTCCAGCGCGAACGGGCACGAATCGATGACTTGATGCGCCGCCCACCGGTTCGTGTTGCTCAGCTCGATGGTCGTTGACGGTTCGAGAAGATTGCTACGCAGCGATCCAATGGCGCAGGCGAGACGATGGAGCGGATGGCCATCTCAGCTGGTCGACACGCGCCGGACTCGCGAGCGAGTTTTGCACTAATCCAACCGAATGAGCATCAGCCCAGCCACGACCAGTACTGCCGCTGCGATACGCGCGCCCGTCAGCGGTTCTTTGAGCACCAAGACCCCGAGAGCTGCCGCAAAAAGTACGCTCGTCTCACGAACGGCCGCCACAATGCCGATCGGCGCCAGGCTCATAGCCCAAATTGCGATCCAATAGGAGACAACTGACAAAGCTCCACCGCCGAGCATGAGCAGCCAGCTCGCTCCAATTGCTTCGCGGATCTGCGCGCGTTGCCGGAGGGCACCCACTGCTGCCATCAGAGCACCATCCAAAACGAAAAGCCAAACCGCATAGCCATGTGGGTTTTGCGATAACCGCGCGCCGCGCCCATCAACCAAAGTATAGGCGCATATTACGCACGCTGTTGCCAATGCAAAGCCGACCGCGCGACTGTCGCCAGCAGAGCCAATCCGCCCACCTCGGATCGACAGCAAAATCACGCCGCTCGTCAACAGCAGGATTCCGGCCCAGCGTACCGCACCGAGCACTTCACCGAAAATCAGCGCGCTCCCAAGCGCTGTCATGAGTGGGGCCGAGCCGCGCGCAATCGGATAGACCTGTCCAAGGTCTCCAGTCCGATATGCCTCGGCGAGCCAAATGTAATAGAAAACATGGATGATCAACGACGCGGAAAGATAAGGCCAGGACTGAGGGGCAGGGAGCCCTACGATGGGCGCGGCTGGTGCAGCAGCTATTCCAGATGCGACTGCCACCATCGTGATGGCAACAGCAGGATCAATCCGAATTTTCAGTGCCGCGTTCCAGAGCGCATGGCAGAATGCAGCTCCCAGAACGGCCACAAAGACGTGTGCGTCCATGTCCCCCGCCTCGCCAGGCCCTGTCGACGCACTACCGCTGCGTTCTCAGCTTTTCGCCGCTGCGAAGCCCGACTCCTTGGCTTTCAGCAGAGCAACCACTAGTGAATTCACCGGCGTCGCTATACCGAGCTTCGCGGCTTCCCGTGGAATGGCGCCATTGATGTTGTCGACCTCGGCCAGGCGGCCGGCCATGTGATCGAGCAGCATCGACGGCCGCGCATTCGGAATCTTCTTTCCGAACTCGCGCACGTAGCGTACCGGATCATCGAAATCCAGTTCAATGCCACGCGCACGGGCCACCATGTAGGCCTCCGTTGCGCAAGCCGATGCTACACTCCACGCGGCGGGTGACGCCTGCACCTGCCCGACGGTCAGTCCCGTCAGTGCGCACGGTCCCGAGTAGGTGCAGTTACAGATCAGCTTCTCCCAGACCATCTTATGGATGTTGTCGAAGGTCAGCACCTTGAAGCCGCCCGCCTCCCACGCGTTCTTAACCTGCTCAAGTCGCGGTGTGAGGCCGCCATCCATTTCGCCGAGCCGGAGGAACTCCATTCCGTTATGATGCGCGTGACCTGGCGCCTTGATCGATGCGCCGAAGCCGCCCACGACGCCCAACATGATGCGCTTCGACCCGACGATTTCCGCCACCTTGTCGGCAGAGCCAAGGCCATTCTGAATAGTCAGGATGGGAGCATCCTTCTTTGCGATCCTCAGCGCCGCTTTGGCTGCGCCGCTGACCCCGTCATCCTTGGTCGCGATGATGACAAGGTCAGCGTCCTTCACTTCGGCTGCATCGGTGGTCGCGTTGATCTTCACCGTTCGGTCGCCCGAAGCCCCTTCGACGCGCAAACCCTTTGCCTTGATTGCCTCGACGTGGTCCTTCCAGGTGTCGACAGCCCAAACATCGTGTTTGCCTGCATCGGCGAGCAATCCCGCGTAGATCGAGCCCATTGCCCCGACGCCAACGATGGCAATCTTCATGTCGATACATTCCTGAGTGAAGTTCTAAGCGCATAGAGCGCCACACCTGAGAGACCGTCAACCTGATTAGGCCTCATGTGCCGACATTGCTCGCGGTAAAGTGAACATCAGGCACACCCGAGCTGCTTGCCGACCTCGCCATCGGGCTTAATGTTCCCGCACCACTGCCGCCATATCAAGCTGGAGGTCACACTGATGATGCGATCCATTCTCACGTGCCGATCAAGGCTAGTCGGCGCAGCCGCATCGGTCCTCCTGGCCGCTGCCCTTGCTGGCGATGTTGCGCTGGCGCGCGACACCGTGCAACCGGGTCAGTCCGCTCCGGACTTCGCCACCGTCGATTCCCACGGCAAGCCGGTTACATTGGCCAGCTTCAAGGGCAAGATAGTGATCCTCGAGTGGAACAACCCGGGCTGCCCCTATGTGCGCAAGCACTATGGAGCGGGGAACATGCAGTCGCTGCAAAAGGAAGCGACAAGCCGAGGCGTCGTGTGGCTGACCATCAATTCAGGGCCGCCTGGCGCACAGGGTCACGTGAATGGGATCGAAGCCGAGCAGTACGTTGCGGATCGCAAGGCATCGCCAACCGCATATCTTCTGGATCCCGACGGCAAAGTCGGTCGCGCGTTCGGCGCCACCGTGACGCCGCACATGTTTGTCATCGACTCCAACGGCAAGATTGCCTACATGGGCGGGATCGACGACAAGCCAACTGCCAACCAGGATGACATCAAAAGTGCCCGCAACTATGTGCGGGAGGCCTTCACGGCCGTTCTGACTGGGCAATCTGTCAAAACCACCTCGGCACGCCCCTACGGCTGCCAGATCAAATACACTGAATCGAGAAGCTGACGTTAGCGAAGTAGTGAGAGCCGCGGATCGCTTTTCCGCGGCTCGTACTTAGCGTTTCCTCGCTAAACCATTTTCGTGACCTGCAGAATCGCCGGTCCCAGAATGACGACGAATAGGACCGGCAGGAAGAAAACAATCATCGGAACAGTCAGCTTAGGCGGCAGTGCCGCTGCCTTCTTCTCGGCTTCCGACATCCGCATATCACGGTTTTCCTTCGCCATGACGCGCAGCGCCTGACTGACCGGCGTACCATACCGCTCTGCCTGAATCAGAGCAGTCGCGACCGCCTTGATGCCGGCGATACCCGTACGCTTGCCAAGGTTTTCGAAGGCCACCCGACGATCCTGCAAATAGGACAGCTCAGCGGTGGTCAAGCTGAACTCTTCTGCAAGCTCGAGCGACTGGCTTACAACCTCCTTGGAGACCTTGCCGAACGCCGCCTCGATCGACATTCCAGCTTGCACGCAAATGAGCAGCATGTCGAGCGCATCAGGGAAGGATTGACTGATGGATTGCTGGCGACGCGACACGAGATTCGAGACGAAAACGTTCGGCAAGTAAAAGCCCATATAGCCAGCACCAATCGCCATCCCGAATCTGACGAGGGGCGGGTACTGCAGCTTTGCGGCGAAGAACAGGTAGATCACCGCTACGATGAAGACGATGACCGGCGCGATGAGCCGAAAGAACATATAAGTGACCAGCGGCGCTTGGCCCCGGAGACCGGCCATCTTCAGGTGGTTCTTCGTTTCCTCGGACTCGAACAAGTTGCGCAAGTTCAATTGATCAACAATCTGCTGCATAAATCCTTTTGGCGCCTGGCGAAGCCGGCCGCCATTGGTTTCCTTCTGCAGGTCGGAAATTCGCGTCGCGCGCATCTTGTCGCGCTCGATAGCCATGACCTTCATCCGCTGCGCTGTACGATCCTTCTGCAGCAGCGGCATTGCCACGGTCATAACCGTGATAAACACACCGACCGAAGCGACCATCATCAGAAGCAGCTCAGGCTTCATGAATGCTTCGATTGTTTCCAGCATTGTCGTCTCCCGGCCGCGTGACTAAGCGGCACATGTCTGCAGCCGCGCCGATCAGTATTTGAAGTTGATCATCTTGCGCATGATGAGCATGCCGCACGACATCCATAACCCCGCCGCGAGGAGCAGGAAATTGCCTACCTTGGTTCGGAACAGAACCAGGATGTAGTCAGGCGTCGAGAGGTAGACCATGACGGTGACAAAGAAGGGCAAGCACCCGAGAACTGCAGCCGAAGCCTTCGCTTCGGCCGACAGCGCCTTCACTTTCGCCGAGAGCCTCTTCCGGTCGCGCAATACGCCGGAGAGATTGCCCAATGCTTCCGAAAGATTGCCACCGGCTTGCTGCTGGATGCCAATGACGATCGCGAAAAACTTCACCTCCGGCAGCGGTACGCGCTGCATCATGCGCTCGAAGCATTCCTGCAGCGGAATGCCGACCCGACTCTGCTCGACGAGCTCCTGAAACTCCTCGCGAATGGGCGACGGGCTTTCGCGTGCAATGATACCGAGGCACTCGTTCAGCGGCAGACCTGACTTGACACCACGAACGATGACGTCGATCGCATTTGCGAATTCATTCGTGAACTTGCTGAAGCGCCGCTTGGTCATGATTTTCACGGCCCATTGCGGCAGGCCAAAAGCGCCGACGATGGCGGCACCGATCGAAACAAGCGGGGTCATCCCGGGCAGAGAGAGGAATGTCACCAGGCCGACGACCGCGCCGCACACACCACTCGCCGTCCAGAACACGCTGGGCGTTACATCGAGACCGGCACGCTGCAGCTTGACGCGTAAGGTGAGGGTTTCTTTCGCCTTCTGCCTGTCCTCGAGATCTTTCAGCGTGTCCGCGACTTGCTTGCGGCGATTGGATACCTCCTCGTCGCGCGCGCGCCGCTGACTGCGCACGGCCTTGTTTTCAGTCACGCTCTGGAGCCGCTTATCCGCCTGAACGTCGCCAGAGATATACGGGTAGACCATGACGTACAAAATGATTGCGAAGCCGATCGCAATCACACCATAGAAGACCAACTGCAGCGTCTCAGGCGACATATCAAGCATTGGTCTCTCCAAGTGTATTGCCGAAGTTGTCGCGGACTTCAGCTGATGCTAGCGCCTGCGCCAGCCGATCGGTCTCGTTGTAGTATTCTGCCCGTTCCCAAAATCTTGGTCGCGCGATGCCGGTTGAACGGTGGCGACCGATGATCTTGCCGTTGGCGTCTTCACCGGTGATTTCAAAGACCAACAGATTCTGAAGTGTTACGACGTCACCTTCCATGCCGACCACCTCGGTGACGTGCGTGATCTTTCGCGAACCGTCGCGCAATCGCGACGCCTGCACGATGATATCGACCGAACCGGTGATCATTTCTCGAATTGTCTTGGTGGGAAGCGCGAAGCCTCCCATCATGATCATCGATTCCATACGGCTGATAGCCTCACGTGGGCTGTTTGCGTGAAGCGTTCCCATCGAGCCATCGTGGCCAGTATTCATAGCTTGCAGCAGATCGAACGCCTCCGAGCCACGAACCTCGCCGACGATGATCCGCTCCGGGCGCATACGCAGGCAGTTCTTGACGAGATCACGCATGGTGATCTGGCCTTCGCCTTCGAGGTTCGGCGGGCGCGTCTCGAGGCGCACCACGTGCGGCTGCTGCAATTGCAGCTCGGCCGAGTCCTCGCATGTGATGATTCGCTCGTCGTTATCGATCGTTGCGGACAAGCAGTTGAGAAGCGTCGTCTTACCGGAGCCCGTGCCACCCGATACGATGATGTTGCAGCGGACCCGTCCGATGATCTCCAGCAGTGTCCTGCCCGCAGGCGAGATCGAGCCGAACTTTGTCAGCTGCTCCAGCCTCAGCCGATCTTTCTTGAACTTTCGAATGGTCAGTGCGGGACCATCGATCGCCAGCGGCGGCGCAATCACGTTGACGCGGGAGCCGTCGGGCAGGCGGGCGTCGCAGATTGGGCTTGATTCGTCGACGCGACGGCCAACCTGGCTCACGATGCGTTGACAGATATTCATCAGCTGAGCGTTGTCAGCAAACCGGACACCGGTCTTCTGCATCTTGCCGCCGACCTCGATGAAGGTCGTGTTGGCGCCATTGACCATGATGTCGGCGATGTCGTCGCGGGCCAACAGTGGCTCGAGCGGACCGTAGCCGAGAACATCGTTACAGATATCCTCCAGGAGCTCTTCCTGCTCCGCAATCGACATCACGACATTCTTCAGCTGAATGATTTCGCTGACGATGTCGCGGATCTCCTCGCGCGCCGCCGCAGCCTCCAGTTTCGCGAGCTGGGTGAGGTCAATGGTGTCGATCAGCGCATTGAAGACCGTTGTCTTGACGTCATAGTACTCCTCCGAGTGCTTGCGTTGCGGCTCGACGGGCTCAACTTTGGGAGGCGGCGGAGGCGGTGCTGCGGCTGCAGCAGCAGCACGAGTTTCGGCCGGTGCAGGTGCTGGCGCGGCGCTCTGCTGTGGTAGCGCGCGCCGCTGCGCGCCCGTTTCGTTGGATCGACGTCCGAACATGAGTGACGTTCCTTAGCGCTTGAGCTTCAGACGCTCGAAAATGCTTTTGCCGGACGATGCCTTCTTCTCGGCTCTTGGCTCGCGCCGACCGGTCAGTGTCATGGTGATGTCGCGGAAGTGCTGGACGGACTTCGCTTTGGTCGAGGTCTCCTCGATCATCTGTCCATTGTTTGCCGCCTGGCCGAACGCCTCGGCATCAAACTCGATGACCGCCGTCGCCTTGAGATCCAGTGCCGCTTCGAAGTCCTTGATGGGGATCTCAGGTCGCTTCGGCATGCCTGCCGTGTTGATGACCAAATGCGGAGGACCGTCGTTCGCGCGCACCTGCTTCAGCAAGTCGACAAGATTCTTCGCATTGCGCAAATTGGCGAGGTCCGGCGCGGCCGTAATCACGACCTCGTCGGCCTGTGTCAGAATGCGCTTCGACCATGACGTCCAAACATGCGGGACGTCGACAGTGACGTAAGGCACGTTCTGGCGCACGACATCCAGCACGATATCGCAGCTGTCCGCTGTCAGGTCGTAGTCGCGGTCGAGCGTGCCGGGCGCGGCAAATATGCTCAAATGCTCTGAGCACTTGGTGAGCAGGCGGTCGAGAAGAACCTCATCAAGGCGCTCCGGACTGCCGAGGGCCTCCGAGATTCCCTGGACGGGGTCCTGATTAAAGTCGAGCCCGGCCGTTCCGAATGCCAAGTCGAAGTCCGCAATGACCACGTTCGACTTCAGCATCTCTGAGAGACACCACGACACGTTGTGGCAAACCGTGGAAGCGCCCACACCGCCCTTCGCTCCCACGAAGGCGTAGACGTGACCGACGGGATCGGAAGCGGGATCGTTGTAGAGGTTGGAAACGCTCTCCATCAAGCTGATGGGCGTCACGGGGGCGATCAGATACTCGCTGACGCCGCGCTTCAAGAGCTCCCGATACAGGACAACGTCATTGACGTGCCCGATGATGACAACCTTCGTGCCTGCGTCGCAATACTCGGCAAGCTTGTCGAGCTCGCCCAAGAGATCGCCACGCGCCAGCACCGACTCGATCAGAATCAGGTTCGGAGTCGGGCTTTCCTGATAGTGACTGACGGCAGCCTGCGCCCCACCCATGTGGACAGAGACGTGGGCCTTAGCCAGGCGGCGATCCTCGGCGGCGACTTGCATTGCTTCAGCCGTATCGCTGCTTTCGCAGAAAGCCTGAATCGAGATCCGCGGAATTGGCCGCGCTCTGTCGGTGCGCTGCTCTTCGTCACCGGCAATGTCGTCCATCGTGGCGATTTCGCGACCGGCTGTTGCTTGAAGTTGCTTGCTCATGATGCCTCTCGCTTACTGAGCGCCTTTGATGACGAGACGCTCGTCATTATGCTTTTCGGTGATCGTGGTCTGCCCCTTTACGTAGCGCTCCCATTGCGTGTCGCGCCGCTCGGACATCGTTGGCGTCATCGTCCGCGGACCAAGCAGGTCCGCCGGATTGGCGACCTGGGCTGCGAAGTTTCGCTGCGTCGCGCAGCCAAGATTGGGATGTGGCAGGTTTCGCGAATTGTCAGCGAGGTTGGACGGCCAGTGTCCGCATGAAGGCCCTTCGGCGACAAATCTCGCATACGAGACACGGATCGGCGGAGCGTTGTCTCCTTCCGTGTGGTACGGCGAGATCGCTACTCGCGTTTCATCGATGCCGTACTCCCGCATCAGCTCACGCAAGTCGGAGACGGCATAGAGCGCGGCGACCTCGTTCGGCGTGCCGCTCGGCACCCGAATTTCGATCCTTGCATTGCCGGTATCGCCGCCACGATATTTGTTGAGAAAGTTGATCACAGTCGACCGCTGACTGGGCGTCAGACCTTGCGTACCGCGAGCCACTCGCAAACTGAGGTTGGCCGGTTGCTGCGACACGACGATCGGATGGCGCTGGCTCGCATCGACCAAAGTCCAGCCTGCGACATGGCCACCGCCGCTCTCATGCGAGCTGCACGCTGTGGCCATTATTCCGACCGCTGAAACGGCTATCGACTTGATCAGTGCCGGTGCAATCTTGATCTTGAATATTGTCATGATACGTCTCCTGCACTCAGCCGATCAGTCCACGATGAAGCCGACGTTGTTGTCTTTGATGCTGCCTGCATCCTTGATGCTGGCTGCGTTCTTGCCGTAGACCCGGTTCATGTGACCAAGCAGGTTGGACTTGAGGTCAGGCGCAGGCGCCAATCCATCGACCGGCCGCGCCACATTGCTCTGAGCAGTGGGACGAACGGTGTAGGGTGTCACCAGAACGACGAGCTCGGTTTCCCGCTTGATGTAGTCCTGACTGCGGAACAACGTGCCGAGAACAGGCAAGCTCTTCAGACCTGGGAAGCCGTCGATGTTTTTTCGGGTATCGTCCGACAGGAGTCCGGCCATGGCGAGAGTGCCGCCCGACGGCAGCTCAACCGTAGATTTGGCCTGGCGCTTCTTTAGAGCTGGGATGCCGATGCCGGCTATCTGCAAGGCTCCAATGTCAGTCAGTTCAGAAACTTCGGTTTCGATCTTCAGGTTGATACGTCCCTCCGAGAGGACGATCGGCGTGAAAGCCACACCAACGCCGAACTCCTTGAATTGGATACCGATCTGGCCATTATTGACCGAGACTGGAACCGGGAACTCTCCGCCGGCAAGAAACTTGGCCGTTTCGCCGGAAATTGCCGTCAGGTTGGGCTCCGCTAGTGTCTTGATCATCCCGTTGCGCTCAAGCGCTTTGAGCGCATAGCCCAAACAGTTGTTGGGCGTGCTCCAGTGCCCTCCGATTGCAGAAACCGAGGCTAGCGGTCCGGTAACGCACTCCCTGCCCAATGGCACCCCAGACTGATGTCCGGCGCTGATTGCATTTCCCAATGTCAGTGCGTTGAGCGGGAAGGAATTGTTCGTAACAATACCAGTCGCGATGTTGCCCGCCGAGACGCCAGCTGACAGGTTGATACCGAACTGCTTCAGCACGGACCGTTCGACCTCGGCCACCTGGACGCGCAGCATCACCTGCTCCTCGGCCTCGACCTGAAGCATGTTGATGACTTTTTGCGCGTGACGGATGTTCTGCGTATCTGGCTGAGGCTGCACGACGAAGCGGCTGGCAATATCAGAGGCGCGCGTGCTGTCGGCAGGATTGCGGACCGTTCCCGTTAAGATCACAGTGCCGTTCAAGATCTCGGATTTGATCCGGGAGCCGGGAATGAGACGGGTGAAGAGTACGTCAAGCGCCGTCGTGTCGTGCTCAATCAGCACTTCGATCGTTGCAATCTGATCGCCGTTCGAGTCGAACAGGAAAACGTTCGATTGACCCGTTTTCTTGCCGATGATGTAGACGCGGTTCGACGTTTGAACCATGGCGTCCATCATTTCCGGGTTCGACACGATGACATCCCGCAGGTCGCGAGACGTTTCGATGAGCATCGACTTGTTCTGACCGAGCTTGACCCCGCGCTGTACGGGGAAGCCATCTTTCTCGCTCAAGCGGAGAATGGACTGGTGATCCGCGCTGTACTGCGTGGGACCAGCATCGTTCGCCGAGGTCTTGCTGACCTTTCCGTTCCCGCCGGCAAATGCGTTTGGCAAACCACCGGGAGCGCAAGTAGCGACGGCCAGTCCGGCAACTCCAGCCAGGACGGAGCCACAAGCAGTCTTGAGAATTTTCCGCATGATGCGATCAAGCCTTCTGACGAGCTACCGAAACTATGGGTGCACGCAGACGCAACGCACGCAGACGCAGACGAAAACCGGATTACGAAGTTATGATCTCTAGTCTGAAACCATTTCCACTTAGTTGACGCCGTATGCTCTGGAACGGATTCCGTACTTGAGCATGCGCACTGCGTTGCTGCGCGCCTCGTCCTTGCGGGCGTCAGCAGCCTCATCCTTGCTTTCCTTGAAATCAGCGATCGATCGCAGCGCCAACGTGATGTCGCCCATGGATCGGGCGAGCGCGAGGAGCTCGGCCTGACGCGGGGTCAGCTCGAGTGTCGCCGTGTTGCCGTCAGCGACCTTCTGGCCGTCCTTGACTTCGATCTTCTGACCGATGGCGAGAACCTTGACATTGCGGAACAGCGTGTCGCTCACATGCTCTTCCTGGCCGCCTTTGCTGCGGAGCCGGCGGATCAGGATGACGTCGACATGGTCGTTCGGCAGGATGAGCTTTCCGACGGCACTCTCTTCCGTGATCTTGGTCGAAATGCCGCGCATGCCTTGCGGCAGGATCGACGCCAGAACGCCGCCCTCACCTGCCTTGACGATCTTGGAACGTGTGATGAGCTCTTCCTTCATGATCGGAGCGCGGGCGATGCTCCCCGAGTATTCGCGCATGGAGCACGTTTGGCTTCGGCATTGGATGGATCCGGGCGGCACCGAAGCTTCAGGATATTCTTGCCAGCGAAAGCTCGACTCATTGGTCACCGAGCCAAGACCGATGTCGCCGCGTGCAACGAGGACCTTGACCGCGTCAGACGCCTTCTCGAGATGCTGCACCTGAGGCGGCTTGGACATGGTCTTCAGGCCGAAAAACGCTCCGATGGAGAGAACGCCCGCAAGGCCGATGGTGATAATCTGAGCCCGTTTCATTGCACAATTGGTCCTTTCGCCGACGTAAGCGACCTCACTCGCATCGAGTGTCGGCCAAAAACGTCAATTCGCAGTTAATGAGCGCCTCGTTCCGTGACAGTCGCGCCGGCTCAGAGCGCCAGCGAAGAGAACCAAGGTGTCGTCGGGTATATGCAGAGCCCGGCAGCTGCGAGCGCGATGCCGTATGGAATGCCCGTGGACTGGCGGTGCAACCGCATCGCCCATTCCTGCTTGAGCAGAAACGGCGGCGGGGTCAGCTTGCGATAGAAGAGGAGCAGCATCGCGAGCGCGCCGCCCAATAGCGCAACGAGTATCAAGTATTCCGGCAATCTGTCGAAGCCGAGCCAGAGACTCGCAGCGGCTAGTATCTTCGCATCGCCGCCGCCGAGCCATCCCCGCGCAAACATAGCAATGCCGACAGCAAGCATCAGCACGCCCGCTCCAATATGGCTCAAGAGAGTTGGCCAACCGAACGCGGCGATCGGAAACACGACGACGAATGCTGCGATCAAGAACAGCGATACGCGGTTCGGGATCGTCATCGTGAGCAGGTCCATGGCACCGGCGAATGCCATGGCCGCGGGGAAAAGGAGAAACAGAGCGAACTCGAGCACAACTCACCCCTCGATACTCAAGCAAGGCGCAAACTATGCCGTACGCTCGTGAAGGCTTGGTGAATCCAGTGCGGCTGGCTATTTGCCCTGCAATCCCGACGCAACAGTCTGAAATGGAACCTTCAATGAACTTCCGACCGACGTCAGAACGGCCACAATGGGGATGGCGATGCCTGTTGCAATCAGAGCATATTCGATCGCAGTAGCCCCCTGCTCATCCTTCCAGAAACGCTCAAGCGCACGACCCATGATACTCTCCGCTCCCTCGGCTCTCTTTTTTCAACGTCGCTGGCCGAAGCTCCCGTGAACCGGCGCAAATCTACCGCCGAAGGTATTAACGAGGCGTCACTGGGCCTGCCCTGGCTTTAACCTCGGCAGATTTTGGAAAAATTTCCGTTTCCACCAATCTCGCCCGCACCAAAAGGAAACGCCCCGGGGAGCGGGGCGTTTGGTGGCGATCGTCGCAGTCGTTGTCAGCCGCGCAGTCTCGTCCTGACGATTCTTGGAAAGTCCTCCGCTGTCGGCTCGACCGGCTCGGTTACTTGCCGCTGCTCCGGCAGGTGCTTGCGGCCATCTTCAAGGGACCAGCCACGATTCCCGATTTGCGCTTGCTGCGGCACCGGAGGCTGAGATTGCTGTTGCATCTGAGTTGGTGCGCGACCGTGTTGTAGCGGCGGCTGTACCGGCATCGGCAACTCTTGAGCGACACGGTGCGCGGGAGCCGAGCCGCCGGCAAACCACGCCTCGATCAGATCCAGCTCGTCGGCCGACAGGCTGAGGCCCTGGCTGCGGCAGCGCGCAACCACAAAGTTCCGGAAGCGGCCCGCGAACAGATTGGCCGAGGCACCCTGCTCGAACCAGGGATCTGCCTCGCTAACGACCTCAAGCACGAACCTCACGTCGTCCCGGCGAACGTCCACGCCATGCTCCTGCACTCTTTGCACGATGTTCATTATTGTTTGCGCGCCGATCAATCCGTTCTCATTGATCTCCTGAGCCATGGTCTCGAAAAGCATCCGGTACTCGGGCGGCGCCAATGGAGGCGCTTGGCAGGCGTCATGGATGCGCGCGATAGATTGATGGATGGGCGACGGCTCATTCGATCTCGCAGGCTGGTGCGTGGTTGAATAGGCTTGCTGTGTCCGAGCGGAAAGTTGCGGCTGCATCTGCGCCGCGACCGGACTTTGAGCGGCCGCCTCGGCGAATCGCGACCTTTGGGCGGCAGCGGCTGCGGCGGGAGCCTGCCCTTGAACGGGTTGCTGCGCTGCCGGTGCTCGTGGGGCGATAGCCGCTCCAGGCTGCTGAGGCTGCGGAGAACGCACGACGACCGGCTCACGCTGTGGCGCGGTGGTCGCAGTGACACCCGCCGCTGCCAACGGCTGCATGGGCGGCTGAACGGGCGTGGGCACAGGGACAGCGGCCTGAGCAGTCTTACGTTGAATCGGCTGCCGAGGAGCAGGCTGCACCTCGGGCGGCCGATACTCTTCGAAGTTTTGTTGATCCTCGAAGTAGTCTGCCTCTTGGGCCGGAGCTGGCATGGACGCCGGTTGAATGGGCTTCTGCGATTGCGCAGGCGTTGTCACCTGCATCTGCGCCGGCGCAGATGCCGAAAGCGGCGTCGGAGCTGCGACGGCCGCCCGGGCAGGGCTTTGCGGCTTGGCAGCGATGCGGGCCTGAACTGGCGCGGAAGGTTGCGCCTGCACTTCTATGCGGGCCGGGATCGGCTGTGCCGCGATGTGACGGGCAGCGTCGATCACGACATACGGAGGTTCGCCGGAAAGGCGGAGTCCGGCGGGCAGATCCTGCGCAAGCAGCTCGCGAAATCCGCCTGCACCACCCCAAGCAGTGCCGATCGTTTTATCATGGCCAACCTGGCGCACAGCGCGGTCAGCGAGTGCCTCGAGCGGCATGGGCGCGGGTGATGCGCGCACGGCTGCAATCACGTCCGCCATGATCTCCTTGCGCGCCTGCTGCGGGTTGTAGGGCTCGATCTTGCCTTGCTGATTTTGCTGCTCGCTGGCGATCCTGCCTTCGAGCAGGAGCGAAATCAGGTCTGCCTCGCGGATTTCCCCGTCGCAAATTGCAGTGTACGGAGCTGCGGTATGGTCGTTCGCGTAAATAACTGTGCGGCGCGCGTGCGCACGCAGCCGGTGCAGCACCGGGGTGAAGTCCGCATCGCCCGAGAGGATGACGAACTCATCGAAGTAGGTCTCGTGGATGAGGTAATCCCGAACATCCATCACCATGCGGATGTCGGAGGAATTCTTAAGCTGAGCGGTCAGCGGCGGACAGTCGATGATCTCGAAGCCCGCACGCAGAAAGTGATGCCGCGTAAACGGGAAAGAGTTCATATCCGTGGAGTTGTCGCTCTGGTTGCGCCGCGGAACTGGATTGCCGTAGCAGCGGTTCATCACGATGCGGCGTGAACCTTCGCCTGCCAGGCCATTGGTCGGCGTGATCAGAGTGCCCTGCTCGATCGCCTTTATCCAGAGCGGGGCTTCCTTGGCGAAGCGCTTGGCGGCCTCGTCGCTCCTGCGCTTGAGCGACAAGTAGATGTTGTCGTAGTCGACGAACACCGCGCTCAAGAATGAACCGGTGGAATGCTCGCGCTTCATGTGCCACTGCCCCGCCGCAAAAGGAGTACTGTTCAGCAGACACTCTTTGCCGAGTCGAAAGCAGGGGGCAAGAAATGGCGGCCCAGCGCTAGTCTCACCCACAGTTTTTCTTTGTTATACAGTTATCTATCCACCTTATTGACGGTTGGTAAGTTGTGGATAATCCGGGATAGCTCGCGCGATGATGCAATATCGCAACAGCGAGGCCAGAGCGCGGTTTCCCCCTCAGGCCGTCTGGTCAGGTGCAAGCTCGAAACCATCGAACGTAAACCCAGGTGCAACCGTGCAACCGACCAGAGTCCATTCGCCGAGGCTCATTGCCTGCTGCCAATGGCGCTCCGGAACAACGGCTTGGGGCAGCTCGCCTGCCGCCAAATCACTACCGAGACGCAGCAGAACGTCTGCAGCGTCCAACTGCGACCTGAGCGCAAGAGCGAGTGGTGCACCCGCATACCAGTGCCAGATTTCGGCAGCATCGATCCGGTGCCATCGTGAGACTTGGCCAGCCTCGAGCAGAAAGTAGATGGCGGTTGAAGCCGAGCGCCCACTCTCGACGCAACGCTGATCCCGGAATGTCTCTCTGTAATATCCACCCTCTGGATGCGGCTTCAGTCCGAGATGCCGGATGATCTCTGCGGCTTTCATGATTTCCGGCCCTTATGTTGTCCGATGCCTATCGTTGCTCCAGCGCGCCTTGCAGATCTTTTATGATCGAGGACGACTAACGCGGCTCAAGACACTATATATCCGTAGCAGTGATGCCGACGGCCGAAGTCGAGCCAGACGATGAAATTTGCCCGTTACCCAGTTCAAGATGCCGAGGGCTTGATCCTCGCCCACTCCATCGCGACCAGCAAAGGCGTGATCAAGAAAGGTCGCGTGCTCAGCGCAGACGATGTCGCCCGTATCGGGGCGGCCGGGGTCACCACAGTGATGGGCGCCCGGATCGAGCCCGGCGATGTCGTGGAAGATGCCGCCGCTGCCCGCGTCGCACTGGCGGTCGCGGGGGGTGGAACTCGAACCGCCGCCCCATTTACGGGCCGAGCCAATCTGTTCGCCGAGCAAACGGGCATTGCCGTCGTCGATGCCCAGCGCATCTCGCGCCTCAACGACATCGATGAAGGTCTGACGATCGCGACGGTCCCGTCCTTCGAGCGCGTGAGCGCCGGCCAAATGGTGGCAACGATAAAGGTCATCACGTTCGCCGTTCCGGAAGCTGCCGTTGCCAAAGCGGAGGCGATCGCCCGGGAGGTCGAAGGGCTCGTTCGGATTGCGGCGCTAAAGAGCAAGACCGCCGGCCTCATCATGACGCGGATGCCTTCGACCAAGGTGAATGTGCTCGAGAAACGCCGCGCCGCGATCGAGGCCCGACTTGCTTCGCTCGGAAGCAGGCTCGGGTTTACAGAGACCGTTCCGCACGAGGAGGCTGCCGTGAAAGCAGCCATTTCGGAAATGCAAGCACGTGGGGCCGATCCAATCATCCTGTTTGCCGCTTCCGCGATCGTAGACCGGGGCGACGTCATTCCGGCCGCGCTCGTCGAAGCTGGCGGCGAGATCGTGCGCCTCGGCATGCCCGTCGATCCGGGCAATCTCATGCTGCTCGGCCGGCTCGACGGTCGCGATGTGATCGGGGCGCCGAGTTGCGCCGCCTCGCCGAAGCTCAATGGCTTCGATTGGATCCTCGAACGCTCCCTGGCGGGTCTTGATATCGCATCGCGCGACGTGGCTCACATGGGCCTTGGTGGATTGCTCAAAGAAATCGCGACGCGCCCACAGCCTCGCGAGGGAGATGCCATGGACGACGCCGGCGAGGCCGAGAGCGTGCGCCGCGCGCCGCGCATTGGTGTCGTGCTGCTGGCGGCGGGTCGCTCGACTCGCTTCGGCGCCTCCAACAAGCTGCTGGCAGAACTCGATGGCGAGAAACTCGTGCGGCGCACAGCCCGCGCCATTCTGGCGTCGAGCGCCAGACCGGTGGTTGCCGTCACCGGCCATATGGCGGAAGAGGTCGGTGCCGCGCTCGCCGGACTGGATCTTAAAGTGGTGCACAATCCCGATTATCGGGAAGGTCTCAGCGCTTCCATGAAAGCCGGATTGAACGCGCTTCCTTCAGAACTGGACGGCGTGATCATTGCGCTCGGCGACATGCCCCGCATCACGGGCGCGATGTTGGATCGTCTCATCGCCGGATTCGCGCCGAAGGAAGGCCGCTCGATCATCGTGCCTGTCTATCAGGGCAAGCGCGGCAATCCCGTGCTGTTTTCGGCCGAGCTCTTTTCCGAAATGCTTGCCGTGGCCGGGGATACAGGCGCGCGACACATCATCGGGCAACATGCGGAGGCGGTGGCCGAGGTCGATCTTGCCTCTGATGCCATTTTCGTCGACGTCGACACGCCTGAGGCACTCGCACGGCTGAAGGAGTCATCATAACGTCGCGATATGACGTCGCGAGCCCGGACAACATCCGGGCTCGAACTCGCCTCGTTGCAAGCCGGCGTTCTCCCTTACCCGATCCTTGGCGCATCGAGCTTGTGGACAAGACCCTGCGTCTCAGGCTTCCAGGCGGGGTACCGCTTCAAGATCAGCGGGTCATGGCCGGGAATCACGTTCTTCAGCCCGCCAGCCAGCGAAGAGAGACGATCATACGACTTGAGTGTCGCTTCCTGATCAATGGTGATGAAGAACGGTCGGCGCTGCTCGATGTTGGCGTAGAAGTGCACGACGTCAGACGCCATCACCACCGGTCCATGTGCGGTGTTGACGCGAATGGCCTGGATGCCTTTCGAGTGTCCAGGCGACTTGTGCACAGTGATCCCAGGTGCCACTTCGCCGTCGCCATCGTGGAAGTGCACGCGGCCTGAGTAGACGTGTTTCACCATCTGGCAGACGTGGTCGGCCGTGAAGGGTGTACGCATAGAAGCTTCGCACATGCAGGGCCCTGTCGCGTAGGCCATCTCCGCCGCCTGCAGATGGAACTTCGAGCTCGGGAATTGATCCATCGTGCCTGCGTGATCGAAGTGGAGATGCGTGATGATGGTCTCCTTGATCGATGCCGGGTCAACGCCGATGCGCTTCAGCGAAACGATCGGCTCCTCGGTGATCTTGCGGCCGCGGGCTGCTGCTTCCTTGTGATCAAAGCCCGTGTCGACGAGAATCGTGCGGTTCTGATTGCGGATCAGGAATACGAAGTAGTCGATCGGCATCGGCGACGCGTGGTCGTCCGGCGTCGGTATCATAAAGTTTTCGGCGGCTTTGCGGGCGGTATTCTCGCCATACTTCAAAGCCAGAATTTCGTAAGTTTCGCTCATGCCGGGATCCTCCATTCGTGCGCGCTGCCCAAACAATGACCGCTCCCCAGGTGCCTGAAAAGGGCTAGTTGATCTCAGGCTCTGCGCAGCCTACATGCCTGAGGCTTCGATAATTCACGACGAGACGCAGCAACGGATGGCCCCATGCCCGTGAATGTCTCATTTCTGCAAGATCTGCTGAATACCGTTGCCGAGCAAGGCCGGCACTATTTGCCTGCAGCCTTGGTCGGGCGACCGAAAGAGGACATCACCACGCTGGCCAATGCCCTGGTCTCTGGCCGTGGCGAAGCATCAGGCGTCGTCATCGCGCGTCAAATCATCGAGTTTTACCGCGACATGTCGCCGGACGATCGCCGAGGTTTTTTTCGATACCTTGCCGAGCACTTCCAACCCAGCGAGAAAGCGGTCGCGACTGCGGCCGAGGCTTATCTCAAGAGTCCGACTGAGCAGACCCTCGCGAAGCTGCGCGCCGCTGTCGAAAGCCCGCGACAGGAGTTTTTCCGTCGGCTCAATCTGGCTCCCGGCGCCACAGCCGAGATCGTTGCCATGCGTCGCGATCTGCTGAAGCTGCCGAAGGGCGAGCCATCGCTGGCGGGCGTCGACACCGATATGGCGCACCTTCTCGCCTCCTGGTTCAATCGCGGGTTCTTGGTGGTCAAGCGGATCGACTGGCAAACGCCTGCTGCCATCCTCGAGAAGATCATCCAGTATGAGGCGGTTCACGAGATCCAAGGCTGGGACGATCTGCGCCGGCGGCTCGATCCGAAAGACCGGCGATGCTTTGCTTTCTTCCACCCCTCGCTTGTCGATGAGCCTTTGATTTTCGTCGAAGTCGCGCTGATGGGCGACACGCCGTCGACAATTCAGTCGGTGCTGAATGAGAAACGCAAAGTCGGGTTGCCCGGCTCGGCGCCGACAACGGCGGTGTTCTATTCGATCTCCAACTGCCAGGAAGGGTTGCGCGGCATTTCGTTCGGCAATTTTCTCATCAAGCAGGTGGTCGAAGAGCTGGTGAAAGAGCAGCCGCAGCTCAAGACATTCGTTACGCTGTCGCCGGTGCCGAGCTTTGCACGATGGCTCGATCGCGCTCTCGCTGATGACACGGAAGAAGCAATCACGTCCGCAGACCGCGTCGCCCTGCAGGTGCTGCGCGATCCAGGATGGCTCGAGGAGCCGGAAGAAGACGAAACGCTGCAGCGCACTCTGTTGGCTCTGGCCGCGCACTATTTCCTCGTCGCGCGCTCGGCGGATGGACGTGCGATCGACCCGGTCGCACGCTTCCACCTCGGCAATGGCGCCCGGCTGGAGCGCATCAATTGGCTGGGAGACGTCTCGGAGAAAGGCCTACGCGAGGCTCACGGGCTCATGGTCAACTACCGCTACGAGCTGAAGGACATCGAGCGCAATCACGAGGCGTATGCCAATGAGGGCGAGATCGTCGCTGCCCGTGCCGTCAGGAGCCTCGTGCGCGGGCAGCCCAAGCTCAAGCAAAAGGCACCCGAGTTGGAACCTCTCGCGTTAGCCGATCGATCCAAAGACGCCAAATAGCGTCGATCCGTTCCGACGTTGACCTGAAGCTTGCACCACTTCACCGCGCAGGCCAGCACGAGCAATACGGCGAACATGAAGGCGACGCCCTTCGCCGTGCTCTTTTGCACTCGGTGAGCTGCCGCCGGCGGGCCGATAGCGACACGATCCATGCCTACTGACGCCGCGCCGGGTGCGAGATCAGCACAGCTCCTCGATGCGGTGTCGGCGATGGCTTTCGCAGGTGTCGGCGGTGCACTAAGCTTTCGTTCGATCCACGAGGAGGCCGACGTGATCAGAACCACCTTTACCCTCGCCATGCGCGGCGTCCTGGCGCTCAGCGCCGCAACGCTACCACTCGTTTGCCACGTCCCAGCATCGGCCCAGGACTTCTCCGGCAAGCCGATCCGGATCGTTGTGCCGTTCGCGCCTGGCGGGAACATCGACATCACGGCGCGCGCAATCGCGCCGGGCCTCGGCGAGGTGCTTGGAACCTCGGTTGTCGTCGAGAACAAGCCTGGCGCCGGCGGCACCATCGGCACGGCGCAAGTTGCAACCGCTGCACCCGATGGTCACGTGCTGACGCTCGGCTCGACGGCCGCAATTACGATCTCGCCGTCGCTCTACAAGACTGCCGGCTACGATCCGGTGAAGGATCTTGTCGCTCTCGGACCGATCCATGAAGTGGCACTGGTGCTCTCAGTCGCAACCAAGGTGCCGGTCTCGAATTACGCCGAGTTCCTGGCTTATGCAAAATCGCGCAATGGGCAGCTGAGCGTCGCGACGTCCGGTGCTGGCACCACCAATCATCTGACGATCCAGCTCTTCGACATCATGGCCGGCGTGAAGACCACGCATGTTCCCTACAAGGGCTCAGGTCCGGCGTTGAACGATCTCGTCGCGGGGCAAGTCGAGGCGATGATCGACCAGACGCCGTCGTCCTTGCCGCACATCAAGGAAGGCCGCATCAGGCCGATCGCTGCGACGTCGAAGAAGCGGCTGCCATCTTTGCCCGACCTGCCGACGCTCGACGAGCTGGGGCTGAAAGGCTTTGAATCGACCACATTCACCGGACTGTTCGGCCCCGCCGGCATGTCGGCAGGCGTGCAGGAGAAGCTCGCAGCTGCGCTCAACAAAGTTCTGGCGACACCTGCGGTGCGCGAGCGGTTCAAGGGGCTCGGCGCCGAGATGC
The DNA here is from genome assembly GCA_964500805.1 of uncultured Hyphomicrobiaceae bacterium. Taxonomy (GTDB): domain Bacteria; phylum Pseudomonadota; class Alphaproteobacteria; order Rhizobiales; family Hyphomicrobiaceae. The sequence continues at coordinate 22,870 of CAZCQH010000038.1, forward strand.
TGGACATGGATCGTCCCGCCTTCGCGCAGTTCGTCGCCAGCGATTTTGCGAAGTGGGCGCGGATCATCAAAGACGCGAACATCACCGCCGAATAGCACACTGCTCCGCGCCGCCTGTCGTCCGGGTCATGCAGAGGCGTTCCGTTGCGCTTCACAGCGGCGCGAGGCGCGGCATCGCTACAGCACCAGCACGCCCTTGTGGCGGGCTTCGCCGTCCGGCTCGACGTGGATCAAAACTTCGGCGCCATTGATTTCACGGCCAATGGCTTCTTCCAGTCGGTCGCAGATCGCGTGGGCTTCGGCGACGGTCATCGTACCGGGCACGACGAGATGGAACTCGATGAAGGTTGCGCGTCCCGCCGTGCGCGTGCGCAGATCGTGCACCTCGATCGCGCCCTCCGCATTGATGCTGATGAGACTGCGGATCTTGCGTCCGACATCGCCAGCCACCGCCTCGTCCATCAGGCTCGATACCGACTCGCTCGTCAGGCGCCAGCCGGTCCAGAGAATGTTCACGGCCACTGCCGCTGCCAGCAGCGGGTCGAGCACCTGCCAGCCCGTCAGCCAGACGAGCCCAAGCCCGGCCAGGACGCCAACGCTGGTCAGAACATCCGTCGAGAGGTGCCAACCGTCGGCTACCAGTGCGGGCGACTTGTGCCTGCCACCCCAGACCACCAGGAACGCCGCCCAGGCCGTGTTGAGCGCGGTCGCTACCGAGGAGATGGCGATCCCCACCAGCGGCTCGGTCAGCGTGCGGGGCCTGAGAAACGCATCGTAAGCCTCGCGCATGATCAGCAGTGCCGCGACGATGATCAGCGCGCCTTCCAGCACGGCGGAGAAGTACTCCGCCTTGTGGTGTCCGAACTGGTGGCGGCGGTCGGCGGGGCGCGCACTGATGCGAATCGTCACGAGCGCAACAACGGCCGTCACCACATTGACGATGCTTTCCAGAGCATCCGAGAAGAGCGCAACGCTCCCCGTTTTCCAGTAGGCGACATACTTGACTCCCATCACTGCGATCGCGACCACGATGCTGCCAGCGGCGACCCACGTCACATCGCGGTGCGATGCGAGAGCCGGTGTGTTGGTTGCAGGGGCGTCGGTCATGAAGGCTCGGGTCATCCTGGCTGGAGCACTGTCTTGACTTCCGGACTCGACTGTCTTCCGGAAAAACAGCAAGGCGCCGGACTGCGGGGAGTGCCGGCGCCTCAGGACGGGGGAACGACGCGCGGAGCTCAGCCGACGATCTCGTCGAGGCGGAAGTTCAGGGCGATTTCACGCTCGGCGGCGGCAGGGCTGTCGGAGCCGTGCGTCGAGTTCTCACCTTTCGAAACCGCGAACAATTTGCGAATGGTCCCGTCCTTGGCCTCTTTCGGGTCGGTTGCGCCCATCACGTCGCGGTACTTGGCGATGGCGTTGTCACCCTCGAGCACTTGGAGCACAATCGGCCCCGAGGTCATGAATGTGCACAGCTCGCCATAGAACGGACGGGCCTTATGCTCCTCGTAGAACTTCTCGGCCTGTGCGCGAGTCCACAGGACGCGCTTTTGCGCGACGATGCGCAAGCCGGCCTTCTCGATCACGGCGTTGATAGCGCCGGTCAGATTGCGCTTGGTGGCGTCAGGCTTGATGATTGAAAACGTGCGCTCGATCGCCATGGGCGGCTCCTGGGGCGTGGGCGGAGGACACGGGCGGAACGCCCGAGGTGGCGCGCTTATAGCGGCCACATTCCAACGCAGCAACCTCAAACGAGGATTGCAAATCTTGTCGCAGGCCGGGCCGATCCATCGCGTCGGGCATCTCGCTCGAGGCGTGACCTGTGCTAGCAATGGGAAGGACTTGGTTGGCTTCGTTTCCACTTGGCGATGGGCGAGGAAAGCCCGAGGAAAGTCTACGTGGCAGATGCGGACCGGAAATTAGCGTTCGTCTTGGCAGGTGGGGGTAGCCTCGGTGCGATCCAAGTGGGCATGCTGCAAGTGCTGCTGCAAGCCGGGCTTAGGCCAGACTTCGTCGTCGGCTCGTCGGTCGGAGCAATCAATGCCGCGTATTTTGCGGGATCGCCTGATCTCGCAGGCGTTTCACGGTTGGCGGACATTTGGTCGGGCCTGCGGCGCGCCGACATTTTTCCGTTGACGTTGTCCGGCGCCTTGAACCTCTTTCGCCACCCCGAAAGCATCGTCGATCCTGGCCGCCTGCGCCTGCTGGTCGAAGCCAATCTGGCCTACGAAAAGCTCGAAGACGCGCGCATCCCCCTGCACGTCATGGCGACGGATCAACAAGGCGTCGGCGTACGGCTCTCATCGGGGTCAGCGGCGGATGCCATCATGGCGAGTGCCGCTGTGCCTGGAATTTTTCCTCCAGTGACAATCGATGGACGTCCACTGATGGACGGTGCGATTGCAGCCAACACCCCCTTACGACTTGCTGTGGAGCTTGGCGCATCGCGTATCGTGGTTCTGCCGACGGGCTATGCCTGTGCGCTCAAGGAGCCTCCGAAAGGGGTGATTGGCAAGGCATTGCACGCGATCACGCTGCTGATCGCCTGGCAGCTCATGCACGAGATCGATGCCGTGCCGGCAGGCGTACACGTGCACATGGCACCGGCCCTCTGCCCACTCGGCGTGTCGCCCTACGACTTTTCCGCCTCGCGGCTGCTTATCGATCGCGCGACGCGATCGACGCGCGAGTGGATCGATGCCGGAGGGCTCGCCCGGCAGGCTCGCTCGCGGGAGCTTTCACCGCACCATCATTGATGGGTCGGCACAGGTCACGAATTGGCTTTCTGCCTGATGAATGATTCAGTGCTCGTCATCACAGCATTTGGCATCTACAGCTCTTGCGGTGGCACATCGTGACCGCAAGATGCGGTGTTTCCATCACGCCTCCCCTCATCACAAGGCGGTTTCTGCCGTCGGCAACAGACCCACACGCTTTCCGGAGCCCACACCATGAAACCCGTCGATCCACTCAAAGCCAACGCCGAGGTTCGCGCCGTGTTCGAGGACATCAAGACCTCGCGCAATGTGAAAGAAGTCAACAACTTCTGGAAGTACCTGGCCAACGAGCCGCGCATGCTGCGCCACACCTGGGAAAGCCTCAAATCGATCATGGGGCCGGGCGCCCTCGATCCGCTCACCAAGGAGCTGGTCTACGTCGCCGTCTCGATCACCAACAACTGCGAGTACTGCATGGCGTCTCACACCGCCGCCGCCCGCGCCAAGGGCGCGACCGAGGCGCAGATCAACGAGCTCTATGCGGTGGTTGCGCTCGCCAACCTGACCAACCGGCTGGCCAATGCCTACAAGGTGCCGGTCGACGAGGCGTTCAAGGAACCGAATTGAGCGTTGGCGAACGGAATGCCGGAGCGGTTCGGCAGCCGCTCGTCAACAGCGCACAACGGGTTGCCGGCGTGGGAATGCGCAATCACCGCCACACGGGCGCCATGCCATCGCCTCTGTTGGAGATTAAGTGCGTTCAAGTCCGGTCAGAGTTGATGTACATTGCGGCCGCGTCTGCCGAGTGGGGTGGCTCAATAACGGTGCTGATCGGACGGGCACCAGCACTGGTGGCGGATAATATTGGCAATCGCCCCGCCGAACAGGTCGGCTAAGAGGCGCAAGATTGGCAGAGACAACGGGCGCAAGGGCAAACGGGCGCATGTCCCAATCGGATACGGAGATCGAGTGGTTCCTCGGGCGGGACGGAAAGCAGTACGGCCCGATCACTGATCGCGAGATGCAGAAGCTTGTTGAGCTCGGGCATCTCCGGCCTGGTGATCTGGTTTGGAAACAAGGCCTTGCCGACTGGATGCCAGCGCACAAGTTGTTTCCGCCGAAGGCTGCTCCCGCACCGCCGCCACCAGCTCCGGCTTCCAAGGACCCGTCGCTCTCGGCCCGTACGTCTCAACAAGCCCCGGCGCAGACCAGTCCCGGTGCGCCCGGCCGCCAGGCAACAGGCTCGTCGCCTGGCAGACCTGATGGTTCGGAACCCGCGATGCCGTCGGCTCCATTCGTAAACCCACCTCCGCCGGGGATGCCGAAGGGCTCCAGCACGGCTCCATCTCGCCAGTCACCGTACGGCACGCCGGGATCCGCTCCATATGCCAATACGGAAGCTCAGCGCACACAGCCGACCTGGGCCAAGCCGATGGCTCCGCCACCGCCGCCCGTGGCAGGCGCCTCGCCGCATTGGACACCGCCGCCCGCGCCTCGTCCTGGCGCGCCGCAGAAGCCCGCCTCTCGCCAGTCCCACGGCGCTCATGCTTCCAATTTGAGCTTGCCGGCCCCCCCGCCGCCGCCCAATTCGACGCTTTCTCAGTCGCCGATCCCGGTTCCCGATCGCCTCGACCGCATTGCCGGCGGTGAGCAGCCCCGCCGCCGCTTCCCCTGGCTGTTGGCGGCCGCGGTTCTCGTCCTCAGCATTGCCGGAGGCGGCGGCCTCGCGCTTTACATGAAGGGCATGGTTCCGCAGCTCTCCATGCCGTTCGTGAATTCAAGCGGCTCGCCTGGAAAGCCGTCCGCAGCGATCAAGCAGTCGCCTCTGCAGGGCTTTGCTGCCTCGGCCGCGGAGGTCGATGCCGGTTTTCAGAAGGCCGCGCTCTGGCAACTGATCAAGCGCGAGTTCCCGGAGTGGTACCAGCAGCGTGTCGAGGAGACGGCAAAGCTGCACAGCGAGAAAAAGGGCGACAAAGAAATCTCACTGCATCTGACGCAGGCTCTCGTCGATCTGCGCCGCAAGAACGCGTCGGCAGCGCTTGCCGCGGGGCCTGAACGGCTGCGCTATGTCGCTGCGTCCTTCGTCGAGAACCTCACCGGTCTCGCCAAGCATAGCACCGACGCGTGCTTCAACTTCATCTCGCAAGGTGAGACGAGCCCAGTCGTCGTCGACCTGATGCGCTCCTCGCAATTCACGCCGGGGCTGCAGACGCAGTTCACGGCCATTTTCGAGGCGATCGCCGAAGGCCGCAAATCCCCGCGGACGCATGAGCCACCGAAGCGCGAGGACTACGATGTGCTCGCAGCGCAGCTGGCCACACGCGGCTGGAGCCCGATGGATCTGCAAACCTTCTCGGATGCACGCGCGCTTGCCAAAGCGACGCCCGAGCGGGTGTGCAAGATGGTACAGGACTGGTTCGCAGCCCAGCTCGCCGTCAAGGACAATGCCATGCAAATTCGTTTGCTGGTCGAGGCGTTGAAGCCGGTCGTTGCCGGGTGATCGCACTCGCGCGCGCCACCCTCCTGCATCAGCGCATTCTCTCAAAGCCTACGACGCCGCGATGCGTCCATGGGCTCGGCGAGCACGATGCTGAGGCCGGCCAGCTTGCGGCTTGAGGCTTCGATCAACACGACGGCGTGCACCTTGGCGCGGCCGTTCTCGAACACACCAACCATATGCAGTGTCGTCAGGCGCCCTTGCGGGGCGACACCGTGATGAACCAGCCGCGCGTGCTCGATCATGAGCAATCGTCCGAGCTTCGCGTGCTCTTGAAGCGCCCCATTGCTCTCGGCGTGCCGGAGCTCGGCAAGATTGGCTGTTGTCACGCGATCGGCGATCGAATCGGAGCTCCAGGTCTCGGAGAGCTCCTCAAGCACGCCCTGAACGAACTGCTGATGGGCGCCGGCCGCCATTCGTCCATCGAGGACGATGGCGCCGATGAGCCCGGCCAGCCCGAGAAATAGCGCCCCACAAACGTACAGAAGCCGTCGCAGAACTTTCATCGCGTGATGACCGCAAAGCCCAAGGCCAGTCAGCATCACCGAGCAAGTATCGGGCCAATTGGCAGCCGAGATCGGCATCGTTACGCCTTCTGGCGTCCCTCATCATCGTGCTCCGCAACGGGGGAAAAATGCCTGCCGCACCCTCGTCTTCACCATGTTCGCACGCCCCCATTGCGTCCTCACGACCGGCCCCCGAAAACGAGGACAAAATACCTAATCAAAAAACGCCCGAATTTGGGGTCTACGCTGCACGCACGTGAGGCTGGAGTGGGGTGTTTTCGAGTGGCTATCCCCCCACGTGCTTGCCCGGAAAACGCGCCAGCGTCGAAATTCGCCCATGAAGATCGCAAGCGCCGGACCGGGGGGCCGGTCCGGATTGCGCCGTCGAGCGATAATTGGCCGGGTTGGTAGTACATGGCAGCCGAATTCTGCGGAAAAATTAGATACACTTTTATCATTGCTTCACGTGAAACATTGGCGGGACGTCGGACGATGGGGCTCGTGTGCCAGTCGCGAAGCTCGACAGCACCTGTCATGGGCTCGAGCGAAGTCCGCGATCGGTCACGAGGCACTCTCATTCCATTGCCCTGCATAACCTGCGAGGCCGCCATATGATCCGCTGGGTCTGTTTCGATGTCGGCGAGACGATCTTCGACGAGACCAGCTTCTGGGGCCGCTGGGCCGACTGGCTCGGCGTGCCGCGGGTCGCATTCATGTCCGAACTCGGCGAGACGATCGCCGCAGGTCGTCACCATCAGGACGTGTTCGAGCATTACCGCCCGGGCTTCGACCTTGCCGCCGCGCAGGCCGAACGCCTCGCTGCAGGCGACGAGCCGAGCTTCCGCCCCGAGGACATCTTCCCCGATGTGCGCCCGTGTTTCGCTGGACTCAAGGCGCAAGGCCTGAAGATTGGCGTGGCTGGCAACAACACGGCTGTCACGGAGGGCGCAGTTGCGCGGCTCGGCCTGCCCATCGACTTCATCGGAAGCTCAGCGCGTTGGGGTGTTGCCAAACCCGCTCCCGGATTTTTCACCCGCCTCGCTGTCGAATGCCGAACCGAGCCCCGGCACATTGCTTACGTCGGCGACCGTCTCGACAACGACGTTCTTCCCGCCAAGCGGATGGGCATGACAGGCGTGTTCCTGCGCCGCGGCCTCTGGGCGCGTGCACACGGCTCAAATTCCGCTGCTCACGAAGCGCACATCACCATCGACACGCTTGACGATCTGCTGCCGGCGCTTCCATTGCGGATGTAGCGCCGCCCCAGAGCGGGCGAAGCGTCCTTTCAGGCGGATCGCGTGATGGACGATCGCTGGTGCGGATGCCGTAATAGGTCGGCGCGTGAAGGCGGGATGCGACAGCTCAACTTGCCACGTGCGGCCTTGATGGTGCACAGAACTGATGCGGCTCGACGCGAGCGCCTTGCGCATCAGGAGCACGATGGAAACGCCCTCTCACCGCCAAGCTTTCGCGTTGATCGCGATGCTGATCGCGACGACGGCGCTGTCGCAATTCTTCCGCGCCTCGACCAACGTCATTGCGCCGGAGCTCATTCGTGATCTTGCGCTCACGCCCGAGATGCTGGGCTTTGCGAACGCCTGCTTCTTCATCGCGCTCGGGGTGGCGCAAGTGCCGGTCGGCATCCTGTTCGACCGCGTTGGCGCACGGGTCACCGTGTTTCTGCTGGCGTCCATCGCCGTTGTGGGAGCGGCACTGCATCTCGTCGTCACCGACGGGCGCGGCCTTGCCGCTGTGCGTTTTCTCACCGGCCTCGGCCACGGCGGCAGCTTCATGGCGGCCGTTTTCCTGGTCTCGCGCTGGTATCCGCGGCCGCAGTGGGCGACCGCGCTCTCCTGGGTGTTCGGCGCCAGCATGCTCGGCATCGTCGCCGCCGGGACGCCGCTGGCGCTTGCCGCGAACGCGCTCGGCTGGCGGCAGGCGTTCCTCATCTTCGCGGCCATCCAAGCGATCACTGGCGTGCTGTTCTTCCTGCTTGTGAGGGACGATCCCCCAGGACACACGCCACCACCTCGCCCGCCCGAGAGTATGCTTGCAGCGCTTGCCGGATTCTGGTCGATCCTCAAGCTGCCGGGCCTCAGGCGTGTCATGGCGCTGCAGCTCGTCGCCTACGCGGTGATCGCGACGTTGATGGGGCTCTGGGCGGGGCCTTACTTGCACGACGTGCATGGGCTCTCCGCGCTCCAGCGTGGCAATGTGCTGATTGCCATGGCTGCCGCGCAGACAGCGGGCGTGCTGCTGATCGGCCCGCTGGACCGCATTTTCGACACGCGCAAGTGGATTGCCGCTTGTGCGGCGCTGGCAACCGTCGTCACGTTGCTGGCGCTAGCCGCGGTGCCGCACCCGCCGCTCGAATTGGCAATTGCACTGCTGCTGATGGTGTCGGCCGTTTCGTCCTACGGCATCGTGGTCGTTGCCCACGGCCGCTCGTTCTACCCGGAAGCGCTGGCGGGGCGAGGCGCGACCACCTTCAATCTCGCGCAGGTCGCCGGGTGTGCGTTGATGCCGATCGGCACCGGCATCATCGCCGGCTGGTTCCCGACGACGGCCTCCGGCTATTCTCCGATCGCTTATCAGTGGATTTTTGCTAGCATCGCGGGAGCGCTGGCGGCAGGTCTCGCGATCTATCTCAGCTCGCGCGACATGAAGCCGTCGGGCGCGGTGGTACGCAGCGAGGCTCGTACGACCGCCACCGAGGCATGACGTACAAAGGGATGTTGAGGATGCGCGAGCTCATGACACCGGCGGCGACGCTGCCCAAGGATCACGCCCAGGCGGCACTCGCGGGGCGCGTCTGGCGGCCCGATGTCGACGGTCCGTCGGTGGTCACGCTGCGCGGCGACGACGTCGTGGACATCACACGGGATGTCGCAACCATGTGCGATCTCTGCGAGGCCACCGATCCGACCAAGCGCCTGCGCCAGGCCAACGGCGAGCCGATCGGCACTGTCGGCGACATTCTCGCGAACACGCCCGAGGCTTCGCGTGATCCCAAAAGGCCATGGCTGCTCACGCCGGTGGACTTGCAAGCGATCAAAGCCGCAGGCGTCACATTCGCGCGCTCAATGCTCGAGCGCGTCATCGAGGAGCAGGCAAAAGGCGCGCCTGAGAAGGCGCAGGCCATCCGCGGGCAGGTGGAAAAGCTGCTCGGCGGCGATTTGCGCAAATTGAAGCCCGGCTCCGCCCAGGCGCTTGCGCTGAAGCAAACGCTGATCGAGCAGGGCGCCTGGTCGCAATACCTGGAAGTCGGCATCGGCGAGGACGCGGAAATCTTCACCAAGGCACAACCCATGTCGGCCGTCGGACACGGCATGGAAGCGGGCCTGCATCCGCGCTCCACGTGGAACAATCCCGAGCCTGAAGTTGTGCTCGTCGTCGCCTCCAGCGGGAAAATCGTCGGCGCCACGCTCGGCAATGACGTCAACTTGCGCGACTTCGAAGGACGCTCCGCACTGCTGCTCTCGAAGGCGAAAGACAATAATGCGTCTGCGAGCGTCGGCCCGTTCATTCGCTTCTTCGACGCTGATTTTTCGCTCGATACCGTGCGCGCCATGGACGTGCATCTCGATGTTACCGGCGAGGACGGCTTCAAGCTCACCGGCAAGTCATCGATGACGGAGATCGCGCGCGATCCCGCAGACCTCGTCGCCGAGCTGATCGGCAAAACGCACCAGTATCCCGACGGTGCCGTGCTCTATCTCGGCACCATGTTCGCACCGACGAAGGATCGGGGCGTCAAGGGCCAGGGGTTCACGCACAAGGTCGGCGATGTGACGACGATTTCCGCGCCGGCGCTAGGCTCGCTCACGAACCGCATGGTGCACGCCGACAAGGCGCGGCCATGGACTTTCGGTACTGCGGACTTGATGCGCAACCTCGCCAGACGCGGTGTGCTCTAGGTCGAGGACGAAGCCCGTTTTCCGCCGGCATGATGCTCGCCGGACGAGCTTGCCGCCGAGGTTCCGGCCTCGGACCCAATGTTGGAGATTGCCGAATGACCATGCTTCCCATCAATCCCTCGATCACCGATGCAAGCGTCCGTGCCGCCATCGAGCGCCTGCACGCCGCCATGGCCAAGGTCGCGATGGGTGATGTCTCCGCCATCAAGGCGCTCTACTCGCACGCCGCCGACGCGACGAGCTTCTATGGCTGGGGCGGCTACGAGAAGGGCTGGGACGGTGTTTCGAACCGCTGGGACTGGGCCGGGCAGCAGTTCCAAGGCGGCGAGGTATCCTACCAGAACATCACAACAGTCGTCTCGGGCGACATGTTCTACACCACCGACATCGAGACCTATGCCAACCAGAGCATGGCCGGCGTCAACGGCAAGACCGGTTGGACCAATCGGGTCACGCACATCTTCCGGCGCGAGGGCGGCGCGTGGCGCCTGCTGCACCGCCATGGCAATCGACTGGAGACGCAATACGAGCCGTCAACACGTCTGAAGCCGAAGCAAAGTTGAGCAGGGACGCACACAAGATCGATGGACGCTCCCTCTCCTTGTAGTTCACGGGGGCGCCTCATGCACGGCCCTAATTTCGGCACGGCGTAGCAGATATGATGCAGTAGACCGACCGCTCACTCCTGATGCATCGCACTTCCTTGTTCTGCGCGCGCTGCCAATCCGAGTATGGCGAGCCGAGATCGGAAATCAGCCGCACTTTTCGCCGCCACGTTGCCCGCGCCTTGGCCTGCGCGCTCCATTCGAATTGGCTGAAGTCGCCGCGAGCGGATACCACCTCGGCCGCGCATGTGCTCGCCAGTGCTTCCCCTGCAGCACCCTCGATCGTCATCAAGCCGGCGAGCGCCGCGCCGAAGAGTGCGCCTCGTGTGCTCTGTCTCATCCTCAACCCCGCTATCGCCTTGTAGTGCTTGCCGCTGGTGGGCTACGCCATTACCAACGCATTGAACCCTCGCCGCGCCTCGACTCGAAAGCCCCATTCGCATGACTACGATACCAAATCCGGTGCTCGATGTGCGCTCTGCCGTCGTCGGCCGCAAGTCGGTGCGCGGCTTCAAGCCGGATCCGGTGCCGCTCGCCTTGATCCAGCGCATTCTCGACGAGGCGGCCCGCGCTCCCTCAGGCACCAATACGCAACCCTGGCGGGTCCATATCGCAATCGGTGCAGGGCGGGATCGAGTTGCGAGGGCTGTTACCGAAGCGGCCATGTCGAGCCCGCAGCAGCATGAGTATCAGTACAGCCCCGAGCAGCTGCCCGAGCCCTACCTGTCGCGACGGCGCAAGGTCGGCTTCGATCTCTATGGCCTCGCCGGCATCGCGCGCGGCGACATGGAAGGCCGCAAGCGACAATCACTCAAGAACTACACGTTTTTTGGCGCGCCGGTGGGTCTCTTCTTCACCATGGACCAGCGCTTCGAATACGGCTCCTGGATCGACGTCGGCATGTTCATGCAGAACGTGATGGTGCTCGCGCGCGGCTACGGCCTGGAGACTTGCCCGCAGGCCGCCTGGATCTACTACGGTCCCGTCGTGCACAAGGCGCTGCCAATTCCCGATGACGAGATCCTGATCTCCGGCATGGCGGTCGGCTATCCGGACTGGACGGTGCCGGAGAACGCGCTGCAGACCGAACGCGCGCCGCCTGCAGAGTTCGCGGTCGTGCATGACTGACAGACGTGCATCGCGCTCGTGGGCAAAAACAAAGTTGCCAATTGGTCCCGCATTCGGCGAGGCGCCGTGAACCCGCCAGTGCCAGCGCCTGAGGCGCCGCGCGCGCTGTTCTTCGCCACGCTGGTCGCGCTCGCGTTTCTGATGAACATGGTCGGGCGTGGCGTTACCGAGACGTTCGCGGTGTTTCTTCTGCCAGTGCAGACGGGCCTTGGCGCAGCGCGGCCCGAGATGACCGGCACCTACGCAATCTTCGCGTTGAGCTACGCCGCGGCTGCCCCCCTCGTTGGCCAACTCGTCGACCGGCTTGGACTGCGAATTACGTATGGACTGGGCCTTTTGGTTCTAGGCGCCGGCTATGCACTTGCCGGGTCTGTCACGGCACCCTGGCAGTACTATCTGACCGCCGGCCTTTGCGGCGGCATCGGCGCAGCGGCGCTCGGCGTCATCGTCGCCTCCGCGATCCTGTCGCGATGGTTCACGAAGCGCATGGGCTCGATCGTTGCGCTCCCCTATGCCGCTGTCGGAGCGGGCATGCTGATCGTGCCACCAGTGACGCAACTGCTGGTGGACGCCTATGGATGGCGGAGCGCCCACCGACTGCTCGGCCTTGCGACGCTTGCCCTGCTCCCGCTCCTCTTTCTTCTGCCACTGAGGCGCATCTCGCGCGGCTCGGAGGAGTGGCGTGCGGCGCGTCAGGCAGCCATCGCAAGTGCAGGCGGTGGATGGACCGTTACCTCGGTCATGCGCACCAGCGCGTTCTGGGGTCTTTTCTCGGCCTATTTCTGGACAGCCGTGGCCGCCTACAGCGTGCTTCCTCAGTCGGTCGCCTATCTGATCGAGATAGGCTTTGATCCGCTCGTTGCCGCAAGCGCCTTCGGCATGACCGGCATGCTGTCCGCGGTCGGCATTATCGCTGTCGGCTGGCTCTCCGATCGTATAGGCCGGCTGCCGACGGTCACGATCACGTATTTGCTCTCCATCGCCGGGACGACGTCGCTGATCTTGGTGGCGCTTTGGCCGTCGCTGACGCTGGTGTACGGCTTCGTGCTGTGTTTCGGCGCCATGCAGGGCGCGCGCGGGCCGATCATCGTGGCTCTGATCGCGAAGCTTTACCGCGGCGGGGCAGTCGGCAGCATTTTTGGGATGCTGTCGATTGCCATGGGTGCGGGCCAGGCGGTCGGCTCATTCTTCTCGGGCGTTCTTCAGCACTGGACGGACGGCTACTACGCGTCATTCGGGCTGGGCGTGCTCGGCTCCGCGATGGGTCTTGCGATGTTCTGGCTCGTGCCGAGTGTCCGGCGCGAGGACCTCGCGCCGGATAGAACGCTCGACGAAATCAAGCCACGGCCGAACTAGCTTCGCAGTCGTCTCACCGTGCCATCAGCATCGGCAATGGGCTGTGCGCGAGCAGGTGGCTCGTCGCTCCGCCGAAAATCATCTGCCGAAGGCGGCTCTGCGTGTAGGCTCCCTTCACAATCAGATCAGCGCCAAGCTTCCGCGCCTCTGCAAGCAATACCTCGCCTGGCTTCTTGCCACCATTGCCCATCGAAATCTCGCGGGCCATGATACCGTGCGCCGCCAGCCAATCACATGCCTGCGCGCCGGTCGGACCCGCCACCGTGAGCCCTTCGATGGTGATGACCGTCACCGACTTCGCCTTACGAAGGATCGGCATCGCGCTGGCTGTCGCACTCGCCTGCTCGGTGCTGCAGTTCCACGAGACGACAACGTTTTCACCCATCGTCATCGGAACTTGTGGAGGCGCGACCAGCACGGGCTGACCGCTTTCAAACAGGGCACTTTCCAGCGTGGTCATGCGCGGTCCGGCGCCCGAGGCTACCGGGCGTCCGATCACAGTGACGTCGTAGACGCGCGACAGGCTGCCAAGTCCGGCATCATCGATCGATCCGCCGCCCCGCCATCGATACTTCACTCCGCATGACGAAAAGCGGGATTCGAAGCTCTTTCGGGCCTTGGCGATGAATTCCGTGTCATTCCAGTCCGCGGGGGGAAAGGTCACCGCAACGATCGGATCGGGCGCCACAATTTCCACATGGATCGGTCGCAGCGCGACACCTTCTACCGCGCCCTCGGTTCGCTTTGCCAGCAGCTCGGCACATGCATAGCTCGAGGCCATCAGGTCGCTTTGATCGCACGGAAGCAGAATGGATTTCATGCAGTTCCTCCATCGGCGGACCGAGGGTCTGGCGCCCTCTGCGGCAAATCAGCCTAACACTATTTGCAAAAAGTGAAGCGTCAATTCGAATGCAATCAGAAGCGGAATAACAGTGCGAATGAACCATAAGGGCCTGTGGTACCGGACCGATCGCTGACACCACCGACAGAAATCGACGCTTCGCCGAAGCTCAAGTCGATGCGTGCAAATCCGCCGAGCCTGCCGGAATCGTAAGTGGCGTTGCCTGCGGCTCCGGTCTCCAATCCGACCGACCATGCGGGGTTCAGTCGATAGCCGCCGCGCATACGCGCCGAGTAGGTCTGGAATGTTTGCGCCCAGTGCAGGTCCGTTTGCACGAATGCTGTCTCTCCGAGCCTCAGCCACGTCTCGAGCGCGCCTTTGTAGCCAAGTTTACCGCCCTGCACCGGGTTCTCGATATCGAAAGGCGCTATCCGGTGCCATTGTTGCGTGACGCCTGCGAATGCTTTGACGATCCAGGGTCCGAAGGTGTGCTGGTAGCCGAGAAAAACATCCGCGGAAGCGTGCTCGCCGGAAAAGGCTACTGGAGTTCTGTGTCGTCCGTCCCAGCGGGGGCTCGTGTACTTGTAGGCTCCAATCCCCGTCATGCCGCGGAGCTTGAAGCCGTCCGCCCTTATGTCGGTGCTGAACGCTGTCGTGGTACCAAGATAGGTGGACCAGCTACGGCCAGTCACTTCCACCCCACCCAGCGCATCGTATGTGTATTGCGGCGGCTCGGGAGCGACGGTCCATTCACCTGCGCACGCACCTTGCGCGCTGCCAACCAGGGCCGCCAAAATCCAATAGCACCGGTGACCCGCCCGCCACATACGCCGCCACGCACGCTGTCGATTCGCAACAAACGTGAAATTCTCAGTTTCACATTTTGGCCGGCACGCTTGCTACGTCTACGGATCGCAAGTTGGCGATGCATTGCCTATGCTCGCAATGATTGCAACCGACCCACCTCACCGAACAGACGGAGATGTCCTAAGCGACGCGCCCGAGACCCGCAGGCTCGGTAGCGGCTGTCGCTATAGCCGAACGCGACGCTAGTGAAAGCTGGCACTTGCCGAGGATCGGCTGAGCACACCCTCCCTCAATCGCGGCCGAGAGCGAAAATTGCAGCTCGGGTGGCACTTTCCTGGCCCGTGATCGTTTAAGGTCACCATGCCGAACATCACCGACACTGTGGCCGGGCTTGCCCCGGAACTCGACCGCGCCCTGCAGGAGTTCGTATCCCGATCCCACTTTGGCAGTTTGGGAGCGGTCATGACCGATCTCGACGGCACGGCCGTGCACGAGTTTGAAGGCCGCATCGTCATTCCCGATGTCGTATCGCACGGCCTCAAACATCTGAATGATCTCGGGCGGCCGGTGTTTCTCAACACTCTGCGGTTTCCGGCAAATGTGATCCACACGTTCGGACGCGAGTGGTACTCCATCACCAACGCGCCACTGCCGCTGATATCGCTCAACGGCAGCCAAATCGGCTACCTGGTCGAGACAGGCGGCGGCGAAATCGCCTTCGAGGAGATCGAAGCCTATACGCTGACCGCAGCCGAGATCGACGAGGTGCTGGAGGGCATCCGAGGGATCGTCGAGAGTGGGTTCGACGATCTCATCCTGTTTCGCTATCCGCGCGACTGGACCAGAGGCGAGCTGGTCTGGACGCCCTCGCAATCGCATTTGCAGGAACTGGAGGCAAAATATCCGAGCGCCAGCGCCGTTGCATCATGCCCCATCACTGAATTGCGGGACCTTTTGCACGCCGAACCCGTGTGCATGTTCTTCCTCCTGGTCAACGCCGAGGAAGACCGGCTGATGGCCTATCAGCACGTCAAACGATCGAATTTCGTCACTCACAAAGGCGTCGACAAGCTCTCGGGAGCGGTGACGCTCACGCAGCGGCTTGGCATCGATCTGGCGCACTGTGTCGGCGCCGGAGACACGCCGATGGACACATTTCTGAAAGGGGTCGGCCTTGCGGTGCAGGTCGGCGGCATGCCGCTCGAGTACAGGGGCTTGCATCAAACCGTCAGGGTCGAGGACTCCTTCGAGCTTGGAGCGCTGCTGTTTCGCCTCGCCGAGCTGCAGCGGAACGGTGCTTCATGAGCGATGGCATTCCGAAGCCGCCGGGCGTCAATGCCCGACAGGCCGCCAGCATGGCGCGCACAATCATCGCCCATCATTTTGGATCGAAGCCCAAGCGATTGGCGCAACTGGGCGGCGGCCTCTCCAACTATGTGTTCGAAGCCAAGCATGCCGAGGGCAATTTTGTCGTTCGCATGAACCCGCAACCGGCGAAACTGAAGGAATATTTGAAAGAACAATGGGCCATGACGCAGGCCAAGCAGGCAGGGGTACCGGTCCCCGAGGTGCTGGAGGTCGGCGTAGGCGTCATCCCTATTCCGTACATGATCTCCCGGAAGGTCGAAGGAACCGAGGCGACGCATCATCCGGAACGGTTCAAGGTGCTGCAAGAGCTGGGCCGGCTGACCACCCTCATTCACAGCGTACCAACTTCAGGCTTCGGCCACACCTTCGACTGGTCGAACAATCGATTGTCCCGCAAGGAAAGCTGGGCTGCGTATCTGAAGCGCGAACTCAAATACGAGGAGCGGCTGAAGACGCTCGACGCACACAAGATGCTGTCGAAGGCACAAGCCAAGGGTTTGCAGGCGGTTCTGCGCGACATCGAGGGCTGGAAGCGCAAACCAGTGCTCAATCACGGCGACTTGCGGCTCAAGAACATCATGGTCGACGAGGAAGGCCGGATCACCGCCATCATCGACTGGGAATTCTGCTCCTCCAACATTGCGCCGTATTGGGACTTGTCGATGGCGCTGCACGATCTGTCGATCGACGCCAAGCAGATTTTCCTCACCGGCTATGGCCTGAGCGAGACCAAGATCAAGGACATGGCCCCAGTACTCAAGGCTTTGAACATTATCAATTACGCGCCATTCGTCGAGCGAGCGGCGGAAGAGAACGACAAGCCGCGTCTTGAACAATATCGCACCCGTTTCAGCGGTGCGCTCGACTTGTATTCGCTGTAACGTTCCTGAAACTTCCCGCGCGTGTTCGGCGGAGGGTTGGCCGGAAGCACTGGAGCGGATGCCGCCATGACGATTTTTGCTATTCCCTATCCCGCCATCGATCCAGTTGCGTTCTCCGTCGGTCCGGTTTCCATCAAGTGGTATGGTCTCGCCTATGTGGCGGGGCTTCTGCTCGGCTGGCACTACGTCAAACGCTTGCTGTCAAACGGCAAGCTTTGGCCCGGCAACAAGCCACCGTTTAATCCGACGCTGACGGACGACCTTTTTCTCTGGGTTGCGGTCGGGGTGATCGCTGGCGGCCGGATCGGCCACGTCCTGCTTTACGAGCCGCATCTCTACCTCGCCAACCCGCTCGAGATCTTCAAGGTTTGGCGAGGAGGAATGTCGTTCCACGGTGGCATGCTCGGAACGATCCTGGCGATGTGGCTTTTTGCGCGGCGGAACAATGTGACGCCGCTCACGGTGATGGATCTTGTCGCGGCCGCGGTGCCGTTCGGACTCTTCTTCGGGCGGGTAGCGAACTTCATCAACGCCGAAGTGGTCGGTAGTCCCTCCAACGTGCCGTGGGCGATGGCGTTCTGCAATGATGTCGTGCGTCGCTATAACCAAGGACTTTGCCCTGCGGGCGACATCCCCCGGCATCCGAGCCAACTTTATGAGGCGGCGCTGGAAGGAGTGGCTTTGTTCTACATCCTAAGGTGGCTCACGCACTCCAAGTTGGCCCTCGGCTCGCCAGGTGTCGTGGGCGGCACCTTTGTAGCGGGCTATGGCGTGTTCCGAATGTTTTGCGAGCTTCTCAAGGACGACGAGTACATGGTTTTCGGCGCGCTGCCAGTGACAACCGGCCTGATCTACTGCATTCCGATGGTGATCGCGGGCGCGCTCATCATCCGGCATGGGCTGCGCGGCGGAACGCTCGCCAACAAGGCGACGGTATGAGCGACGGGCGCTACGATCCGACCGCAAGGCGAGATACGCCGCTGGCTCGCAAACTGAAACGGCGGATCGAGCGCGAAGGTCCGCTGTCGATCGATGCCTTCATGGCGGCCTGCCTGCACGACCCGGAGCACGGCTATTACCGTGCTCGGCAGGCCATCGGCCGAGCGGGTGACTTCGTCACCGCCCCGGAAATCAGCCAGGTTTTCGGGGAACTCGTAGGACTTTGGGCGGCTGTGGTCTGGCAGCAGATGGGGCGGCCGGATCCGTGCCTGCTGATCGAGCTCGGACCTGGGCGTGGAACGCTCTTGAAGGATGCGCTGCGTGCAAGCCGCGTCGTGCGTGGTTTTCTCGAGGCGCTCACGCTTGCGCTTGTCGAGACCAATCCAGTTCTCATCGAGCAGCAGCGTGCGGTAGTCGGCGGGCTTGCCACGCGCGCGACATGGTACGCTCATGCCGCTGAGATTCCTTCCGGCCCATCGATCGTGCTCGCCAACGAGTTCCTCGACACGCTGCCGATAACGCAGCATGTGCGTGTGGAAACTGGCTGGCAGGAGCGCGGCGTCACTTGCGATGCCGGCGGCGATCTGCAGTTCACGATGCTCGACGCAAAACCCCTCCGGTTCCTCGATCATCTCATAGGCGACGCCAAACCGGGCGTCTTGCTGGAGCAGCGCAAGACGATGGACACCTCGTTCGCATTGCAGAAGCTGGCGCAGGGTGGGCCGGTAGCTGCTCTCTTCCTCGATTACGGGCATTGGGGCGCCGTTGCCGGCGACACGCTGCAGGCGGTCAGAGATCAGCGCTATGAGCATCCCTTGGCGTCGCCCGGGGAGGCTGATCTCACGTCGCATGTCGAGTTCAAGTGCTTCGCAACCGAGCTCGCGACCTGGAAGCTTTCCGTGGACGGCCTCGTCACGCAAGCCGAGTTCCTGGGTGCCCTGGGCATCGTCGAACGCGCTTCCCGGCTGATGTCCGCAAATCCGGGTCGGGCGGCCGAGATCGAAGCTGGCGTTGCCCGTCTGATGTCTCCGAATGGAATGGGAAGCCGTTTCAAGGCCCTTGGTATTCGTTCCCCAGGTTTGCCGCTGCTTCCCGGGTTCAATGGCTAGACAGCGATTCAGGGCACTCGCATATATTGAGTGCTGCGGGCACATGCACGGCCAGGGCGCCAGTGCCGAACCCGCGCCGAGGGAGCCAACAGTGCCAACTCCGATCACCGCCGACTGCCTTGCCGACGCCAAAGGCGTCGCCCACGGCTTCTTCACCCGGGAAGGCGGCGTGTCGTCCGGTATGTACGCGGGTCTCAATTGCGGCGCCGGTTCGAAGGACGAGCGCGACAAGGTCATGCAAAACCGGTCGCGGGTTGCCGCCCACCTGGGCACGAGCGGCGACAAGTTGTTGACCTGCTTTCAGGTTCACAGCGCCGACGCAGTTGTCGTCACAGGGCCTTGGACCTTCGAGACCATGCCGAGGGCCGACGGGCTGGTGACGAACGTGCCCGGCATCGCGCTGGGCGCACTGGCTGCCGATTGCGCGCCGGTCTTGTTCGCTGACCCAGATGCGGGGGTCGTGGGGGCGGCGCATGCGGGCTGGAAAGGGGCACTTTCAGGAATACTCGAGGCGACGGTAGCCGCGATGGGGCGCCTTGGGGCCAGGCCGAGCCGGATTCGGGCGGCACTCGGGCCTTGCATCGGACCTGACGCCTATGAGGTCGGACCAGAGTTCGAAGCGAATTTCGTGGCGGTGGATCCGGACAACAAGCGCTTTTTCAAACGGCTGGGCGTCTCAGCGCGCCCGCGTTTCGATTTGCCGGCTTATGTGCTCGCGCGCCTCGAACAGGCGGGCCTCGATACCGTCGAGAACTGTACTCTGTGCACGTACTCGAACGAGCGATTGCTCTACAGCTACCGGCGGGCAACCCATAGGAACGAGCCCGACTACGGCCGCCAGATCTCGGCCATCGTTCTGCTGTAGTTTGTCCACAAGATGATTGCAGAAACGAAATTTCTTGTTGCTGAAACAAGGCGGAAAAGCGTCCTGTGAGCCTTTACGGCTATTGCTTCAAGCGATAATCAAAGATGCAAGGGTACCGGATCGGGATTCGCGCCGCAGGGTTAGTACGTCGGCCACCGGGTGTCAGCGGATTTCATCGAAAGGGGGACGTCATCGTGACGGACTTCGACGCTGCTTCGGCACGGCATCGCGGCAATTCGCTGGCGACCGTAGCTTTGATTGGTGTAATTGGCCTGAGCTTGGCCGGGTGCGAGACCGCTAGCTCGATTTTTGGTGACGGCGCGTCAGCTTCCACGGATACACAGGCGCCCGCGGCAGTGGCCGCGAAGCCCGCGGCTGTGGCACGCGTTGCGTTGGCGCCGGTTGTCGGCGCGCCCGATGGCGTCGCTCAGCAACTCACGACCCAGATGACGCAGGCGGCCGAGAAGAACCGGTTGCAAGTTGTGACAAGCGCAGACCGCCCGGATTACACACTGCGTGGCTATATCGTTGCGGCGCGGGACAAGGCCGGCACGAAAGTGTCCTACATCTGGGACGTCAACGACGCGACTGGCAAGCGTGTGAATCGCATCACCGGCGAGGAAGTGGTCGGGGGCACACCCAACGCGCGGGACCCATGGGCCAATGTTTCCGCCGCGGTCACCCAATCGATTGCCGACAAGACGACCTCTTCACTCGGCGCTTGGGCTCCTAGTCAGACGCCTGCCGCAGCGCCGGCGGGCGGGACGCCACCATCGGCGACTCCGGCGCAGACGCCGGCAGTGGCGCAGGCCGCACCTCCTGCCGCAGCGCCTGCCGCAACGCCGGCAGCTGAGCGCGCCGCGCGGGCGCCCGCAGCTTCAAACACGACTACGGCCGCGGTGCCCGCACCCAGTGGTGAGGTTACTGCCGTCGTGCCGCAAGTCCAGGGCGCGCCCGGCGATGGCAATGCCGCTCTTTCGGCGGCACTCCAGAAGGAGCTGTCGCGGCAGGGCATCGCGCTGGTCGACAAGCCGGGCAGCTCGTATCGCGTCGAGGGTAAGGTCGTGATGGGCCAGACGGCTGACGGCAAGCAGCCGATCCAGATCGACTGGCGCGTGAAGGATCCGCAAGGCAAGCCGCTCGGCACCGTCTCGCAGAAGAATGAAATTCCGCCAGGATCGCTGGACAGCTCTTGGGGCAAGACGGCTGATGCCGCCGCGGCTGCTGCCGCACAGGGTATCCTGAAGCTGCTGCCACAGCCCAAATCCACCAACTGAGGCCGCCCAGCGCCGGTCGCGAAAAATCGGCCGGAACTGCCTGACGATCCACTGGCAATACAGGGCCCGGGGCGTTTACACACCCGGGCCCTGTTGCTATCACGCCGCCAGATCACGCCTTCCCAGGGAGCCTCTGATGCCTTTCGACAGTCGAGACGGCCAAGGACGCGGATCGCCCTCCCTGAAGCTTGTTGCGTGCAACAGCAATCGGCCGCTGGCGGACGCGATCGCCACCGCTATGAAGCTGCCGCTCACGAAGAGCAATGTGAAGCGCTTTGCGGACATGGAGGTGTTTGTCGAGATCCTGGAGAACGTCCGCGGGGAGGACGTGTTCGTCATCCAGTCGACCTCGTTCCCGGCGAACGACAACCTGATGGAACTGCTGATTGTCGTCGATGCGCTGAAGCGCTCCTCTGCCAAGAGGATCACCGCTGTGATGCCCTATTTCGGCTACGCACGGCAGGATCGCCGGCCGGGGCCGCGCACTCCCATCACGGCCAAGCTCGTGGCCAACCTGATCGAGCGCGCGGGAGTCGATCGCGTCATGACGCTCGACCTCCATGCGGGCCAGATCCAGGGCTTCTTCGACATTCCGACGGACAACCTGTTCGCCGCGCCGACATTCGCGCGTGACATCCAGGAGTCCTTCGATCTCTCTAAGCTCGTGATCGTGTCGCCGGACGTGGGTGGCGTCGTGCGCGCGCGCGCCTTGGCAAAGCGCATCAACTGCCCGATCGCTATCTGCGACAAACGACGAGAGAGGGCCGGCGTGTCCGAAGTCATGCACGTCATCGGTGACGTCGAGGGCATGAAGTGCATCCTGATCGACGACATCGTCGACTCCGGAGGCACGCTGGTGAACGCCGCCAACGCCCTGCTCAAGCATGGAGCGACGGAGGTGATGGCCTACATCACGCACGGCGTGCTGTCGGGCGGCGCCGTGTCGAAGATCACAAATTCAAAGTTGAAGCAGCTGGTGATCACGGACTCGATCATGCCGACCGAGGCCGTGAAAGCGGCTAAAAACATCCGTGTGCTTTCGGTTGCGCCGTTGATGGCAGAAGCCATCGCCCGCACGGCGCGCGAGGAAAGTGTATCGAGCTTGTTCTATTGAGCTCACTCCTGCGCTGGCAGAAGCTGGTGCACGGCCGGAGCTGCACCATGGCGACGCAGCACTACCACGTCTTCGAGACCCAGCTTGGTCCCTTCGGCCTCGCGTGGTCGGGACAAGATCTTGCGCGCGTGCAATTGCCGGATCGCGATGCAGCTCAGACCGCACGGCGCATCATGCAGCGAACGCGCGCCGAGCCGTGGGTCGGGGCTCTACCCGACGCGATTGCCGCGATCGTTGGGGAGCTCAAACGCTATGCTGAAGGCGAGCCGGTGACATTTGCAGGCGTCGCACTGTCGTTCGATGGCATCCCGGAATTCAACGCGCGCATCTATCGCGCGCTTTGCCAGGTGAAGTGGGGTGAAACCACCACCTACGGCGCGCTTGCAAAGGCCGTTGGCGAACCTGGCGCGGCACGCGCGGTGGGCGTCGCCATGGGGCGCAATCCGTGGCCGGTCATCGTGCCCTGTCATCGCGTGCTTGCTGCGCAAGGAAAGATCGGCGGCTTTTCAGCACCGGGTGGCGCCACAACAAAGGAAGCGCTGCTGCGCCTCGAGGGCAGCACTTGGAGCGGCGATATGCGCGATGCGCCGCTGCTGCCTGGATTGCTCTCCTAACGGCGCAGGCATCGCGGGCACCGCGCCGGAAGACTGCCGTCGAACCGGGAACGGCAAGCAGGATGCGCTTCGCTCAAGGTCAAGTTCCTGCAACCGAAACGGACCCGTAATCGAGCTCCTCATTCGGCGAATTCGTTAGATCGAAGTTGCCAAGAAGCCACGCACTGGCACGACACAGCATGATAGCGTCAAGCATCATGGGGTAGTTGGTGGAGGTGGGTCATGAGAAGGTTGCTTGGCGTTTTCACGTCGGTCGCATTGGTCTTTATCGCCCCGATTACGGCCAAGGCTCAATCGTACAGCTGGTCCGGGTTCTATATCGGTGGCCATGCGGGCTATAGCTGGGCGGATGCAAACTACACATTCACAAACGTCATTGGCTCGGAGAATTTCGGGCACGACATGGGCGGCGGTATGGGTGGTGCTCATGTCGGCATTCAGCAGCAGTGGTCCAATGTTGTTGCTGGCGTGGAGGTTTCATGGTCAGCGGTGGACCTTTCCGACCGCCGCACTTCAGTGCTGCAGCCCGGTCGCCTGCGTCAGATCGAGATCGACTCTCTTTTCACTGTGACCGGCCGGTTGGGGCTCGTCCTGAACGATTGGCTGCTCTATGCGAAGGGCGGATACGCCAGCGCCGACGTCGATACATTCGCTATCAATCCAGCAACAGGCGTTAGCGGTTCAACGAGCGGTCGCGAAAGCGGTTGGATAATCGGCGCAGGCTTAGAGAAAGCACTGATGCCAAATCTCATTCTCGGCGCTGAGTACAACTTCGTGCAACTGAATGTCGGCAGCCGATCTGCCATTGCGACGGATGGCACAACATTCAGCTACTCGGGTACCGACGCTGAAGTCCATACCCTGATGGCTCGCCTCAGCTACAAGTTCGGCTGGCAAGGTTCGCATCCGCATCAGCCGATGAAATAGTTTTGGCAGCGGCATCTTTACGAGATCGCGAGGCGATATTGCGCCCGACGGTTCAGCGCCGTCGGGCGTTTGCTTTGACGCCAAGCAACGTTGCAAGTGACCTTCTGAAAGCATCCGGTCGGCGGCCCCGTTGCTACCTGACAATGCCACTGCCATCCGCTAGAACCGTTGCATCCTTGCGATCAGAGAGATGATGGAGACCGGCGATGGCGAAGGTTGCATTTATTGGTTTGGGCGTCATGGGCTATCCGATGGCCGGGCACCTCCTGAAGAAGGGCGGCCACGAGCTGACCGTCTACAATCGCACTGCCGCCAAGGCCGAGCAGTGGGTGAAAGAATACGGTGCCGGCCGCACCGCCGCTACGCCGGCCGAGGCCGCCAAGGGCGCGGAGTACGTGTTCTGCTGCGTCGGCAATGATGATGACCTGCGCTCGGTGACAACGGCCAAGAATGGCGCCTTCGAGACGGTCGGCAAGGGTGCGGTCTTCATCGACAACACCACCGCGTCGGCGAATGTTGCGCGGGAGCTTTACGCCGCGGCGAAAGACAAAGGTTTCGAATTCCTCGATGCGCCCGTCTCCGGTGGCCAGGCCGGCGCCCAGAACGGCGTGCTGACCGTCATGATCGGCGGCGACAAGGCAGTCTACGAGCGTGCCAAGCCGGTGATGATGGCCTATGCGCGTGCCGCCAATCTGATCGGGCCGGCGGGATCAGGCCAACTGACCAAGATGGTCAATCAGATCTGCATCGCTGGTCTCGTGCAGGGCCTCTCGGAGGGCATCCACTTCGCGCAGAAGGCGGGCCTCGACATTCCAATGGTGATCGACACCATTTCGAAAGGTGCCGCCGGATCGTGGCAGATGGAGAACCGCTGGAAGGCGATGATGGAAGGCAAGTACGACTTCGGCTTTGCAGTGAACTGGATGCGCAAGGATCTCTCGATCTCGATCGAGGAGGCGCGGAAGAATGGCGCACATCTGCCGGTGTCGGCGCTGGTCGACCAGTTCTATTCCGAAGTGCAGCGTTTGGGCGGCGGGCGCTGGGACACGTGCAGCCTGCTCGCACGGCTCAACAACCAAAGCGCGGACAAGAAGAGCTGATGCTGCCCGCTTGGTGGGATCAGATCTGAAAGCGGGCTCGGACGCCGGCGCGTTGGCATCAGCCGCCTGACCACCCACACCGATGAGACTCGTCGGCGTGAGGCGTCATGGGCTGATGCCGAGACCCTTCCGTCGCCCGCTATCGACGCATCCTGCCAATAACTGAAGCTCAGTGTTCACAGTCTCGGCCGCGAGCCGGGCTAGACCACGCTCCGCGAGCATGCCGGATAATCGACGGCCCGTCGGCTCCGTGCCGCAATTGTGCCGCGGTTGCCGTGACTTGCCGGAACTTTCCGGTGGATGGCGGCCCGAGGACTTAATTTCACTCATCGTTTGAAACAGTCTCATTGAGCATGCCGACGCGGCCGCTCCCCCTGCCGCCGGCTCAAAGCGGAGATTTCACATGCCTCTCCTCTCGCGGCTCTTGTCGTCCGTTGCGCTCTCTGTGATCGCGCTTGCTATCCCGGGTGGTGGCGTGCTGGCGCAGACCTTCAATAACCCCATCGTCTCGAAGGATGCGGAGCGGCTGGACGCGCAGGTGAAAGCAGCCGGAGCGCAGGTGTCAGCGCCGCCGGCTGCGGCCGCAAAATCCGCTAAGTCACCGGCTGTGCCGCCGGCTGCATCGCCGCGACAGACGGGGTTGAAACTGCTCGCGGAGGGCGATGCACGTGGAGCGGCGGTGGCGCTGAAGCAAGCTGTGGCAGCGGACACGAAATCGGCGGAGGCGTGGCATGGCCTGGCGAAGGCGCTGCTGGCGATCGAGCCCGACAAGAGCAGAGGTGAAGCGCATGAGCTCCCCGCACAAGCCTCCGGGGCTGCGTTTCGCGCGTTCGAGCGCAGCACTGATGCCGGCGGCAAAGCAGCGGCGCTGGTGACTTTGGCCGAAGCGCTGAAGCGGCGCTCACTCTACCGGCCGGCGATCGATGCCCTGAAGTCGAGCCTGGTCCTCGCGGACAATGGCGAGGTGCGGCAGGCCTACGACAAGCTCCGGAACGAGCACGGCTTCCGCATGGTCGATTACAAGATCGAGGCGGACGCCGCGGAGCCGCGACTCTGCTTGAACTTTTCCGAGCGGCTGGGCGGCCAGCAGAGCGATCTCGCCAAGTTCGTGACCTTGGACGGGCGGGACCCGCAATCGGTTTCGGCCGAGGGCAGGCAGGTTTGCATCGAAGGGCTCGCGCACGGCAAGCGCTACACGGTGAAGGTGCGCGCAGGGTTGCCGGCCGAGACGGCGGAGCAGTTGATCAAGGATGTGGAGATCGCGGCCTATGTGCGCGACCGGTCGCCGGCCGTGCGCGTCTCCGGTCGCGCCTACGTGTTGCCGAGCCGCGGGCAGCAAGGGCTGCCGGTGGTGACGGTCAACACGACCAAGGTGACGGTGGAGATCTATCGCGTCGGTGACCGCGGACTGGCGCCATCGGCCGGCCAAGACAACTTCCTCAAGGAGTTGCAGAGGCACGACATCGAGGCCATTCGCGATAGATCGGGACAGAAGATCTGGTCGGGCGAGCTCGACGTCGCGGCCAAGGTCAATGAAGAGGTAACGACGGCGATCCCGATCGGCGAGGCGGTGCCGAAGATGGAGCCCGGCGCCTATATTCTCGAGACGCGCATTCCAAGGAAGAGCGGTGCGTCGAGCCAGGATTCGGATGATGACAACGGCGGGTCGAAGGATCGCGCGGCGCAGTGGTTCATCGTCTCGGATCTCGGCCTGACGGCACTGACCGGCGCAGACGGCCTGCACGGCTTCGTGCGCGCGCTGAGCTCATCCGATCCGATGGCCGGCGTGACCGTCAAGCTGGTCGCGAAAAACAATGAGATCCTTGGTACGGCGAAAACCGACGCAGCCGGCTATGTGAAGTTCGATGCGGGGCTGAAGCGCGGCGAAGGCGGTTTGGCGCCTGCCCTGCTGATTGCCGAGACCGGGCAGGATTATGCGTTCCTCGACCTTGCGGCATCGGCGCTGGACCTCGGCGATCGTGGCATTAAGGGGCGCGAGGTGCCGGGCGCGATCGACGGCTACGTCTATGCCGAGCGGGGTGTCTATCGTCCGGGCGAGGCCGTCAACTTGACCGCGCTGGTGCGCGACAAGGCGGGCCGTGCCGCGAGCTTGCCGGCGACGCTCATCGTGACGCGGCCGGATGGCGTCGAGCATCGGCGATTGGCGCTCGCGGATCAGGGGCTCGGCGGGCGAACCACGGAACTGCGATTGGCGCGCGGTGCGATGACGGGCACGTGGCGCGCGAAGCTGCATACGGATCCCAAGGCCGATCCGATCGCGCAGGTGTCGTTCCTGGTGGAAGACTTCGTGCCGGAGCGACTGGATCTGAAGCTGGAGCCTGCCACGAAGACGATTTCGCCTGGCGACGCAGCGCGGATCAATATCGGCGGGCGGTTCCTCTACGGGCCGCCGGCGGCCAATCTCGACCTCGAGGGCGAGGTGGTGGTGAAGCCCGCGGCGGGCGATATCGAGGGCTTTGCCGGCTACAAGTTCGGCCGCGCGGATGAGCGCATCACGGCGGTGCGGCGTCCGCTGGAAGAGCTGCCGCAGACGGATGCCAATGGCGCGGCGAGCGTGTCCGTACGGTTGCCGCAGATTGCTCGGACAGCGCGACCGCTAGAGGCCGATGTGCTGATCCGGCTGAGGGAGCCTGGCGGGAGGACGGTCGAGCGCCGGACGACGTTGCCGGTCGCGATGGGCGAGCCGCGGATCGGCGTGAAGCCGCTCTATCGCGATGGCACTGTCGGCGAAGGCCAAGCGGCAGAGCATGATCTGATCCTTGTCGGCGCCGACGGCAAGGTGGTCGAGGGCGCAACTCTGACCTGGCAGGTCTCGCGGCTCGATCAGCGGTGGGTCTGGTACCACCGCGATGGCCAATGGGGATATGAGCCGGTCAGCGCGACCAAGAAGCTGCAACAAGGCACGGTGAAGAGCGAAGGCGGCAAGCCGGCGCGGATCTCGCTGCCGGTCGAGTGGGGCCGGTATCGCATCGATGTTACGTCGGGCGCGGGCGTGCCCATGACGAGTGTCGTCTTCCAGTCGGGATGGCACCAGAGCGAGTCGGCGGACAGCCCCGAGATGCTGGACATCGCGCTCGACAAGGCCAGCTACAAGGCCGGTGAGACGGCGCGGCTGAAGATCGTATCGCGGGAAGCCGGAAAGGCGCAGATCGCTGTGCTGGGTAGCGGACTGCTGGCGCAACGCCAGATCGATGTGCCGGCAGGCGGTGCCGAAGTTGCACTCGAGGTGAAAGAGGATTGGCTGCCGGGTGCTTACGCAACGGCAACGCTCTACCGCGCACTCGATGAGAAATCGAAGCGCATGCCGAGCCGGGCCGTGGGGGTGCGGTGGCTGCCGGTGGACAGCAGCGGGCAGACGTTGAAGGTGGCGCTGGAGGCGCCAGCCAAGGTGCGGCCCGCGTCGAAGCTGACGGTGCCGATCAAGGTTGCAGGTGTGGCGGCAGGCGATGAAGCACGCGTCACCGTTGCGGCGGTCGACGTCGGCATTCTGAACCTCACGCGGTTCGAGTCGCCGGCGCCGGAGAAGTGGTTCCATGCGCAGCGCCGCCTCGGGTTCGAGGTGCGCGACCTCTACGGCCGTCTCATCGACGGCATGCGCGCGGAGCGCGGGCGCTTGCGGTCCGGCGGTGACGGAGGGGCCGGCATGAGCCTCAACGGGGCACCACAGGTGGAGACGCTGCTCTCGCTCTACTCGGGCATCGTGAAGGTCGGCGCGGACGGCACGGCAAAAGCCGAGTTCGATCTTCCCGACTTCAACGGCACCGTGCGGCTGATGGCGGTCGCCTGGAGCAACGGCAAGGTCGGGTCGGGACAGGCTGACATCGTGGTGCGCGATCAGGTGGCGCTCACGGTTTCGGCACCGCGGTTCCTGACGCTCGGCGATGCGGCGCAGCTGTCGCTCGATGTGCACAACGTCGAAGGGCCGGCAGACACGTACAAGGTTGCTGTCGAGCAGGAGTTGGCCGGTGCCAAGTCCAACGTCGGCGCGAGCGAGATCGCGCTGAAAGTGGGCGAGCGGCGGCGCGAGACAGTGACCTTGAAGCCGTCGACGCTCGGCGCAGTGGCGGTAGCCGTGCGCGTGACGGGGCCGGGCGGCGTCGAGGTGCGGCGCGAGCTGACCTTCGACGTGAAACCACCTGCGGGCGATATCAAGCGCTCGACGGTTGCGAGCCTTGCAGCGAATGGTGGCAAGCTGGCGATCAGCAAGGACATTCTGACGGACCTCATTCCGGGGACGGCACGCGTGACGATGAGTGTCGGTCCGACGGCGTCGCTCGACGTGCCGTCGCTGCTGACGCAGCTCGACCGCTATCCCTATGGGTGCGCCGAGCAGACGACGAGCCGCGCGCTGCCGCTGCTCTATGTCAACGACATGGCGAAGCGGATCGGGATGGCGACCGATGCCCAGATACGTGAGCGCGTGCAAGCGGCGGTCGACCGGGTGCTCGAGATGCAGGACGCATCGGGGGCGTTCGGCGTGTGGGGGCCATCGAGCGGCGGCGGCTTATGGCTCACGGCCTACGTTACCGATTTCCTGACGCGGGCGAAGGAGACGGGATATGCCGTGCGCCCGCAGCCCTTCAATCAGGCCCTCGACAAGCTGCAGAACTTCCTCGGTTTCGCGCAGGATTTCGAGAAGGGCGGGGAAGCACGCGCCTATGCGCTCTACGTGCTCGCCCGGAACGGCCGCGCGCAAATCGGCGACCTGCGATACTACGTCGATACGCGACTCGACCGGTTCTCGAGCCCGCTGGCGCAGGCGCAGCTCGGGGCAGCCCTGGCCATGGCCGGCGAAAAGGAGCGCGCGGAAAAGGCATTCGGCGCAGCGGTGAAGCGAATTGCCGATGCCAAGGGCAAGGCAGACGACGATATGCGCTCCGACTATGGCTCGCTGGTGCGGGACGGTGCAGGCGTGCTGACGCTTGCCTCAGAGACGCGGATCTGGAAGACCGAGGCGCCGAGCCTTGCCGGAGTGCTGGCTGAAGCCTATCGCTCGCGGCAATACACCTCGACGCAGGAGCAGGCGTGGATGCTGCTCGCGGCGCGCGCACTCAGTGACGATGCCAAGGCGACGACACTCAGTGTCAACGGTGCAGAGCACAAGGGCGAGTTGATCAGGAGCTTGACGCCGGCAGAGCTCGAGGCCGGACCGCTGTCAATCCTAAACAACGGCGAGTCGACGGTCGATGCGGTGGTGACGGTGACGGGCTCGTCGCTGACGCCAGAGCCCCCGATTGCCAAAGGTTTCAAGATCGAGCGCAGCTACTACACGCTCGATGGCAAGCCGGTGGATCTGAAGAGCGCCACAGGTGGCACTGCGTCGCTCGCGCAGAACCAGCGGCTCGTGGTGGTGCTCAAGATCGAGGGCGAAAAGAAGGGCGGCCGGGTGCTGCTGGCCGACCGTCTTCCGGCGGGCCTCGAGATCGAGAACCCGCGGCTCGTCGACAGCGGCGACCTGAAGGGTCTCGACTGGCTGCAGCGGACGCATGAACCTGAGCACACCGAGTTCCGGGACGACCGCTTCGTTGCTGCGTTCAACTTCTTCGGTGAGGAGCGCGACGGGCGGCGCGGTAATGGCAACGGCGATGGCGCCAAGGCGCCCTCGGCAACGGTCGCCTACATCGTGCGTGCGGTGACGCCAGGATCGTTCGTGCACCCTTCAGCAACGGTCGAAGACATGTACCGGCCGGAGCAGTTCGCGCGAACTGCAACGGGGCGTCTCGAAATCACGCCGAAGGTGCAATGATTTTTCGCCATCGGGGGAGGCGCAAGGTCGCCTCTCCCACACTCGAGATCCGCCATGCTACCGCTTTGCGACATTCCCCGGAAAATTTTGCAGTCAGCGGGCTTCCGCCATCGTTCTGCCTCAGGCGGAGCATTACGATCAAACCATGCAGGCTCGGGACTGCATGAGCCGATCAGCCGGCTCGATGCCCCACCTGCGCTCCTCTCCATGGGGGAGACGTCCAGTGGGACGGCAAGGCGCCGCGGAAACATAATAAGCAGAGTCCGCGGCGCCTTCATCATCGTCGCTCTCGTCATTGCTGCTCTTGCATGCGCCGCTGCGGGCTTTCGGATTGGCGGCCCGATGCTGATTGCTGCACCACCGCTCGATCGCGCGCGTTCGCTCTCGATCACGGTGCTTGATCGCGACGAACGGCTGCTGCGTGCCTTCACTACGGCGGATGGGCGCTGGCGGCTGCCGTTGACTGCGCAAGACGTCGACCCGCGGTATCTGGCGATGCTGCTGGCATTCGAGGACAGACGGTTTCGATCGCACGGTGGAGTTGATGCTGTCGCGGTGGCGCGGGCCGGGACGCAGTTCCTGCGGCATGGAAAATTGATTTCGGGTGCGTCGACACTGACCATGCAGGTCGCGCGGCTCCTGATGGGTGAGCATGAGAAGTCGGGGCTCGGCAAGCTTCGGCAGATGGCACGAGCGTGGCACCTGGAGCGGCAGCTCTCCAAGGATGAGATTCTCGATCTCTATCTGATACTGGCACCCTTCGGCGGCAATCTCGAAGGCGTGCGCGCAGCGTCGCTCGCCTACTTCGGCAAGGAGCCGCGACGCCTCTCGATCGCGGAGGCGGCGCTGCTCGTCGCGCTGCCGCAGTCGCCTGAGATCCGGCGGCCGGATCGAAATGCAGCCGCCGCGCGCCGAGGACGCGACAATGTGTTGGCGCGGGCTCGGGTCGCGGGCTTGATCACGGCCGATGAGGAGCAGGCGGCGTGGCGCGAGCCGGTCCCGACACAAAAGCGCGAGTTTCCGAAGCTCGCGCCGCATCTGGCGGAGGCGGAGATCGCGCGGCGGCCCGAGGTCACCGAGCATCGATTGACGGTTGATGCGCACATGCAAGCGCAGATCGAGGCGCTGGCGCGCGACCATGCGGCGACGCTGGGGCCGAAGATCTCGGTGGCACTGATGGCGGTCGATCATCAGACGGGCCGCGTGCTCGCACATGTGGGCTCGGCGGGGTATCTCGACGAGGCGCGGCAGGGCGCCGTCGACATGACGGAGGCGGTGCGCTCGCCGGGCTCGACGCTGAAGCCGCTGATCTATGGTCTCGGGTTCGAGCAAGGCATCCTGCATCCCGAGACGCTCATCGAGGACCGGCCGACGCGCTTCGGGCTCTATCAGCCGAAGAATTTCGACGAGGAGTTCCGAGGCACCGTGACGATACGCGAGGCGCTGGCGCATTCGCTGAATATCCCAGCGGTGAAAGTGCTGGCGGCGGTGGGGCCGGCACGATTGACCGGAAGGCTCAGACGCTCAGGAATCATCGGGCAGCTGCCGCCAGGAACGGAGCCGACGCTGGCCATGGCGCTCGGTGGCGTGGGATTGAGGTTGCGCGATTTGGCGCAGCTTTATGCCGGCATGGCGCGCGGCGGGGTGGCGGTGGAGCTGACGCATGTTCGGGAGGCTGGACAGATCGGACTGCGCGGTGACCTGCCCGCCGGGCTTGCCGCCGCTCGCTCACTGCCGGACATGCGCACCAGAACCGCCGCTGCCAAAGTGTCAGACCCGGAGGGTCGGATGCCGACCAATCGACCAGCCCTTTCGACCCACAGCATACGCCGCGTGCTGTCGCCGGTGGCGGCCTGGTACGTCGCCGATATCCTCAAGGATGCGCCGGCGCCACACAACGCCAAGGGCGGCCGCATCGCGTACAAGACGGGCACGTCGTACGGCTTTCGCGATGCGTGGGCGGCCGGTTTCGATGGCCGCACGACGATTGTCGTCTGGGCAGGGCGACCCGACGGCACACCGGTGCCGTCGCTGACAGGCCGTGCAGCAGCGGCGCCGATCCTGTTCGACGCCTTTCACCGGCTCGGTGAACGCGCGACGCCGCTGCCGCCGCCGCCGCGTGGCGTGCTGCGGCAGGGCACCAGCGCATTGCCAGTGACGCTGCGCCGGTTCAAGGAGCCGGGCGAGGCTCCGGCAACCGACGGCGCGTTCGTCGAAGCGCCGGTGGCGATTGCGTTTCCGCCGGATCGGTCCGATCTCGATGCGGACGCGAGCGGCGATGGCGTGGTTCTGAAGGCTGAGGGCGGGGCGCTGCCGCTCACATGGCTTGTCGACGGCGAGCCGCTCGACGCCGATCCGGATCGCCGCGAAACGGTGTGGCAGCCGCAGGGCCGCGGATTCGCCAGCATCTCGGTCATCGATGCCAACGGCCGCAGCGACCGTGTCGAGGTGCGGTTGAAGTGAAGTGCCGAGCGAGATGAAGCCACCATCCATGATGCCGCCCGCAAAGAGCAGCTCGTGAAGACTGTGTCGGCGAGACGATCCCGCTATCGAGGGCGCGGTGGCTTGGCGACCAGAGTTCCAACTTGCCTCTGGTCCTGTTCCGCTTCGGCCAGCAACCACTCTCGGAACATCGCAATCTTCGGCAGTTCGGCTGTCGCCTGCGGCGCCACGATCCAATAGGCCGTCCTCAACGGGAGGGACACGGGAAGCGGCGCAACGAGCCGTCCGTTGATCAGATCCCAGGCGGCCAGCGTCGATCGCGCCAGCCCAATGCCCTGACCGTTTATCGCAGCGTCGATGACCATGCTCGCACGATTGAGAACGACGCCTTGCAGCGATTTCGGAGCCTTGACTTGCGCTGCGTCGAACCATTGCCGCCAGCCGCTATGATCCTCAAGATGAAGCAACGGCAGATCGAGAACGTCGGCTGGCGCCAGTTTCCGTAACTTCTTGCGCAACAGGTTTGGGCTGCAGACCGCAAACAACGTTTCGGTGGCAAGTCGCTCACCGTGGAGGCCCTGCCAGCTCGCCTCTCCGACGCCGTGGCGAACCGCCATGTCAACGTCCTCCCGAGCGAAATCGACGTGGTGCAAGGTGGCCGACACCCGCAGATTGATCCCAGGATGCAACTCTCCGAAACGGCCGAGACGGTGCACCAGCCACTTGGCTGCAAAATCGGGTGACGTACTGACGGTGAGCACACCGGACGACTGACGCTGCGTAAGGCGGGCTGTGCCAAGCGCAATGCGATCGAAGGCGTCGCGAACAACAAAGAGGTACTCACGACCCGCGTCCGTGATGACGAGGCGCTGACGCTCGCGATTGAAAAGCTTGAAACCCAGCTCTGCCTCAAGGGCCTTCACCTGGTGACTGACGGCGCCCTGGGTGACGAAGAGCTCCTCTGCCGCGCGCGTAAAACTCTCATGGCGGGCGGCCGCCTCGAAGGCTTTTAGGGCATTCAGGGACGGCAGGCGGCGAAGCATTGGCCCGTCCTCGACTATGAGAAATTCTCGGGCAGGCTAGAGAAACGATGCTTTGCGCGCAAGCACCGGGCGCCGTTACAGAGACCGCATCACGCAGTCAGAACGCCAAGGAGATGATCATGTGCGCTCAAGCAATGTCGATCCAGACGGTCCACGGCCGGAATGGCCCGTCTCGCGAAGGGTATCGGCCGGTGGCCAGCCTGCTGTCGTGGGCTCGGGATTTCGTCTGTCTTCTGATTCTTGCCCGGGCTCTGCGAAAGACGAGGGCCGAGCTTCACGATCTCGACGATCGGATGCTCGAAGATATCGGGATCCAACGCAGCGATATCGACAGGCTCCTGCAAACGCCCAAACGCTGGGACGAAATTCGGTCACCGCTCGATCGGACACGCGCGCTGGTCTAACGAAAGCCGAGTGGTGACGATGGTTGACGACGTCGCGATGATTGAGTGCCCGCTGTCACGAAAAATGGGTACTCCTGCCCATGTGCATTCGGTTTGGCACGTGTAGATGTGCTGATGTTGAAGCAAGCAATTTGCGACAACTGATTTCACTGCAGGAGTTTTCAGAAATGACAAATCAACGATCTGCTTGAGTGGCGATCCGATCGAGATGATCGCGTGTTTGCAGCTTCGGCATCTCGTTCGGATCGTTTCGAATTTTTCCAACCCTTGAAATCCAATTGATGGAGACAGTCATGAAAGTCCTTGCCGCATCATTTCTCGCCCTTGGCCTGCTCGTCAACGCGGGTGCTGCCAATGCCAACGTGTTCGACGACCTCAAGCTCTCCGCGCCCCGCTCAATCTTCGACGACCTGCGCGATTCGGCCCCGAAGAGCGTCTTCGACGAAATCCGCGATGCTGCTCCGCGCAGTATCTGGGATCAGATCAATGACAGCGCACCACGGACCGACGGCGTCTTCGGTGACTTGCAGATGAGCGCGCCTTGATAGCAGCCTCGGCAGCTTGAGGCTGGTAGACGACATGAGCTCGGTCCGATCGCCCGCACAGGGTGGTCGGACCGCTTTGCGAGGATCTACGCAGGGGTGTCGTTCGTCAACGCAACGTGCCGGCTCAACTAGGCCGAATGGGTCTTCCGATTGCACGATCACGAAGGACTGCTCGATCGAGCAGCCCTTCGGAATTGCCAAGTTAGCGCCAGAAATGACGGTGGCCGTAGTAGCCATACCGCGAGTAGTAATGATGCCTGAAGCCCCAGTGGTAGCGATGCGGCCGAACCCACACGTGCCTGCAATGGCGATGGCCACGGTGCCACCAGCAGTGCCGATTCCAGTGAGCCTTCTCGACGGGAGAAGCCTCGTTCGCCGTCGTTTTCAGTTCACCGAGACTGGTTGCACCCGGAGCCGCGTTGGCTTGAGCGGACAGTCCGAGGGTTACCGCGACTGCCAGTCCGGCTGCGATCGACTTGAGCATATTGGTGTCCTCCATTTGCTCTGGTTCCCGGCATGAGCAATACGACAACGATGCCAGTTTGGTTTTCCGTCGCTGAACCGAACCTGAATGGTCCATTTGATTTTCAACGCCTTATCGATGCATTGTCATCGGCCTTTCCATTCGAGGCTGCCGCGGGTACGAAGTGACCCGTGCGCCAGTGCTTGGAGCGCGTTGATCTTTGCCGACGGAAGCCGCCCCGATGACACGCAATCTTTTCGAGGAGCTTGATCCCGAGCCGCGGCTGCTGATGGGCCCGGGACCGGTTGATGTCTATCCGCGCGTGCTGCGCGCCATGTCCGTACAGCTGCAAGGGCAGTTCGACCCCCAGTTCACCGGCTATATGACGCAGACGATGGCGCTGTACCGCCAGGTGTTCTGCACCAGCAACGAATGGACGTTTCTTATCGACGGCTCGGCGCGGGCAGGAATCGAGGCTGCCCTGACGTCTCTGATCTCCCCCGGCGACAAGGTGCTCGTGCTGGTGTTCGGCCGATTTGGGCACCTTTTGGCGGAGATTGCGCGACGTGCCCGGGCAGACGTCGTGCTGCTCGAGACCGAGTGGGGCAGGATCATCGAGCCGGATGCCGTCGAAGCCGCGATCAGGCGCGATAAGCCGCGGATCGTCGCGACGTGCCAGGGTGACACCTCGACGACCATATTGCAGCCCCTCGCCGAGATCGGCGCGGCCTGCCGCCGGAATGACGCGTTGTTCTATGTGGACTGCACGGCGTCGATTGCCGGCAATCGCTTCGAGATGGACGGCTGGCAGATCGACATCGCCTCGGCGGGCTTGCAGAAGTGCCTGTCGGGTCCGCCCGGCTCGGCTCCGATCACGATCAATGACCGCGCGGCGGCGGTGATCAACGCGCGCAAGCACTTCGAGCAGGGGATCAAGCCCGCCGGCGCTGTCGAAGGCAACGGCCCGATCATCCAGTCCAACTACTTCGACCTCGCGATGTTGATGGACTACTGGAGCACGAAGCGGCTGAACCATCACACTGAAGCAGCCTCCATGCTCTATGCGGCGCGCGAGTGTGCGCGCGTCGTTCTGGGAGAAGGGCTCGACAAGGGCATCGCGCGCCACCAGCTCGCGTCTTCGGCGTTGCGAGCCGGTCTCGAGGCGATGGGGCTCTCGCTGTTCGCAGATGCCAACCACCGGATGTCCAACGTCACCGGGGTCGTCATTCCGGCAGAGGTCAAGAACCCGGACAAGCTGCGCGCCGAGATGCTGAATGACTTCGGCATCGAGATCGGCACCTCGTTCGGACCCCTGCACGGCAAGATCTGGCGCATCGGCACCATGGGCTATGTGTGCCGCCGTCAGAACGTGCTGCGCTGCCTTGCCTCGCTGGAGCAGGTGTTGCGCCGCAATGGATTTGCTCCGCCGGCAGGCGTGGGCGTGGACGCGGCGGCACGCGTCTATGAGGCGGCGTCGGCAGGCCGAGGCTGAGTGCGGGAGCGGACGCTGCCTGGGGCGCGAGCCGGCTCGCGCGAGCCTTCAGCAGCAACGACATCAGCGTGATGCATCGGCACGACCAGAGCGATTCAAATTGCCCCGGGAGCTGAATTCGGCACAATGCGCCGTTCTCTCTCGCCCCGTGCTCTGCACGCGCACGGGGCGAGTGGCGGCAACTTGTCGAGACGATCAGCGCCGCCGCCGGTATGGGCCAAAGAACGAACCCGCTCCCGCGGGAGAGTGTTGAGACGCAGGGCTGCAGCCGGTTGCG
>CAZCQH010000039.1:0-54663 GCA_964500805.1 uncultured Hyphomicrobiaceae bacterium
GACCCCGCCCACGCGGCGCTAATGCGGTGATTTTCAAATGCGATGATCGTAGGTCTGAGTGAGTTGCCATGCGCGGCCTGCCGCGCATGGCAACTCACTCCGACCTACGGCTGCCTCGCGATAAACGTGGGCCCTTAGATCACGCCACTCTTCTCGAGGTCCGCGATCTCACCTTCCGAGAGGCCGAGCCAGCCACCGTAAACCTCGCGGTTGTGCTGGCCGACCGTTGGCGAGGGTTCGGTTTTCACTTTCTCCGCACCGTGGTAGCGCAACGGCGATGTCGGCACCACGATGCGGCCGAGCTCCGGGTGATCGATCGTCTCCAGCATGCCGCGCTGGTGCATGTGCGGATCGTTCATCACCTCCTGCAGATTGCGCACCGGCGCTGACGGAATCCGGTGCTTCTTCATCAACGCTGAAACTTCGCTGCGCGGCAGTTTTTTCGACCAGCTCTCGATGAGTGCGTCGACCTCGTCCATGATGGCAACGCGCGCTGCGTTGCCGGCGTAGCGTGGGTCCGTTTTCAGCTCGGGGCGGCCCATCGCGTCGAGGAGACCGTGCCAGTGCACCTCCTTCACGACATTGATGGCCATGTGGCCGTCGGCCGTCGCGTAGACATTGTACGGCGCGATGGCGAGGCCGCCATGCTTGTTGCCGGTGCGGGGCGGCAGGCCGCCGCTGGAATTGTAGAGAAACGACAGGCTTGAAGCCAAGGCGGGATACATCGTCTCCTGCATGGCGACCTCGACAAGGCGGCCCTGGCCCGTGATCTGCCGCTCGAAGAGCGCGGTGACGACCGCGGCATAGAGGTGGATGCCGCTCATGAAGTCGACAACGGCGGCTCCGGCTTTGAGCGGTGGCCCATCGGGAAAGCCCGTGATGCTCATCACCCCGGACGTCGCCTGAACGGTGAGGTCCATCGCGAGGTTGTCGCGATCGGGTCCGTCGAGGCCGTATCCCGTGCCCGAGCCATAAACCAGGCGCGGGTTGACCTCCCGCAGCACGGACCAGCCGACACCAAGCCGGTCCATCACGCCGGGCGCGTAGTTCTCGAGCAGAACGTCGGCGCGCGCCACCATCTTCATCAAGAGCTCCCTGCCGCGTGCTTCCTTCAAGTTTAGCGTCACGCCCTGCTTGTTGGAATTCAGCATCGCAAATGGAAAGGTCGCGGCCTTGGCCACCTTGGCCCTGAGCCGCGCCGGCTCGCCCTCCCTGGGCTCGATCTTGATCACGCGAGCGCCGGCTTTTGCCATCAGCAGCGTGGCATAGGGTCCCTGATAGATTTGCCCGAGATCGATAACCGTCACTCCGGCCAATGGCATATTGGGCCGGTCCCCGGGTGCCGCCGACATGCGTGTCCTCTCCGTGTGTGCCTTCCGCCTCAATACACGACACGGCCGTCAGCCTGCAAAGCGGCCGGAGATCATCAGCCATGCCCGTTGTGCGCCGGCACGTGCGCCTTGGCCCTGACCATTGCAGCGCCATCACTGCCTGGAAATGCTGCAGCGCCGTCCCGATTTCCCGCTGCAGCGGTCTGGCAAACCCGCCCTGGAGCGCGCTAGTCTCAAGCCAGCCGGGTCCCGTTTGCGTGCGTTCAGCCCCCGGTCCCAAAGGGAGAGTCTCGTCCTCATGAAACTCATCAAGCAACACGTCCTCACGCTTGCGGCGGCCTCGCTCGCGGCGTTCGTTGGCTTTTCCGGCGCCGCATCGGCGCAGCAGAACCGCCTCCTCAAGATGCAGTCGGCGGTGCCGCCGTCGGCGACCTCGCAGGAAGGGTTCAAGTTCTTCGTCGACCGGGTCGACAAGCTGACCGGCGGCCAGCTCAAGATCGAGGCGCATCCGGGAGGCACGTTCGTCCCGCCGTTCGAGATCATCGACGCGGCCCACAAAAAGGTCATCGATGGCGCTTACGGCATCTCGTACTGGTGGTTCGGCAAGAGCAAAGCGGCGACACTGTTCTCGAACACGCCGGCCGGCATCTCTGGCATGGACCCGATCGATTTCCTCGGCTGGGTGTATGAGGCCGGCGGCCTCGAGCTCTGGAACGAGTTCTACCAGAAGGAGATCAAGCTCAACCTCGTCGCTTTCCCGATCATCCCGCCGAGCCCGCAAGCCCTGGGTTGGTTCAAGCGCGAGATTAAGAGCCTGGCCGACTTCAAGGGCATGAAGTGCCGCCAGACCGGCATCGTCGCCGAGCTCTACTCGAAGATGGGCATGGCGGTCGTGAACATGCCGGGCGGCGAAATCCTGCCCGCAGCCGAGCGCGGCACCATCGACTGCGCGGAATGGGTCGGCGGCATCGAGGATCTGCGCTTGGGCCTGCACACGGTGTGGAAGAACCACTACACGCCGGGCATGCACGAGTCGGCGTCCGTCGGCGAGCTCGCCATCAACAAGGAAGTCTGGGAGAGCCTGCCCCCGCAGAACCAGGAGGCCATCAAATCAGCGGTCAGCGAGACGTTCCTGCGCTGGTGGGCCAACTGGCAGAAGCAGAATGCGGAGGCGATCGAGGAATTCCGCACCAAGCACAACGTGAAGCTGCTCACCACGCCGCCGGAGATCAACATCGAGTTCCTGAAGGTGTGGGACAAGTTCGCCGAGGAAGAGTCGGCGAAGAGCCCGTTTTTCAAGAAGGTCTATGAATCGCAGAAGGCCTACGCGGCGAAGGTCGTGCCGGCCAAGCGCTTTATGTTCCCGCCCTACGCCCTTCAGGCGGACCACTACTTCCCGCCGAAGAACTGACGGTGCAGTGCATCTGATGCGCCGCGGTCCCTTGGGCGCCTGGCTAAAGCCAGGCCTGTCACATTCGGAAGGGCGGTACGTGCCGCCCTCCTTTTGTCGGCCGGTGGCCTCGCAGCACCACGTTTGATCACCCCGCTGGAGCCTGCGGCGCTCGCGCCTTGGCCTGCGTCGCCTCATACCAGCGCGACATCAGCTCGATGGCGACCCAGGTCAGAAGCGCCAATCCAAACAGCAGATAAAGCGAGCGCTGCCAGCCGAAGGTATCGGTGAGTAGTGCAAATCCGGTCGGCGCAAACGCGTTGACCAGCAGGATCGGCGTCGCGATGATCCCGAGCACTTCGCCATAGCCTTTGACACCGAATAAGGCCAGCGGCACCGAGCCCCGTACGATGCTGATCACGCCTTGCGAGGCACCCATTAGCAGGGTGAAGGCAACGAGCATCGCCAACTCTCCGCGCGCCAGCAGCAGCAGGACGAACGAGAACGGCAAGGCGCCGATAGCGAGCCGCGCGACGGTCATCGCCTTCAGATTTCGCCCGAACAGGATCTCGACCAGCCGCCCGCCGAACTGGCCATGCCCCTTGAGCGACGCCACCCACACCGCCACGGCGAGCGCCAAGCCGGCGGCCTCCAGCAGCGGCACCAGCTGCAGCGAGATCACCGCGAAGACGAAACTGTTGATCGACATGATCAGGGCAAACAGCACAATGCCGACCGTGCGCTGACGGCCTTCGAGCACTGGACCATCGGGCGATGCGGGCGTCTTGGCACCCGCCCCGGTCGCAGCCGCGGCGGGCGCTTCCGGCTCCCGGCGCGCCAGGCCGAACCAGTTCAATGGCAGGCAGATCACCAGATTGATGATCGCGAACAGCACCAGCGTCTGCCGCCAGCCGTAGGCCTCGTTGAGATAGTGGCCGATCACCCAGAAGATCGTCGATGCATAGGCGCCGTAAAGCGTGAGGTATGAGATCGCGGTGCGCCCACGCGCTGGCGCCACCTGCACCAGCGCTGCGAACGCCGCGTCGTAGAGGCAGCAGCGCATGCCAAAGCCCAGCACGGCCCAGACTGCCAGGTAGCTCGCCTGATCCTTCACCATCGAAAGCAGATAGAGACTTGTTGAGACGATGATCGTGCCCGCGCACATTACGGCGCGGGCGCCGATGCGGTCGATGGTGCGCCCGACCCACGTCGAGGAGAGCGCCATGACCACCAGAGCGATGCTGTAGCCGAGGAATACGGTCGCAAGATTCCAGCCGAGGTCCGCCGCCACCGGCTTCGCGAGCACGCCCAGGCAGTAATAGCTGGTGCCCCAGGCCGTAATCTGCGTGATGCCGAGCGCATGCACGGCCGTCGCCATGGGCGAGAGCCAGGCGCGGTTGGCGAGAGCTTTTTGGGTCGTCTGTTCGGCTGTCACGATTTGCAACATCAGGAGGCGAGCGTTTGGCACGCCGATTGTTGGCACGCCGTTGGCATTAAGCAAGCTCGCGCATAGCTCGCGAAAACGTCTCGGTCCACGCGATATCGGAAACGTTCCTGCAGTGACCGCATAAATGTCGTACGACTGGAGCCAAGTATTGATCCGGGATTTTGGCGGTTCGCATGCCGACACGGCTGTCCTGATGCAGACCTCCTCCTCAATTTCAGTGAGTGAGGTGGTGTGAGCGTTGTGCGATAGCTAGCAGCGTCTCATCGATCTCAAAATCGATGAGTGCTAGCGCGGTCGTTTTCTTAAAAGCAAAGCTGGCCTTGGCGCGTGCCCCTCCCGCACGTGAAGCCGAGCTCAATTTTAAACTTTACACATTGTTTACCCATAGAGCAATACATAGTTTATGCAAATAATACACCAATAGTGAAGTTTTTTTGTTGACATTGACCGCAATGCACCGCAGCATGGCACTCGAAGTGGAGGCATGGCAATCGCACCCAAGCATCCACCATCCGTCATGCATGTTGCCCATTTCACTTCAGCTCTCCGGCCGTGGGCTCGCACGCGTCGACGAACCAAAGAGAGGATTTATCGTGGCCAAAGTTCGCCTCAGCATGGAAGTGAGCGATGAACTCGCAAAACTCCTCGACGACCTAGCTGAAGACGAGGACGTAACGCGTACGGAGATTGTCCGTCGGGCGTTGGCCGTGCTCAAAGCATACAAAGACCAGATTGAGGTCGGCCGCACGCACATCGGTTTTGCCAAGGATGCCGACAAGCTCGATCTCGAGCTCATTGGCGTCTTGACGGCACCGTCCGGACGGGACAGGGAGCCGGCAGTCGAACGAGCCAAGTGAGTTCATTGTGTTCGCGTTGAAACTCGCAGTGAGCAGGCACAACGCGGATGCCTCCCCGAAAGCAATCTGTTGACCAAGTGATCGCCAAGGATGCGGTTGAAAACGTGCATCCAGAGACATCGCGAGAGCGCATGTGGCGTCTGTTTGTTGATGAGATCGAACGCATTGTCGGGCTCGTTGTTGTCGTGTTGGGTCTCATCGGCACATTTGTCATTACCATGGTAAATGAGCGCCTGGAGGCTGGCGCCTTTCAACTGATGAGTGCGATCGTGACTGGCGCGATCGGTTATTTCTTCGGAAAGCGGACGGGTCGGTAAAGCAGCGTGCGGCGACGAGGCTGGGGCGAGTTCGGAATCGAGAAAGACGCATCTGTTTTATTCACCGCCCCTTGTAAACGGGCTTGCGCTTCTCGTTGAAGGCGTTGATGCCCTCGTGGCGGTCCTCGGTGACAACGGTCCGGTTGTAGGCCTCGATCTCGAACGCGTAGCCCGTCGTCCGGTCGAGCTCCACGGCCTTGTCGATGGATTTCTTGGCCTGTCGCACGGAGACCGGCGCGTTGGCCGCGATCTTCCGCGCCACCGCCATCACCTCCTCCATCAGCTTCGGCCCGGCAACCACTTTGTTGACCATGCCCCACTCGAGTGCCTCTGCGGCGCCAAACGGCGTGCCGGTGAGGATGATCTCCTTCGCGCGGCGCACACCCACCGCGCGCGGCAGGTTCTGCGTGCCGGCTGCGCCCGGCATGATGCCGAGCGTCACCTCGGTCAGCGCGAAGCGTGCGTGGTCCGCAGCGTAGACGAAATCGCAGGCGAGCGCGATCTCCATGCCGCCGGCGAACGCCGCCCCGTTGACGGCCGCGATGATCGGGATCGGGCAATCGTGCATGGCCCTGATCGCCTGCTCGATGATGCCGTGCTGCTGGCGCCACGTTTCATCGGTCATGCCGCGGCGCTCTTTGAGGTCCCCGCCCGCACAGAAGGCCTGGTCACCGGCGCCCGTCACCACGAGGCAGGCTGCGGCGTTCTGGTCGATGTAGAACTGCGCGAACACGTCGCGCAGATCGCGCATCATCTGCGTGTTCATCGCATTGCGCACTTCGGGCCGGCTCAGGGTGATGACGCCCACCTTGTCCGCGCCGATCGCGAGCTTCATCGTCTCGAAGTCGTGCTTGATCGTGATCATCGTGCTCATGGGAGGTCCAAGATCTTGGTTGGTCCAGGCGATGTCGGGAGAGTGGGGTCAGACACCTGACAGTGGCCGTCTGCGATTTTACTCGAGGCTCAATGGTCAGGTGTCTGACCCCTTGCCACTAACTCCGATAATCCGCATTGATCGAGACATAATCGTGCGTCAGGTCGCAGGTGTAGATCCGCGCGCGGCCCTTGCCGCCGACACCGACGTCGACGCGCACTTCGAGCTCGCGGCCCTTGAAGTACTCGGCGAACGACTTTTCGTCATAGCTCGCCGCGCGCATGCCCTTGTCGGCGACGACCTTCCCGCCGAACCAGATCGAGAGGTTGTCGCGGTCCGCCGCCTCGCCCGCCTTGCCGACAGCCATCACGATGCGGCCCCAGTTCGGATCACCGCCGGCAAGCGCCGTTTTCACCAGCGGCGAGTTCGCAATCGAGAGGCCGATCGTGCGCGCGGCCTTGTCGCTCTCCGCGCCCTCGATGTCGATGGTCACGAACTTGGAGACGCCCTCGCCGTCCTTCGCCACCATGATCGCGAGATCCA
The DNA here is from genome assembly GCA_964500805.1 of uncultured Hyphomicrobiaceae bacterium. Lineage (GTDB taxonomy): Bacteria > Pseudomonadota > Alphaproteobacteria > Rhizobiales > Hyphomicrobiaceae. Next base: position 6,760 of record CAZCQH010000039.1, read on the forward strand.
GCAGCACGGCGTGGACAGCCCTCTGGAAATCGGCGAGCGCCGCGTCTCCCACCGCGTCAACGCGCTTCTGGCCTCGCTTTGCAGCAGCACCCGTCGCGAAGATCAGGCATGTGTCGCTGGTCGAGGTATCGCCATCGACGGTCATGCAGTTGAAGCTCTTGTCGGCGCCGGACTTCATGATCGCCTGCAGCGCCGCGGGGCCGACAGCCGCGTCCGTGAACAGGAAGCAGAGCATCGTCGCCATATCCGGCGCGATCATGCCGGCGCCCTTGCAGAAGCCGTTCACGGTCACCTCGACGCCGCCGATCGTGGCTTTGTGCGAGACCAGCTTGGGGTACGTGTCGGTGGTCATGATGGCGCGCGCTGTATCGTGCCAGCCATCTGGCTTCGCGGACTTGGCGAGCCCGTCCAGCAGGTGCGCGAACTTCGAGGCCTCCAGCGGCTCCCCGATCACGCCCGTGGACGCGAGATAGATCTCGTTCATCGGCGCGCCGGTCGCCTTGGCCGCGTACTCGGCCGTCATCTGCACGGCATCGCGGCCGCGCTTGCCGGTGAAGGCGTTGGAGTTACCGGAGTTGACGACGAGCACGCGGGCTTTGCCCGATTTCAGGCTGTCGCGGCAGTAGAGCACCGGCGCCGAGCACGTCTTGGATTGCGTCAGCACGCCGGCCGCCGTGGTCCCCTCGTCCATCACCGCGATCATCAGGTCCTTGCGGTTCTTGTACTTGATCCCGGCCTCGCACGCGGCAAAGCGCACGCCGTCGATGACAGGCACGTTGGGCATCGATTTGGGTGCGAACGGAGAAACTTTGGCGTCGCCGTGGGCCATGGGGCAGTCCTTTGTGCAGTCGAGCGAAAGAGGCGGCCTGACATTGCCGCCGCTGGAGTTTTTCAGCAAGTCAAAGTCCGCTGCAGGTGCCGGCAACGGCCGCGTCTATGCCGCCCTGCCGTCGATCTCGCGCATGGCTGCAGCGTCACGCGCTGAGAGCTCCGGGTATGCAGGGTCGGCGCCGACGTCCGTCGTGTAGCGCCAGGATCGCGCGCATTTTGTGCCGGTGGCGCGTGCCGGCACGACGGCGACGCCCTTGACCTCGGGAATCGTGAACGCGCCAGCCGGCACGTCATCGACGGTCCATGCGATGCCGGACGTGATGCAGACTTCCGCCAGATCCACGCCCTCGATCGCCTCGGCGAGCGCCTTGTCCGACACATAGACGAGCGGCGCCGCTTCGAGCGACGAACCGATGCGCTTCGCCGCCCGCTCGATCTCGAGAGCACCCGTCACCACCGAGCGCACGCGGCGCACCTTCTCCCACTTTTCGGCGAGCTTGTCGTCGCGCCAAGTCGCCGGGATGTCGGGAAACACCTCGAGATGCACGGAACCTTTGCCGGCCTTCTTGTGGGGATAGCGCTCGAGCCACGCCTCGTCTGCTGTGAACGCGAGGATTGGCGCCAGCCAGATGGTGGTGCAGCGGAAGATGTGCTCGACGCACGTCAGCGCCGCATGCCGCTTGTTCGACGACGGCGCCTCGCAGTAGAGCGCATCCTTGCGGATGTCGAAATAGAACGCGGAAAGCTCCGTGTTCATGAACTGCGAGAGGGCCGTCACCACCTTCGCATACTCGTACTCGGCGTAGGCCTTGCGGATCACGCCATCGAGTTCGGCTAGGCGATGCAGCATCAGCCGCTCGAGCTCGGGCATCTCCTCCACGCGCGCCGCCTGCTTAGGGTCGTAGTGCGCGAGCGTGCCGAGCATCCAGCGCATGGTGTTGCGCGTCTTTCGGTAGGCGTCGGCGAAGCTGTCGAGGATATTGTTGCCGAGGCGCTGGTCGTCGGCGTAGTCGGAGCCGGCCACCCACAAGCGCAGGATATCGGCGCCGTATTTTTTCATCACATCCTGCGGCGCCACGACATTGCCGACCGACTTCGACATCTTCTGGCCCTTCTCGTCCATGGTGAAGCCATGGGTGAGAACGACATCGAAGGGTGCGCGCCCGCGCGTGCCGGACGATTCGATCAGCGACGAGTGGAACCAGCCACGGTGCTGATCCGAGCCTTCGAGGTACATCACGCGGTCGCGGCCGCCGTCGACGATGCGGCGGAAGCCGGCGAGGCCCGGGAAGTGTTTCGCATCCTCCAGCACGTAGGTGTGTGTGGAGCCCGAATCGAACCACACGTCGAGAACGTCGTTGATCTTCTCGTAGTCGGCCGGGTTGTAGCCCTGCGGCGCCTTCTTCGTTGGCCCCTTCAGGAACCGCGCGCCGTCTGCGTCCGCGAACCACGCATCAGCGCCCTCTGCGTACATCGCATCGTAGATGCGCTGATTGACTTCGGGGTCGACGAGATAGTCGTTGGTGCCTTTCTTGACAAAAACGGTGATCGGCACGCCCCAGGCGCGCTGGCGCGAGATCACCCAATCGGGCTTCGCCTCGATCATGCCGCGGATGCGGTTCTCGCCCGACGCCGGCACCCATTCCGTCTCGCGGATCGACTGCAGCGACACTTCGCGTAGCGTCTCCGGCTTCTTGGCATTGTGGCTTGCGATCGGGGTCAGACCCCGCACGTCTGTCGCCGAGGGCTGATCCGTGACGTTCGAGGTGCGGGGTCTGACCCCATCCCCCGTCTCGCGGATCGACTGCAGCGACACTTCGCGTAGCGTCTCCGGCTTCTTGGCATTGTGGCTTGCGATCGGGGTCAGACCCCGCACGTCTGTCGCCGAGGGCTGATCCGTGACGTTCGAGGTGCGGGGTCTGACCCCATCCCGATGTCCGACCTTGCGCAGATGCTCTACCGCCTTGTCCATGTGGATGAACCACTGCGGCGTGTTGCGGAAGATCACCGGCTTCTTCGAGCGCCACGAGTGCGGATACTGATGCTTCAACCGCGAGCGCGCGACCATCATGCCGGCGGCTGCCAGCGCCTTGATCACGGCTTCGTTGGCCTTGCCCTTCTCGCCCTTGTCTGTGATGACGCGCTCGCCCTCGAAGCCCGGCGCGTCCTTGGTGTAGGCGCCGTTCTCGTCGACCGTGTAGGGGATTTCGGGCGAGATGCCGCGCTGCTGCAGGAAGCGGGTCGAGGCCGTCCAAATGTCGAAGTCCTCGCGGCCATGCCCAGGCGCCGTGTGCACGAAGCCGGTGCCGGTATCGTCGGTGACGTGATCGCCATCGAGCAGAGGAACGTCGAACTGGTAGCCGGGTAGGCCAGCGTTGCGGAGCGGGTGGGAGCAAGTCAGTATCCAATTTGGATTGATAAGCCCTGGACTATAGTAGTCCGTGATTCCTGATCGCTCGCAGAGTTCATCCCACCGCGTCTCTGCAACAACGTAGCGCTGGCCCTTTGCCGCCCATTTGTTGGACTCGGCAGCAGTCACTTCATAGGCTCGATATTTGATCTTCGAATTGAACGCGATCGCTCGATTGCCCGGCAAAGTCCATGGAGTCGTTGTCCAGATGACGACGCTGCACGCTTTTATCCATTCTTCGAGTTCATTCTCGGTCCACGCGAAATCTGAAAGGCCATTTCCAGCAGGGTTGTGTCCCCTTAGATCAACAGATTTGATCGGAAACTTCACCCACACCTGATCGCTCTGGTAGTCCTGATACTCGACCTCGGCCTCCGCCAGCGCGGTCTTCTCGACCACGCTCCACATCACCGGCTTCGAGCCGCGATAGAGCTGGCCGGTTTCCGCGAACTTCATCAGCTCGCGCGCGATCTGGGCCTCCGCCGGAAACGTCATCGTCGAGTAGGGATGCTTCCAGTCGCCCTCGACGCCGAGCCGCTTGAACTCCTCGCGCTGCACGTTGAGCCAATGCTCGGCGAAGGCGCGGCACTCCGCGCGGAAGGCCTTCATGGCCACGGGGTCTTTCAGATTGGGCTTGGCCTTGCCCTTGGCCATGTAGTCTTCTTCGATCTTCCACTCGATCGGCAGGCCGTGGCAGTCCCAGCCCGGCACGTAGTTGGAATCGAAGCCCAGCATCTGTTGCGACCGCGTGACGAGGTCCTTGAGGATCTTGTTCAGCGCATGCCCGATGTGGATGTTGCCGTTGGCGTAGGGCGGACCGTCGTGGAGCGTGAAGCGGGCCCGGCCCGTCGAAGCGGCGCGCAGCTGGCTGTAGACGTCGATCGCCTGCCAGCGCTCCAGCATCTTCGGTTCCATTGCGGGGAGACCGGCGCGCATCGGGAAATCGGTTTTCGGCAGGAACAGCGTTTTGCCCCAGTCGCGGCCGGTCGAAGACTCTTTGGCGCTGGCGGCAGGTGCTTTGTCGTTCATGGGAACTTGTTCGCGAAAGTGTGGGTCGGACGCTCGGATCGTTTGATCAGGTCACGGGATCGAGCGAAGGCACAAGTCAGGCTCACGCCCCGGCGCCCTCAGGCGGCCGGGCCACTAATTCGCTGAACACATATCAGGAGAGCGTGCTGCATAGCCTGCGTTTTAGGCGGGCAGCGGCGTGAATTCAACTCTTTCCGTCGCGCCGTCGTCGGGCGAGCCCGGCGCTTGCGTCGGGCGCGTCGCCTGCTGCGGTGCGCGGCGGCGTCCCTCGCCGCGCTATTGCGCCCTACGGCCACTTAGATGGCTCACGCCTTGCCGCGCGCCGCATTGAGGATCGCGCGCGATTTGGCGACGTCGTCGTCGAGCTGCGTAACCAGGGCCTCGACACTCTCGAACTTCTTGTCGCCCCGGATGAAGTCGACGAACGAGACCTCGATCTCGCGGCCGTAGAGGTCGCCCTTGAAGTCGATCAGGAACACCTCCAGCACCGGTGCGCCGTGATCGAACGTCGGCCGGGTGCCGAGATAAGCCGCACCGTCGTAGCGCTTGCCGTGCACATCGACGTAGACCGCGTAAATGCCATAAGCCAGCGCCACGCCGTCCGACAGCTTCAGGTTTGCCGTCGGATACCCCATGCCGGTGCCCTTCTTGAAGCCGCCGACCACCTCGCCGGTGACGGCCCACCAGTGGCCAAGCATCTCCGCGGCACCCTTCACATCGCCCTGCGCGATCTCCGCGCGGATGGCGCTCGACGAGAACACCTCCCCGCCCTCGCCGACGGGGCGGATCACCGAGACGCCAAACCCCATCTCGGCCCCGGCGCGCTCGATGTCGACGGCGCCGCCTTGGCGGTCTTTCCCGAACATGAAATCGTAGCCGACGACCACGTGGCGCACGCCGAGTCCCGCGACCAGCACTTGTTCGATGAAGTCTTCCGCCGATAGCTCAGCGACGCGCCGGTCGAACGGCAGCACCACGGCCATGTCGAGGCCGTAATGCTCGAACAGGGCCAGCTTCTGCTTCAGCGTCGTCAGCCGGAAATGCGGCCGCTCGGGATGGAAGAACTCGCGTGGGTGCGGCTCGAATACGATGACGCCAGCAAGGTGCGAGGCGCCGTGCCGGGTCGAGGCCTCCGCGCGCTCGCGCGCCCGCGCGATCAGCGCCTGGTGGCCGCGGTGGACGCCGTCGAAATTGCCAATGGCGAGCGCAGCGCCGCGCAGCTGCTTCGGAATGTGGTCGTAGCCGTGGAAAACGTGCATGGAGCATTCTGGGGCTAGGGATCGAGGACGGGATATGAGTATAGCGCACCATGGCGCCTTGTCCTGCCATATGCGCCTTGGAGCGATCTGTGCTCGCCGGATCAATCCGATGGCGGTTTTGACAGAATCTTCAATGGCTCGTGCTATGCTGGCGAGATGGCGCAGTTCGATAAAACGATCCGAATTCGGGGGTCGATTACCAGTGCTTACCTGGGGATCGGTTTTGTCCTGGCGGCAGTGTTGGGCCTTTGGATCGCGCTGGGGGATCCCAATCCCTTCGAGACAGCCGTTTACTCCATATTCTTTGGAGTATTCGGCATCTTACTTCTTGTTCGAGGTTTGTTTCCGATCATTGTCTTCGATGCAAATGGGGTATCGGCAAGCCTCGGTTGGCATGTGCCCGGCGTATCTCGCTCATGCCCTCAAATCGGATGGGGCGACGTGCAGTCTGTCATGGTCTATCGATTTGGCTGGACTACCTACTTCGCGATCCGCGGTCGCTGGTTGCGCAACGGGCAACCAATTGAGAATGAACTCTTTGGTATTTGGGCCTTGTGGACTTTAGGAGCTTCTAAATTGCAGCTCCTCAGCATCGTCGAGCAACATTTGCCCAATTATTCCGACTACGCTCACTCGCGGCCCGAGCCCGACGATATCTTCGAGTGGCGTCGCTCAGGCCCATCGCGGACATGAGCCAAGGTGCTCTCACGCCGCCTTGGCGCGCGCCGGCACCATCAGCACAGCCTCGCCCTCGAGCACCGGTTTGCCAGCGACGAGGCAGACGCACGCGAAGCGCGCGCGGCGCTTGTCCATCAGCTCGATCACTTTGACCTTGGCGATGACCTGGTCGCCTATTTTGACCGGCGCTTTGAAGTTCAGCGTCTGCGAGATGTAAATCGCGCCCGGCCCCGGCAGCTCCATGCCGAACACGGCTGAAATGTAGCCGGCCGACAGCATGCCGTGAGCGATGCGGCTTTTGAACATCGTCTTTGATGCATATCCCTCGTCCAGGTGAACAGGGTTCTTGTCGCCCGTGACCTCGGCAAAGGTGGTGATATCCGCCTCCGTTACAGTCCGGGCGACGGAGGCTTCCATGCCGAGCTGCAAGTCTTCGAAAGCGTAGGCGGTGCGGTTCAAAATCGTCATTCGTCGTCCTCTCCCCCGGAGCCTGGCCCCACCGCCGTCGCCTCGTGCAGGTGGGCTGAAGCCAACCTGAACACGGGCGTTCGCTCATATAGGCGCTCAATTTGCACTGCACCACGGCCGACTGATTCGCCTGTAGCGAATACAGTTTTCCCACAGCTGTCGAAGCGGGTTCCGTGTGATGGTTAACGCCGATCGGCTGCGGCGCTCGCGTTAGATGGCTTGGAGCAGGGTGGCCCGGGGCACCTGGCCGAAACAGCATTTGTTGCATGCGCACAAAAGCAGCGTCAGCGGGGGTGCCGATCGGGCGCAAAAATCTAGGAACATAGACCTAGATAAAAAAACGCCCGAATTTGGGGTCTGCGCTGCACGCACGTGAGGCTGGAGAGGGGTGTTTTCGAGTAGCTACCCCCCTGGCTGCCCGGCTCGAAAACGCGCCAGCGTCGATTTTAGCCCATGACAAATCGAAATCGCTCTCGGCGGGCCGGTCGGTCCTGGAGCTTTGGGTGGAATCGGGAGCTGGCTAAAGGCAAATTATGCGAAAAAATTAGATACAATTGCAACATTGCTTCACGTGAAACATTGGCGCGTAATAGCCCCAATGCGCCCTGCCCCACGACGCCCCAGGAGACAACCACATGGAAAGCGACAAGCTCAAGCCCGGCATGTCGGCCGAGATCGAAACCCTGGTCGATGAAAAGCTCGTCGTGAAGCACGTCGGCGGCGACGGCGTACTCTCGACACCGTCGATGATCGGGCTCATGGAAAGGGCTGGAATCCAGGCGGTTCAAGCGCATTTGCCCGAGGGGTTCACCACCGTCGGCTTCGAGGTCAACGTGAAGCACTTCGGTGCCACGCCGAAAGGTCAGAAAGTCAAGGTGCGCGCCGAGCTGCTCGAGATCGACGGCAAGAAGCTGCGCTTCAAGGTCGAGGCGCACGACGAGCAGAAGCAGGTCGGCTCAGGCACCCACCGCCGCGCCATCATCCAGGTGAAAAAGAGCTGAGCAAGCCTCCGCTCGACGGGCTTACGAGCGGAAGATCGTCACGGGAATGTGGGCGTGGTTGACCACCTTCTGAGTCTCGCTGCCGATGAACATCGCCGACAGGCCGCGGCGCCCGTGCGAGGCCATTACGATCATATCGGCCTGCTTGTTCTTGGCGACGTTCAGAATGCCGTGCCACGGCAGCTCGTCGCGCACGTGCAGGGTCTCGCAGGCGACGCCCGCGTCCTTTGCAAGCTTGGCGACCACATCCAGGGTCGCCTGGGCCTGGGCAGCGATCTTGGCCTCGTACTCGGCGGGTTGCCTGACGAGCTGCACCTCGCCCACCATCATCGCCTCGGCCGGTGTCGTCACCGTTACGGCAGTGACCCTGGCGCCCATCTTCTTTGCGAGGCCCACTCCGAAGGCCGCTGCCTTGGCTGAGAGCTCGGTGCCGTCGGTCGGAATGAGGACATGATCCAGCATGGGGGGCCTCCATAGGTTGAGAAGCGCTGGGATGCTACGGCTCGCTGCGGCTCGTGGAATTGCGCGGGATCAACTACTGCCGGACCTGACCGGATCGGACGACATTTGGAACTGAGGCGGCGACGGCATGGCCGGGCCCCACGTTTCCCACCTTGCCATGCGGGGCGGGACGCGTATCGTTGGCGCAGCCGAATCCCGTTCCCGTCACTCCCCAAATCGAGCACCGATAGAAGGACTGCGCCGATGAACGATCTCGCCCGCGCCGAGCTGCTGGATCACGAAGCCGCCGAGGCCATGGATAAGCTGGTTGTGGTGAAGTCGGCGCTCTACACCTCGGGCGAGCGCGATCCGCGCGATCCGCCGCCGAAGCAGGACACCACCGGCAAGCTGCACCTGATGGGCCATGATCCGCGCCTCCCGAAGATGCCCGAAAAGCCGACGCTGATCGACTTCTTCACCTATCGCTTCGGTCCGGCAACGCACATGCTGCAGAGCGCCCGGCTCGCGCTGAAGAACGGCTGCGACGAGAAGGTGATCCTCGCCTGCCTGGTTCACGATCTCAGCGCCTCAGGCTTCATCCGCGCGGATCACGGCTATTGGGCCGCGCAGCTGATCGAGCCTTACGTCGACCCTGAGGTGACCTTCGCGGTGCGCTATCATCAGGTGCTGCGCTTCTATCCGGACGAGTCGTTCGGCTACAAGTATCCGGACAGCTACATCAAGCTGTTCGGCGCCGACTACAAACCGGGTGAATATCTCGAGCGCGAGTACCAGCATTGCCGCCAGCATAAGTGGTATGGCACCGCGCGACTGCTCACGGTGAACGACCTCTATTCATTCGACCCAAACCTTCAGGTCGAGATGGAGGAGTTCACCGACATCGTCGGCCGTCATTTCCGTCAGCCGAAGGAGGGCCTCGGCTTCGATAACAGTCCGACCTCGCATATGTGGCGCACGATCAACTGGCCGACGCGATACCTGTAGTCATCGGCCAGTCCGGAGCGAGAGTGAAGGCCGCCAACGCTCTCGAGCGATCTCAAGGGCACTTATCACATGTCTCTCGCTCCGCTCGGTGATGTTCGCGTGCTGTCGGTGACGGTCTATCTCGCCGGGCCGTTTCTCTCGATGACGCTCGCGCGCCTCGGCGCCGAGGTGATCAAGGTCGAGATGCCCGGCACCGGCGATCCCATTCGCGGCGTCGGGCCCTACGTCGGCCCCAAGGGGCTGCACCACGACAGGCAAACGCCCGACGATCTCTCGATCCGCTTCCTGAAGCGCTCGGAAGGCGTAAAGAGCGTCACGCTGAACCTCAAGGACCCCGAGGGCCGACGCATGTTCCTCGAGCTGGCGAAGCAATCCGACGTGCTGGTCGAGAACCTGGCGCCTGGTGCCATGACGCGGCTCGGCCTCGGCTACGCCGACGTGGCAGCCGTCAACCCTGGCATCGTCTACTGCTCGATCGCCGGCTACGGCCAGAGCGGCCCCTACAAGGACATGCCCGCGCACGATCACCAGATCCAGGCCATGTCCGGCATCATGGATATGAACGGTGACCCCGACGGCCCGCCCACGCGCATCGGCGTCTACATCGGCGATCTCGTCACGCCGCTCTATGCTGCCAATGCCATCCTGGGCGCGCTGCGCGTGAAGGAGAAAACCGGCAAGGGCCAGCATCTCGACGCTTCGATGATCGACACGCTGGCGACCTTGATGTTCATGGAGCCGATGGAGTTCGTGCTCGCCGAAGGCCAGGCCGTGCGCGTCGGCAACGGCGCACGCGAGGACGCGACCGCCCTGTACCGGCTGAAGGACGGCGATATCTTCGTCACGGTCGCCGGCGACGCGCGCTGGCAGCGTCTGTGCAATGCCATCGGCGCCGACACCCTGCTCGCCGATCCACGCTACGCCACCGCCGGCATGCGCAAGGATCATCTGCCGGAGCTGCGCCGCGCCGTGCAGGAGCACCTCGGCCGCTTCACCGTCGCCGAGGGCATTGCAAAGCTGGAGAAGGCCGATATTCCCGTTTCCCGCGTGCGCCGCCTGGCCGAGGTGATCGACGATCCGCATTTCCGCGATCGCGGCACGCTCCGTCCCATGCGCCGGCAGGACAGCGCCGACCCCGTGCCCGGCGGCCTGATCCCCGGCTACCCCGTAAAATTCTCTGGCGGCGATCTGCCCACCCTCGAAGGCGGCGCCAAACTCGGACACCACAACGCGGAGATTTACGGCCGCCTGCTGGGCCTCGATGCAGCGGCGTTGGCCGCGCTCAAGTCCCGCGGCGTGATTTGAACGTGCAACGCGTCGCATATCAACGCCAATTGACCGATGCAATGAGGCCGCAAGGACTGCCGTCTTGGCACATTGGCCTCGAAGGGGCCGCGGTCTGTAGCCACGGGCAAAGCGCATCGGAAACCGTGGGACCTGACGTCTTTCACGAATGCCCCGGAGGGGCAGAGGAACCGCTAGCGCCCGACGCCTCCGCGCCTTGTCGGCGCCTGCTCGATCGGCGACAGTAACCCCGAACTCTGACCACACCACCACCGGAGCCCGCCCATGGCCGAACTCGCCGAAGAGCATCGCATGCTGCAGGACCTCGTCGCGAAGTTCGTCGCCGAGCACCTGATGCCGCTCGAGCCGCGCATCATCGAGCGCGAGATCCGCGGCGAGCACCCGAAGCTCACCGCGGAGGAAGAGGCACCGCTTCTCGCCAAGTGCAAGGAGCTCGGACTCTGGGCGCTCGACTCACCCGAAGAGTTCGGCGGTGCCAACCTGCCGGCCGTCGCGCTGATGGCGGTCAATGAGGAGCTGTGGCGCACCATCGTTCCGTTCACGCTGCCGCCCGACAGCCCGAACCTGCACATGCTGATGGCCGCCGCGACGCCCGAGCAGAAGAAGAAATACATGGAGCCATACGCGCGCGGCGAGAAGAAGAGCGTCATCGCCATCTCCGAGCCGGGCGCAGGTGGCGACCCCTCCGGCATGACCACCAAAGCCGAGATGATCGGCAACGAGTGGGTAATCAACGGCCGCAAGATCTGGGTCTCCCGCGTGCCGCAGGCCGATTTCCTGATCACCATGGCGCGCGTCGGCCAAGGCCAGCGCCACGAGGGCATCACCGCCTTCATTGTCGAGAAGGGCACCAAGGGCTTCGAGATCGCACGCGAGATCCCGATGATCGGCGGGCATCGCACGTACGAGCTCGTGTTCGACAATGTGCGACTTCCCGCTGACGCCATCCTCGGCCAGGTCGGTCAGGGCTTCGCGCCGATGCAATTGCGGCTCAACGTGCGCCGGCTGCAGATTGGCGCCTGGGCCATCGGCCTCTCCCGCCGCGCGCTCGACATGATGTGCAGCCACGTCAAGCAGCGGAAGACCTTCGGTGCGATGCTGTCCGACCGCCAGTCCATCCAATGGTGGATCGCCGACGCCGCCACCAAGATCCACGCCGCGCGGCTGATGGTGCACGATGCGGCGGAGCGCCTCGATCGTGGCGAGGATGTGCGCCAAGCCGCTTCCATGATCAAGGTGTTCGCCACCGAGATGGCCGGCGAGATCGTCGATCACGCTGCACAGTCGTTCGGCGCCATGGGCATGACCAAGGAGCTGCCGCTGCAGCTGATGGCGCAGAAAGCGCGCGTGATGCGCATCTACGAGGGCCCGAGCGAGGTCCATCGCATGACCATCGCACGGCGCATCCTGGCTTCGGTCAAGTAAGGTGCGGCCGGCGACCGTTACGCGGTTGCCGCAGCGATCTCGAAGGGTTCGTTCTGGCCAGCGTCCTTCAGCATGAACGCGGCGCAGCGCTCGCCGATCATGAACGACGGCGCGTTGGTGTTGGATGACACCATCGTCGGCATGATCGACGCGTCCGCGACCCGCAGGCCCTTGACGCCGTGCACGCGCAAATCCGGCCCCACTACCGCCATCGGGTCAGTGCCCATCTTACACGTGCCGATCGGGTGGTAGGACGTTGCCCCGAGCTTGGCGATGTGCTCGAGCAGCGCCTCGTCTGATTGCGCTTCAGGGCCGGGACGCACCTCGCGCACGATCAGCTTCTTCAGCGGTTGCTGCTCGGCAATGCGCCGAATGAGCCGCAACGCGCCGATGCTCGTTTTGCGATCCCGCTCGTCCGCCAGATAGTTGGCGATGACGACCGGCGGCGCCGAGAAGTCGCGCGAGGTGATGTGCACCGAGCCCTTGGAATGAGGCCGAAGCGCAAACGAGCCGATGCCGAATCCCGGGAACTCGTCGAATTGGATCTCGGTCGGGTGTCGGGGATCGGCCGCGGTCAGATTGTGAATCTGCAGCTTCACATCGGGCCGGTCGAGCCCCGGATCGGTCTTCGCGAGCGCGTGGACCACCGCGCTGGCCGCCGCCATGGGCCCGCGCCGCGCAACGAAGTAATTGAGCGCCATGGCGCCCTTGCGCAGCGGGTTGGCCATGATGTCGTTCAGTGTGATCGGCCGCGTGCACTCATAGGAAATCCGCGTGTGCAGGTGATCGCGGCAGTTCTCGCCAACGCCGGGCAGGTTCGCGACCACGGGAATGCCAAGGCCCGCGAGCCGCTTGGCGTCGCCGATGCCGGACAGCTCGAGAATCTGCGGGCTCTGTACGGCGCCGGCGCTGAGCACGATCTCGCGATTGACTCCCGCGTGGTGAAGCTTGCCGCGCCACTGGAACTCGACGCCGGTGGCCCGCCCGCCCTCGACCACGATTCGCGCGACCCGTGCTTCCGTCCTCAGATCAAGATTTCCGCGGCTGCGGATGGGGTCGATGTACGCCTCGCGCCCGCCTTGGCGCACCCCGCGACGCGTATTGGTTTGCAGATAGCCGACGCCTTCATATTGGCGGCCGTTGTAGTCGGGTGTCGCCGGAATTCCGGCTGCGACGCACGCATCATGAAACGCATCGCCAAGCGTGTCGCGGGGAATGTCTGAAATGCGAACCGGGCCGTCTCGGCCGCGTTGGGCATCGTCACCGCCGTCATAACACTCGATGCGCTTCAAATAGGGCAGCACCTCCTCATAGCTCCAGCCGGGATTGCCCAGCTCGCGCCAATGGTCGTACTCGGCCGGCTCACCGCGCACCCAGAGCATGCCATTGACCTGCGACGAGCCGCCGAGCACTCGGCCGCGAGGCCAGAACATGCGGCGGTTGCCCATGTGCGGCTCGGCCTCGGTGTGAAAGCGCCACATGGCCCGGTTCTGCAGCAGCACCTTGCCGGCGCCGAGCGGAACCTTGAGCCAGATCCACCGGTCGTCCTCGCCGGCTTCGAGGACGAGCACCTTGTGTCGGCTGTTGTCGGTCAGGCGCCGCGCCATGGCGGAACCGGCCGAGCCTGCGCCGATGACGATGAAGTCGTAGCTGCCGATGCTGGCTGTGGCCGGTGCCATGAGGTCATTCCTTGGTGCCGCCGGCGGTGAGCCCGCGGATGAGATAGTTCCGAACCAGGATTGAGAAGGCCACCACCGGCAGCATCACCAGCGTTCCGGCAGCGGCGATCCGGCCCCACTCCCAGCCCGCATATTGAATGAAGTTGACGATCCCGACCGGCGCGGTCGACGCCTGGGTACGCGTCAGGATCAGCGCATAGAAGAAATCGTTCCACGACAGGATGAAGCAGATCACCGCTGTCGCCGCGATGCCGGGTGCCGCCAGCGGCAAGGTGATGTTGCGGAAAGTCGACCAGATACCGCAGCCGTCGATCCACGCCGCTTCCTCGAGCTCGCGCGGCACACTGTCGAAGAACGGCTGCATCATCCAGATCACGAGCGCCAGGCTGAACGTGAGATAGACGATGACGAGGCCCGTCGTCGTGTCCAGCAGATCCAGGTAGCGGTAGGCGAGGAAGAACGGAATCGTGAACGCGATGGGCGGCGCCATGCGAGTCGCCAGGATCCAAAGCGCGATCCGGCGCGACGAGCGAAAACCACCGCGCGAGAGCGCATATGCCGCCGGCACGCCGAGCAGCATGGCGAGCAGCGTAGAGACGCTGCTTGTCACGATGCTGTTGACGAACGACGCCGGAAAACTCCCGGTCCAGAGCGCGCGGTAGTGCTCGAGCGTCGGCTGGAAGGCGAGCGAGTAGCCGTGGATGTCGCTGTTCGGCCTAAACGACATCTGCACCAGCCAGAAGAACGGGAACAGCATCAAGAGCAGCAGGAAGACGGTGACAGCGTCACCGATCCAGCGCCGGTTCCGCACCAGAAAACCGGCGCGGCCCACGACCATGTCAGTAGCGGCGCGCGGCGCCGTTTCCGCGTCAGCTCGCTTCTGCATGGATTTTGCCTGTCAGGCGATCGATGAGCCAGCTCAACACGAAAATGCCGGCGACCATCAGGGTCGCGATGGCGCTGCCGTACCCCCAGAGCGAGAACGTGAAAGCCTGGCGATAGGCATAGTAGTTCGTCACCTCCGTCACGTCGCCGGGTCCGCCGTCGGTCAGGACGAAGATCAGCGGGAACGCCTTGATGCTGTCGATCAGCCGGAACAGCCCGGCGACGATCAGCGTCTGCCGGATGTAGGGCAGCGTAATGTACCAGAAGATCTGCCGGTCGCGCGCGCCGTCGATCCGAGCGGCTTCGATGGGCCCGTCTGGGATCATCTGCAGCGCCGCGAGCGTCATCAGCATCGTGAACGGGAACCACTCCCAGGTCTCGACGGCGACAATGGCCCAGAGCGCTGTCGACGGGTCGGTCAGCAGCGAGCCGATAGGTAGCCCGATCCAGGCCATGAAGCGGTGCATGGGGCTCACGTCAACGGTGAACATGACGCGCCAGAGGATGCCCACCACGATCGGTGGCAGCACCATCGGCAGCAGCAGGCCGGACCGCGCAATGCGACGAACACGCGTGTCGGCATTGAGCAGCAGCGCAAAACCGAGTCCCATCAGCACCTGCAGGATCACTGTCGCCACCGACAGCTTAGTCTGAATCCAGACCGATTGCCTGAAGCGCTGATCCTCCAGGAGATCGACGTAGTTGCCGTGCGGATGGCTGAAATCCCACAGCGTGTGCGGCATTGTGAGATTGAGCGGTGTCAGCGACGTCAGCACGAGGTAGATCGCTGGCGCCACGGTGACGAGCGCCAACGCAATCAACGCCGGCAGCAGCCCCATCATCAGGGACCGCTGCCGGCGCCGGTGCCAGTCGATTCCCGCTCGCGCGCCGAGCTTCATGGCCATCTTGGTTCGGTCTCAGAAGCGGATGCCCGACTTGCGCAAGTCCGCAATGCTGTTCTGTTGCGCCTGTGCCATCGATTCCTTGGCACCCATCTGACCCGACGCGATCCGGCTGATCGACTGAGTGATCTGGGTATTGACCAGCGGGTATACATGCACGGTGCGGTACTTCATGTGCCCCTGCTCGGAGAACTTCAGGGTATCGAGGAAGAGTTGCCCCGTATCGACGCCGTTGACGATCATCTGCTTCTTGTACTCCGGCGACTCGATTACGGATTTGCGCATGATCGAGCCGAGCTGCTTCTCCTGCGCCATGCGCAGCAGCAGCTTCTTGGACATTGCCCACGTGATGAACTGCCAGGCGGCATCCTTGTTCTTGGAACCGACCGGTATGCCCCAGCCATGCGTCGCAATTCCCGGAAAACGGCCTTTGGGACCTTTCGGCATCAGGCTGAAATTGCAGGTGCTTGCAACCTTGCTGTCCTTGGCGCCGAGCAGCGTCAGGAATACGTGATTATTCGTCGAGTAGTTGGCCTTGCCCTGCTTCAATGCCTCGACAGCCTGATCGTAGTTGTAGCCGATCGCGCCTTCCGGCCCGTAAGTCTTGACGATCTTGGCGAAGAACTCCGCAGCCGCGACCGCTTCGGGCGAGTCGAGCGTCGGCATCAGATCGTCGGGGGGATTGCGGAACACATTGCCGCCGAGGCCGTGCAGGTAAGGGATGAATGTCCAGCCCCAGTGATTATCGGTAAGATAAGCCGGCACGCCATCCTTGTTGTGGACCGCGGCAAGCATCTTCTCCATTTCGTCGAACGTATCAGGCATGCCGAGCCCGGCCTGCTTTACCAGGTCGAATCGGCTGGCCCCGCCCAGCAGCACGTCAGTAAGCCAGGGGACGCCGTAATTCGCGCCCTTCTTGTCGCGCAAAGGCGCCAGCGCGCCGGGATGAAAATCCGCGAAGTCGAAATCGGCGGGCGTCTTGTTGGCGTCCTTCAGATAGTCATCGATCGGCGTGAACCACCCCGCGCCGATCCAGCGGCTCGAGTAGATAAAGGTGATATTCAGGACGTCGTACGCACTGCCCTTGGTCGAGAGCTCGAGGTCGACGCGCTGGTTGTAGACCGGAAAGCCGGGCGTATCGTAGTTGACCTTGATGCCCGTCGCTTCCGTGAACTCCGGCAGGTAATCGGCGAGAAACTTCGGATAGGGCGCGCTCCAGCAGGACACGTTGAGCGTAGTCCCGGCGAACGGTTTCGCTTGGCCGAGCACCGCCGGCGCCCGAAGCGCCACTGCCGCTGCAGCGCTGGCCGCCGCAGCGCCCGTCAAGATCTTGCGCCGATCCGATCCGGTCACTTTGCCAGCACTCTTGAGCCGATGCACGCCCATTGTGTCCTCCCGATCCCTCACGAGCCTTGAATGCAGCTTCGTGCCCTCAGTCTGACATGGCATCAAAAGCGCGCGCAACTGGCGATGTTACCGAGCGATGTCTCCGAGGGGAGTTGCGGCGCCGCCTGGCCATCGAACTGCAGGGCCGAGAGCGGGCTAGATCTTTGCAGCCGGACGGGGACCGACCTGACCCGTGCCTATCGCGCCTCGAGCAGGCGTGCGCGGCTTGGCGACGAGGAAGTGGCAGCGCCCCATGACCACCTGGCTTCGAAGATGATCTTGCGCAAATTGGATCAGCCTTGGCATCTCGGCGACACACTCGGCCATATCGGCAAAGCGCAGGTGCTCGGTTGGAATGTTGTAGCAGATGAGCAGACTTTCCGAGCACTTCACGAGATGAAGCACAATCTGAACGCCTGAGCCGGCAGCTTTCTCGCTCGCGCTGGCATCCGAACCGATGAGCGGCGCTTGCTGACGCGGCATCGTTACGCCGGCATAGGCGCTTTGGGCTTTCCGATAAATCGCTCCGGCGATGACAGCCAACGATGCAGGTTCGGCAAGCAGTGTGCTCGCGATCCCAATCGCGCTCGAGATGAAGGCGATGGAGAGGCGACCGGCAAGAACTCTCTGCGATCCTTTAGGCGACCTGGCAATGCGCTGATCATTGGCGTGGCGCAATGGTGGTGAAGCATCGAACATGCTCATGCTCCGGTCAGTATCGAAGTGGCACGGCGATCCAACCGATGCAGCACAACAGGCTGATCGTTGAGCGCACCGCCGTGCGCGAATTCAACCTGGCGAGAAGACGGCGTGCGACTCCGCAATCAGGAGCACGCACGCCGCTCGTTCAAAATTTGCGTCGGTCAATTCCTTGGCTCAGTAAGCTTGTGAGTAGGTTGATGATCAATACGCCACACCCTGCCACGCGCTATTTCGCACCCGCATCGGGGGCAGTACCTATTTTTCGCACCTGTGCCAAGGCAACGGTTTCTGGTCCTCGGCCCTCACGCCGCGGCTCGAGGGGAAGGTGCGAGACCGGCCGTGCCGTGGATCGGCCGACCACTACTCGAGCTTGATGTTGGCCACCTTGATGAGCTCGCTCGTGGATTTTATCTCGGCTTCCCGGAAGGCCAGCAGCTCGGCGTGCGTCGAGGTGACTGGCATCATGCCGATCGGCAGCAAGCGGGCAGACGCCTCCGGCAACTTCGCGACCTCGGTCACCTTGGCGTGCAGGGCTTCGACGACAGGCTGCGGCATGCCCGCAGGGGCCCAGATGGAGAACCAGAGCGGCACGTCGGAATTGGGATAGCCGGCTTCGGCGAGCGTCTGGGCGTCGGGAAATTCCGGGCTGCGGACGCTGTGATTGATGTTGAGCATGTGGATCTTTCCGGCCTTCGCGGACGGGTTGTTGGTCGGATCGTTCGCAACATGGATGGTTCCGGCAAGCAGGTCATTCAGGACTTCGGCGCCGCCGCGATAGGGAACGTGCAGAAACTTGATGCCGGCCCGATGTGCGAGCATCTCCATGCGCATATGGCCGCTGGTACCCGGCCCTGGTGTGCCGAAGGACAGCTTGCCGGGATTTGCTTTGGCATAGTCGACGAGTTCCCTGATCGACTTCAAGCCGGTGCTCGGATGCACGCAGAAGCCGCTTACGCCATCGCCGACCCGCACGACGGGAATGAGTGCTTGCGCGTCGTAGGGCACCTGGCGCAGCAGCGGCAGATTGACGGTCGACGAATTGGAGGAAAGCAGCAGCGTGTAGCCGTCGGGCGCGCTTTTTGCGACGGCCTCGGTGCCGATCATGCCGGACGCGCCGCCCCGGTTTTCGACCACGAATTGCTGGCCGAAGGCCTGGCCAAGCTTCTCAGCCCAATAACGGGCGAGGCTGTCGGTGCCGCCGCCGGCGGCAAATGGCACGACGATCTTCACCGGCTTGTTTGGCCAGGAAGTTTGAGCTCTGATCACGGCCGGAAAACTCACCAGTCCCGCGCTGGCACCGCCTGCGAGACCGAGAAATGTGCGTCGACGCATATGCTTCTCCCTCGTGTTCTTGTTGTCAGAGTTTCAAGGCTTCGTGCTTCGGGTTTGGCGGCAGCTCGGCCGCATTCACCGTCATCGCAAGCATCGCGTAATAGCCGATGCAGGTGGTCAGCTGCACATACTGGTCGGCTCCGAGCCGGGCCAAGACGGCTTGCGCCAGCGGCTCCTCAACACGGTTCTTGCGCAGCAACTGGCGGGTGAAATCGATGATCTGCAAATCTTCGGCAGGAATACCATCGGAGCGATTGTCGCGAATTGCGTCGATCGTCGACCGCGGAATGTTTCGCTCGGCACCGATCACACCCTGAATGCCCCACACATACTGAGCCTGGAAGTGACGGCCAGTGACCAGTGCGGCAAGCGTGCGGGTCCTCAGATCCAATGTGCCTTCCCAGCGAACCAGCGTCCCAAGGTGGGCGACGCGCTCTGCCCACTTGGGGGCATGCATCCAGACCGAGAAAGGACCCTCCAGCGATTTGCGCGTGTCGATGATTTTTTCTGCGATGCGCTGCGCCTCGCCGCTCAGTTCGTCCGGGGTTTTCAGGATTGGAACGCGGGCCATGCGATGTCCTTCGATTATTGTCTTGGCCAAAAGCGGATCGAGCCTGGGCGTGGCTAAACCGGCACCTCGCCCTGCAGCAGAACGCGATGCATAACGCGCCCCTGGCGCGGGTCATAGTCGCGATAGGCGATGTGCAGCAGTGAGCGGTTGTCCCAGAGCACGAGATCGCCGGCCTTCCATTTGTGCCGGTAGATGAACTCAGGCTTGATCAGATGCGGCATGAGTTCATCGATGAAGGCGCTCGTTTCCACCTCGTTCATCCCGTCGATCTTAACGGCCTTGCCGGGGTGGATGTAAACCGCCTTGCGACCTGTGACGGGGTGCGTGCGAATGATTGGATGCGTCTGGATACTGCCGAAGCGCTTCATATCGGCGAGCTGGGCATGGCTTTCGAGCTTGTTGTGCGACTTGAGCGGCGTCAGCTTGGCTTTCAGCTCTGCCGGCAGCGCATCAAAGGCCGCGTGCATGTTCGCAAAGCCGGTGTCGCCACCGCCTTCGCCCGGTAGCTTGATGGCATAAAGTGAGGTCACTTTAGGTGGACGCGCGTGATTCGTGTGGTCGGTATGCCAATCGCGCGACCCGTCCGGGTAGGCTTGGCCATCGGCCTCGACCTGGGCGTTGCGGCTGTCGAGCACGGCGATTTCGGGATGCCCGTCCAGCAGGATATCGGAGCGATGTTGCTGCATGATATCGCCGAAGTGGCGCAAGGCGCGGAGCAGCTGCGCCGGATCGAGAGCCTGCCGCCGAACGACGACGACGAGGTGATCGGTCAGCGCCTGCTCGATTGCAGAAAAATCGGTCGGCTCGAGCGGCTTCGACAGGTCGGCTCCGGTGATCTCGGCGCCGAGCATGGTTGATAAAGGCGTGACGGCAATCGACATTGCAGCAGGGCCTCCTGACGCGATCCAGCCACTGTCGGCTGGCCACGCGCCACGGTCAAGGCCGAGCATGAAGGTCGCTAAGCGTGCGGCGGAAACCGATCGAATGCGGGGAGCTCGTGTGCCGTCTCCATCCAACCGATCCGCTCGGCGATTTGGATGTGAGCCCGCGCAGGCATGGCATTTGGCTCGTCGAATGTGGCGCTTTGGACGTCGATGATGCCCGGCAGTGCAACCTCGTTGACATAGAAAAGGCCGGTGCCGCAATCGGGGCAGAAGTGGCGTCGCCCATGCTCGGATGAGGCGTAAATCTTCGGCGTACCGCGCAGCGTCTTGACCTCATCGGCGGCAAACATGCACCAGCCGACCATCGGCGCGCCGGCGTGGCGCCGGCAATCCGTACAGTGGCAAAGCGTGTGCGCCCGCGGCTCCCCTACCGCTTCGTATCGGATCGCACCGCAATGGCATCCACCTGCGCGTTTCATCGTGATCTCCTGGCCAACTGCAAGAGGCAAGCCCGGCGTATACCGCTCGGCACGCGCCAGGCGTAGTCAAGGCTGCTTTCACTCAGGCTGCATGCACGTGCGCGGGGTCCATCCAAAATGGCTCCCAGGTGTGTCCGTCGAGGTCCTCGAAGGTACGCTGGACCATGAAGCCGTGGTCCTGTTTCGGACTTGGCTCCTTGCCACCGGCTTTCACGGCCTTTGCCGTCATGTCATCGACGGCCCGCTTGCTGTCGAGCGCGAGCGCAATGGCGACGCTAGCAGTTTTATGCGTGTCCGCGATCGGCTTCGACGTGAACGTCTTCCACTTCGCGTGCGTGAGCAGCATGGCGTAGTTGTGCTCGGAAATGACCATGCAAGCGGCGGTGTCGTCGGTGAACTGCGGATTGAATCTGAAGCCGAGTGCTTCGTAAAAGGCCATCGAGTTCTTGAGATCCCTGACCGGCAGATTGACGAACATCTTGGTGCTCATTTGTTTTCTCCTTGGTGGAATTGACCAGGTCGCAGGCGAGGCGGAGTGAGCGCCGCAAGCCTGACGTCACGCGTGGGGTGCGATCATCATCCACGAGACGCCGAACTTGTCGGTGACTGCGCCGAAGCGCGGCGAGAAGAACGTCCGGCCCGGAGGCATCTGCACCGTGCCGCCCTCAGCGAGTGCCTTGCAAAGTCGATCAACCTCGGCCTCGTCCTCTACTGTGATCGACAGCGACATGCACTGGAAGTCGAGCGGCCCGGCCTTCATGCCATCGGACATCATGATGCTTGCGCCTTTGATGCGGACCTCGGCGTGCATGATTCGGTTGTCGAGCGCCGGTGGCACCATGTCCGGGCTGGGCTTGTCCGGGTTGTCTTTGAAGCGGAGCTGCATCACGACCTCGGCCCCGAGCTTCTCCCTGTAGTAGGCGATCGCTTCCTCGCAGCGACCTCGAAAGAAGAGATAGGGCTGCACGGCCGAGCTGGCTTGCGCTGGCGCGCCGACGAATGGCTTGAAGCCGCCCCAGAACATGCGCTTGCTGTCGAACGGCATGGTCTTCGGGTCCATGCCGTCGAACCGCGTATCCTTCATGGCCTTGCCATTGACCTCGTCTCGGTGCGCGCGGTCGCGATAGGTGATGAACGACACCACCACGAACTCGTCCTCTTTCAGCTCGACGCTTTGCGGAAACGAGGTCCATTTTCCCGGCTTCACGTCGTCGGCTTCGATCTCGACGTAGGACAGCGCACCGTGCTCCAGCCACACCTTCTCGCCGAGCTCGGCGAGCTTGCGATATTCGGCCTTGTTCTTCTGCGGCACGGGCAGGACAAACACATCTGTATAGCTCATCGACGTTTTCCTCTTGCGGGTTTCCAATCGCCGGCAATCAATTCACCGGCCGTCTGCTGCGGCTTCGAGCGCGGCAACGTCGAGCTTCACCATCTGCATCATTGCCTGCATGGCGCGCCTGCCGCGCGCCGGATCTGGATCGGCAAGCAGCTCCAGCATTCGGATCGGCACGATCTGCCATGAGAGCCCGTACTTGTCCTTGAGCCAGCCGCAAGCAACTGCCTTGCCACCATCGACTGTCAGGGCTGCCCAAAGACGATCCACCTCGGCCTGATCGGCGCAGGCGACCGACAGCGAAACGGCATCGTTGAACTTGTCGTGCGGCGGCCCATTCAGCGCTTGGTAGCGTTGCCCTGCCAGCGTGAACTCGATGAACAGCACGTCACCCTGCTTGTTGCCCGGCGTGTCCACGAGCGCGTGGTGCACCTTGTCGAGTTCACCTCCGAATACGGAAACGTAGAAGTTCGCAGCCTCGAGAGCATTACCTTTGAACCAAAGACATGGTGTGATCTTTTGCATCATCAGCTCCTATGATGTGTCGGGCAGGCCGCGGTCTCATGCGCAGCAACTCTCGTCGCGGGCGTCTGTGCGCTCGTACTCGTCATGCAGCTTGACCCAGCTCATAGTGCCGCCGGTCTCGTTGCGGCCCTTCGGCGTGAGATCGAGCCACATGAACGCGCCGAGCGGCAGTTCGTCGCCCCGCGCGAAAGTCGAGTAGGTGTGATAAACGACGCCCGCGTCGTCCTTGGCGAAGATGCTTGTGCCGTGCATGTCCTCGCTCTCCCGGATCGGGGTGTCGTAGTTGTAGATTGCCCGGCCCGCCGCGATATCCCCTTTCTTGAATGAGACGCCATAATCGAAGTTGAAATCAGTGCCGTGCGAGGACAGCCAATCGAATGTCCAGCCCATGCGTTTCTTGACGGCGGTGATCCGCTCGAGCGGGGCACGCGAAATGGCGGCAAACGACAGGTCGGCCTGCTCGAAGTGCTGGCGCGCCGCATCGATGTGATCAGATATGAACGAGCAGCCAGGGCAGATGTGATCAGAGCCGGGAGGCAGCATGAAATGGTAGATGGCGAGCTGGCTGCGTCCGTGGAACAGGTCTGCAAGTGTGCGTCGGCCGTATGGTCCTTCGAAGACATAGCGCTTCTCGACCCTGACCCACGGCAGCCGTCGCCGTTCGGCACGCACTGCATCGAGCTGGCGCGTCGCAGCTTTCTCCTTCTCGAGCAGCGCCCTGCGTTCTTTGAGCCACTCCTCGCGTGAGACGACTGCCGGCGGGACGATTGTGCTCATGATGATCTCCTTGCACCGTTCATGTGACACTTGTTTCAAGGACGCCTGTCCATGTTGCGTTCCGACATCCGACACAAGAATTTTGTGCTTCTTCGTGACCACGGTGCTCATGACGGCCGGTCTTCTGCATCGAGCAATAGGTATAAAGGTGGTTCCGCCGACGCCTCGCATCAAGCGCGAGCGGCACTTTCTGGGCGCAACGCCGGCGCGCCGCGCTGTCTTCGCAGGCCGCCGATATCAAGCCAATCGTTCCAGTCGTCCCTTGCGACGTACGATGTTCTTGTAATCCCACTGGATCGTGCGCGATTTTTTCAACCACCGGCGCAATTCGGCGCGGCGCAGCGATTCCGAGTGATTGTAGAAAACTGAGGCATCCTTGAATTTCTTCCCGACGACGTTGAGCCCCGGCTCATCGAAACTCGCACCACTCCAGAACATCAATCGGATGCCAAGCTTCTGCCGACTGTATCCGACGATCGGGTTCCCGTTGATGAACCATACTGGGTGGGCATGCCAGATTTTGTTCTCGGCTTCAGGCAGCGTTCGGTCGATTTCAACGGCCAGTGCCTCGCAGATGGCCTGGTCTTCGGCGGACAGAGCTGAATTGTACAGCGCCACGTCGGGATGCATGCCCATTGCCTCCAGAGCTGGATTACACCTTTCGCAATTGCCTTATGAGCAGCCACTACTTGCCAGTTGCTCGATCTGACGTCGAATGTGCGCGGCCTCGGCTGGCGTGTTGGCGAGTGAGATCGCTCTGTCGAATGCAACGCGTGCCTCATCCATGCGGCCAAGCTCCTTCAGGAATGCGCCGCGGGCACCATGGAAGTAGAAGTAACTGCTGAGCTTCGCTGTCAACGGTTCTATCATGGCGATCGCTTCTGCTGGACCGCGCACCTTCGAGACTGCCACCGCCCGATTGAGCGTGACGACCGGCGACGGCTGCAGTTGCTCGAGTGCGCCGTAAAGCAGGTCGATCTGCTCCCAGTCGGTATCAGCGAAGCGCGGTGCGCGCGCGTGCAGCGCCGCGATGGCCGCCTGCACTTGATAAGGACCCGGCCGGCGGTGTCGAATCGCTTTGTCGACGAGGGCCAAACCCTCCGCGATCATGCGCCGATCCCACAGGGCGCGATCCTGGTGCTCCAGCAGCACGACCGCACCGTCGGCATCGAAACGGGCTGCCGCCCGTGAATGCTGCAGCAGCATCAGTGCGGCCAGACCCATGATGTCTGGCTCCGTCGGAAACAGCCGCAGCAGCAGCCGAGCGAGCCGAATTGATTCCTCGGCGAGGGGCGCCTTAGCACCGTGCTCAGCAATGGTGGCAGTGTAGCCCTCGTTGAAGACGAGGTAGATCATCGCTGCAACAGCGGCGACGCGCTCGGCGCGTTCGGCGGCGCCTGGCGTCTCGAACGGAACATTCGCCGCTGCGACCTTGGCCTTGGCTCGGGTGATTCGCTGCTCCATGGCGGCTTCCGAAATGAGAAAGGCGCGTGCGATCTGCTTTACGGAGAGCCCCGAGACGACGCGGAGCGCCAGCGCAATCTGTTGTGTCGAGGGTAGGTCCGGATGGCAGCAGACGAAAAGAAGGCGCAGGATGTCGTCTCGATAGTCCGCCTCATCGACGCGATCCGCCGCGTTTCCTTCTACGTCCGACAGGTCGGAGATGTGCTCCTCGGGCGGCAGCGGCTGCTCGCGCGCCGTCTTGCGCACGCCGTCGATGGCGGCATTGCGACCAACCATGATCAGCCAGGCGGCGGCATCGCGCGGCGGCCCGTTCTTCGGCCAGGTCTTGAGCGCCCGCAGGCACGCCTCCTGATAGGCCTCCTCGGCGCGGTCGAGGTCGCGGAAGGCGCGCAGCAGAGCCGCCATCGCCTGCGGTCGGGCTGCACTCAGCGTCGCGTTGACCAAGTCGGCATCGGTCATGGCTAAGTCGCTGCCGGCCAGTACTGGCCGATCGGCCTCACCTCGTAGGCGCCGCCGGGGTTGGCCTCTCCGAGCTCGCGCGCAAAGGCCAGCGCCTCGTCGAGGCTGGCCCCCTCGAACACGAAGAAGCCGAGCAGCTGCTCCTTGGTTTCCGCGAACGGCCCATCGATCACGAGTGGCGGCTCACGATCCCTGCGCAGCGTCGTCGCCGCTGTGGTCGGCAGCAGCCGCGCGACCGGTCCAAGCTGACCCTGGCGTGTATATTTCGCCATGACGCCGCCGATCTTTTCCATGATGGCGTCGTCGTGCTGTTTCGACCAGGCGCAGGTGACCTTCTCGTCGTGATAGCAGAGGATGGCGTAGTGCATCGGTAGTTGTCCTTCTCGTCGGGAAGATCACTTCGACTTGTTCTTTATCGCCTCCGCGGCCACTCGATCCTCCTGCGCCCTCAGTTCCGGCGTGAAGGCCTCGCCGAAGTCGTCGGCCTCGAACACGGGGCGGATTTCCACCTCCGTCATCTCGTGATGCGGATTGGGGCAGCGCTTCAGCCAGGCTACTGCCTCGTCCATGTCCTTCACCTGCCAGATCCAATAACCGGCGATCAGCTCCTTGGTCTCTGTGAATGGCCCGTCGATGACGGTTCGGTCCTTGCCCGAAAATCGTACGCGCTTGCCCTTGGAGGTCGGGTGCAACCCCTCGCCCGCCAGCATAATTCCGGCTTTCACCAACTCCTCGTTGTAGTTGCCCATGGCAGTGAGCAGCTCCGTGCTTGGCATCTCGCCGGCCTCAGATGCCTCGCTTGCCTTGACGATGACCATGACCTTCATGAAGAGCTCCTCACGATTGCAACCTAGATGTGGTCGACCTGCCCGGTTTTCGAATAAGACGATCGCCGGGCGCCGCAGCCGACAACGCTCGGCAAAGAAAAGTGCTGCCCTAAGCGTCCTGGCTCTAATTTGGTAACCCTATCCGAGCTTCAACAGTCTGCCCGGCAATGCTGATTTTCAGCCGCTGCTCCGGTTCAGGCACGAGCGGCTATAGCGCGCTCCCGGCCCGCAGGCGGAATCCAGCGCCCGCGAGCGCGACGTCAGCTTGGGCGCAGAGCGGCCCCATCGGCGCCGAAAATGTGCACGTGGCCGAGCTGCAGGTTGATCCGGAGCTTGTCGCCGTGTGCGACCGCAGCATCGCCGGGAAGCCTCACAAACAGCTGCTTTTCCAAGTCTTCCGCGCTGACTGCGACAATTGTTTCTGCGCCGAGCGGCTCTATTCGCTTCACCTCGACTGCGATCTCAGCGGCACCGTTCGCGGCACCAGCACCGGCTGGCGTCAGACTGAGGTGCTCCGGGCGAATGCCGAAGGTCACGTTCTGCCCGGGAGCAAGCGGCTGAGTGACGTCGACCGGCAGCTCGATCGTGCTTTGGCCCAAACGCACGCATCGTCCATCGGGCGCGTCTGTCGCGACGGCCGACAGCAGGTTCATCGGCGGATTGCCAAGAAAGCCGGCGACAAACGTGTTGGCCGGACGCCGGTAGACCTCTAGCGGCGGGCCAACCTGCGCCACGCGCCCGCCATTGATGATGCAGATGCGCGTGCCCATTGTCATGGCCTCGACCTGGTCGTGGGTAACGTAGATCATCGTCGCGCCCAGCCGACGGTGAATCGACGAGATCTCGCCGCGCGTCGACACGCGCAGCGCCGCATCGAGATTGGACAGGGGCTCATCGAAGAGGAAGACCTTTGGGTCGCGCACGATTGCGCGGCCGAGTGCGACCCGCTGCCGCTGGCCGCCCGATAGCGCATGTGGCTTGCGATCCAGCAGCTCGGACAGGCCGAGCACGGATGCGACGTCCCTGACGCGCCGTTCGATCTCGGCGCGCTCGACCGATCTGCGTTTCAGACCGAACGCGAGATTATCCTTTACGCTCATGTGCGGATAGAGCGCATAGGACTGGAACACCATGGCGATGTCGCGGTCCTTGGCCGGCACCTGATTGACGACGCGGCCATCGATCGACAGCGTGCCGGAGCTGATCGATTCGAGGCCGGCGATCATGCGTAGCGTCGTGGTCTTGCCGCAGCCGGAAGGTCCGAGCAGCACCATGAACTCGCCATGCCCGATGTCGAGCGAGACACTGTCCGCTGCCGGCACGTGCCCTCGCGCATAGATCTTCGTGAGCTTGTCAAGTGTGACGACGGCCATGATTCCTTCGCTTATTTCACTGCGCCTGCGGTCATGCCCTGGATCAGCTTTTCGGAGAAGAAGGCATAGACGATGATGACCGGAATGATCGCGATCATGAGGCCCGTGGCGATCATGCCGACGTCCTCTTGCGTGTCCCCAATGAAGCGCTGGATTCCGAGCGGCAGTGTTCGGTTGGCTTCCTCGGTGATGAGCACCACGGCATAGAGGAACTCATTCCAGAGTAGGATGAAGTTCAGGATGACCGTGGTTGCCACCGCCGGCAGCGCGATCGGCAGCGCGACACGCCAGAAGATCTCCCAGTCGGAGTAGCCGTCCATGCGCGCCGCATCGAAGAGATCGGCTGGAATGCGCGCAAAAAAGCTCTCCAGGATGTAGATCGTGAGCGGCAGCTGGATCGCGACATAAACGAGCGTCAATCCGAGCTTGCTGTTGTAGAGCCCGTACTGCACCAGGATCTGGAAAAGCGAGATGATGGTGATCTGCGGCGGGAAGATGATGGTCGAGAACAGGATGAAATAGATGGCGCGGTTGAGGCGGAAGCGATAGCGCGCGAGACAGTGCGCCGCCATCGACCCGACGACCGTCAGGATCGCGACCGCGACGACGACGATCTGCAGGGAGTTTGCGAAATAGGTCGAGTAGTTGGCGGTGTACCACGCTTCGGGAAACTTCTCCCAGTGGGCCGGGTTTGGCCATGCGAAGTGGTTGCGGTGGATCTCCGTCGTCATGCGCAGCGACAGCATGGCGGCCCACACGAACGGGCCTGCGGCAAACGACGTGTAGAGGCTCAACGCGAGGAGCAGCAGCGAACGTCGGACAACAGCCATCGTTGCGCCCCTCAATATTCGAGCTTCTCGCGCAGGCGGAAGGCCCACGTCAGGCCCAGCACCGTTGCAAGGACGATCACGAACCAAACCGCGGCGATGGTCGAGGGGTACCCGAGATCGAACGTGGTCCACTCGAAGGCCCGCTTGTAGACATAGGTCGACACCGTCTCCGTCGCCCAGAGTGGATTGCCCTTGGTGGTGATCCAAACCAGGTCGAAGATCTTCATCTTGCCGATGAACGACAGCACGATGAGATTGAGCAGCGTCGCGCGCACGAGCGGCAGAATCACGAACACCAGCTTGCCGCCCCAGCCGCAGTTGTCGAGCTCAGCCGCCTCGATCACTTCCTTCGGCAGCGAATGCAGAGCGGCCAGCAGCACGACCATGTTGAAGCCGACCCACATCCAGCTCGTCACGAAAATCAACGACGGCAGCGCCGTTTTGGGATTCCCGAGCCAAGGGTTTGCAAAGGCGCCGAGGCCGATGGCCCGAAGGGCGACGTTCACCGGTCCCCAGTCGTTATTGTAGATCCAAAGCCACAGGATTCCGACGACAACATAAGACATCAGCACCGGCGTGAACCAGGCGACGCGGAAGAAGCGCGCGCCCGGCACCTTGGCGTAGAGCGCCAGCGCGAGAAGCAAGGCGACCGACACCTCGATCAGCGGCGACGTGCATGCCCACACGATCGTGTTGCGCACGGCACGCCAGAAGATCTCGTCGCGCACGAGCTCGGCATAGTTCGCCAGGCCGACGAATTCCTCGCGACGAGGCAGCACGCGGTGAAAGCTATTCCAGAGCGTGCGCACCGCGGGATAGGCAGTCAGGCCGATATAGAGTGTCAGCGCTGGCAGCAGGAACGCGATGATGGTTGCCCACGGCTTTTTCAGTCCGTCATCGTGCGGCGCTGCTGCAGTCGTGCCCGATGGCATCGGCGATGTTCCCGCTATAAGAACGCCCCGGGGTTACCGGAGCGCACCAAAAAGTCAGTAGGCTCCCGTCATCTGCTTGACGGCATCCTCGACGCTGATGTTGCCGGCCGGGAAAGCATTGTTCATCACCTGTGTGAAGACCTCCTTCGGTTTGCCGGTCATGACCTGAATCGGGATGCCGAAGAAATACTTGGCGCCCTTGTTGGTTTTCTCGATCATCGCGAAATAGTCGGCGGCCTGCTTGTCGGTCATTTTCGACGGATCGCTCTTGATACCGGTCTGCACTTTGACGACGTCGAGCCAGCGATTGCCCATTTCGGGCGTCAGGAACGAATTGAAGAAGCTCACGACCTCGGCGGCATGCTTAGTCGAAGCATTGCCCACATAGCTGCCGCCGACGGCAATGGACCGGCATTCGTTGCAAACCGCACCCGGCACGGACGGAAACTGCATGATGCCGAGCGGGAAGTCTGCGGGCTGGCCGCCCTTGTCGACCGGATTGAAAGCGCGCGACGTGTACCAGCTGCCGTTGAGGAACGTCAGCGCACCGGGGTTGGTGTGAAAGTAGATGTGCGCCTCGGCCAGCTTCAAGGTCGTGAACGTGGCCGGCAGGGCACCTGCTTCAGTGATGGTCCGCACCCACTTGAGAATATCGACCACACGAGAATCGCTCCAAGGCAGCTTGCCTTCGAGCAGTTTGCCGTAGTCCGCGATCCCAAGCCGTTTCAGCAATGCCTCGTGCACGATGTGCGCACCCGGATACGGCCGGTCGCCGACGCCGACGGCCATGGGCGTGATGTTCTTCGCCTTGGCTTTCTTGATCATGTCGAGAAAGGCGTCGGGCGACATCTGCAGGTTGTCGGGAACCGCAATGCCGAGATCCGCCATCGTTTTCTTGTTGTAGTAGAGCTCGACAGTCCACGCCTCGAGCGGGAGCCCGTAAGGCTTGCCCTTGTAGCTCCAGGCATCCTTTGCCCATGGCTCCACCGCGCCCCAATTCAACGACGAGAGATCGAGCAGGAATCCGTTGTCCATGTACTCGACCTGATCGGGCTCGGCATAGAAGATGTCGGGTGCCTGGCCGGCGCGCAACGCCGTCTTGAGACCGGCGTAAAGTGCCGTCTTTTCATACCAGGTCTGCTTGATCTTGATGTTTGGGTTCTTCTCCTCGAAGGCCTTGATGGCCGCCTCGACGAAGGAGCGTTTCGGCATCTCCGCTGCCCAGTGGCTCCAGAAGGTCAGCTCCTTCTGCTGTGCCTGCGCGGGAGTGATTTGCCAGGTCATGACGGACGCGGCGGTAAAAACTGCAAGAGCGAGTCTATTCAACATCATTGTCTCCCTTCGGGCGCTTGACTCGGAAAGCGATCTTGAGAGCGTCCCACCGTGCGGTCAATGGGCACCGAGCTGCCTCGACCGATCTCGCTTCCGCGCGAGACGGACAGTACATTCCGGCCCTTTGCTCAACGCGGAGTCGCGCCGAAGCACGTGCATGAAGAAAAACAGGGTGCCTTGCACTCCTTGCCATGCGAAGCTCTGATTGATCATAGGGCAAACGGTCGGTGAGGAGAGATCGTTGTGGTCGGCTTCTTTCCAGGATTCGAAACGCGTCGGCTGACCAGCAATGCCATCGCGATCAATCTCGTGCATACCATAGGTAGGGGCGAACCTGTCCTGCTGTTGCACGGCTATCCGCAGACGCACGTCCTTTGGCACAAGGTGGCTCCCAGGCTCGCTGGACAACACGCCGTTGTCTGCCCCGACCTCAGGGGGTACGGAGATAGCGACAAGCCGCACTCTGCCCCGGACGATCACAGCGTCTACTGCAAGCGCACCCTCGCCCGCGACATGGTCGGCGTGATGAACATGCTGGGCCACAAGGCTTGGCACGTTGTCGGTCACGACCGCGGCGCCCGCGTCGCACATCGCATGGCACTCGATTATCCAGATCGAGTACTGAGTTTCACCTCGCTCGACGTCGTTGCCTCGCAAGCGGCGTTCGAGGGCATGGGTTCGGCTCTGGCCTTTGCTTGGTTCCACTGGAATCTGATGCGCCAGCCCTATCCGCTCCCCGAGACGCTGATCGGGAACAGTGCGCGCGCGTACTTCGACTTCCTGATGGAGCGCTGGTGCGCAACGCCCGAAGCCCTGACGCCCGAAGCTTATGCCGAGTACGCGCGCTGCTTCTGTACGCCCGATGGCGTGCGGGCGACGTGCGCCGAGTACCGCGCGATCGAGCTCGATCTGCAGCATGACGAGGCAGACCGGGGTCGAAAGCTCACGTGTCCGATGCTCGTGCTCTGGGGCGCCAATACGACAAAGCGGCCAGGCTGGCAGACGGGGCGGCGGCTCGACATGCTAGCGACATGGCGAGAGCGGGCGGCCCATGTCGAAGGGCACGGGCTCGATTGTGGACACTTCCTGCCTGAGGAGCGTCCGGACGAGGTCACAACCGAGCTCCTGGCATTTTTCGCGCGGTTGGCGGGCTCGCGATCCTGACCTGCAGGCGATGCTGCAGCTCCAGCTTCGATGCAAGATGGCCGTGGCGCCCCGTAGGGGAATCGAACCCCTGTTTTCAACGTGAGAGGCTGACGTCCTAGGCCACTAGACGAACGGGGCATCTCGGCGGCCACCTATATGGGACGGCTGACGTGCAAGCAAGGGCGAACTGTTCGCCGAGCCGGAGGGCGGCACACCGCATGCTTCACCGGGGAGTGGGAGGCGCGACCTCACGTTTCTATCCGCTGCTCGGCCCGAAGCGCGCTCGAGGACAGGGAAGAGAGCGGGCCCCTCAACACCGTCCAGGCAGGCGGAGCGGCGTCCGCCAGCCGCGCCGCTCGCGTTTCGGGCCATCGGCTGCGAGCGAATGCCTGCGCCGCGGGGCCTGACAGTGCTTTCAATCGCTGGCCCGGGCGATCCACGACGACGACAGGCAACAAGGCGAAGATTTCGCGCCACTGCCACCAGCGGTGAAACTCAGCCAGGCAATCGGCACCCATCACCCAGACGAAACGCACGCCCGGATGGAGGTGTCGGAGGAACGCCAGCGTTGCGGCAGTGAAAGGACTCCCGAAGTCGCGTTCGAACGCTGTCACGACAATCCGGCTGTCACGGGCGATGGCGCGGCACATCGCCAGCCGCTCGTCCAATGGCGCCAGCTCGTCTGGTGATTTCAAGGGATTGCCGGGTGACACGATCCACCACAGGCGGTCGAGCCCAAGGCGCCGCAATGCAATTTGGCTGATCAGCAGGTGACCCGCGTGCGGCGGATTGAACGACCCACCCAGCAACCCGATGCGCTGCCCCGCCTCGGCGTGCGGCAGGCGTACGCGGGCTGATCCGAAGCGAACTGGGGCGGACTTGCGCATCATGTGATCGAGCGGAAGAGCTGCAACATCTCCAAGTGCTGCTTGAGCACGGCTAAAGGCTGGTCGTGTGTCTCAGTTTCGCTTCGGGCTCCAATTCGATCCGCGCTCCAGCAAAGCATTCGCTTGTTCGATCGTTCGCGCGACAATTTCATTCGCAGGGGCAATATCGTGCACGAGATCGACAGCTTCGCCCGCGATCACAGCGGCAGTTCGAAAGTCTCCATTTTCTCGCGCCTCGGCGTAGCGCGCAATCTCATCGTGCGCTTGCATGAGCTCGCCCTCCCGGCCGCGCCAGCGGTCCGAGAACTCATTTTGCAGGACGCGGCCGGTGTAGGGCGCCGGCCAGACATTTCGCCTCGCGATATCGAACAGGATGCTGCGCACCGTGCGGTCCCCGGCGCCCTCAACAATGGCTTGCTTTGCTTCTGCCTTCCCACCTGCCTCAGTCGAGGCGTAGAAGCGAGTTCCCATCAGAACCCCTTCCGCCCCGAGCATTAGCGCAGCAGCAAGGCTACGGCCGTCACCGACGCCGCCCGCGGCAACAACGGGAACCGATGGCACCGCATCTGCAATTGCGGGAACAAGAGCGAATGTTCCGCGACCAGCCCCGTGCCCTCCTGCCTCCGACCCTTGCGCGACGACGACATCGGCACCTTGCCGCACCGCGTCCCGGGCTTGTTCGACGAACTGCACCTGGCAGATCAGCTTTGCACCGGCTTTTTGGATTCGAGCGGCGAATGGCCCGACATCACCAAACGACAGCATGATCGCAGCCGGCTTTCTTTCCAGCACAAGGTCGAGCAGCTGGGGCTGGCGGGCAAGGCTCCAGGTGATGAAGCCGACACCGACGCGGGCATCGCCTGCTGCATCGAGCTCACGCGTGAGCCAGGCTTGGTCGCCGTAGCCGCCGCCGATGATACCCAACCCACCGGCTGCTGTGACCGCAGCAGCAAGATTGCCACCGGAGACCAGATCCATAGGTGCGAGCAGAATCGGATGCCTGATGCCAAGCAGTCTGGTCAATCGCGTCGATAGATCCATGGTCATCACCTCGATTGGGCAGCCCATCACCCCTGCGCCAGCCGCACCCGTGCCGCCGTCACCGTGTTCTGCAGCAGGCAGGCGATCGTCATCGGCCCGACGCCGCCCGGCACCGGCGTGATCGCTCTCGCGACCGCCGCGCACGACGCAAAATCCACATCGCCGACCAGCCGTGACTTTCCGCCAGCTCCAGGCACCCGGTTGATGCCGACATCGATCACGATCGCGCCCGGTTTGATCCAGTCGCCCTTCACCATCTCCGCGCGCCCGACCGCTGCCACGACCAGATCGGCGCGGCGCACGACAGCAGCGAGATCGCGCGTGCGCGAATGCGCGACGGTCACGGTGCAGTCCTCGCGCAGCAGCAGCTGTGCCACCGGCTTGCCTACGATGTTCGATCGCCCGATCACCACCGCTTCCATGCCGCGCAATTCCGGCTGCACGGACTTCGCGAGGATCACGCAGCCGAGCGGCGTACAGGGCACCAGGCCCATCACGCCGCTGGCCAGGCGTCCGGCATTGATCGGATGAAACCCATCGACATCCTTTGCCGGATCAATGGCCTCGATCACGCGGGCTTCGCGAATGTGCTTCGGCAGCGGCAACTGCACGAGGATGCCGTCGACCGCGTCGTCGCGGTTGAGCTTCGCCACCAACGCCAGCACGTCCGACTCGGTCACAGTTGCCGGCAATCTGTGCTCGAACGACTGCATGCCGGCTTCGACCGTCTGCTTGCCCTTGTTGCGCACATAGACATGGCTTGCCGGGTCGTCGCCGACGAGAACAACGGCCAGTCCCGGCACCCGTCCGTGCTCATTCTTGAACGCCGTGACTTCGACCGCCACGCGCCGGCGCACGTCCTCGGCCACCGCCTTGCCGTCGATCACGCGCGCGCTCATCCGCGCCCTCCATTGCCAGCCTCGAGTGAACCAATACGCTTTGCGATGTCCCGTGCAAGCGTAGCGCCGTTTCCAGCGATAGATATGATCTTCACGCGCGACGTATGTCCGGACACAACGGCTACGGTGGACCGGGCCAATCCTAGCCAATCCGCGATCAGCGCCTCGAGCGCCGCGTTTGCCTTGCCATCCTCAGGCACCGCACGCACGCGTGCCTTGAGCGCTGCTCCATCGGCAGTTGGCGTGACGCCGTCGATGCCGCTGCGGGCGGACCGGGGAGTGAGCCGCACACGCAGTCGCACCCCTCCTTCGCCGATACTGAGGTAGCCACAAGGCGCGCGATCAGCCATCAGCATAATCGAACCTGGGACATCACGCGCCTCGAGTTCACCCGAGCTTTCGCATCAGGAACGGGATGAGGAAGTCGGAGATACCGATGCACGCGAAGATCAGCACCAACGGCGAGAAATCGAGCCCACCCGTGTTCGGCAGGCTGCGGCGGATGGGGCGCAGCAGCGGCTCGGTCACCGCATTGAGGCCGTTCCAGACTTGGCGTATCATTGGATTCGAATAGTTCACCAGCCCGAAGCCGATGAGCCAGCTGAGGATGACGCCTATGATCACGATCCAGTAGTAGGCGTTCACGATAAGTCGGATGAAGCTCAGCAGTTCGATCATGTGGACCCAATACTCCCGGTCGTTGTTGATTGACGTTTAGCTGCATCCACTGCATCACGGCAAGATCTGACCGGCAGTTGCTTGCGCAGGCTATACGAAAGCCGTAAGCGGGCGTCACCGCAACCCTCATTCGAGACCAAGCTCGTGGCGAAGCGCCCGATCGTTGTCATTCTGGGCCGGCCCAATGTCGGCAAATCCACCCTGTTCAATCGCCTTGCGGGGCGGCGGACGGCGCTCGTTTCCGACATGCCGGGGTTGACGCGCGATCGGCGCGAAGGCGAAGCCGAAATCGGCGGCCACGAATTGATCGTGATGGACACGGCCGGTCTCGAGGAGGCCGGTCGCGGCTCCATCCCCGCCCGCATGCGCGCGCAGTCGGAGGCCGCCATTGCAATTGCCGACATCATCCTGTTCGTCGTCGATGCGCGCGCCGGCACGACACCGGACGACAAGACGTTCGCCCGGATCGCGCGCAGCGCTGCCAAGCCGGTGATCCTGGTCGCCAACAAGTGCGAGGGGCGCGCGGCTGAAGCCGGCATCTATGAAGCGTTCGAATTGGGAATTGGCGAACCGGTCGCAATCTCGGCGGAGCACGGCGAAGGCCTTGGCGATCTCGAGGACGCAATCCTCTCGGCACTTTCTCTCGAGGCGAAGCGCCAGCCGAAGAAGCGCCGGCGCAAGGACCGTGACGACGATGTGACTGAGCCAGCTCCCGATCAGGAGGGATCGGCGAAGTCCGGCAGCGACGACCTCGGCGAAGGCGACGGCACGCGCGAGCGGCCGATCCGCGTTGCAATTGTCGGGCGGCCCAATGCCGGAAAATCGACGCTCGTCAACGCAATCCTCGGTGAAGAGCGCATGATCACCGGGCCCGAGCCGGGCTTGACGCGCGATTCGATCTCCACCGACTTCGAATGGAAAGGCCATGCCATTCGCCTTTTCGACACTGCCGGGTTGCGCCGCAAGGCACGCATAACAGAACTTGCCGAGAAACTTTCTGCCAGCGATGCCGTCCGCGCGATCCGGTTCGCCGAGGTGGTGGTGCTGTTGGTCGACGCCAACCATCCGTTCGAGCAGCAGGATCTCACGATTGGAGGCATGGCGCTCGAAGAAGGCCGGGCGCTAGTCATCGCGGTCAACAAATGGGACGCCGTGGAAGAGAAGCAGAAGCTGCTCCGCGATTTGCGCGAGACGGTGAAGGAGAAATTCACCGACGCCCAGGGCATTGCCATGATCCCAGTTTCGGCGCTGTCGGGCCGAGGAGTGGATAAGATCATGGACGCCGTTCTCGAGGCACACCGCATCTGGAACAAGCGCGTATCGACTGCCGATCTCAATCGCTGGCTCGAGGAGGCAACTTCGCGCCACGCGCCGCCGGCTTCGAAGGGGCGCCGAATTCGGTTGCGCTACATGACCCAGCCGTCGGCCCGCCCGCCGACATTCGTCGCGTTCTGCTCGCAGCCGGCAGATCTGCCGAGATCATACATGCAGTACCTAGTGAACAGCTTGCGCGATGCCTTCGATATGCCGGGAACGCCCATTCGCCTCAAGCTGCGCAAAGGCGCCAATCCGTACGCGGGCAGATAGCCGAGCGTGCTTCGCCGCAACGTCCAGGACGGCTTCGTTGCTCTGTTACCTCAGCACCGAATTCTTATCGCGGCCCCCTGGCGGTGCGACATCGAATCCGCAAGCCTCAATTCGCGCCTGGTGAGCAATAAACAACGGAGGGGCCATGCAGCGCGATCGATCGAAGCCGAATTTACTCATGCTATGTGCGATTGTTGCCGGGATCTTTGCGGGTGCCGCTCTGTCGATAACTCAGACGGAGCCGGCGCAAGCATACCCGCCGACCGTCGAGAACGCTTGTAGTGCTGATTACTTCAAGCACTGTGCCAGCTACCCCCTGGGCAGCGCGTCGCTGCGGCTCTGCATGGAATCGAAGTCGAAAGAGCTTTCGGCGAATTGCATCACAGCCTTGGTAGACGCGGGGTTGGTGGACCGGCGGCGCTTGAAGCGCGGTCACTAGGCCGCACACGATGACCTGGAACGCAGCTGGCGGGAGAGACTCGGCGAACCACCCGCAAAAGGAGGCCGCGTCTCTCACCGCCAGCACGGGCGTCAGCCACAGCGCCCCGGCTGAGCAGATGTCCCGGTAGGCGGCGCCTGGATCGCCGGACAACGGGTGCAAACGTCTGCACCGGTCCACGACCCTGCGCCCGCGAACACCGCCATCTTCAGCCGGAGTGCACGCTCGATCGCGAGCTGGCGCCGCTCCGGACCAGGCGATATAGATGTGATGTCGCTCCCGACAAGACCTGGATTGGATTTTTTGTGACCGGCGCCGGCACTGAAACCGAAGTGCTCTTCTATCACCTCGAGCGCCAGCCGCTCGATCGCATTCTGCCGTCGTTGGTCGAGCGCACGGTCGAGCGTGGCTGGCGCGCCATCGTTCAGGCCGGAACGACCGAGCGCTTAGAGGCCGTCGACACCCTGCTCTGGACCTGGCGCGACGATACCTTCTTGCCGCACGGCACCGCCAAGGATGGCCCGCCCGCTGACCATCCGGTATTCCTGACCACATCGTCTGAAAATCCCAATGAGGCCGCCGTCCGTTTCTTGATCGACGGCGCGACGATCGAAACCTTCAAGGGCTATCTGCGCGTCGTCCTGATCTTCGACGGCCACGACACCGCCGCCGTTGAGACCGCCCGAGCTCAGTGGAAGGCTGCGAAGGCCGAAGGCTGCGCCTGCACCTACTGGCAGCAATCAGACTCTGGGCGCTGGGAAAAACGCGCCTGACGCTTCGACGCGGGGCGCGACATGCGACTGGACACTTACTTCGCCGATCTGGCCGCCCGCACCATGGCGGCGACGAACTCCCGCGTGGACTGGCCAACCTGGCCGCCGCGAGCCTTGGCCGTCTCGTTGATCGCCGAAATGTAGCCGTCGGCATAGCTCGATCTTCCGTCGCCGATTCGGGCCGAGAACGCCGAGACGCACGCCGCTGCAATACCGCGCTGATCGAGCGCCGGCAGCCTGGTGATTCCCGCATTGTCGATGCCTCGGTCGGCATCGTTGCACACGCATGCAAACACCGGATACTTGATCGCCATATCCGGCCGGCCCCCGAGCGCCCCGCCGTGGGACGCCGAGACCACGATGTGGCCGTCGTCCTCGGGCTTGACGAGGCTCATGGAGTCGATGACGAACACCTTGACGCCATCGCGGCCTGCTTCCGGGACCTCGAACCGGGATTCTTCGAGCGGTGCCGGTGCAGGCGACGGCGGGAGCGATCCTCTGAGCAGCAGTGCGAGAGCATCCCGGCAGGACTGGCCGGCCTTGAGACCCAGCCGCGTGGCCGGCCCGTTCACCGTTGAGAGCACGCCACGCTCGTAGCCGTCCTTGCCTTCGCCGATGCGGGCCGACATGTGCGAAATTGCGGCTCCCGGCACGCCAAGTTTCTCCAACAGCGTCAAACCCGCAATGCCGGCCTGCTCACGACCGATGCCAGCGTCGTTCAGGATGACCGCGGAGATGCCGTGCGCTGCTGCGTAGTATGCTGCGTAAATGCCGCCGTGGGACGCGCAATGCGCAACGCGTCCGCGATGCTCGTCCTTGAGATGCGTAACGCTGTCGAGAATGAGCGGCTCGCTGGCGGCCATCGGCATAACTCCAGGGTTCAAGTTCGTCAGCCCGGCAGGCACAACAGGTCGCGCAGCCGGCGCTCATTGAAGCCGCGAATCTCCTCGCCGCCGACGATGATGTAAGGAATGCCGAACTTCTTTGCCGTCGCGCGGACGCTCGCACTGTCCGATTGCTCGACGTCGATCTCGTCGAAGTCGATGTTGTTCTCGCGGAAGAAGTTGCGTGCCCGCCGGCAATGGCTGCACCAGGACGTCGCCATCATCACGATACCTGGGTTTTCACACCGCTCGGGCGCAGCCGATTGAGCACGCGCATTCTGGGCGGGCATCAGGTCAACGACCAGTATGCAAACGAGGCTGAACAGGAAAAACACGCGTGACAAGGCGATCTCCCAAGCAAGCTCTAGTGGTTTGAGCTTAGCACGTCGATCTGGACAGGTAGCAAGAGGTGCACTCGGCGTCTGATAACTCAAGCCTGGCAAGCAGAGGGCCGGACGTGCCCCCACCCCTCATTCCCCCGAGTTGGATGACAGTCCGGCCCCAGCCGCGCACAGCAGGAAAAGTCATTCCCGCGCGCTGCGACGAAACGAGCGCAACAGAGACTGAAATGATGCCGTTGAAAACCCCCAAGCAATGACTGCCTATACGTTGGGCCAGTCGTAGACGCAACCAGGCTGCAAAAATCCGAAACAATAATTCACCCTCGCGAGGCGAAGATGAATGCTATCGGGACGGATGAATTTGCTCCTTGAGCATCATCCACCAGGCGCGCCCTGCGTCTGCACGTAAAGCGCATAAACCGATGTCGATGCCGCCATGAACAGGCGATTGCGTTTCGGTCCACCGAAGCACACGTTCGCGCAACGCTCTGCCAATGCGATGTGCCCGATCGGTTTCCCATCTGGTGCAAAGACGCGCACGCCGTCGAGCTCCGGCACCCCCATTCCCCAGCCGCACCAGAGATTCCCGTCGATGTCACAGCGCATGCCGTCTGGCGTTCCGGCGCCCGCATCGATCACCACCCGCCGGTTCGCAATGCGCTTGCCGCCATCGAGCACATCCCAGGCTGAGATCAATCGATTGGGCGCGGCACGCGATTCGACGACGTAAAGAATCTTCTCATCAGGTGAGAAGCACAGCCCATTGGGCCCCGGAACGGCGTCCGTCAGCATTTCGGCTTGGCCTGTTGACGGATCGAAGCGATAGACACCTTGTGGCAGCTCCGGTTCGGCCTTGTCGCCTTCGTAGTTGCCAAGCAGGCCGAACGGCGGATCGGTGAACCATATCGAGCCGTCACTTTTCGCCACCACGTCGTTCGGCGAATTGAGCCGCTTGCCCTGATAGCGTTCGATCAACACCGTGATGGTGCCGTCGTATTCTGTCCGCGTGACGCGTCGCCCGTGCTCGCAGGTGACGAGCCGGCCCTGTCGGTCGCGCGTATTGCCGTTGGACCAGTTCGCGGGTCGCCTGAAAACCGAGACGGCACCCGTCTCCTCCTCCCACTTCAGAATGCGATTATTCGGAATGTCGCTCCACAGCAGGAAACGACCGTCTCCGAAATAGACGGGGCCCTCCGCCCACCGGCATCCCGTCGCGATGCGCTCCACTGCCGAGAGCTTGATCCAGTACTTTTCGAAGCTCGGGTCGAGTGCACGAATGGCTGGATCGGGGTAGCGTGGCGTTGACGTACGCCATCCATTGGGAAAGAGATTTTCTGACATCGCTGAGGTCCGTCGTTCATCGCAGGGCAGAGCAGGCGCCGGTGCAGGCGCGATCCGAGCTTCTGACGGCTGCCAAGAAAGCGCAAGGCCGCACTGTCGTGGGGCCGCGCGAACGCCGGCGACCAGAGGTCCGATCCACTTGCTGGAGCGCTGCCGCCGTGCCAGCAAGGGGCAGCGTCAAACGCCACCCGGAGAGCAACAGTGTCCATCCCCGTCGATCAGAAGAACTACAAGTACTTGAAGCTTGCGCGTCCGAAGCCGGGCCTGCTCGAGGTGATTTTGTCGAACCCTGGCAAGCTCAACTCGGTGACGGCCGATGGACATGCCGAGCTCGCCTGGATCTGGCGCGACATCGACCGTGACGAAAGCGTTCAGGTCGTACTGTTGCGTGGCGAGGGCGGAACCTATTCTGCCGGCGGCGACATGAAGCTTGTTCAGGACATCGCCGGCAGCTGGGAGACGCGGATGCGCACTTGGAAGGAAGCGGGCGACATCGTTTACAACGTCATCAACTGCGCCAAGCCGACTGTGTGTGCAATGGAGGGCGTCTCTGTTGGCGCCGGGCTCGCGGCTGGCCTCCTCTGCGACATCACCATCGCCGGACGCAACACGCGCATCATCGACGGACACACCAAGCTTGGTGTCGCCGCCGGTGATCACGCCGCGATCATCTGGCCGCTGCTCTGCGGCATGGCGAAGGCCAAGTACTATCTGATGTTGTGCGAAACCCTGAAGGGTGAGGATGCTGAACGCCTGGGTCTGGTGTCGCTCGTGGCTGACGACGACAAGGTGATCGAGACCGCCTACGGGGTTTGTGACAAGCTGCTTGCCGGCGCGCAGACTGCCGTTCGCTTTACCAAGCACTCGCTCAACAACTGGCTGCGCATGGCGGGGCCGACATTTGACGCTTCGCTGGCGCTGGAATTCCTTGGCTTCTCAGGTCCCGAGCTGGCGGAAGGCCAAAAATCCATAGTCGAGAAGCGGCGCGCGAATTTTCCGCCGAAGGCTCCGTACTGAAGCCTCCGGCGGTTCCCCCATTTGATCAGAGATGCCCGCCGCGGCCGCTCGCCGCCAAGGATGGCGTTACTCGATCTGTTCGACCGTTCCTTGGAGCCGCGGCCGGCGCAACGAGCAGCGGATAATGCCGTTGAGCGCAGCGATGAAGTCGGAGCGCTGCGATGGCGGTACTGACTTGAGCAGTCGCTCCTCCACCCGAGTGACCAGCGGAGCTGTGTCCCGGATGAGGGCGAGCCCGGCGAGCGTCAGGCGAACCGAATAGGCGCGGGCGTCGAACTTCGAGCGTCGGCGCGCCAGAAGGCCGCGATCGACCAGTCGTTTGACGATATCGGCTAACGTCGATCTGTCGATGCCGGTGGAGGCAACGATTTCGGTTTGCGAAGCATTCTGCTGCTCGGCCAAAATGGTCAGCACCGCATATTGCCGTGGTGTCAGGTCAAGTCCCGCGAGCTCCTCGGCAAAAAGCTCGTCCGCCACCTGACCGGTGCGGTGGAAGAGGTGCAAAACAGATCCTGTCAGCGGTCCGGAATGACCGTCGATCAACATTGACATCTCCATGAAATCTGGCGCGGGTCGGCCCGACTCGATGTTGGGCGCTATGTATGCATTGTGGCTCGCTCGCGCTTGACAAGGCGCACGCGTCGGTGAACCGTCAGTCAACCCGCATAGAAATCTATTGTTCCGGTGAGCGAATAGTATTGCTGAGGGTGCAATGCCTGGTCTTGTGCCAACGATTCGGGCAACCATGCTGACCGGGCTTGATGAAATTTTGCGGACCCG
This sequence comes from uncultured Hyphomicrobiaceae bacterium, assembly GCA_964500805.1. Taxonomy (GTDB): domain Bacteria; phylum Pseudomonadota; class Alphaproteobacteria; order Rhizobiales; family Hyphomicrobiaceae. The sequence continues at coordinate 49,100 of CAZCQH010000039.1, forward strand.
AAGAATCAATTCGTCGGTCGACGAGCTCCTGGCCGACCTGAAGTGCCCGGCCAGGCCACCAGACGATATCCCTCTGAATCACTACCTTTCGCTCTTGGAGCGCATCGCGGAGCGAACGAAAGACTCCTGCTTCGGGCTGACATTTGCCCGCAATTTTCCGGTCGGCTCGATGAAAGTCTTCAGCTATCTCGGACGCAATGCGCCGGACCTGAGAACCATGATCTCGAGCGTATCGCGCTATGTTCGCCTGCAGGTCGACGCGCTTGATCTGAGCTTTGAAACTCACGGCGGGAATGCACGCATCACCTGGCGCTTCGGTCCGGAAGTAACGAGCCCGACAAAGACGATGCTTGAGTTCGCGATGGCGTTGTGCGTCGACCGCATACGCCTCCATAGCGGAGAGCATTGGACACCCGCATCGGCGCGTTTCTCGTTCACCGATCCTCGGGCGACCAGTGCTCACAAGGTGGCCTACGCCGAGCTGTTCGGAGACAACCTGGATTTCGACGCGCCCATCTGCGCCCTGACGGCGCCGTCTGCCCTGTTCGACCGGCGCCAGAAGGGTGCGGATCTCAAGCTCTTCGAGCTCATGCTGGAATATGCCGATCGCGAGTTGTCGGAGCGCGAGCAGTTGAAAACGCCCGCCGAACGTGTTTCGGCGGCGCTGATAGACTCGCTCCCGCTTCAGGAAGGCAACCTTGAATCGGTCGCTGCGGCGTTGCGCCTTACACCGCGCCAGCTTCAGGAGGAGTTGCGGCGCGCGGGAACCAATTTCGAGGCGGTTCTGGTCGATGTCCGCAAGCGACTTGCCAAGAGCTATCTGGCGACCACGAGCCACTCGATGACCGACATTGCCATGATGCTCGGTTTTTCGGAGCTTTCGGCGTTCACTCGCGCGACGCGGAACTGGTACAAGATGTCGCCGACCGAGCTACGCGCAGCTTTGCGGGAGAAGAGGATCGACTGATCGGCCGACAAGCTTCAGTCCCCTGCAATCAGCCTGCGCGAGCGGGAGAAGAAATCACGCCGGAGCAGGATGAGCACGACCCAAGTCGTCACTGCGGCGAAGACCGCCGGGTGGAAGAACCACGCGAGCGCCGCGATCGCGTAGTAGAACGACCGCAAACCGCCGTTGGCGTGCTCGGCTGCGATCCCGATCAATCGGGCGGTCCGCTCGGCATGGCCTTCACATGCGGCAATGTTGGACTTGTCGGTTTCGAGCAACGGCGTCGCGCCGATCATGATCGAGGCATAATGGGACAGCCGGAATGCCCAGGCAAACTTGAAGAACGCATAGCCGAAAATGCCGATCAGCAGAATCAGCTTCAGCTCGAACACCGTCGGCGATGACTTGGCCACATAGGGAATCCGCTCGAGCAGGAGCTGCACCTTGTCGCCGGAGCCCATCATGGCGGCGAGCCCGCCGATGATCAGCGCGCTGGTCGAGGCGAAGAAGGCGTTGCCCTGCGCCAGGCCGCCGAGCAAGTGTGCGTCGACGATACGCGCATCCCTTACCGCCATGTTGCGCATCCACGTGATGCGCTGCTGCTGCACGGCACCGACGATGGACCGGCTGAGCAGCGGCTCGCGGCCGGCCGTCTGGCTGTAGCCGATGATGGCAATGAAGAACCACGCAACGGCCAGAAGATCGGAGTTCTGCAGGAAATCTGTGAGCACGACGGATGCCTTCGAGTTTTCCGCCACAAAACCGGCCGCGCCACGCTATGTCAACGCGCGGCATCGCCGGGCATGGGGACAACGTCTCGGCGCCGCATGATTCGCCCGAACTGCCCTTGGTCACGGACGAGATCGGCTGGTTCATCAACGTCATGCAGCCGGTCTGCAAAAGCGACACTCCGAACGCAGAGATTACGCAGAACATCGGCGAGCGTTTCGGGTGCCGACCAGCGCACATCGGCGTAAGGATTGATGACGCGCGGCTGGCGCCGCATGCCGACCAGCCAGAAGCCACCGTCCTCCGCCGGCCCGAAAACGACATCGCTCCGCCCGAGCAGCATGAAGGCGCGCCGGATGTGCCACGGCTCGATCGCCGGAATATCTGTCCCCACAACACAAACCGGCCCTGGCGGCAGCTTGCGCATTGGCCGCTGCAGCCGCGCCCCGAGGTCACCGCCACCTTGGCCGATCCGAGCGATTCGCTGCGGCCAAACACGGCTCCGCCGGCTCGCGTCCGGAGTTGCGGCGATGATGGTTTCCCAGAACGGCTGCCGGGACAGGCGATGAATGACCGCGCGCGATGCCGCCCGGTAGAAACGCACGGCCTCCGCGGTACCGATTGCGCGCGCCAGCCGCGTCTTGACGCGACCTGCCATCGGCACGCGTGCCATGATCACCAGCCGGCACCGAAAGGGCGCTGCGGAGGTCCGCAGCGCCAGCGGTGATCCAGTATGACGCAAGTTCTTACGCATCGCGACCGTGGTCGAGCCGATCAGCTCGCTGCCACCGGCACCAGCGCGTATCCATTGCCGTCCTTCTTGATCGTACCTGCGCCAGGCATACCCCAGTGATATCCGGTCACGACAGCGTTGTCTTTCACCGCCCGCTCGAACAGATCCTTGCGGCTCTTTTCAGCCAGCGCGGCATCCTGATCGAACGCCGCGTGCCAGCCGGGGTTCTTCACGAACAGCGCCTGGTTGTTCGAAACGTCGCCTGAGATGATGAGTTGATTGGTTCCGGAGCCGATCAGGTAGGCGGCGTGGCCTGGCGTATGGCCATTGGTGTTGATCGACATGACGCCTGGTACGGCTTCCTTGCCGTCGGCAATCTGCTTCACGTTCTTCCAAGTTGAAATCGTGGCCTGGATGCGCTTGGCCAACCCCTGGCGCGCCTCTGGCAGTTTCGCAATGAGATCTGGTGCCGACCAGTACTTGAACTCGGCTTCCGGCACCACGATTTCAGCATTCGCGAACGTCTGCTCGTTGGTGTCTTTCGCCATCAGTCCGAAGATGTGATCGCCGTGGAAGTGAGTGACCACGATCGACGAGATCTTGCTGGTATCGATACCCGCCTTGGCGAGGTTCTGCTTGGCCAGAAGCCCGGCCTTTGGTCCGCCAGCTTGACCGCCTCCAGTGCCGCTGTCGAACATGATCGTCTTGCCGCCCATCTCGACGACAGTGACCGTGAACGGGATCGGCACGAACTCGTCGGTCATGCCGGCTGCCTTGAGCGCGGCTTTGGTTTCATCGACGGATGCGTTCTTGATAAAGGCCGGATCGTGCGCCTTCTCCCAGACGCCGTCATAGACGGTCGTGACGCTGACGTCGCCGACCTTGAATTTCGCGAAGCCCTTCTCGAGCAGGCCGGCCGTCTGCGCGGCGGCCGGCGAAAAGATCTCGAGCGGGCCTTTGAGGCCAAACGCTGCTGTGGCCGCTGCCGCCGAGACGACGACGCTGCGGCGAGTTAAGCTGTTCATGTTTCACTCCCTGTGTTGAAAGCGCGCCGACACTACGCCGCCGCTTGCATCGGAAATAGGACGGCAAGCCGCTGCTCACGCGGTTGTGAACAGCGTATCCAGGAAGTTTGAAAGCTACGACTCTGGCTACCTGTAAAGTCGCAGGATGACGCCGGTCGGAACCCGCAGATAGAAGAGCGTGAGACAAGTCACGTTGAGCACGGAGCGCCGCAAATATCCGTCTCTCTTGTAGCGGATCGCGCTGGTCATGGCCCGTGACCGCAAGATGACGGTGCGCGCCCTTCCGAGGCGTCGGATAAGATCCACATCTTCCATCAAGGGCAATTCGCGGTAGCCGCCCAGCGACGTGTAGAGCCGCTGAGGAATGAGTAGCCCTTGGTCGCCATACGGCAACCGGAAAAGCGTGCAACGGGCGGTGACGCCAGCCTCGATCAGTCGCGGCTTGAAGCCTAGATCATCGAGCGCGAAGCGGAACGCCGCCGCCGTTGGCGGCCGCTGTCCCACCTCGACCCTCTCGATGAGCGCCGCTGCCTCGCGCTCCCAGCCGGTCTCCAGCACCGTGTCGGCATGGAGGAACAGCAGCCATGGCATGCGTGCTGCAGCGGCGCCCGCTGCCAGCTGGCGCCCGCGTCCCGGCCCCGAGCGCACGATGCTGGCCCCGGCCTGATCCGCGATCTCCAGCGTGCGATCGGTCGAGCCTCCATCGACCACGATCACTTCGCGCACCAGTCCCTCGACCGTCGCATGGACCAGCGCCGTCATCGCGGCGGCAAGCCCCGATTCCGCATTGAGTGTCGGTATGACGACCGAGATCATGCCTGGTAGTACCTATCCCTTGCAGCCACTATAGGCGCAGGAGCAGATGGAACCAATTGTTGGCGCTGTCGCGAGCCGGGTCTCGTCGTGACGAACGACCGCGATCCCAACCCACCTCCGATGCCGCTGGTAAGGCCCCCTATGCAGCAGGTGCCCTTGCCGCGCGGGTGCCCCATCACTACGATCTGCCGCGATATCGGGCTTCGACGCTCACCACCGCAACTCATTGAAACTGGGAGCCGCAAGGCATGGCCGCCACGACCAAGATGACCGAGGATGAGCACGCGAAGGAAATCTCGGCCGGTTGGCAGAACCAGCTTTACGAGGCGCTCCGCCGTCACGATGTCACCCAGTTCAGCTACGTGCCCGATGCCGGTCACCGCATCTGCATTGACCGATCCATCGCTGACAAGGACGTGCACTCCATCGCGCTCACGACCGAGGAGGAGGGCGTCGCTATCGCCTGCGGCGCCCACCTCGGCGGCAAGCGCTCGGTGCTTCTGATGCAGTCGTCGGGTCTCGGCAACTGCGTGAACTTCCTCTCGATGGTGCAGGGCGGGCACTTCCCGTTTCTGACCGTGCTCTCCATGCGTGGCGATTACGGTGAAGGCAATCCGTGGCAAATGTCCATGGGCCAGGCAACACGGCCACTCCTGAAGACCATGGGCTTCATAGTGCTGGAGATCGAGAAGCCAGAGGACGTGGCCTCGACCATCGATGCCGCTGCCAACATGACCTGGAAATCCGGCCAGGCCGTTGCCGTCCTGCTGACCCAGAAGCTCATCGGCGCCAAGGCGTTTTGAGGGAACGTGAATGACTGGTGGCGAATAGCGGATCACACGTCATCGCATTTGCCGCCCACTCGCCATGTCGCCGGTCGCTGGGCCCCATTCGCCACCCTCGCCATTCGCCTCCAAGAAGGATCGCTCAATGTCCAAAGCCCCTGAACGCACCGCCGGCCCCCGCTACACGCTCGACCGCATCACCGCCGTCCCCGCCATCGTCGGCGACCCGAACGATTTCCTGATCGTCTCCGGCCTCGCCGGTACGGCGAAAGACATGGCGGCACTCACCAACGACGGCGCCAACTATTACGGCATGGCCGGCGCCATGGGCGCGGGGGTGTCGTTCGGCCTCGGGCTCGCGCTGGCGCGGTCCGACAAGAAGGTGCTCGTGGCATGCGGCGATGGCGAATTGCTCATGAACGTCGGCGCGCTGGCGACGGTGTCGGTGCTGAACCCGCCGAACCTGCGCATCCTCTGCGTCGACAACGGCCACTATGGCGAGACCGGCTACCAGAAGAGCCACACCTGCC
>CAZCQH010000040.1:0-54217 GCA_964500805.1 uncultured Hyphomicrobiaceae bacterium
TCGAGGCGACCATCCTGGTGCCCGACGACTATCTGGGCTCTGTCCTCAAGCTCTGCCAGGATCGCCGCGGACGCCAGAAGACGCTCACCTACGTCGGCACGCGCGCCATGCTGGTCTACGAGTTGCCCTTGAACGAGGTGGTGTTCGACTTCTACGACCGCTTGAAGTCCGTCTCGCGCGGCTATGCCTCGTTCGACTACCACATCAAGGGCTACGAGGAGGGCGACCTCGTCAAGCTCTCGATTCTCGTCAACGGCGAGCCCGTCGATGCGCTCTCGATCATCGTGCATCGCACCCGCGCCGAGCAGCGCGGCCGCGTCATGTGCGAGAAGTTGAAGGAGCTCATTCCGCAGCACCTGTTCAAGATTCCGATCCAGGCGGCGATCGGCGCCAAGGTGATCGCGCGCGAGACGATCAGCGCGCTCAGGAAGGACGTGCTCGCCAAGTGCTACGGCGGCGACATCTCGCGCAAGAGGAAGCTCCTCGACAAGCAGAAGAAGGGCAAGAAGAAGATGCGCGAGTTCGGCCAAGTCGAAATCCCGCAAGAAGCCTTCATTTCAGCGCTGAAGATGGACGAGAATTGAAAGTAAGCCGATGCGTGGTCCGATAGGGCAAACGGATGCGCCGGCCGTGGCAAGTGCCTGTACGGTAGACGCCTATAATCTTTCGCGTGCGCTTTTCGTCGAACACGTCAGGTGTGCGCCGATTGAATCGCGTGCGCCAATGGCCTGAGGCTCGCCGTCGCGAAGCAGCCGAGCTATTGCTCGCACTTGACGAGCTTGGCTCCGATCCTGTCGTTGTCGACGCCGATACGCTGGCGGCGATCGACGAAGCACTCGCGCAGTTGAAGCGTGGCGAGCGCGCCGACGAAGCTGAAGTCGAGGCAATCTTCGCGCGATACCGGACGTGAATCTTGGTAGTCGTTACGCAATTTCCCTCCAGCTCGTCCACCGTCGAAGTCAGTAGTTGCTAACAGCCACCACCCTCACTCCGAACCCCAGCCGGCGCGCCAGTGCGCAACGGCGAGCTCGACGGCGAGCGCTGCATAAAGCACCGCCGGCGCAACTAGGAGATAAGGGACGTGCGGGGATGTCAGCGCTGCCGCCATCGCCCCGGCCAGATAGCTCGCCCATGCGATAGCATGCAGCTTGATGGTCCCCGCTTCTGGGCCCGCCCTCGCTGACGCATCGTCCGTCCGCCGCAGACCGAGATCGATCACCCCTTGGGCGAGTCTGACGATCGTCGACGTGATCACGACGGTTGGCAGCTGAGAGAGGCGGACAGCCGCCCCCGCCTGCACGCCCATCAGGAACGCCAGCGTGGCTAGGGACAAAACCCGAGACGGCGTGGTCGTCGCGACGGCTGTCAGGACAGCAGCGTTGAACAGCATCGGTACAGCGGTCGAGCGTACCGCAAGCCAAAGAGCTGCTTCGAACGCGGCTCCCGCCGTGAACGCGGCGAGCGTCGCCAAGTAGAAGAGCGCCGGCCATTCGAGCCCCGCAATCGCTGCGCCCAGCAAGACCGTATTGCCGGTCATGTTGGCGGGAAACACATGTCCCAGCTGGAAGTACCCGATGGCATCGACGAAGCCGGCAATCAGGCAAAGTACGGTCGCGTGCCGAAGTGAAGCCATCGTTTCTCGTCCTCAACGTGATCGCCTGCAATGCCCGCCGCCGCACCGTGGTTGCTGGGGCTGCGGACATCTAGATTGGCCGCCACGTGTTGCTCAAACTTGGCATAGCCGCCGCTGTCACTTCTTTCCGGGATTGCATTTCGCGGCAGGCCATCTAGCCTATCGCTATTGCCAAGTGCGATTGAAGGCGCCTGCTGCAGCCCGGCGCCCGCATCCGATCGAGGAGGTACCGATGTCCATTCAGACGTTGCCTCTCACCGGCTCACTGGGAGCCGAGGTCAGGGGTGTCAACATTGCTCAGTGCGACGACCAGACCTTCCGCGAGATCCACCAGGCGCTGCTCGACCACGGCGTGATTTTCTTCCGCGATCAGAAGCTCACGCCCGATCAGCAGCTCGCTTTCGCGCGGCGCTGGGGTGATGTTCACCTCCATCCCTACCTCAAAGGCCTCCCCGATCGCCCCGAGATCATCGAGATCATCAAGGAGCCCGAGGACCGCGCGAACTTCGGCGATAGCTGGCACACCGACCAGATCTTCACGCCCGAGCCCGCCATGGCGACGATGCTCTATGCGCGCGTGATGCCGGCGGCGGGCGGCGACACGCTCTTCACCAGTCTCTACAAGGCCTACGAGACGCTCTCGCCCGGCATGCAGGCCCTGGCAGCGCGCCTCCACACCTGGAACATCTATGACAAGGGCAAGCCGCGCGCGAGCAAGATGGGCGCCAAAGTGGAGCAGGAGAAGGCGCCTGTTCCCGCCGTGCATCCGCTGGTGAGGGTGCATCCCGAGACGCGCCGTCCCGTGCTGTACGTCAATGACATCGGAACGCAACGCCGCTTCGATGGGCTCACCGAGGAGGAAAGCCGGCCGCTGCTCGAGTTCTTCATGAAGCACGCGACGCGCCCCGAGTTCACCTGCCGGCTGCGCTGGGAAGTCGGCACACTTGCGATCTGGGACAATCGCTGCCTGATGCACATGGCGCTCAACGATTACCACGGCCACCGTCGCGTCATGCACCGCATTACGATCAAGGGCGACCGCACGATCGGACTTGCGGAGGCGCCGCGTCAGGCAGCGCAATGAAACTATTCCGCCGGGCTTAGTCTGCGGTCGTTGCGCGCGAGACGGCCGCCAATCATGTATAGCGGGACGCCCAGTGCAATGATCAGCACGCCGGCAATGGCGCCGAGCCCTGTGTACATCAAGCTCGAATAGACGAGGTAGAGGCACGTCGCGCAAAAGATGAGCGGCGTCACCGGGTAGAGTGGCACGCGAAACGTGGTCCCCTCGCCATTGCGCCGGCGAAATATGAACAGCGATAGACCGACGAGAAACAGGAACGTCCAGAAAACGGGCGCCGTGTACTCGACCATGGCGCGGAAGCCGTCTCCCGCGGTGGCGCCGAGCGCGATCAAGGACACCGTAATGGCCGCTTGAACAAGCAATGCCGTCCTCGGCGCACCGTTTGCAGTATCGAGGCGCGCGAGCCCCGCGAACAGGGGAAAGGCCCGCCCGAGTGCGTACATCGACCGGGCTCCGGTGAAGATCGTCGCGTTGATGGTGCTGATGGCGGTGGCGAGCACGATCAACGCCACCGCGATCGTCCCTGCCGGACCGAACGCCGCCGCGACCGGTCCCTCGAGAACGGTCTTCGCTTGTTTCAATCCGTCGAGGCCGAAGGCAGAGAGGAGCGCCCAGTTGATTAGAAGGTAGATCACGATTACGACCAGCGTGCCGCTGAGGAGCACGCGGACCATGTTTCGTCGTGCGTCTTCGACTTCGCCCGAAAGATAGGCTGCCTCGTTCCATCCGCCGTAAGTGAGCAGCACGAACACAAATGCCAGTCCGATGGCGCCGATTTCGGAAGTCACACCATTGGTAACCGAAGCAGTTGACGCCGTGCCGAAGGCAGCGAGTGTCACGAGCATCAGCGCGCCGATCGTCAACAGCGTCCACACGAGCTGCGAGCGGCCGCTGAACGTGGTGCCGAGCAGTTGGGATGCTGTAAGAGCAATGATTGACAACGCTGCATAAAGGGCAGCGCCGTTGCCGCCAAGCGGAACAATCACATTGGCAAAATCGCCGAGCGCAAAGGCGACTGCTGCGATGGCGCCAGTTTGCATCACCGCCATCCGTCCCCATGCGAAAAGAAAGCCCGTCAAACGCCCATAGGCCTGGGTCAGGTAATCAAATTCCCCGCCGGAGCTGGGGCGCGCCGATGCGAGCTCTGCGTAGCACAACGCGCCCGCGATCATCAGAAGACCGCCTGCGAGCCAAAGCATGATGAATTCGGCTGGCGTCCCAGCCTGTGCTGCAACAAGAGGAGGCGTCTTGAAAATGCCGACGCCGACGACCACACCGACCACGACGGCAACCGCGTGCAACACGGAAAGCCGCGGTCGGTCGTCATCGGCCCTGGCTGAAGCGTGGAGTGTGCGCACGTTGGGCTTGCCGGACAATATCGCCGCCTATTGCTACCGGATGACCCAGAGGAAAACGTCCTTACCACTGACGACGACGTGCTGATCGGGCTTCCAATCGCCCATGTCGAAGCTGTGTGACACGATACGCGTGCCTGGTTTCAGCTGCTTCAGCTTAGGGCGCAACTTCATGTTCACGGTAGGCAGCAGGTACATCGTGATCACGGTGGCATTGCCGAGATCGGTCTCGAAAAGATCTTGCTCCTTGAATTCGACCTTGTCCGTAACGCCACTCTTTGCCGCATTCTTGTTCGCTTCGTCGACGCGAACAGGATTGAGATCGACGCCAATCGCCCGCACGCCATACCGTTGCGCAGCCGTAATAGGAATGCGGCCATCGCCGGAACCCAGATCAAGCAACTTGTCATCGGGCTTCAGCTTGGCCAGCTCAAGCATTTTGTCGACAACCGGCTGCGGGGTGGGCACGTAGGGAACGTCGAGCTCTCGCGCCTTCGAGGCAACGACGAACAATACCAGGCATCCTGCGATCAAACCGGCAATGCCGAAGCGCCTAGTTGCTCCGAGAAACTCATTCTGACGCATTCCAACGATCCCTGCCTTGTCCAAGCATGGTCGTTAACGCAGCTTTGCTGCCTTCGTTCCGTTTCTTCGCTGCCTGACATCATCTCGCGCTCGGAAACGCGTCGGCGCCAGACGGTGAGGGTGTGCCTGCCACATGGAGGTTTCTGCAGTCCTCGCGTGCTCGCTTCGGTCTCGATGCCGGGGCTGATCGCGACTGCGGGTTCCGTCATGCCGCCTTCCTGCGGAATGCGTCGAGGCTACCCGCATGGATGAGCTCCGACGGTAGGACGTGGCCGACAATCTCTTCCGCCATGCGTCCAACCTCGATCAGGCGGTCCAGATCGACGCCCGTGTGAATACCCATCTCCTCGCAGAGTAGCACCAGCTCCTCCGTGCAGATATTGCCGGCAGCCCCTTTCTGGCCGGCGAACGGGCAGCCGCCAAGTCCACCGACGGTTGTGTCAAACTGCGAGACGCCCATCTTTATCGCGGCGTGCGCGTTGGCGATCGCCATGCCGCGCGTATCATGCAGATGCAGCGCGATGGTCTTATCCGGCCACCGATTGCGCACTTCGCCGATCACGCGCTCGATCCGCGGCGGGATCGCCCAGCCCATGGTATCGGCGAGCGAGATCGTCTCGAGCTTGGCGCCGGCTTCCTCGGCGAGTTTGAATCCATCCGCCACACGCTCGACCACCTGGGCCGGCTTCACGTCACCCGAGTAGTTGCATCCGAATGCAGCCATGATGCCGATGCGTTTGACCGGTACGCCGCGCTCCAAATGCAGCGCCGTCTGCTTGCGCATGGCCTCGTAGTTTTCAGCCAGCGTGCGATTGAGGTTCTTTTTGCAGAAGCCTTCGGTCGCAACGAGCGAGATCGAACCCGAGAGCTTCAGCTTGTCCTTAAAGGCAAGCGCCCGGTCGAGACCTGACGCATTGAACCAGAGTGCCGTGTAATCGACGCCAGGCTTTGCTTTGAAGCCGGCGACCGCCTGTTCGGCGTCAGCCCATTGCGGCACGACGCGGGGGCTGACGAACGAGCACACTTGGATGTGCGTCAGTCCGGTTTCGGCGAGTGCCTCAATCAGCCGGATTTTATCAGCGGTCGAGATTGGACCCGGCTCGATCTGGAAGCCTTCGCGCGGGCCTTCTTCGTGAACAGCGACATGTTTCGGCAAGTCGGTCATTTGGGGCTCCTCGCGCTTCATGTGGAAGGTGGTTCAAACGCAGAATGCGCTGTCGGATTGCGCTTTGTCGAGCGGGCATGGCGCAGGGCAGCCTTTCGCGGTGTCGCTCAGCTCCGTGGAACCAGCGCGCCAATGGCCCGACCGGCCTGGGGAGGCGTCTGCAGGCTCGCGTGGGCGGCCTTCAGCTCGCCCCAGATCGTGAGCTGCTCTGTAGACCAAGGGACCGGACGCCGCGTGGTCATGTCCATATTGAGGATGGCCAACTCGCATGTGGCCGCGAGCGCGCCCGACTCCTGAGCCATGAGCAGGATGACGCGCGCGCGCCGCTCGTCCTGATCGAGGATCTGGATCGAGATCGATGCCTGATCACCCGGCCTCATCTCGCGCAGATAGGTCGCGTGAAGGTCGAGCAGGAAGGGCGTGGTCGTGCCGTGCTTGAGATCGAGTCCGGTCAAGCGGGTCAGCCGGATGAACTCGAGGAAGGCATCGTCGAAAAACGCCACATACTCCGCTGCCCGCATATGTCCGAGAACGTTGCAGCGCTCCTCACGGATCACTGCCTTGATCAACTGCAGCGGTTCGCCAGGATGAAGACCCGCGACCGGCATGAGGGTTGGTCCTTGACGTTTGATGAGTTGATCGCCTGCAGCCGGTAATGGGCTCGACGTCCTGGCCGCAGCGCAAGCGATACGTCGGACCGGTGCATCTATGGCAAGCTTAGCTCCCGCCGCAAGCTCTGTCAGGCGTTGCGCTGAATGATGAAGCGGAACACGCCCGCCGCCTCGGTTTGCTCAACCAGGGTGTGCTTCGTCTGGCGGCAGAACGCCTGGAAGTCCGCAACAGAACCTGGATCGGTCGCGAGAACCTCCAGGGTTCCCCCAGCCGGCAACTCCTGAATCGCCTTTTTGGCCTTGAGAATCGGCAGCGGGCAGTTGAGCCCTTTTGTATCAAGCATCTTGTCAGCCATGGTGCGCACTCCCAAGCAGGCATCAGGCAGTCGGCGGATCGCGTCGCGCGCGTCGCCGGGCATTTGCGATATGCGCGTGGCTCTATACGCGAGATCGTCAAATGCGTCGAGAGGTTGCGAAAGTTCCCGTCCTTGCCGTTGAATCAGCAGGCTCGCATGAGCCAGGCGCGACGTGTTGCCGTTTGCGGGAAGTTTCCTTGCACTGCGCCGGGGGTCGGGGCACATTCCGCGCAATGATTCACCGGTATCCAAGCAAGCGCGAAAGCAGTCGCGCGACGCGCCAGAGAACGGCGAACCGGAACGCTCGATGCGGCCGTCGACGGGGGGATGATGGCTGACAGCGAACAACCCGGGCGATCGCTGGCCTTCACATTTGGCCTCGAGCGGCTAGGCCTTATCGCCTTGAAGGCGCCTCGGCTGTCGGGTCTCTTCATCCTGTTCCTATCGGTCCTGGCGTTCTTGGGTGTCATGCGCCTGAAGGTCGATGATTCGCTGTCCGAGTTGTTTCGAACCAACACAGCCGAATTTCGCCAGTACGAGACGATCGATCGGCTGTTCCCATCCAGCGAGTACGACGTTCTGGTCGTGATCGAAGGCCAGAACCTGTTGTCGCGTCAGGGGCTCGAGGCGGTCAGCCGGACGATCGTCGACTTGCAATTGACCGATGGCGTCAACGGCCTCGTCTCCATGCTGTCTGCGCGCGGCAAACCGGATGCGAGCGGCTACGCGGCACCTGTCGTGCCGGACAATCTGCCGGACGGGCCGGCCTTCGATGAGGTCGTGAAGAACCTCAAGAGCAATGAGATTGTGGCGGGCAAGTTTCTGTCGCCAGATGGCACTCTGGCGCTGGGAGTGATTGCCCTCGATCGTGCGCTGGTCGAGGAGAAGGGTGCCAAGTCGGTGATCGGCGGGATTCGTGAGGCAGCGGAGAAGGGCCTTGCAGGATCTGGACTGAAGGTGCAGCTCACCGGCGCTCCGGTCATGCAGCTCGAGATCCGCAACGCAGTCGAGCGCGACCGGCTGATCTACAATGGTCTCGGTTTCCTGCTCGGCGCTGGCATCGCCTACGCTTTCTTCCGCCGCATCTCGTTGATGCTGATCGCCGTGCTGGGACCTTCGACCGCGATACTTTGGACGCTCGGGGCGCTGGGCGGCCTCGATTTCCGGCTCAACCTCTTCATCAACGTGATCACGCCGCTGATCCTGGTATCGGGTTTCTCGGATTCGATGCACCTCGTGTTTGCGATCCGGCGCGACATCATGGCGGGGATTGATCGTGTCACCGCTGCGCGCAACGCAATTCTCGATGTGGCGCCCGCCTGTCTGCTCACCGCCATGAACGCGGCGCTGGCGCTGGTGTCGTTCTCTTGGGCTGAGAGCGCGCTCATTCGCACGTTTGGCGTAGCGGCCCTGATGGCCGTCGCGATCTCCTATTTCGCCGTTGCTGTCGTGGTTCCAACCTTTGCCGCGCTGCTGATCCGTACGGAGGAGGGCGTGCAGCAACACGCGGTCTCTGGAGCTCACGAGCAAACCGACGGCGGCATCGGCGTCCTTGGCCGCATCACTGAGGCGATCGTGCAGACGGTGATTCGCGCGCCGCTGTTCTGGTCGCTCGCCGGTTTGGCAGCCGTCGTATTCACCGGCCTCGCCTATGTGCAGCTCGTGCCGAGCTATCGGCTCGCCGACCAGGTGCCCGACAAGGAACAGGCGCTTGCCGCAACGGGGCGGCTCGATCAGAAGCTGACCGGCGCCAATCCGGTGCACGTCATGATCAGCTGGAAGGGCGATCGGTCGCTCTTCGAGCAAAACACGCTGGACGTCATCGCCGCGGCACACGGAGTCCTGGAGAAAGAAGCCGGGCTCGGCAATGTCTGGTCGATCGAGAGCCTGCGGCGCTGGCTCCGCGATGCCGGTGATAACCGCATAGAGACCGTCGAGCGCTATGTGAAGATCCTGCCCGAGCATCTCGTGCAGCGTTTCATTTCCAAGGACCAGAAAGCGGTGCTGGTGACCGGACGTTTGCCGGACGTCGATGCCAGCCAGATCCTGCCGGTGGTCGAAAAGATCGACAAGGCGCTGCAGCCTGTGCGTCAGGCCCACGCCGGCTACGAGATCGCCGTAACCGGACTGCCCGCGATTGCGGCGCGCAACTCGGCGCGGCTCATCGGCGAGCTCAATTGGGGCCTCGTCGGCGACATGTTCGTGATTTTCATCTTTCTGGGGTTGGCACTGCGTTCGCTGCTGGCGGGGGTGACCAGCATCTTGCCGTCGCTGTTCCCGATTTTTGCCACGGGCACCTTGATGTGGGCCGGGGGGGAAGGCCTGCAGTTCGCGTCCATCATCGCCATTACGGTTGCCTTCGCTCTGGCGATCGACTCCACGATTCACTTTCTCAATCGATTCCATCTCGAGGAAGCGAAGTCAGGCGGCGATCCCTCGGCTGCACTGATTCGAACGGTCAATCACATCGGCCCGGCGGTCGTGCTCACGACCATCGTGCTCGCACTGGGACTGGGTGTGACGATCTTCTCGCATCTGCCGTCACTGAGACTTTTCGGCCGGCTGGCTGGCATCTGCCTCCTCGCCTCGCTGATTGGCCAGCTCGTTATTCTGCCAGCCACGATCGCACTCTACCGGCGATGGAAACCGCGCAAGGCAGCGTGAACGAGTGGACCTCGTATATCTGCCGTCTCCTGTCGTATGATTGCTCGATGACCAGCGAAAATCGGCGAACGGATGCTCGAGAGGGTCATGGGCCGCTGACCTGGTGGCGTAGCGACGCTTTGCACCGCACTGGAGTTACGAAGCATGCAACAGTTTGGCTCCGACAATAACGCGGGGATCTGCCCCGAGGCATTGGCTGCACTGCTGCGCGCCAACGCGGAGCCGCATGCGACAGGCTATGGCGACGATGCCTGGACCAGCAAGGCCTGCATCCTGATGCGGGAGCTGTTCGAGACCGACTGCGAGGTGTTCTTCGTCTTCAATGGCACCGCAGCGAATTCGCTGGCGCTGGCGGCATTGACCAAGCCCTACCAGTCGATCATCACGCATGAATTCTCGCACATCGCGACCGACGAGTGCGGAGCACCGGAGCATTTCACGGGCGGCTCGAAACTGCTGACGGTTGCAGGCGACGGTGCGAAGGTGTCCCCCGCCGATATCGAGCGACTGGCGAAGAAATACACAGGCCTTCACGCACCGAAGCCCAAGGCCGTTTCAATCACCCAGTCCACCGAGGTGGGCACGGTCTACACGGTTCCGGAGCTGCACGCCGTGGCTGAGTCCGCGCGGCGGCACGGCTTCTATCTGCACATGGATGGGGCGCGTTTCGCCAATGCGGTCGCACATCTCAAGTGCGGGCCCGCGGACGCGAGCTGGCGCGCCGGCGTCGATGTGCTGAGCTTCGGCGGAACCAAGAACGGCCTCGCAGTTGGCGAGGCGGTTGTGTTCTTCAGGAAGGAGCTGGCCGAGGACTTCGCCTGGCGTGTGAAGCAGGCGGGGCAACTGGCGTCGAAGATGCGCCTCGTCTCAGCGCCGTGGGTGGGTCTTCTGGAGAATGGTGCCTGGCTGAAGCACGCGGCTCATGCCAACGCCATGGCAACGCGACTCTATGAGCGCATCAGGCATCTGCCCGGTATCAGGATCATGCACCCGGTCGACGCGAACGGAGTCTTCGCCGATATTCCTCCGGCGGCGCAGGCAAGCGTGCGGGAGAAGGGCTGGCGGTTCTATACCTTCATTGGTGAGACTGGCTGCCGTCTCATGTGCGCCTGGGATACCACACCTGACACGGTCGACCGGTTCGCTGCCGACCTGAGTGAAGCCTCGAGGGTGTGACAGAGCGGCACGTTCGCATCAAATGCGTTTGCTGACGGGTGAGGTCTGCGTTCCGGCCGTTGTGAGCCGGGGCGTGGACGATCGCCCTTTCCCGAGATCAATCAATCCGAGCTCGACGAGTGTCCTGTGCAGGCGACGCTTCTCGTCGCTCTCCGTTTCGAAATAGCTCGCGCCACAGGTCGCAATGAGCGACGCGCGTGTTGCGGCAATGCGGTCGAGCGGAAGTCCGGCGGCGCCCAGTGCAACGGTCCCGAGAAACGCAATGTCCAGAATCGGCGGCGCGGGAATCGTTGCGCGGTCCAACTCGAAATTGAGCGCCTCGATGGCGAAAAACGTGCGGAACGGCCGCGCCGGATCCGGCGCCAGGCTGAGCGCGCGCTCCAGCCTGCGCGTCATCACCGGCTGGTGGTCGCCGTAGTGAACGATTAGCAAGGGCCGGTTTCGGTTCGCCGTCGCAAGGCGGGATTTGAGTTGCCGCCAGTTCCTCGCAGTTTCGGCAAGACGGACATAGAACTCGGCAAACGGTGGCTCATTGCAATGGCGAAGCGCGAATGAGCGCTCGGCGGCGAATTCGTGAAGTTCGACACAAAGTCGATCGTGGGGACCGTGATTGAAGTTCGTGAGGGCGTAATGAAAGCGTGGACCAAGAGCGCTTGAGCTCCGACCGGTCATCACTTTGCCGAGAGCCTCGAAGAACAGGCGATCGGAATACGTTCGCTCGAATTCGGCAAGGTCCAACGGCAACTCGCTATCGTCGGCAAAAAGCGTCTCGTCGATGCCTGCGGTGCGATAGAAGTGCTCGTAGTTGAGAAAGTCGCGCCGGCAGCTCGAGACGAGCGTCGTGCGATAGCCCAGCTCGCGCAAAACGTGAGGCAAGGTATGGCGGAAGTGGCCGGCACCCTTTCGGAAAATGAAGTAGGCGTCGGGACCGAAGCTGGCGCTTGAAAGCCCGGTGAGCAGGCTGAATTCCGACTGCCACGAGCCCCCGCCGTAAATGTCGACGTTGAGCGTGCCGCTGATCGCGTCCGTCGGCGAAAGGAATTCTGCAATTTCCGGTCCGACCGGCAACCCGTAGAGACGTGGGTCGAACACCGACTCGTGCTGGATCACGAGAATGTCCGGTTTTATTGCGCGACGGGCGGAAATCGCGGCAGAAAGTGGCAACGATTGATCCGGTGCGATGTCATCAAAGCTGAGGCCACGCGCCGGCCACCACGAACGGACATCGATGAGTGATGCAGCGAACGTCGAAAAGTAGCTGTCGGGATGGCGCTCGATTCGCCGCAACTCTGTTCCACCGCCCTCTGAGAGCCAACAACCTCCGGTCACGGCAATCGCGGCCGCCAAGAAGCCCAAACGCACACCAAGGGTCAGTGGCTCTCCATCCGCAAACAGCATTACGCCACTCGCGAGCAGCATCAGGACCAGGGCGCCGCCGACAGCAACGCCGGCTGCACCTTTATACTGCATAAGAAGGAATCGCAGCGTCCCCGCAAAAACGAGCGCGAGGTCGGCCACTCGAAGCTTCAGCCCGCTGTGATGGTGCTTGATCGCCGAGAAACCTCCAATGGCAATCGCAAGCAACGCCGCAAGCAGAATGGCGCGCTCGGCATCGCCGGTTGCCTGCAAGATCGTGCCGGTAAGCACGGCAAACGAGGCAACCGCGAATGGCAGCCGATTGAGGCTCTGCTCTAGGACGGCGAGCGTCGACAGAGCTGCGAGACACGACACGAGCACGGACATCTTTGCAGAGTGCCGCACTTGCCATGCGCTCGGCAAGCAGCGATTGCGGATGGCACCGAAAAAGGGGAGAGTGACTTGGCAACGGCTCAAAAATAGCGAAACGGCTCGGCGATTGAGCAACGCAAACTCGTTAAAACTGTGTCCCACTGACAACCTTGGAGGCCCGCATGGCGACGAAGGCTGGCGATCACGCACCCGAGTACAAGCATGTCAATGACATGGAATGGGAGATGGGCCGGTTCAAGAACAAGACCAAGTTCCTGTTTCATCCGAGCCCCGAGCGGCCGACAGAACCAAACGCAGGACTGATCTACTATGAGCCGGGTTCAGGATACCCGCTGCACCGGCATGACTTCGCGCAGGTCTGGTACATCCTCGATGGCGAATTTGACTTCGGTGGCAAGATCCACGGCCCCGGCACCTTTGTCTACATGCACGACCCGCACTTTGAGCACGAGATGTCGACGAAGACCGGCGGCACGATCGTGTTCATGCAGTATCCGGGACCGACGACGCGCTCGGCGCCGCTCTACGACGGCCGCATGAATTTGAAGAAGGCTGAAAAGCCCGAGGAATACGACCTCATGCGGTGAGGCGCAGGAACAGATAGTAACACGCTGGCGCGACGCCCATTCAGCAGCCGTTGCTGCTGGACAAAAACTGTCCGGAAGCGACCTTGCGACTGGTCTGCTAACTCACGTTCGCTTTCGCCTCGGCGGACCAGAGCACTTGCCGCCAGAAGAGCCCGATTGCCAACGTGATCGCGAGGCCAATCGAGAGCCACGTCGAGGCAACAGGTTGGAACCCGTACGGCTCCACCAGAGCGCCCAGAATGAGCAGACCGGCCGGCAGACTGTAGGTCGAGAGCATGCGCACGCCCATGATGCGGCCGTGATAGTCGGGCTCGGACGTCCGGAGCAGCATTGCGGCCAGTGATACCATGCTGATGCTTTGCGCAATGCCGGCCGCAATCAGGAACGCCGATCCCACTGCTGGTCCCGGCGCATAGACGAAACCCAAAAGCAAGGCATGCCAGACGGCCGACGCGATCAGCATGCTGCGCCCGAGCGCCAAACGGGCGCCGATCGCGCCGACGGTGAGCGAGCCGATCAGGGCACCCAAGGCAAAGCTCGCGATCAGAAGGCCAAGCCCGGTTTTGTCGAGGCCAAACACATCCCGGGCAATGTAGGGCATGAGGCCGCCGGTCAGCGGAAAGGCGGTCAAATTCACCAGCACAGCCAGCCACATGCCGCCGTTGAGTTGGCGGTTACGCCAAACGTAGGCAAGCCCTGCCCCAAGCTCGCGCCAGTGCGATCGCCGCGGGCTGCTCGCTGACGGCGCCCGCGTGCGCTGAACGGCCAGCCGCCCGGCGGCGAACGTCAGCACCAGGCCCGCAAGATAGAGTGTCAGCACCGCGAGGTAGGCGTTTCCGATGCCGAAGAACGCAAAGATCGTCGCACCTGCGAGCGCTCCGAAGATGCGTGCGACATCCCCGGTCGAGCGTGAAACGCCGACCGCGCCGGTCAGCAGTCCGGGCGGCATCAGCTCGGCGACAAGGGCGGTGCGCACGCTAATATCCGAAGGGCGCACGAGGGACATCGCCGTTGCGAGCGCAAAAACAGAGAGCGGGGTCATCGTGCCGGTGACAGCCAGCGCCGTCTGCATGGCCGCGATTGCCACATAGAACAGCCGCATCAGCACCAGCAGCCGCCTGAGACCGATGCGGTCGCCCGCCACACCGATCAGCGGCGCCGACATCGTGCCAAAGAAGTGCAACGCCCCGAACAAGGTCAGCAGCAGCACTGAACCGGTTTCGTTCAGCACATACCAACCGAGAATTACCAGCTCCATTTCGACCGCGACGGCCGTCAAGAGATCGCCCGGCCACTGATATCGAAAAGCCCGCACTGTGAAGGGTGCGAGCATGGGAATTGCTCCGAGACCGCTCGCGGCCCGACCGTCCTCCACTTTCCTCGACCCGTTGTGCGCAGAACCAAGCGCCAGCCGATCCGCGGCGCCAGACCGATCCGGCTGCTGTTCTTGCTTCTGCTGCACCGCCGCGCGTCCCTCCGGCAGGCGCCCGCATCCCTGGCCAGCGCCGCGTGCCTCGGGCCCGGTCAGTCAGCCGCGCCCCGATTCTCGCCGGACACTAGCGGACGATCCCCGACCGGGCGAGGGCCATTGCCCCGCCCCGACTCGTCCCGGGTCTACCCGTTTTGCATGCCTGATCGCATCGGAAACTCTGCTAGCATGCCGGCAGCTGAGACGAGCAAAACACACCACGGGAGGCATTCATGGGCGCAAAAATCGCAATCGTCGGCACGGGTGCCGTTGGCGGATACACGGGTGCGCACATGGTGCGGGCCGGCGAGGATGTGACGTTCATCGATTTCTGGCCCGAGAATGTCGAGACGATCCGCAGCAGGGGCCTCAAGATCTCGCATATCAAGGACGTGCCGGAGTTCACGGTCAAAGCCAAGGCGATCCACATCACCGAGCTGCAGAAGGTCTCGAAGGAGAAGCCGTTCGACATTGCCTTCGTATCCACCAAGGCCTACGACACGGCCTGGGCGACGATGATGATCAAGCCCTATCTGTCGTCGGATGCCTACGTCGTGTCGCTGCAGAACTGCATCAACGAGGAGACGATTGCTGGCATCGTCGGCTGGGGGAAGACGCTCGGCGCCATTGCGTCGTCGATTACCGTCGACCTCTGCGAGCCCGGTCACGTGCGCCGCGCCTCCGGCAAGAAGGGCCCTGACCACACCGTCTACCGCGTCGGCGAGGTGCACGGGCGCATCACCGACCGCGCCAAGGAAGTGACGCGGCTCTGCGCGTTCTCGGATGCTGCGCTGACGACCAGCAACCTCTGGGGCGAGCGCTGGTCGAAGCTGGTCACCAATGCCATGGGCAATGGCGTGTCGGCCTCGACGGGCCTGGTCACCAAGGACATTCTCACGGACGATGGCCTGCGCGCCTTCACCGCCCGGCTCGGCTCCGAGGCGATCCGTGTCGGCCAAGCTCTCGGTTATTCGCTCGAGGAGATCCTCCATCTCGACCCGGAGCTCATCGCCAAGGCCGGCGAGGGCGACAGCTCGGCGCGAAGGCAATACGACGAACATCGCCTCGCCGAGGTGAAGAAGGCCGGCGGCGGCGAGCACCGCCCGTCCATGGGCCAGGACATGGTCAAGGGCCGCCGCACCGAGATCGAGTATCTCAACGGCTTCGTTTGCGACAAGGGCAAGCAGGTCGGCATCAACACACCCGCCAACGCGGCCCTTACCGACATCGTCAAACGCGTCGAGAAGGGCGAGCTCGAGCCTGACAAGGAGCATATTCTCGACCTCAGGATGAATTGAGGCCGTGCACTCGGGCAGGGCTTGGCCGAATAGGGCATGCATCGGGCAAGGCCGATTGAGGCAAGCGAGCCGAGGCTCTGTGTCGCGAATACAACCTGGCGGCTTCGAATTAGTCGATTGATCATGCAACACGTGTCGTCTTGCGCTCGAAACCGTGCTGGACGGACCTGGGCGACCGAGGGTTGGCCGGCGATTTCGATTTGTCATGGGCTAGAACGCACGCTGGCGCGTTTTCAGGCCGGGCAGCTAGGGGGATAGCCACTCGAAAATGCGCCGCTGTACGGGCCTCACAGGTGCCCTAGCGTGCGTGATTCAGGCCTGCAGAAAATCCGCAAACGTTAACGTCGGAAGTCCGAGGTGTTAGGCCCAATCGCCAGGGCACTTCGCGCTCAGGAACTTGTCGTCTGTGTAGTTTGTGATACACTAAAACTTTGCGTTCATCAGGGACCCCAAGGTCCAAGTACGCCGTCTCCGGATTGACACAGGTCAGAGCAACCCGCGCCTTGGCCACGTGCTATCGCCGCGCGTGGTGATAGGGGTTTGTCCGATGCCCGACCGGCGAGACGTGCTCATGGCGGCGCTTGGCCTTGCAGCTGGGGCGCAGATCGCAACACCTGCTGTGGCCAACACGATGACCTATGATGATGCCGCCGCGGCGATTCGGGCGCCCCTCAAGACCGGCGCGAGCGGCTCGATGGAGAAAGTGCGCGAGGCGATCCGCTACGCCACCCTCGCCGCCAACAGCCATAACACGCAGCCCTGGCTCTTCTCGGCCAACGCCACTCGCGTTGTCATTGCGCCGGACCTGACGCGGCGATGCCCAGCCGTCGACCCTGACGACCATCATCTTTTTGCCAGTCTCGGCTGTGCGGCTGAGAACTTCGTGCTGGCCGCCGCCGCCATGGGCCTGAAGGCGGCCCCGTCACTTTCAGGTGACACGATCACCGTGGCCCTTGAGCCCAGTCCGACTGTCTCGTCTGCGCTCGTCGGCGCAATTCCGCGCCGCCAGTGCACGCGCGCTAGGTACAGTGGCGAACCACCGGCAACCGAGCACCTGCGGCTGCTCGAGGCCGCCGGCCGCGAGCCCGGCATCTCACTCATTCTGATCACCGATCGCGTAAAGATCGCGCGCGTTGTCGAGTACGTGATCGAAGGCAACACCGCGCAGATGCGCGACAAGGCCTTCATGGACGAGCTCAAGAGCTGGATTCGCTTCAGCGACGCGGACGCGGTCGCAACGCGGGATGGCCTCTCGGCCCGTGCATCGGACAATCCAGTGCTGCCGTCGTGGATCGCCCGCCCGATGCTGCGCTTCGTCATGACGGAGAGCGGCGAAAGCAAGAAGTATCGCGATCACATCGAGAGCTCGGCCGGCGTTGCCGTATTTGTTTCGGACGCCGACGACAAGGCCCATTGGATTGCGGCCGGACGGGCCTGCCAGCGCTTTCATCTGCAGGCGATGGCACTCGGGCTGACCTGCGCCCACATCAATCAGCCGACCGAGGTGCTGAAGCTGCGCGGACAGTTCGCCTCGTTCCTCGGCGTTCCGGACAAGCGCCCAGACATCGTGCTCAGGTTTGGTAAGGCGCCGGAGCTGCCACGGTCGCTAAGGCGCCCGCCAGAACAGGTGCTGCGCGAAATGACATGACGGGATCTGTGCGATGATGATCGCGGCAGCCGCAGTCCTCTACTTCCTCATCGTGTTCGGCGTGGGCTTTCTGCTGGGGCCGATCCGCGTGCTGCTGTTGGAACCGCGGATCGGGCAGCTCGCCGCGGTGCTGCTCGAGGCGCCGTTTCTGATCGCCGCGATCGTGCTGGCGGCGCGGTGGGTGCCACGGTGGTGCCGGGTCGCCCCGGCGACGGGTCCCCTGCTCGCCGTCGGACTTGGCGCGCTCGCTCTGCAGCAAGTCGCGGACTTACTGGTCGGCCTCAAGTTGCGCGGTATGGGCGCCGCGGAGCAGTTGGCGCGTTTTGTGACACTTGAAGGCGCTGTCTACGCGGCCCTGCTGGTACTGTTCGCGCTGATGCCGCTGCTTGCCAATCGCCCGGCGCCGCGCGGGCCCGGAGACTGGTAATTCAGGTTCGTTGCCAGCCGATTCCTGTTTGCCGGCGGTCTCGCTTGCGTTGGCGCCACTTAGCTCACAAATAGGGGTGGTCTGGAGGGTCTCCCTCCAGCCGGAGCGTGAGGGCTGGCCCTCACTCGCGAAGCGAAGGGCGAGCCCATGAAAATCAGCGGCCGGCACTATCGGACGATTTGGCCTGCGGGCGACGGAACGCATGTCGAGGTGATCGAGCAGACCAAGCTGCCGCACCGGTTCGAGATTGTTGCGCTGAAGACTGTCGACGAGGCCGCGCGCGCGATCAAGACCATGCAAGTGCGCGGCGCGCCATTGATTGGCGCGACGGCGGCCTACGGCCTTGCGATGGCACTTCGTGACGATGCTTCGGATCAAAGCCTGGCGAAGAACATCGCCTATCTCAATGCGCAACGCCCGACAGCGGTGAACCTGCGCTGGGCGCTGGAAGAGATGCGCAAAGTGCTCCAGCCACTCCCGCCGAAAGACCGCGCCAAGGCCGCCTACGCCAAAGCGGCCGCCATCTGCGACGACGATGTGGAAACGTGCCGCCGGATCGGCGCCAACGGCTTGGCGATCATCGAGGCCATCGCAAAAAAGAAGAAAGGCGAGGCGGTCAATATTCTCACCCACTGCAATGCCGGCTGGATCGCCTGCGTCGATTGGGGCACGGCGACATCGCCGATCTACCAGGCGTACGACAAAGGCATCAAGGTGCACGTGTGGGTGGATGAGACTCGGCCGCGCAATCAGGGCGCCTCGCTGACCGCGTTCGAGCTTGGCGCGCATGGTGTCCCGCACACGATTATCGTCGACAACGCTGGCGGACATTATATGCAGCACGGCAAGGTGGATATGTGCATCGTCGGCACCGACCGGGTAACGCGGAACGGCGATGTCGCTAACAAAATCGGCACTTACCTGAAGGCGCTGGCGGCGGATGACAACAAGGTGCCGTTCTACGTGGCGCTGCCGCATTCGACCATCGACTGGCACCTCGCCGACGGAATGCGTATCGAAATCGAGGAGCGGGCGCAGAGCGAAGTGCTGGCGATGACCGGTCGGCTCCCCAACGGTGATGTGGCGACGGTCGAGATCGCTGCCCCAGGCTCGCCAGCCGCCAATCCAGCGTTCGACGTAACGCCGGCGCGCCTTGTCACCGGCTTCATCACCGAGCGTGGTGTCTGCCCCGCCAGCGAGCGCGGTCTTCTCTCGCTCTACCCTGAGCACGCCAAGGCGAGCTGATCGGCGTTTCCTGATCATATGCGCGTGCTTGGTCGAGAAGGCTTCGCCGCAATCATCGCGGCGGCGCGGCGCGAAAGTGGAACGGCGGACTGACGGCGCTGGTCGACTCGGCATCCGCCATGGCAAGCAGCGCCGCGTGCCGCGGGGACTTGCTGCAAGCTGGATCGGTGTTGCCCGCGTCCCCCGTGAGTGCCAGCGACTGGCACCGGCAGCCGCCCCAGTCCAGCTCACGGAACTCGCAGGAGACGCACGGCTCAGGCATCCAGGCGGTACCCCGGAAGGCATTGAAGGCCGGTGAGCGCTCCCAGATTTCGGCGAGTGATCTGTCCCGCACGTTGTCGAAACTGAGCCCCGGAATCGTCTCCGCCGCGTGACACGGCAGCACCTTGCCCGTCGGTGTTATGTTGAGAATACCTCGACCCCAGCCGCCCATGCACGGCTTCGGCCGGCGCGCGTAATAGTCGGGCGCGACGAAGTCGATCTCAAGAATGCCTTTCAGGCGCGCCCTCGCGTCCGTGACGATCTCGATCGATCGGCGGACCTGCTCGCGCGTCGGCATCAGGGCGGCGCGGTTCTTGAGGCCCCAGCCGTAATACTGAACGTGCGCAACCTCGATGCGCCGTGCGCCGAGGTCGACGGCAAGCTGGATGAGAGCCGGCAGACGATCGAGGTTCTGCCGGTGCACGGGGGCGTTGAGCGTGAGTGGAAGGCCCAGCTCGCGAACGAGCTTTGCCGTTTCCAGCTTTCGCGCGTGGCCGCCATCATACTTCGCGATGCGGTCGGCATTGCTGGCGTCCGCATCTTGGACCGATAGCTGGATGTGATCGAGCCCAGCCACCAGCAACGCCTCGAGCCGGGCTCGAGTGGCGCCAATCCCCGAAGTGATGAGGTTCGTGTAGAGGCCGGCGTCCGCCGCCCCCTTGACGATCTCCGGAAGATCACGGCGGCTCAGTGGTTCGCCGCCCGAGAGATGAACCTGGAGCACGCCGAGCTTGGCCGCCTGCTGAAACGCTCCGATCCAGACGCCCGCCGTCAGCTCGCCCTGCACGGCCTCGAGCTGCAATGGATTCGAGCAGTAGGGACAAGACAAGGGGCAGCGGTGTGTCAGCTCGGCAAGGAGCCCAACCGGGCGCGTGCCCGAAACGGCGAGCGTAGTGCCGCTCGTTACAGGCCGTGCGGACAGTTTGGCCTCAGTCTCCGTCATGCCGCGACATAGCCTCGATCGGCGAGGTCCTGCAGTACGGGCAAAATGTCGGCGAGGATGTCGGTGGATTGAGCATCGTACTCAGCCGCAAGTTTCTCCGCGATGACGGCGACGGTGGTAGCGCCGTCGCACTGGAGCAGAACAGCAACGGCGGTCTCGCTCGGCGTGAGGATGCGCTCGGGTGCGAGCAGAACCCACTGATCGCGGGTGTCGTCGCGACGCAATTTGATGTGACGGGCAAGCTTCGGCATCGAAGCGATTGTTAAAACGAGGCGGCCCTGCTCTCGCCGAACGGGCTCATCGCCGGCCATAGACGTCGCCCTCGTGATCGTCCGGAACGAAGGCGCCCGGCGGTACCCAGCCCGGCGACACATAGGCATGATGCAGCGCGTCGAGCTGCGCCCAAAGGACGCCGCACTTGAAGCGCAGCGCGTCGAGTACCGCATTCTGCTGCTCAATGGTCGTTGCGTGCTCCTTCACATAGGCAAGTGCGAAGTCGGCGTCGCGCGTCGCCTGGCCGAGCCGCTGCCGGAAGTAGCGCATCACGTCGTCCGTGATGAAGTCGTAGTTCTCCAGCATGCCGGCGATGCGCTCGCGGTGGATGGTTGGTGCGAACAGCTCCGTGAGCGAGGAGGCAACCGCTTCGAGTAGCGTCTCGTCGCGCACGTAGCGGACATAAGCCTCGACAGCAAAGCGCGTGGCCGGCAGCGCGCCCTGCATGGAGATTACATAGTCGCGATCGAGGCCGAGACCAGTGGTCAGCATCAGCCACCGCTCGATTCCTCCCTCCTCGCCTGCCTCAGGGGTTCCGTCGTGGTCCTCGATGCGATGGCGCCATTCGCGGCGTAGCTCTCGATCAAGCGTGCGGCTGATGAGGGCGGCGTCTTTTCGGGGCACGCCAGCCTGATAGCAGTACCGGTTGAGCGCCCAAGCTTGCACCTGGCCTTTCTTGAGTTTGCCGCCATGGAGCAGGTGATGGAACGGGTGCTTGTCGTGATAGCGCTCGGCGCCAATGTCGCGCAGCGCTGCCTCGAGGCCGTCGGGCGCCAGCGGCGCGGTTACAGTTGGTTTCCATCTGTAGCCAGTCACAGTCGGATCTCCATGCCGTCGAAGGCAACCTCCCAGCCTTCGCGCTCGATGATGGTGCGCTCGTCGCTGCCGTCGATCAGAGCCGGATTTGACGTGTTGAGGTGGATATAGACTTTTCGCGCCACATTTAAGGGGCGGAAAGCTGCAAGTGACCCTTGCGCGCCCGAAATGCTGATATGGCCCATGCGCCGGCCGGTCTTGTCGGAAAGGCCTTGATCAATCAATTCGGTGTCCGTGAAAAGCGTTCCGTCGAAGAGCACGAGGGTGGCGGACCGCAAGCGCTGGGCGAGGCCGGAATCCACGGTGGCGCACGACGGGATATAAAAGAAACAGCGGCCTGTCCGGCGCTCCGTGATCTCGAGCCCAATGGTGTCGCCCTCGTGGGTCCCGAGGTCCGGGCCGGCGGAAGAGTCCTCGAGATAGAGCGCCACCTTCCCGGGCACGGGAAAGGCTTCGACGTCGAGCCCAAGATCGCGACCGTGATCGACAAGCGACGTCTCGGCTCCGAGTGAGAGCGGGCGCCGATCGACGTAAGCCGGATCGAGCACGTTAAAGATGCTGTTGGCGCGGAGCGTTTCGAGTATGCGGTCGCTGCCGTAGATCGTGAAAGGTTGCCGCTCGCGCATCGATAGCAGGCCGGTCACCGCGTCGACGTCGCCGTTCGAGAGCACCACAGCTCGAATGGGGCTGTTGCGGAGGGGGCCTTGGGGGCAGGGGTGCAGCGCGGGCGTCGCCGCAATCTGCTGCCGCAGATCCGGCGAGGCGTTGAGCAGCACCCATCGAACACCGTCGGCCGACACCGCCACCGAGGCCTGCGTGCGTGGGCGGGCTTGCGGTTCACCTGCCCAGGCGCGCCGGCTGACTGGCCCAGTGCAGTTCCACTGAGGAAACCCGCCGCCAGCGCCCGAGCCAAGGATCTTGATGATCATTGGTCCCAACCCTTGCCGCTCTTGGCGAGGCGGTCGAGGAGGGGGGCGAGCTTCCAGCGGGGACCGAGCTTCGCCTCGTAGGCGCGGATCTTGTCGGCGGTGGCTTTGAGCCCGAGGATGTTCTCGGCGTGCCACATGGGGCCGCCGCGCCAAGCCTGGAAGCCATAGCCGGTGAGATAAATCGTGTCGATGTCGGAGGCGCGCAGCGCGATCTTCTCGTCGAGAATATTGGCGCCTTCGTTGATCAGACGCAGCAGACACCGCTCGACGATCTCATCGGACGAGGGTTTCTTCTGCACAATGCCGAGAGCCGCGGCTTCCTTGCGGAACAGCTCGATGATTTCCGGGTCCTCGACACGTTTCCTGTCGGCGCCGTATTTGTAGTAGCCGGCCCCGGTCTTCTGGCCGTGGCGGCCCATCTCGGAGATCTTGTCGGTGGCGCGGTAGAGCTGCGCGCGCTCGTTCGAGAGGCGGTTCTCCTTGCGCACGAGATAGCCGACGTCGATACCGGCCATATCCATCATCGCGTTCGGGCCCATGGCGAAGCCCCAAGCCTCGAGCGCGCCATCGATCTCGGCCGGGGTCGCGCCTTCGAGCAGCATGGCCTGCACCTCCTCGAGGTATTCCTCGAGCATGCGATTGCCGATGAAGCCGAAGCATACGCCCGAGACGACGCCGACCTTGCCGATGCGCTTGGCAATACCCATCGCTGTGGCGAGCGTGTCTTTGGCCGTCTTCTTGCCGCGCACCACCTCCAGGAGCCGCATGATATTGGCGGGCGAGAAGAAATGCATGCCAACCACGTCCTCAGGCCGCTTCGTGGCGGCGGCGATCTGGTCGACATCGAGGGTGGAGGTGTTGGAGGCGAGGACGGCGCCAGGTTTCGCCACGCCGTCGAGCTTGGCGAAAACTTCCTTCTTGAGCGCAAGCTTCTCGAACACGGCCTCAATGATCATGTCGCACGTGGCGAGGTCTTTCATCTCCAGCGTGGCCTTCAGCGCGGCGATGCGCGCCTTGCCTTGCTCGGCGGTGATGCGGCCGCGCTGCACGTTGCTCTCGATGGTCTCGATGATGCGCTTCACGCCACGGTCAAGATTGGCTTGTGCCGTCTCGACCAAGGTCACCGGGAAGCCCGCATTCAAGAACGCGAGGCTGATACCCGTGCCCATCGTACCGGCGCCGACGACGCCAACAGTCTTCACGTCGCGCGGTTTCACATCGGACCCGATGTCGGGGATGTCGGCGGCCTTGCGCTCGGCGAAGAAGGCGTGTTGCAGCGCGTGCGAGTAGGGGCTGGCGTGCAGCTCCTCGAAGAGGGCCCATTCGCGCCTGACTCCGGCCTTGTAGTCGCTGCCGACAGCCGCTTCGACTGCTGCTATGCAGTTCTGTGCCGCCATGGGACCGGACGGGTGCTTGGCGAGGCTTGCCCGCTTCTTGTCGAAGAGGCCCGCGGGAACGCTCGCAGGGTCAATCCTCTTCGCGCTGATGGGGCGCGGGCCTTTGCCAGCGACGAGGAGCTCGCGCGCGTAGGCGATCGCGGCTTGAACCACGTCGCCGTCGACGACGCGGTCGGCAAGGCCAGCTTTCTCAGCGGCGGCCGCATTGATGGGATTCCCAGAGACGATCATGTCCAGCGCCGGCTCGACGCCGATGACGCGCGGTAGGCGTTGCGTGCCGCCGGCCCCGGGCAGGATACCGATTTTCACCTCGGGGAGCCCAAGCGGGGTCACGGAACGCGCCACGACGCGATAGTGGCAGCCGAGCGCCAGTTCGAGCCCGCCGCCGAGGGCCAGTCCGTTGACGGCGGCAACAACCGGCTTCGGCGAGGCCTCGATGGCGTCGATCACATCCGGGAAGCTCGGCTCCTTGAGGCCTGACTTGAACTCGGTGATGTCGGCGCCGGCGCAGAAGGCGCGGCCCTCGCCGGTGATGACGATGGCCTTCACCTTCGGGTCGGCAATGGCCGCTTTGGTTGCAGCCTGGAGCTCGACACGCACTTGATGCCCGAGCGCATTGACCGGCGGGTTCGCAAGGCTGAACACCGCGATCTCGTCGTCCTGCCTGACAGTCACCTTCGCCATGAGGGCCTCGTTATGCTTGTTGGCGCGTTGCTCGCTTCAGCGCCAGCTTATCAGGCACGGGCCGGAATTGCTCAAGGGGACGCAGGCTGGCAGTTTAGTGCGGATAGCCGGGAAAACGATCGCCGAGGCGGTCAAAGAGATCGATCATCCTCGCGCGCCAGTCGGCGATGGCCGACCCAGGCACGACCACTTCCTTCGGGCAGCCGAGCCGCGCCATCTGGAAGACCGAGAAAACGAGATAGTCGGCGTAGGCCGGGGCGGCGCCGCAGATGTAGCGCTGCGAGGCCAGCGTGCGCTCGAGCGGCGCGCAGGCCTGCTGAAAGATTGCGAGCTTCTCGGCGGGATCGGCGCAGACCTCCTCGAGTGTCATGCCGAGGTCACGTTCGCGGGTGCTCCGGAAATAGGCACGGTCTTGCGCGTCGAGAACAGCGGGAAAATCGGCGTAGATGACTCGGCGCAGAGGCGGGCCGAGCTGCGTGTCGGACCAGATATTGATGAGCCGCGCGGTGCCGCGGCCGACGTCGCCGCCGAACAGTGAGGGCCGGTCCGGGAAGCGCTCTTCGAGATAGCAGGCGATGTCCCATGTCTCGTGGACGATGCGGTCGCCGTCGGTGATGATCGGCGTCAGGTGCTGGCCACTCAAGGCTCGAATGGTCTCGACATCGGCAAACCGCACGGGCCGAAGTTCGAACTCGATCCCTTTGTGGGCCAGTGCATACCTGATCCGCCAGGAGAACGGGCTCGGACGCCGTCCCTCATGGCCGACGCGCTCATAGAAGACCAGGGGCATTGGATCCTCCATCGAGTTACTCGACGCCCTCGACGATGCGGATATCGCGGACGCAGGCGTCGCCGAGGACGCGCATGGCTTCCTGTTAGACGGGGCTGTCGTGGGCTGCGATTGCCGCAGCGACGCTCTCGAACTCGATGACGACGGTGCGCTGCTCGACGCCGGCCTCATAAACGTGCGCTGGCATCCCGCGCACCAGAATGCGCCCGCCTTCGGCTTGCAGCGCGGGCCCCGAGATCTTGGCGTAGGCGGCGAGCGCATCCGGGTTCTTCACGGAGCGATACGTTGCAACCCAATAGCCTTTGGGCATGGGGGACCCTCTTGAGCTCAAAATACCGTGGCGCGCAAAGCTCTCAGCTTGGCGGCTCAAGTTAGAGATGCGCTATGAAATGTCCATCTTTGCGGCCGGACGCCCAGGGCGGGATCGATAGACGGGCAGCATGAGCCCGAACACGAGGGCGGCGCCGCGAAGTACAAACGCGGCGACACCGGCAACCAACATTGCAATGGTTCGTTCGTGCCCTAAGCCTGTCAGGGCGACGTAGGCGACGGCGCCGAGCAGCGACGCGGTCACGTAGAGCTCACGTCGGAGAATGATGGACGGCTCCTGCCCCAGGAGATCGCGGATGATGCCGCCGAGCGCCGCCGTTATGACGCCCATGACGACTGCGACGACCGGGCCTGCGCCGGCATCGAGGCCCTTCGCGGTCCCAGCGACCGTGACAAGGGCCAAGCCGATCGCATCAAGCCAGAGGATGAGACGATAGCGCGACTGGACAAGGTGCGCTGTGAAGTAGGTTGCCGCGGACGCGACGAGACAGGCAATGAGCGGCGCTGCATCCCGCACCCAGAACACAGGCACGCCGAGCAGCAAATCGCGGACCGTGCCGCCTCCGATGCCTGTCACGACGCCGAGCCACATGAAGCCGACGATGTCGAGCTGCTTGCGCGAAGCAACGAGCGCACCGGTGATGGCGAACACGGCCGAGGCTGCCAGGTCGAAGGAGGAGGTCAACGGGGCTAGGTGCGCGCTCATCAAGTCGACGATCCCTGCCGCCAGTGCGGCGTACTCGATTGCCATTCCCGTGCTCCCCGTCGGTCACGCAGTGCCTGCGCGGCGGCAATCTAGCTGACTCGTGGCACCATTGCTCAAGGGGCGAGCGCCAAGGCTTCCCTCTCCCGAGGTGGCACGTTACGGTCTTGGCAGTAGTTCCACGCTAGGGAAGGACGCACCGCATGCTCAGGGGATTGATGATGGACCGGCCGCTGCTGGTCTCCCAGGTCATCGATTTCGCGGCCGAGGTGCACCCGTCGATGCGGCTGACGACGGCTCTGGTCGAGGGCGGCATTCACCATCAGTCGATGGCCGAGACGCACACCCGGGTGGTGCGACTCGCCAATGCGCTCCGCGATTTGGGCGTGAAGCCCGGCGACCGCATCGCCACGCTCGCCTGGAACACACACCGCCATTTCGAGCTGTACTTCGCGATCTCGAGCATTGGCGCCGTCTGCCATACAATCAATCCTCGGCTCTTTCCCGATCAGATGACCTACATCGTGAACCACGCCGGCGACACGATGATGTTCCTCGATCTCACCTTCGTGCCGCTGGTGGAGAAGCTGCGGGGCGCGTTCACGCCGATCAAGACCTATGTGGCGCTTACCGATCGCGCACATATGCCGGCGGGCGAGCCGCTCCCAGGGCTGCTCTGCTATGAGGAGGTCGTCGCCAAGGGTGGCGCGACGATCACCTGGCCCGATCTCGACGAGAACACGGCAGCAACGCTCTGCTACACGTCGGGTACGACAGGCGAGCCGAAGGGCGCGCTCTACACCCACCGTTCGACGCTGCTGCACACGCTGTTCTGCATCGCCTCGCAGCCAACCGCCTTCGGGCCGGACAAGCCGGTTCTGCCGGTCGTGCCGCTGTTTCATGCGAGCGCGTGGGGGTTGCCTTACATCGCGGGAATCACCGGCACTCCGTTCGTAATGCCGGGAGCGCGGCTCGACGGACCTAGTCTGTTTCAGCTGATGGATCAGCAGCAGGTGTGGGGCGGCTGGGGGGTGCCCACCGTGTGGCTGGGTCTCCTCGACGAGATCAAGAAGCAGGGCCGCAAGCCGCGCAACCTGTCGCGCGTGCTGACCGGCGGATCGGCAGCCGCGCGCGCGACGATCGAGGCGTTCGAGCGGGACCTCGGCGTCGAGATCGTACACGGCTGGGGCATGACCGAGATGAGCCCGGTTGGCTCGCTCACGCAGATGACACCGGAGGAAAAAGCGCTGCCGTTCGCCGAGCGGATGGACATCAAGGGTCGACAGGGCCGGCGCATGTTCGGCGTGGAGATGAAGATCGTCGATGAGGCTGGGAACGGCCAGCCGCATGATGGCAAGGCGCAGGGCGAGCTCTATGTGCGCGGTGCGGCTGTGGTGTCGGGTTACTACAACAACGCGAAAGCAACCGCTGCGGCGATCGACAAGGAGGGCTGGTTCGCGACCGGAGACGTCGCGACCATTACGCCGGATGGCTGGTTGGTGCTGGTCGACCGGGCCAAGGACCTCGTGAAGTCGGGTGGCGAGTGGATCAGCTCCATCGACGTGGAGAATGAGGCCCTGCGCTGTCCGGGCGTTGCCAACGCGGCCGTGATCGCAGTGCCGCATCCGAAGTGGAACGAGCGACCCTTGCTGGTGGTGGTGAAAGCTCCGGGCGCCGAGCCTTCGAAAGCTGAGATCCTCAGCTATCTCGGGACACGGCTCGCCAAATGGCAGGTGCCCGACGATGTGTCCTTCGTCGATGCGCTACCCATGACGGCGACGGGCAAGATCTCGAAGAAGGACCTGCGCGCCCGGTTCGCAGGGTACCAGTTGCCGAGTTGATTGTGGGACGATGGGATACCGCGTCGAAGCATTGTTGTGGCAGCAACGAAAGACCGTCTCGGCCTTAATATTTTAGGAAATCGGGCCTAGCGAAAAAACGCCCGAATTTGGGGTCTGCGCTGCACGTACGTGAGGCTGGCGGGGGGTGTTTTTGAGTGGCTACTACCCTACGTGCTCGGCTGCAAAACGCGCCAGCGTCGAAATTCGCCCATGACAAATCGATTTGGCTTGGAGAGCGTCGATGCTGGAAACCGCCTCAGGGCCTGGAAATAGATATTGCCTGCGCAACTTTGCGATCTGGAGTTTTTCTAGATCAATTATACAACCAAGAGCTGCGTCGTGAGGCGGGAGGGCACCAGATGCAAGGGCGAGCGTCCCAAAAACGACACGTTGGGACGGCAAAGCTATGGAATTGCACGGCTTTGACCCTGTGGCTTTGACGGATACGGCAAGCTGTGGTCCAGTGCCGGCGGGGTGAACCTGTAGTCTTGCTCTCAAGCAAAACCGGGCGGCGGACCTGCGGAGAGGGATATCGATGCGTTTTCTGTTGTCGTTCACGCAGCTTGCGGCGGCGCTCGGCTTCGCCATGGCGCTTTCGCTAACGCCCGCCC
Organism: uncultured Hyphomicrobiaceae bacterium; assembly: GCA_964500805.1. GTDB lineage: Bacteria > Pseudomonadota > Alphaproteobacteria > Rhizobiales > Hyphomicrobiaceae. The sequence goes on from CAZCQH010000040.1 coordinate 28,630, forward strand.
GCGCCGCCGACCCAGCGGTTCAGTTCATGCAAAAGGTGGCGCACGAGCTGCTCAATGCCTCACGCTCCAAGTCGCCGGAGCTGGTGGCGAGTGTCGTGCACCGGTTTGCTGACGTCGGATATATCGGCAACTATGCGCTCGGCAGCTACAAGGGCCAACTCGCGCCTTCGGATCGCCAGAGCTATATCAATGGCATGGTCCGCTTCATCGGCCGCTATGCCGCCAAGGAAGCGCCGAAGTACCCGGTGGAGAGATACGAGATCCTTTCCAGCCTGCAAGGCGGTGCCGGGCTGATGGTCGACAGCCGCATCCACCTGAAAGACGGTCAGAGCTACGAGGTGCGCTGGCTGCTCGCAAAGTACGGCAGCACCTACCGCGTGCGCGATGCGATGGTGTACGGGTTCTGGATGACCCCGTTCATGAAGCAGCTCTTCGAGAACCACATCGCAGAGAACGGCGGCAACGTGAAATCGCTGGTGATCGCGCTCAATCGATGAGCCCTCGGCCGGTACGGTTTGCCAGCTCAGTGGGTCAGCCGGATCTCGCGGATCAACCGGAAGCCGACGCCAGGCAGGGCCGTGTCCGGCGCCAGCGGGCGGCGGGAGGAGACGCGAGTGAAGCGCTCCTCTTCCGACCATGCCCCGTCCTTCACGACGCGCTTGGTGCAATCGGGGCCAAGCGCCACCCAACTGCCATCTGATCGCGCGCGATGGAGGCTGGGCAGCCAGCAGTCGGCCGTCCATTCGGCAAGGTTGCCCGACATGTCGTGGAGGCCGAAGCCGTTTGGGTCCAAGCTCGCGACCGGCATAAGGGTGGACACTCTACGACCAATGTCCGTTGCGATTGCGGCGAGCTTGCTGTCGCCAATATAGGGAGTCGCTGTTTTGGCCCGGGCGGCGTACTCCCATTCGCCTGCCGACGGCAGACGGTAGGTCTGGCCCGTGTACTCGGAAAGCCACGCTGCATAGGCCTGGGCCTCGGCGAAGGTCACGCAGTTGACCGGATGGTTTGGAAGGAATGAGGCAGGAGAGGCGCAGGCAGGCGTGCGTTTCGTCAGCTTCAAGAACTTGTCGAACTGGGCAACGGTGATCTCGGTCCGACCGATGGCGAACGGCTTGCCGATACGAACGACGCGCTGCGGGCGTTCGGCTGCGAGAGCTTCCTGGTCGTTCTTGTCGGCACCCAGGGCGGCGTAGCCCGGCTCCAGTGGCACCATCTCGGGACAGTCGGCACAATCAGCGAAGGAAGCCAGGTTCAATATGGCGCGTTTGCGCGTCGGCGGGCTGAACCACCAGCTGCTTTCGTGGTTGGCCATCGAGGCCTCTTCGCGCCTGGGACTGTCATTGCCGTCACCACCGCTGGCCCTGGTCGCGGCTGGCATTGACCCGGAACGGGTGGCTCGATCGATTCGGGTGCTGCCACCGGTGAGCCAGCTCCTGCGCAACATGGAAATGAACGGTTTGTCTCCATTTTTCTTGGCGTCCTCCCGGACGGCAGCGAAGAACCATTCATCGGCCTCGCCGCGATAGCACTTGTAGAGCGCGAATGAAGCTGCGGTGCCGATCACCATTGATGTAATGGCGACGGTATGGCGCCAGCGCTCTCCGCGCAGGTTGTGCGCGACGACGAGAAGCGCGCACGTCAACGACAGCAGCGCGGCGGTGAACCATTCGGCGAGCGACAAACTGATCATGGGCCCTCCGGGCGGGGGTGGTCCAGCGAGCGCCTGAAAGCCCTGTCAAAATCACTTGGGCTGGCCGCGCTTGCAGCAGGAAGCCAGCAGCAGAGCGCGTGCCAGTCGGCGCATCACGGCGGCGATCGGCTCGATTTCAACGAGTCGTGGTTAAGCGCCGTACCGGTTCGAAACGGTTGCTGTGGCATTGCCGTGCGCCAAAGCAGCCTCAGGGTGCCTTGGCGAGCACTCCGCCGCGCGTTGGAGATGATACGCCCGTGGTGCCGGGATAGGTCAACGGCAGCCCGGCGAGCGAGCGCACGGCGAGAAAGGCCCAGGCTTCCGCCTCCATGGTATCGCCGTCGAGACCGAGGACCTCGGCGGGAACGACGGCTGTCTCGACTTGCGCCGCCAGCATTCCCATCAGTGTTCGATTGCGCCGGCCGCCGCCGCAGATCACCCAGAGCGCCGGCTGCTCGGGGAAATGCTCGCGCGCCTTGACGATGCTTTGAGCCGTGAAGGCGGTGAGCGTCGCGGCGCCGTCGGCGGGGCTCAGATCTCGGACGACATCGGCCGTGAACGCATTGCGATCGAGCGATTTCGGCGGCAGCTTCGCGAAATGGGGGAGCGAAAGGTAATACTTGAGGATGTCCTCGTTGACGGCGCCGGTCGCGGCCAGCGCGCCGTTATCGTCACGTGCAGTGCCGGTGTGGCGCAGCATCCAGTCGTCGACCAGCGCATTGCCCGGGCCGGTGTCGAAGGCGAGGAGATCGCCGTTGCGGCTGATCCAGGTGATGTTCGCGACACCACCGATGTTGACGAAGATGACGGGGCGGTCTGGCACTTTGGCGGCGAGTGCCCGATGGTAGACGGGCACCAGCGGCGCGCCTTCGCCGCCCTCGGCGCAATCATTGGCGCGCAGGTCGTAGACGACGTCGATGCCGCATTTTGCTGCGAGTAGCCGCCCATCGCCGAGCTGGACAGTGAGCTTGCGCTGCCGCTGTAGAGAAACGACGTCCTTGTGCAGCACCGTTTGACCGTGGAAGCCGATCACGTCCACCGCCGAGGGTTGCAGCATCCGGTCGCCAAGGAACATCTGCACGGCCTGGGCATGGGTCTCGGTCAGCTCGCGCTCGACGTCGGCGAGGCAGCCGGGGCGCTGCTCGCGGCTCTCGATCTCGCGGGCATCGGCCAGGGCCTGCCGCAGTCTTTCGCGAAAATGCTCGGGGTAGGCGATGCTCGCTCCGGCGTGGCGGCGCACGTGGTCGATGCCGTCGGTTTCGAGCAGCGCGATGTCGATTCCATCCATCGACGTGCCGCTCATGAGGCCGATTGCGCGCATCACCTTGCTCATCGTGTGCTCTCACTCGAAAGGCCAGGCCAGCGCTGGCATGTTCAGGCGCTATTCACCTCAATCGTGTCAAAAAATGCGTAGTTATTGACTTCTCAACACTTCAATATCATACCACGCACATAACGCTCGCAGCTGACATTTCCACCGTAACTCCCGATTGGCGCATTCGCCCGGCAGTGCGGTCGCATGCGAGTGCGCTTTTCGGCGAGCGATACCGTCGCTGTCGCTGACAACGCCCGAATTGGGCTGTGGTTCTCATCAGCCAATTCAGCGCGCGCACGACCCGGCAAAGTTTGACGACGGCTGAGATCCCAAATTCACGACCGCCTGGGATTGACGTTTGCCGAGGTCAATCGACGTAGAGATCTCGCGGGTGCCTTTGCCCCCACCCGGCTGTAACCCGGTTGGCTTTGAAACGGGGGATGGACGCCGAGAGGTTCGAATCCTCGGGGACTCACCAATTGACGCACCAAAATGGCCGTTCGCAGGACTGGACATCACCTTGCCCGCGGTCGCCATCCCGTGCAATTTGCAAGCGCAATCACGCAGAGATTGACCATGCCGACCTACAAATCCGAATTCCTCAACATCATGCACGAGCGGGGCTTCGTGCACCAATGCTCGGATGTTCAGGGCCTAGATCAGCTGGCCGCAAAGGGCGAGGTCATCTCCTATGTCGGCTATGACTGCACGGCGCCGTCGCTGCATGTGGGCTCGCTGATCTCGATCATGATGATGCATTGGCTGCAGCAGACCGGCAATAAGCCAATCACGTTGATGGGTGGCGGCACGACACGCGTTGGGGACCCCTCCGGTAGGGACGAGACCCGATCGCTACGGCCGATCTCGGAGATCGAGGCCAATAAGGAGGGCATCAAGCAAGTCTTCGCGAAGTTGCTGACGTTCGGTTCCGGCAAGACCGACGCCGACATGGTCGACAACGCAGAGTGGCTGACCAAGCTCAATTACATCGAATTCCTGCGCGATGTGGGCCGCTACTTCTCGGTCAATGAGATGCTGCGGTTCGATTCGGTGAAGCTGAGGCTCGAGCGCCAGCAGCCGCTCTCGTTCATCGAGTTCAACTACATGCTGCTGCAGTCCTACGACTTCACGGAGCTGGCGCGGCGCTACGGCTGCAATCTGCAGATGGGTGGTTCGGATCAGTGGGGCAACATCGTCTCCGGCATCGACCTCGGCCGTCGCATGGGAACGCATCAATTGTTCGCGCTGACCTGCCCACTGCTGACCACATCGTCGGGCGCAAAGATGGGGAAGACCGCTGCCGGCGCCATCTGGCTCAACGAGGAGGGCCCGCCGGGCTTTACGCTTTCGGCATACGAGTACTGGCAGTTCTGGCGGAACACCGAGGATGCGGACGTCGCGAAGTTCCTGAAACTCTTCACCAAGCTGCCGATAACTGAGATCGCGAAGCTTGGCTCGCTGAAGGACGCCGAGATCAACGAGGCGAAAAAGATTCTCGCAACTGAGGCGACGGCGCTACTGCACGGGCGCGCCAAGGCCGAGGCGGCCGCTGAAACAGCGCGCAAAACGTTCGAGCAGGGTGCGCTCTCGGAGGACCTGCCGACGATCGAGGTCCCCGAGTCCGACGTGCGCAACGAGCTCGGCATCCTGGCGGCGTTTGTGACGGCGGGATTGGTGAAGTCCAACGGCGAAGCGCGGCGCCAGATCCAGGGTGGCGGACTGCGGGTCAATGACGACGTCGTCAAGGACGAGAAGGCGAAGCTTCGTCTTTCAGACGTGAAGGACGGCGCCATCAAGCTCAGCCTCGGCCGCAAGCGGCACGTGCTCCTGCGGCTGGTGTGAGGTTGGTGTATGGTCCCACGGGACTGACTCCAACCAAAAGCTCACTTCGCGGCGTAGGCTTCGATGGCGCGGCGGGTGGTCATATCGAAATAGCCGGAGGCGCGGCCGCTGTAGATGCCGGCGGCGGATAGCTGGCGCTGAATCTCTTTCCGTGTGGTGATGCTCCAGGCCTCGGGCCGGGCGAGGAGGTCCATGCGCGCGTCCTTGTGGCCAGCCTTGTACGAAGCGAGCAGGAACTGCGCGGCGGATTTCGGATCCCGTGCGACACCACGGCCCTCGTCGAAGAGAAACGCCAGCTCGCGCATAGCGCCGGCGTGGCCCTTCTCGATGGCCGTCTTCAAGTGGCGCACGGCCTCGCCGAAATCACGCTCGCCGCCTTCGCCCCGCAAGTGCATGAGCGCGAGATTGTACATGGCGCGCGGGTTGCCGGCCGCGGCTGCTTTCTCATACCACTTGCGTGCTTCCTCGCCGTCTTTCGGAACGCCTTTGCCGGTCTGATAGAGGTAGCCGACGCTGGTCATGCCGTGGGCATCGCCGGCTTCGGCGGCGAGTTTATATAGCCGGAGCGCCTCGACGAGGTCGGCCGGAACGCCCTCGCCGAACTCGTACATGGTGCCGAGCGAGGCCATGGCGGGAACGTGACCAAGATCGGCGGCGCGCTTGTACCAGACGGCCGCTTCCGCGACGCTCTTCTCGACGCCGCGGCCGCGATCATATGCACGTGCCAATTGATACATCGCCGCCGGCAAGCCGCGGGCAGCAGCGGCGCGGTAGAGGCGGACGGCCTCGACGTCGGAGGCGGGCGTGTTGCGCGCTTCGAGTTTCAGCGCCTCCTCGTAGAGCGTGTCGACTTCCCGGTTCTCGGTCTGCGAGGCGCCGAACACATTCCCTATCCAACCCGCGATCCCGGTACCGTCGGATGAGCTCGTCGTCTCTACCGGCTTGCCTTGTGCGAGCCGGTAGCGAATGAGCTCGGCGAAGCTGCCGTTCGGATAGGCTTCGAGGTGCTTCTTCAAAATGGCCGGATCGCGCGACTCCTTGATGCGCTCCCAGGCTGCGAGTTCCGCTACCTCCCCTTCGCTGACGCCCTCGTAGGAGCGCCATTTGCCGCTGACTTCCGGCTCGGCGCGCTTCGGCCTGAAGAAAAAGTCGCCCGTCAGCGACGTGCTCTCCCAGGGAATCTGCGTGCTGTTGGTCTCTTCCATCACCTGCTTGCGCGTGCGCTTGAAAACTTCCTCGAGTGAAATGCCGGCAGTTGGAATGTGTCGGGCCAGCGCGACACTGTAGGGGCTGTTGATGCCATCGCCGTCGAGCGCCACCTGGCCGGGTGCCGTCGCGTAGGCAACCAGCGTGCCGGACGCCGAAACGACATGGGCGAGGCCGCGTGAGCCGCCACGCGTGGAAGATGGGAACGGGTTGTCCCGGCACGCGTCGAGAATGACGATATTGAGCCGCGACCTGGCGGCCGACATGGTGCGCAGGACCTCGTTGAGGTTGACGCTCTGGAAGGCAACCTCGGCCTCATCCTTGATGTCGACGCCGATCGGGATCAAGAAGTTCTCACCCGAGACTTGCACGCCGTGACCCGCGTAGTAGAGCACGCCGACCGCATCGGATTGGCGGAGACGGCGTCCGAACTCCACGACTGCGCGGCGCATGGCCGCCTGATCGGCATCGATGACCTTCGTCACCGCAAAGCCAACGGCTTTCAGCGTCTTCGCGACGGCCTCGGCGTCGTTCTTGGGGTTGGTGAGCGGAGAGAATGCGTAGCTGGAGTTGCCGATCACCAGCGCGACGCGGGTTTCGGCGAGGACACCGTGACAGGCAAGCGCGAGCATGATGGCAACGCCGGCGGCGGCGAGGCGCGCCGGCCACCTTCGATGCGTGACGCGACTCTCCGTGACATCCGCCATTCACCCTCGACTTGAGACCAGCAACAGACCCCCCGAATCACCGGCATCATAGAACCCGGGTAACCGGCACCAACTGAGGCGAAACGGTTCGTCCACGGCAAAATCGGCTGCCGCCCGGCCAAATTTCCGCTACCCGCGCTGTTCGTTCGGCCCTAGGTTCCAGCCGACATGCCAACACCTTGGGCCCGAACGCCGGTGCGCGACGGACCCGCACCGAAGCGAGGAGACATCATGCGTCACGGCGGCAAGATCTTGATCGACCAGCTCGAGACCCAGGGTGCATCAGCCGCGTTCACAGTGCCGGGCGAGAGCTTCCTCGCCGCACTCGATGGCCTGCATGACTCCAATCGGATCAAGACAGTGATCTGTCGCCAGGAAGGCGGCGCGGCGATCATGGCGGAGGCTTGGGGCAAGGTGACGGGCGATCCTGGCATCTGCTTCGTGACGCGCGGGCCGGGGGCAGCCAATGCGATGGCCGGCCTGCACATCGCGCAGCAGGACTCGACGCCGATGATCATGTTTCTCGGCCTTCCTGGAGAGAAGCACGAGGATCGCGAGGCGTTCCAGGAGATCGAGACCAAATCGCTTTTTTCCTCGTTCGTGAAATGGGCGGCGGTGATCCGCTCGACCTCGCGTATTCCGGAGTATGTGTCGCGCGCGTTTCACACGGCGAAGAACGGCCGGCCGGGGCCCGTGGTGTTGGGCTTGCCGGAGGACATGCTCTCCGCCAAGGGTGAGGCACCGGATGCGAAAGCCGCGAAGTTCGCCGATCCCGCCCCAAGCGCTGCCGATGCGGCGGAGCTCAAGAAGCTGCTCGCGGGCGCAAAGCGGCCGCTGATGATCATCGGCGGTCCGCTCTGGTCGAAAAAGATCCAGAAGCAGGTGGAGACCTTCGCCGAGCGCTTCGACATGCCGGTGGCGGCGGCATTCCGGTTTCAGGACTACATCGACAACCGTCACCGCTGCTACGCGGGCCACGCGGGCATCGGCCTCGATGCGAAGCTGGCGGCGGCAATCAAGGCAGCCGACGTGCTGATCGTGATCGGTGCGCGATTGGGCGAAATGACCACGTCCGGCTACACGCTGATCGAGATTCCGAACCCGACGCAGACGCTGGTGCACGTGCATCCCTCGGGCAATGAGTTGGGTTCCGTTTATCGCGCCGACTTGCCAATCAACGCCACCGCGGCGACCTTCGCCGATCTGCTGGAGAGCTTGCCGGCGCCGTCATCGAAACCTTGGAGCGGAACGACCAAGGAGCTGCACGACGCATTTCTGGCGTCTTTGCAGCCGCTGCCCGGGCCGGGCTCGATGCAGTTCGCCGAAGTGGTGCGGACGGTATCCGACATGATGCCGGAGCACAGCATCGTGACCAATGGCGCCGGCAATTACGCGGCGTTCGTGCACCGCTACATGCAGTACAAGGGCTACCGCACGTGCCTGGCGCCAACGTCGGGTTCCATGGGCTATGGCCTGCCGGCAGCGATTGCGGCGAAGCTACATGATCCGACGCGGACGGTCGTCAACTTCGCGGGCGACGGCTGCTTCCTGATGACGGGACAGGAAATGGCGACCGCCGCGCAGTACGGGCTCGGCATTGTCACCATCGTCGCCAACAACGGTATGTACGGTACGATCCGCGCGCACCAGGAGCGGCAGTATCCGGAGCGCGTCTCGGGAACCACGCTGGTCAATCCGGATTTCGCGGCGTACGCGCGGGCCTTCGGTGGCCACGGCGAGACGGTGGAGCGCACTGCCGACTTCAAGCCGGCGTTCGAGCGTGCGCTGGCCACGAACAAGCCCTCGATCATCGAGGTCAAGATCGATCCGGAGGCACTCTCTCCGCGCCAGACGCTGAGCCAGATCCGCGAGCAAGGCAAAAAGGCGAAGGGGTAGGGGCGCACGCGTGTCCGTGTCCGGAGTGCCAGACCTGGAGGGTCTGGCACTGGCGCGAAACCGGCTCAGCGCCCTTCGCGCCACCAGGCGAAGGTGATGAACGCGAGGAGTGCGGCGAGCGCGAGGAGGCCGGTGAACATCGGCGTCAGCGACACGCCCCGGGTGACATGGGCTTCACGATCCCTGAGGCCCAGCCAGCCGGAGCCGGCGAGGACGCGGGCGTTGGAAAGCATGGAGACGCGGGGCACCTCCACGCCATCACCTGTGACGCTCGACAGGATACCGCCGCCGCGAGACCAGAAGACGCCGCCACCGGTTGCTTCGGCGAGTGGTTTCAGCTTCTCGTCGGTGGCGGTGACCTCGTTCATCTCGCGCGCATCCTCCAGGCCCAAATGTGCAACTGCCGTGAGCTGGCCGTTCGGTGATTGCTGCTGGAGCTTATAGAGACCAGGCGTCTTCACATCGATCGTGGCGCGGAAGATGCCGGCGCCGGCTGGCTCGATGCGAACCTCCGTGTTCTCGCCCCCGGGCGCCGAGACGGTGACGGGGGGAACAGTCTCTTCCATGGAGCGCCGCTCGATGGAAAGCTTGAGGCCCTTGCCGGTGGCGATGAGGCGCTCTTCCTCAAGGTCGGGCTCTTTCATCAGCCAGTGTGCGGTCCGGCGCAGCAAGTCGGTGTGGGGCCCGCCGCCGTCATAGCCCCGCGCCCAGAGCCAGGCGTGGTCAGAGAGGAGCAGTGCGACACGGCCCTTGCCCTGGCGGTCGAGAACGAGCAACGGCTTGTCCTCGGCGCCGTTCATGACGGTGCGCCCACGGCGAGGCAGAGCTTCCACTTGGCGGAACCAGTTCCCCCAAGTGGGTTGCGCGGGATCTGTCGCGCCGGGAAGCGAGCGAGTTACAGGGTGCTTGAGGCCGTCACCGGCGACTTTGGCCTTAAACGGTTGTTCCAGAACGCGCTCGGTCGGCACCGCCGGGAGGACGGTATTGAGCGCGGTGCGGAAGAGGCTGGTGGTGCCTGCATAATCATCGCCAGCCGCGATCAACAAGGCGCCGCCGTGACGGATCACGTACTGCGCGATGTTGTCGTAGTAGAGGGTCGGCAAAATGCCGCGATGCTGGTAACGGTCGAAGATGATCAGGTCGAAATCCTTGATCTTCTCCGAAAAGAGCTCGCGCGTCGGAAAGGCGATCAGCGACAGCTGATTGATGGGTGTGCCGTCCTGCTTCTCGGGCGGGCGCAGAATGGTGAAGTGAACGAGATCGACGGCCGCATCGGACTTCAGGAGATTGCGCCAGGTGCGCTCGCCGGCATGTGGTTCGCCCGAGACGAGGAGGACGCGCAGGTTCTCTCGCACGCCCTCCGCCGCGACGACGACGCGGTTGTTGGCCGGCGTCAGCTCGCCAGGGACGGGCTCGAGCTCGATTTCGACGATGTTCATGCCGGCATGCGGGAACGGCATCGAGAACGTGACCTTGCGGTCGATCTCGGTGCGGCGCAGCTCGTCCGGACGGCCCTCGCGTCGCACCTTCAATGTCACGGGGCCGGAGGTGCGGCGCCGGCCGGTCTCGTGCACGGCAACCTCGATGTCGCGGCTCTGGCCGACGATGCCGAATTTCGGCGCCCTCAGGATCTCGATGCGGCGGTCGAACTCGTCGGGTCGGCCGGTGAGGATGGCGTGCACCGGCGCATCGAAGCCGAGGGCGGCCGCGGATTTCGGGATGTCGTGCACCTGGCCGTCGGTGATCATGATCACGCCGGCCAGACGGTCGGGGGGCACGTTGGCGAGCGCGCGATTGAGTTCAGCGAAGAGGTTGGTGCCAGAAGGCCCGTCGCCGGCAGGTTTGGCGGCATTGACCCATTTGACCTCGAGATTGGGAATCTTGCCGAGCTTGCCTTCGAGATCGGAGCGGATGGCGGCGGCCTGCTCGGGCCGGCCAGCGATGGTCTGGCTGGTCGATTCATCGACCACCACGATCGCGATGTTGGCAAGGCTCTCGCGCTCTTCCTGGCGCAGCGTCGGATTGGCGAGCGCGCCGATGAGGCAGGCGAGCGAGACGGCGCGCAGCGTCGCGCCGCGCGTGCGGCGAAACAGCAGCGCGGCGACCAGCGCCAGCGCGGCAACGATCGCGGCCACGAACAGCGGGCCAGGGATCATGGGGGAGATGTCGATGGTCCAGTTCATGCGCACTCCGCGCGAGGGGGGCGAGTAGCGAATGGCGAATGGCGAATGGAGGGTGAGCGCATGGCCAACAGCCAATGACCAATGGGCGTGTGGATGTGGTGATGCAGAAGCATTGCGTCGATTTCCGCTTCCCTATTCGCTATCGGCCATTTTCTATTCGCGTTCCTCATTCGGCTGCCGAAACGGTTTCGAACATAGCTTCGTACCTATAGGCACGCTTGTTTCTGAGCCAACTTTTGTTCTGGCCGTTTTCGAAGGCGGCCAGCTGGGACATGTCGATGTGGTAGCGATGGAACAGTGCGATGAACTCGCGTAGTTGACCTTCGCTGATCGAGCTCGACGCGATTTCGATCTCTATCGTGTCGCCATTGCCATTGACATCGGAGACGACCTTTATCTTCTTGAGCCAGCGAAACAGCGCATCCTCGTCGCCTTGCGAGAAGAATTTCACGCGCCGTGCATAGAGCACCACATTTGTCGAAGTCGTCATCTCAGCCTGCCGCCTGGATAGACATAGATGTACGTGCCGTCCGGGCGCTGGACATCCCAATGCGGACCCGCATGAGCACGACGGCCTTTGCCCTTAGGCACCCAGATATTGCCTTCGCGGTCTTCCAAACCGTAGCCGCGTCCGTTTGGATTCTTGCTCCACTTTTCTCCATCGTCAGTCTTCGAAACCTTCGGTTGGTCCGGGTTTGCCGGGCGCTTTGGCGCCGTCAGCATCCCACGCGTCCGAGGGTGGTTTCGCCGTTTGCTTGTGCCAATGCACATATGTGCGTCAGTATTCATTGACTATTGCCCGAGCCGCTCCAGCAGGGCTGGCACGTGCACCTGGTCGGCCTTGTAGTTGCCGGTCAGTGCGTACATGACGATGTTGACGCCGGTGCGGAAGGCCATCTCGCGCTGTGCCTCGCCGCCAGGGACGGTCGGATAAATCGGCCGCGTGCGGTCATCGAGGGCCCAGGCGGCGGCAAGGTCGTTCGAAGTGACGAGGATCGACGAGACGCCATCCGCACGGCGCGCCTTGCGGCCCTGATCGGCCTTTTCCTCGGCACTCTCGGCCTCGACCCAGAGCTGGCCGCCATCCCAGCGGCCCGGGAACGAGCGCAAGAGATAGAATGACTTTGTGAGGACGTGCGTTTCCGGCACCGGCTCGAGGCGCGGAATATCCAGGCGTCCGAGCAGGCGTTGGAGCGCGGTACCGTCCTGGTTGCGCAACGCATTCGTGCCGCTGGCGCCGCCCAGACCGTAGTCGCGTGTGTCAAACACAATCATGCCGCCTTGCTTCATGTAAGCGTCGATTTTAGCGAGGACAGCGTCGGCGAGCGGCTGTGCGTTGGACAGAACGGGCCAGTAGAGGATTGGGAAAAAAGCGATCTCGTCGGTGACAATGTTGACGCCGAAGGGCTCACCCGGCTCAACGGCCGTTTTTGCCGTCAAGAACTTGTTGAGGCCCTGGAGGCCCTGGCGACTGACGGTATCGGCGGCATTGTCACCTGTAATCACGTAGGCGAACGCGACCTTTCCAGTCGCCGCAATGGCGGTCTGCTGATCGCGCGTGACTCCGGGCGGCGTCACGCTACGTGTCTGGCCACCGCGTTGCTCACCCGGGCGCGTGTCAATACGCTGTGCCGACGCCAGCGATGGAACTGTCGCAACTGCGGCAGCGAAGCCGAAGAGCAGCAGGGCAACGGCGGCAGGCGCGGGGGCGCGCTGACGACGCCAGAAGGCGCCAGCTTGCAACAAAATGACCGCAATGATGTCGAGGAAAAGCAGGGTCAGGGCGATCGCGAGCAGTGGTGGTTTCAATGGTTGTGCGGTTTCGCCTTCATAAGCGCGGCGCTCGGCTGCGGGCAGGCTCGGCAAGGGTTTTACCTCAGATCTGGCGTTGAGCACATTCAGGGCGCGCGGGCTCGCCTGCGGCCCGTAGTAGCCAGGGGGATGATCGATGCCGGGCTTGACGGTGTCGAGGCTGGCGGCGGGAATGGCTTGAGCAGTTGGCGGCGGCGTACGCAAAATGCCGTTGCCGTCGAGCGTTTGTTGAGGGGCAAGTACCTCGGCTGCGCTCTGCGCCTGCGCAGCCTGAGATTCGTCTTGCGTGGCCGTGGTCTCGACACCGCCAGCCTGCACGCCACCCGGACGGCCGAGCGTGGCGATGCGGCGCAGCATGTCCACGAAGAGGCCGGACAGCGGCAGGTTCGACCAATCGGAGTTGGCGGTGACGTGAAAGAGCACGATCTGGCCTTCGCCGCGTTTCTGCGCGGTGACGAGCGGCGTGCCGTCCTTGAGGCGAGCCCAGACCTTCACATCAGGCGAGATGGCAGCGGGATCGGCGAGTACCTGGCGGTTGACCAGCACATCGGGCGAGATGGCGAGACCGGTGAAGAGGCTCTGCTCGTCGAAAGCGGCAAGGGGCTGCGGCGTCGACCACGACAGCGCACCGCCGAGGGTGCGTCCGCCGATGCGCAACGCGACGGGAAGCAGCGCGTCGCCGCCTTTTTCGAGACGAGGACCGGAGAACCGCACCAGCACGCCGCCCTTCTTCACCCAGTCGTCGACCTTGGCGAGGAGCTCACCCGAGAGTGTGCCGATGTCGGCGAGCATCAGCACCGAGACGTTCTGCTTGAACGCATCGCCCATGGCGGCCGTGAGATTGGCATCCTTCGGACGGACAAGCTCGGAGAAAGGCGCGAGCGCCTTCTCGATGTAGTAGAGCGGGGCGAGCAGCGGCTGCGCCTGCTCGCGGCTTTCACCTGAAATAAGACCGATGCGGTTCCAGCGCGAGCGCGCATCGAGAAGATGGACAGAAGCGGCGGAGCGCTCCCCGGAAATCTCCACGCGGGCGACCTGGTTGCGCAGCTCCAACGGCAGCGCGAAGGGGGCGGTGGCTCTGCGGTCGCCATCACCGAAGGAGAAAGCAGCTTCGCCGAGACGTTGGCCGCGCGCGGAGTAGGCGAGCGCGTAGCCGCTGCGCTGGGCGCCGAAGGGACGCATAGCGGTGATCTCCAGGCGGCCGTCGCGGCCGAGCTGTGCCGAGAGTGCCATGGGCTCCTCGCCAGCCTTCGGTTCCATGACGACGAACGAGCCGCCGCTGCGGGAGAGCGCTGCGAGCTTCTCCGCGAACGCGCGTGCTTCATCGGCGTGATCGACGCCGTCAGTGAGCCAGACGATGGTTGCGGCCTTGTTGCCGGCAAGCGCCGTTTCAAGCTGCGTGGCGGTTGCGAGACGCTCAGGCGCGTAGGGCTGCGGGCTGAGTGCCGCAGCGGTGGATCGCGCGGCATTGGGCGCCTCGATGCGCAGCGATTGGTTTTTCGCGGGCGGCGCCGTTTGCGCGATGAGCACCGGCCGGCTCTGGGCCTCAGCCTCGCCGATCAGCCGCTCGACGAAGCGCACGCGATCGTTGAAGCGGGTTGCCGCACCCCAGCCGTTGTCGATGATGACGGCGATGGGCCCTTGTCCCTGGAGCGACTTCTCACGGTTCGGATTGAGCACTGGCTCGGCGAGCGCAAAGATCACGCAGGCGGCGGCCAGCATGCGGATGAGCGTCAACCACCACGGAGTCTTGGCTGGAGTTTTCTCCTTGTTGTCGATGCCAACGAGAATGCGCGTCGCCGGAAACAGAATCTGGCGTGGGCGCGGGGGAACAGTGCGCAACAGCCAATAAATAATCGGCAGTGCCGCAAGCGCGCCGAGCAGCCAGGGATTGAGGAATGCGAGCGCGCCGAGGCTCATGGGGTCGCCTCCGCGGGTGCAGAACTCTCGGTGCTGGCGGATGCAGGTGGCGGTGTGGCGGTCAAGCGATAGTCGCCGGCTTGGCCTTGCAGGCGCATGACCAGAGAGAGCAGCGGCTCCGAGGCCGGGCGATCGGTGTGGTGCACCAGGAATGTCCAGCCTAGATTGCGGCAACCGTCGATCAGCGCGTCACGGTGCGCCTTAAGCTTTGCCTGATAACGCTCGCGCAGCGTCTCGGCACGATCGGCGATCCAGCGTTCACTGCCCTCGAGACCGAGGAACTCCGCACGACCTTCGTAGGGGAGCGTTTCTTCAGCCGGATCGAGGATCTGCACGAGATGGCCGTTGACGCCGGTGGCCGCGAGTGCACGCAGGCGCGGGAGAAGATCGTCCGGCGGGTCGAGGAAGTCGGAGAAGAGGATCACGCCCGAGAAGCGCGGCAAGCGCGTCTGCGGAGGAAGGCTTTCAGTTAGTTCCTTCGAATTGGCATTGAGCAGGAGCGATTCGGCGAGACGATCGGCAGCCTTGCGGCTCGCGGTCGGGCGGGTGAGGCCGAGCAGGCCGACACGTTCGCCGCCGCGCACGAGCAACTCGGCAGCAGCGAGCATCAAAACCACTGCCCGGTCCCTTTTGGTTGCTGCCGCTAGGTGGCTGTTGAAGCGCATGGATGCGGAAAGGTCGGGCCAGAGCCAGACCGTATGGGCGGCTTCCCATTCGCGCTCACGCACGAAGAGATGGTCGGAGCTCGCCGAACGGCGCCAGTCGATCAGCGATGCCGCATCGAAATCGCCGAACTGGCGGAATTGCCAGAACGTCTCGCCGGGCCCTGCGCGGCGTCGGCCGTGAATACCGTGCGCAACGGTGCTCGAGATGCGCAGCGCATCCAGCACCAGATCAGGCAGCCTGTCGGCGAGACCGTGCGCTTCGGTTTGCAGTGGCGCTATGGCGCCTTTGCCAGATTGTTCGCGATCAGCGGCCAAGGACGGCTCCCTATACTGCTCGCGCGATCAGGCGAGATTGCCGGCAAGGCGGCCAATGACGTCACCGACACCAGTACCTTCTGCGCGGGCTGCGAACGAGAGCGCCATGCGGTGCTTCAAAACGGGCTCTGCGAGCGCCACCACATCGTCAACGGATGGCGCAAGTCGGCCGTCGAGCAGCGCCTTCCCGCGCACCGCGAGCATCAATGCCTGACTGGCGCGCGGGCCGGGACCCCAGGCGACGAGGCGGTCGGTCTCGGCGCCAGCACCTTCACCAGGGCGCGCGGACCGCACGAGTTTCAGGATCGCCTCAACGACCTTGTCGGGAACGGGAATTTGACGAACGAGACGCTGGATCGCCTGCAGCTCCTGGGCGCTGATCACCGCTTCGAGCCGGCGCTCCTCGATGCCGGTTGTCGCAAAGAGCATGCGCCTCTCGGCGGCTTCGCCAGGGTAGCCCACGTCGATCTGCAGCAGAAAGCGGTCGAGCTGAGCTTCGGGAAGTGGATACGTACCTTCTTGCTCGAGCGGGTTCTGTGTCGCGAGCACATGGAAAGGCGCGGGCGTGTCATGCCGCTGGCCGGCGACAGTGACGTGGTGCTCCTGCATGGCCTGCAGCAGCGCTGACTGGGTTTTGGGCGAGGCGCGGTTGATCTCGTCGGCCATGAGCAGTTGGGCGAAAATCGGGCCTTTGATAAACCGGAACGAGCGACGTCCTCCGGCGGTTGCGCCGTCCTCTAGTACTTCGGAGCCGATGATGTCGGAGGGCATGAGGTCGGGGGTGAACTGGATGCGCTTGGCGTCGAGGCCCAAGACCCTGCCAAGGGTCTCGACGAGGAGCGTTTTGGCGAGGCCCGGGACACCGATCAGCAGGCCGTGGCCACCCGAGAGGATCGTGATCAGCGTCTGCTCAATGACTTTGTCCTGGCCGAAGATGACCTGCGCGGCCGCCTTGTGCACGCGGCGGACTTTCTCTCCGGCTGCTTCGACGCGGCCGACAATATCGGCTTCGGCGGACGTGATGCTGGTGGTTTGGCTCATGTGGGAGAAGTCTCGGGGTTGGGTGATCTTGAGGGTCGGATTATGGGGCGTTCGCGATCGGGCCGCCAGAGTGGCCCGCGCTGGCTCGGTAGCAAGCAGGCCGTCGGAAAGTGGTCAGAATGTGAAGTGCTTGCGTTTATATCAGGCTGGTGTCTGAGGGCGATATTAACTTTATGTAACTCCTAGGTCATCGATAAACGCGACATGGGAAGCCCGATCCTATCGGACAATGCCATTGGAGCTCCGGCGTGCTACTTATCGTGAGTTGGAGTTAACGTGCATGAAGCTACAACCTTCAGCAGGCCTGAGTGGTCTCGAGGCGCTCCTCAAGGCGCAGACGGCCAAGGGCCTGCCGCCAGTCGAACGATGGAATCCGCCCTACTGCGGCGACATCGGAATGGCCATCCGGCGCGACGGTGTGTGGATGTACCAGGGCAGTCCGATCGGGCGAAAGCCGTTGGTCAGGCTCTTTTCAACGGTGCTGAGAAAGGACGCGGACGGGCGGACCTACCTCGTTACGCCTGCCGAAAAGGTGGACGTCGCGGTCGAGGATGCGCCGTTTCTGGCCGTCGAAATGGAAGTGTCGGGTGAGGCGCGCGATCAGGTCCTGACCTTTCGCACCAACGTCGACGACGTTGTCAGATGCGGATTGGAGCACCCCTTGCGGTTCGAGGTGGAGGACAGCAGCGAAGGCCTGAAGCCCTATCTCCTCGTGCGCGGGCGGCTCGAGGCGCTGCTGACGCGGGCCATCTACTATGATCTGGTAGAGCTGGCGGTCACGGAAGGCGAGAGTTTCGGCGTTTGGAGCAGTGGCCAGTTCTACGTGATGGATGCAGGCTGGGCTGCAGAGTCTTGACCCGTATGAGCTTCCAAACAGTCCTCACTCGGCGATGAAGAAATCGACAGAATTTCGACACATTGCGGCCATGCGCTGACTTATGCTTCGCGAGTCGCGGCACATCGTGTCTCGAGCATCGGAGGAAGAGCCTTGGCCACGCACGACGACAACAAGCTGACGCGAGCGGCACTACTCGGTCCGGCTTTGGCGGTGATGATGATCGCAAGCGGTGGGCTTGTGGCGGAGCGCGCGTTCGCTCAGACACCGCCCCTGACCGAAGAAGAAAAAAAGAAGCAGGAACAGAGAAAGCAGCAGCAGAAGCAGCAACACCCGCAACAGAAGGGCCCGGAAGGGCAGCGCCCGCCAGATCAGCGCGGCGGTCCGCCTCCTCAAGCTGCGCCGAAGCCGTCTCCGCCGCCGAGGCAGTCGCCTCCTGATCGGCAGGCCGCGCCGCCACCGCCACCGAGGCAGCAGCCGCCACCTGAACGCCAAGCCGCGCCACCGCCGCCGCCGAGGCAGCCGCCACCTGAACGCCAGGCCGCGCCACCGCCACCACCGAGGCAGCCGCCACCTGAACGCCAGGCCGCGCCACCGCCACCACCGAACCAACCCCCGCCAGCGGCGATCCAGCAGCGCAATGCGCCTCAGCCAGCATCGGCCGCCAATCAGCAGGGCGCTCCTGCCACCCAGCAGAAGGGCCCTCCAGAGGACGGTCAACGTCGAGGTCCTCAGGACGGTGCCCGCAGAGGTCCGCCTGAAGATGGGCGCCGTGGTCCGCCTGAAGACGGACAGCGCCGTGGTCCGCCATCCGAGGCGCTACGGAGAAATCAGGACGGCCTGCCGCCGGGCGAGGCCCTGCGCCGTCCTCGCGACGGATTACCTTCACAAGGCAAGTCATCCCCGCAAGCGCCGGGTCAGGCGCCGAATGGTCAGCAAGCGCTGCCGTCGACACCGCCGGTGATGCCGCCGGGCGCGCCCAACCCACAAGGGCGATCGTCGGGGCCAGGCTCCCCGCCAGCGACGGCGACGCCGTCCGCTCCGGGAACGACACAGCCAGGTGTGACGACCTCGCCCGCAACTGCATCGCCTCAACAGGGACCTGGAGGCGGCGGGGCGCGATCGGCTCCCGGAACGCCGGGAACTCAGGCGACACCTGGTGCTGTTCCTGGCGGCAAGCCAGTGGAAAGCTCCGCGGCGGCTTCGGTGCCGAAGATCGGGCTGCCTGCCACCATGGGCCAAGCCACGTCCGGTGCTTCGACGGTGCGCCCGATGTCTGGTCCGAAACAGATCGAGCAGATCAAGCAGAACCGCGTGCGGTCGGTTGCAGCCGGTGGCCAAACGGTCATTCAGGAACCTGGCAACCGCATCATCATCAAGCAGGACAACCGCACGATCATCACGCATAACGAGACGACGAGGATTCGGAACTTCGTGCCGGGCGCGCGCACGACGCAGTTGAGTGGCGGCATCTCGCAAACCTCGTTCGTGCGTCCAGGTGGCGTTCGTGTCATCTCGGAAACAGATCCGAGCGGCCGTCTGCTCCGGCGCTACCGGCGTGATGCGTCGGGCCGCGAGGTCGTGCTGATCGACAACCGGCGGTTCTACCAGCATCAGCACGATGGCCGGCGCGATTTCCGCCGCGGACTCGCGATCGGGATCGGTGCCGCGCTGCTGACGACAGCCGCCATTGTCGCCCTTTCACCGCCAGTTCACGCACTGCCGCCACGACGGTACGTCGTCGAATACGTCGATGCATCGGACGACGACATCTACGAAGCGCTGGTTGCGCCGCCGGTCGAGCGTCTCGAGCGCGGCTACTCGTTGGATGAGATCCGCTACAGCGAGCCGCTGCGCGCCCGCATGCGTCGCGTCGACCTCGACAGCATCAATTTCGAGACGGGGTCGTTCGAAGTGACGCCCGATCAGTACGGTAAGCTCGAGCGCATTGCGCGCGGGCTTGCGCGAGCGATCGACCAGAACCCGGCCGAGGTGTTCCTGATCGAGGGGCACACAGACGCAGTTGGCTCGGAAGAGGACAACTTGAGCTTGTCGGACCGGCGTGCCGAAAGCGTCGCGCGGATTCTGTCGGAACATTACAACATTCCGATCGAAAATCTCGTGACGCAAGGCTACGGCGAGCAGCACCTGAAAGTCGAGACCCAGGGTGCGGAGCGCTTGAATCGCCGCGTCTCGCTGCGCCGAATCACACCGCTGCTGGCCCAGGAAGGCGATGGACCACCGCCGCCGCGGAATTGAGGTGGCAAGGGGTCAGACCACCCATGGTCTGACCCCGTCGCATTCAAGCTGCCGCGCGCATGCTCTCGGCGACTGCGAGTACCATCGTCGCGCATTTCTCGCCGATCATGATCGAGGGCGCGTTGGTGTTACCCGACGTCAGCGTCGGCATGATTGAGGCATCGGCAACGCGCAACCCCTGCACGCCGCGCACGCGCAACTGGTCGTCGACGACGGCCATCGGATCGTTGTCAGTGCCCATCTTGCAGGTGCCGACAGGGTGATAGGTCGTCTCGGCGGTGCGTGTCACGTAGTCCATCAGCGCTTCGTCCGTTTGCGCCTGATCGCCGGGGCCGAACTCCCTGGCGCCTAGCCAGGAAAGCGCCGGCGCGTTGACGATCTTGCGTACCGTGCGCATGCAGCCAATCACGCAATCGCGGTCGATCGGATCCGACATGAAGTTGAAGCGCACTGATGGGTATTTCGAGGCATCGGGAGACGTGACGTGGATCGAGCCTTTGCTCTCCGGCCGCAGCTGATGCGTAATTACGGTCATGCCGGCTTCCTTGTCGAGCCACATGTCCGGTGTGACCAGGAAGGGCATGACCGTCAGCATACCATCGGGTGAGGCGAGGCCCTCGCGCGTCTTGAAGAAGGCGCGCAGCGGGGAAGCCGGCAGCGATAGGAAGCCCTTCTGAGTGAAGATGTATTGGAGGCCTTGGCCTAGGCCCTGCAGGCCACGGCCGCGCTCGTTGAAGGTCACGCCGACGCGGTTGACTTTGTATTTCATGCGCGGGGCGTAGTGGTCGCGCAGGTTCTCGCCGACGCCTTGCAGTGCGTGCACGACGCTTATTCCGAGGTCCTTGAGCCGGTCCGCCTGGCCGATGCCCGAAAGCTCGAGCAGCTGCGGTGATGCAATGGCGCCGGTCGATACGATCACCTCACGCGCGGCTGTTGCTTCACGCACCTCGCCCTTTATGCGATAGCGCACGCCAACACAGCGCTTGCCTTCGAACAGCAGCTTTTCGGCGTGCGCTCCCGTCTCGATGTCGAGGTTGGCGCGGTTGCGAATGGGGTCGAGATAGCAGCGTGCCGTCGACATGCGCTGTCCCCCGCGGATCGAGGCTTGCGTCATCGCAACGCCTTCCTGATCAGGGCCGTTGTAATCCTTGTTGCGCTTGATGCCGATCGACTCGGCGGCATCCATGAAGCTATCATACAGGCGTCCGTGCTCGAAGATGTCGGAGACTTTCAGCACGCCGTCGCGGCCGCGGAACTCGCCGTCGCCACCCGCGTAGCTCTCCATGCGCTTGAAGATCGGGAGGACATCGCGGTAGCTCCAGCCGCGGTTGCCGAGCTGCGCCCAGTGGTCGAAGTCTTGCGGCTGGCCGCGCACCCAGACCATGCCGTTGATGGCCGAGGAGCCGCCGAGCATTTTGCCGCGTGGAATCGGAATGTTACGTCCGTTGGTGGCTGGCTCCGGCTCCGACTGGTAGAGCCAGTTGACGCCGGGGCGGTTGATGAAGCGGGCGAAGCTGATCGGCACGCGCGAGAGCCAGTGTGTTTCCTTGCCGGCTTCGAGAAGTAGCACGCGGTACTTGCCGCCCTCAGTCAGGCGATGGGTGAGCGCCGCGCCGGCCGAGCCCGCGCCAACGACGATGAAATCCACGACGTGCTTGTAAGCATTGGCGGGCATGTGCTGTTGGTCCCCGTGTAAGACTGGCGTGTCGATTCCAAGCGGTCAGGTCAGCCGAGAATTGGCGCCAGTAGTTTTGCTGGCGCCGCCTCACTGGCGGTCCGTTCATTCCGCGCCTAGACTAGCCAGAGAGATTGCTTTGTCACCCCGTTTGAAGCGCCGGCCCGAGGAGGCACCCGCATGACTGCCTTGCGCAAGCTCACCCATACCGTCGAGGCCTACAACGTCTCGCACGCCTCCGAGAACAAAATCCACGACGACAGCGTAGCGAAGAAACTGGGTTTTACCGGCGGTCTCGTGCCGGGAGTCGAGGTGTTCGCCTATGCAACCAATCCGGTCGTGCAGCGCTGGGGGCGAGACTGGCTGGAGCAGGGTCGCATGGAAATGAAATTCCAGAAGCCAGTTTACGATGGCCGCTTCGCGACAGCTTCCGGCGTCGAGACCACCGACGGGGGGCTGGAGCTGAAGGTGGAGAGCGAAGGCGAGCTGTGCGGGATCGGTTCCGCGTTGCTTCCTGCTTCCCCTGCCAGCGCGCCGGATATCGCAGGCTACCAGACGGCGGTGCCGCCTGCCGCCGACACGCGCCCGCCGGCGAGCGAGGAGAGCCTGCCCGAGGGCAGATGGCTCGGCATCGCGCCGACAGTGCTGACCGCGGAGCGCCTTGCCGAGTATCTGCGGGACTGCCGCGAGTCGCTGCCGATCTATGCGCAAAACGGTATCGCGCATCACGGGCTGTTGCTCCGCATGTGCAATTCGCTCTTGCGCGAGAACGTGCTGCTCTCGCCTTGGATCCATGTCGGCAGCGTGGTGCAGAACTTTGGGACCGGCCGCGTTGGCGAGGAGCTTTCCGCTCGTGCCCGTGTGGTCAAGAACTACGATCGCAAGGGCCATCGCCTCGTCGACCTTGATTGCGTGGTGACGGCTAACGGCCGTCCGATCGCACACGTGCTGCATACAGCGATCTACAAGCTGCGGCATCTTCAGGCGGCATAAATCGCCGTCGCTTCTGATGGTTCTGTCCAGGTTTCATCCCACAGCGCAGCAGCTGCGGTCGACGCAACGTGCATGCCAGCCCGCCACCCATCCCGTTGCAGCGCTAAATGCCTCCGCGATAGAATTATCCAATGAGCACGCCGCCGCCGACATTCACCGAAAATGCCTTTCGGGCGTTGATCGAGGGCCGCCTTGAGGCCGCGCCCACGGAGGCCGTTTTCGATCCACGCTCGGGCAAGACCTGGCGCTCATCGGATTGGGCGCTCAATCCCGAGATGGTCGCCGATTTCGCGGTGATGGAGCCGGCCAAACCTGCAGCCGTCCTGGTGCCGATCATTGCGCGCACGGAGCTGACGGTGCTCTTCACGCAGCGCCCTGACAGCATGAGGCAGCACGCAGGCCAGATTTCGTTCCCCGGCGGCAAGCTTGATGCCGCCGACGCCGACCATCTGGCTGCTGCGCTGCGCGAAGCCGAGGAGGAGGTGGGCCTCAAGCGCGAGTTCATCGAGCCGCTCGGTTATCTTGATACCTATCGTACCGGCACCGGCTACAATGTCGTGCCGCTCGTGGCACTCGTTCGTCCCGAGTTCACGCTGGCGGTTGACACCTACGAGGTTGCCGACACGTTCGAGGTGCCGCTTGCATTCCTCATGAACGAGGCCAATCACCAAAAGCACACCCGTCCTTGGAAAGGTCGCGAGCGGCATTTCTTTGCCATGCCGTTCGGAGAGCGCTACATCTGGGGTGCCACCGCCGGCATGCTGAAGAACCTTCACCAGCGCCTGTTCACGCATTAGGCGCGGCAACCTCAACGATGAAGGACACCGGCGGCGACCCTGCACAGAAGTTGCAATGAATTTCTGTGACATGCTGCAGTGAAAAGAGGGGCTCCTCGTGACCGGCCGCTTTGGTCCGGCGGCTTACGGCTCGTGCCGTGGCGGAGTGGCTCACATGAAAGTCGTGTTGTTTTGCGGCGGACTCGGCACCAGGATCCGGGAGTACTCGGAAGTGCTGCCGAAGCCGATGATTCCCATCGGCGACAAGCCGATCCTTTGGCATTTGATGCAGTACTACAGCCACTACGGCGTCAACGACTTCGTGCTTTGTCTTGGCCACAAGGCAAATGTCATCAAGGAATACTTCCTCAGGTACCGCCCGCAAGCCTATGCCGATTGCACCATCTCCGCCTATGGCGAACGCGTGGAGGTGATCGGCGGTTCGGTCAAGGATTGGCGGATTTCGCTGATCGATACGGGCATCTGGCGCAATATCGGCGAGCGACTGATGGCCGTGCGCGAGCACGTCCAGGACGAGGAGATCTTTCTCGCCAACTATTCTGACGGGCTCTCCGACGCCGATCTGCCGACAATGATCGAGATCTTCAAGGCGAGCGGCAAGATCGCCTGCTTCCTCGCGACGAAGCCATCGTTCAGTCTGCATTTCGTCGACATGGACCCGGAGGGGCGGGTTGCCGGGCTGCGCGCGAGCCAAGATGCCAACCTCTGGATCTATGGTGGCTTCTTCATCTTCCGCGCGGCCATCTTCGATTACATGCAGCCAGGGGAGGAGCTGGTCGAGGCGCCCTTTCGCCGCCTCATCGAGGCGGATCAACTGCTCGCCATTCGCCACACTGGCTTCTGGCGACCCATGGACACACTCAAGGACAAGCAGGTGCTTGATGAGCTGATCGAGCACGGCACAATGCCGTGGCTGGTGTCCAACTCGAACGACGCAGCCCGGGCAAAATTGTGAATGCCTCTCAAAGCAGTCAATCAAAAGCGCAGTTCTATCGTCGATTCTGCAACTGGCGCAGAAGGGCCGTGAGGAATACGAGATGATCTTCCGGAAAACAGCACTCGAGGGTGCTTTCATGATCGAGCTCGAGCAACGCGAGGACGAGCGCGGCTCCTTCGCGCGCACTTTCTGCCGGCGCGAGTTCGAGGCCCGCGGATTGAGTCCGAACGTCGCACAGTCGAGCGTCGCCACGAACAGGCACAAAGGGACACTGCGCGGATTGCATTTCCAGTTCCCGCCGATGGCGGAATCGAAGCTCGTCCGGTGCACGCGCGGCGCGATGCTGGATGTCATCGTCGATCTGCGCCCTGAAAGCGCTACCTATTTGCAGCATGCAGCCTTCGAGCTCACGGCCGACAACCAGCGCGCCCTCTATGTGCCTGAGCGCTTCGCACACGGCTATCAGGTGCTTTGCGATACGACCGACGTGACCTATCAGATGAACGAGTTCTTTGCGCCTGGTGCCGAGGGAGGGCTTCGATACGACGACGCGCGACTGGGAATACGATGGCCGCTTCCGGCTTCAATCGTCTCCCCTCGCGACCAGAGTTTTCCGCTTCTCGCCGTGGCGGAACGTGAACTCCGTCTCCGCATGTCGCTGCGATGAGCGGAGGCATGAACTGGCGGATGCGGCGGGGTCGCGGCTGGGCGAACTCCGCTCGTTCGATGGGTTCAGAATTCTCGAAGGCAACTGGACTCGCCGCTTTCGCGGGGTCCGACAGGTCTGATTCCTGCAGGACCCCAATGTTCGCTGTGTCAGACCCGGAGGATCTGACACCTTCGTCGGCAGCACGTCGATGCAGCTCGACTGCGGAGTGTATCACCCCAAACTCTTGTTGCTCTCCTTCACCTTCTGAGCGTCGAGATACACCTGCCCGCCCATTTCCTTGAACTTCTTCGACATCTCGTCCATGCCGGCTTGAGCGGCTGCCATATCGCCGACGCCGGCGTTCTGCTTGGCCGCGTAATCGCGTACGTCCTGTGTGATCTTCATGGAGCAGAACTTCGGACCGCACATGGAGCAGAAGTGCGCGACCTTGTGCGCCTCCTTGGGCAGCGTCTCGTCGTGCATCTGGCGCGCCGAGTCCGGATCGAGGCCGAGATTGAACTGGTCTTCCCAGCGGAACTCGAAGCGGGCGCGTGAGAGCGCATCGTCGCGAAGCTGAGCGGCGGGATGACCCTTGGCGAGATCTGCAGCGTGGGCGGCGATCTTGTAGGTGATCACGCCGTGCTTCACGTCGTTGCGGTCGGGGAGGCCCAAGTGCTCCTTCGGCGTCACGTAGCAGAGCATGGCGCAGCCGAACCAGCCTATCATCGCAGCCCCGATGCCCGACGTGATGTGGTCGTAGCCCGGCGCGATGTCGGTCGTCAGCGGCCCGAGGGTGTAGAACGGCGCCTCGCCGCATTCCTTCAGCTGCTTGTCCATGTTGATCTTGA
>CAZCQH010000041.1:0-53218 GCA_964500805.1 uncultured Hyphomicrobiaceae bacterium
CTCGAAGAACAGGTAGAAGAGGACGAGATCCAGCGCGCAGAAGACGCCAATCATCAGCGTTTCCAGCACCAGGAACGCGATCATGTACTCCTTGACCCGCTCCTCGACCGATTCCCAGCTCGCAAGGATACAGAGCGGCAGCAGGAACGTCGTCAGGATCACGAACAGCATCGAGATGCCGTCGACGCCCATCTTGTACTTGATGGGACCGAGCCACGCGTACTCTTCGACAAATTGGAACCCCGGATTGGCTTTGTCGAAAGCGGTCCAGATGAAGAGCGAGACGACGAATGTGATCAGCGTCGTCCAGAGCGCGATCCAGCGTGCGTTGCCCTTCGCCTCGGCGTTCAGAAATGCAATCAGGATCGCACCGGCGAGCGGCAGGAACGTCACCACCGAGAGCAAGCTATTGCCGAAGGGGTTCATCGTGCACCTCCGAGGCCCAGCATGAACCAGGTGATCAGTGCCGCGAGGCCCATCAGCATGGCGAAGGCGTAGTGATAGACGTAGCCGGTCTGCAGCTTCACGACGCGGCCGGTCGCAGCTCCGACTGTTGCCGCGGTGCCGTCGATGGTCCCGTCAATTGCAGCGCCGTCCCCCTTTTTCCAAAGCAAGCGGCCGATGGCATTGGCGGGCCGGACGAACAGCCAGTCATAAAGCTCGTCGAAATACCACTTGTTGAGGAAGAAGAGATAGATCGGTCGGAACGCGCGCGCGGTGCGCTCGGGCAGGCTCGGACTGACGATGTAGTAGATGTAGGCCAGCAGCAAACCGGAGAGCATGGCAATGGTGGGCGCCCAGCCGACCCAGCCCGGGATCCTGTGCATCTCGTGCAGGATGTGGTTCTGCGGACCCTCGTAGATCGCCTTGGCCCAGAACGCCTTGTAGGGGTCGACGGCTCCTGCGGCCGAGGTGCCGATGAAGTACTTGGAGAAGACGAAGCCCGCGAGCACGGAGCCGGCCGCCAGCAAAGCCAGCGGGATCAGCATGACCAGGGGACTCTCGTGCGGCTCGTGGTGGTGGTGATCGTCGTGTTTCTCGCCGTGTTTCTCGTCGTGCCGGTGATCGTCATGACTATGGCCTCCTGCCCACCGCGGCGATTGGTGGAACGTCATGAACGCCAGGCGCCACGAGTAGAATGACGTCATGAACGCCGCAGCGACCAGCCCCCAGAATGCGTAGTTCATCCAGGTATGCCCGGCGTAGGCCGCCTCGACGATCGCATCCTTGGAGTGGAAGCCGGCGAAGCCTGCGACGTGCGGAATCCCAACGCCCGTCAACGCCAATGTGCCGATCACCATCATCCAATAGGTGAACGGTATCTTGTCCTTGAGCCCGCCCATGTTGCGCATGTCCTGCTCATGATGCATCGCATGAATGACAGAGCCTGCGCCCAAGAACAGCAGCGCCTTGAAGAACGCGTGCGTGAAGAGGTGGAAGATGCCCGCGGTGTAGGCACCCAGCCCGCAGGCGGCGAACATGTAGCCGAGCTGCGAGCAGGTCGAGTAGGCGATGACGCGCTTGATGTCGTTCTGCACGAGGCCGACGGTCGCGGCGAAGACAGCCGTGATCACGCCGACAGCGGTGACGACTTGCAGCGCGGTTGTCGAAAGCTCGAACAGCGGCGACAGGCGCGCCACCATGAACACGCCCGCTGTCACCATGGTCGCGGCGTGGATCAGTGCGGAGACCGGCGTCGGGCCTTCCATGGCGTCGGGCAGCCAGGTGTGCAGCAGGAATTGCGCCGATTTGCCCATGGCGCCGAGGAAGAGCAGCAGGCACAGCGTGGTCATGATGTCCACGTCGTAGCCCAAGAAGTTCATCGTCTTGCCGGCCATCGCCGGCGCGGCCGCGAATACGGTGTCGAAAGAGATCGACTGGAAGATGTAGAAGATCCCGAAGATGCCGAGAGCAAAGCCGAAATCGCCGACCCGGTTGACGACGAACGCCTTGATCGCCGCCGCATTGGCCTCGGGCTTGTGATACCAGAAGCCGATCAGCAGGTAGGAGGCGAGGCCGACCCCCTCCCAGCCGAAGAAGAGCTGCAGGAAGTTGTCGCTCGTCACGAGCATCAGCATCGCAAAGGTGAAGAGCGAGAGATAGGAGAAAAACCGCGGGCGGCTGTCGTCCTCGGCCATGTAGCCGATCGAATAGAGGTGCACGAGCGCGGACACCGTCGTCACCACCACCAGCATCACGGCAGTGAGCGTATCGACGCGAATACCCCAGGACACGTCGAGGTCACCTGAGGTCACCCAACGCAGCAGAGTCACCTTCGAAGTCTGGCCGCCGATGCCAACCTGCCAGAACACGATCCACGACATCACCGCCGCGATCATAAGACAGGTGGTCGTCACGACCTCCGACGCCCGCGCTCCGATCGCGCGTCCGAAGAAGCCCGCAATCAGCGCGCCCAGGATGGGGAGACCGACGATGAATTGGTAGATCATTGGGCTCGCTCACGCTCGCGGGAGTTGGGAGTAGGAAGAGGAGGGTAAACCGGCATCGTTCATCAGTTCGACTGTCTCAGTGCGTAGCACGTGCGTTTCCAGTTTTCGGCAAGATGTCGGTAGGGCCTTGCCCCCACACCCATCTCCCGTTCCCCACTCCCTCAACCTTTCATCATATTGATGTCCTCAACCGCAATCGTGCCGCGGTTGCGGAAGTAGACGACGACGATGGCCAGGCCGATGGCAGCTTCAGCCGCCGCCACCGTCAGCACCAGCATGGCGAACACTTGGCCGACGAGATCGCCGAGGTGCGACGAGAACGCGACGAGGTTGATGTTGACGGCCAAGAGCATCAGCTCGACCGACATCAGGATGACGATGACGTTCTTCCGGTTGAGGAAGATGCCGAACACGCCGATCGTGAACAGACACGCGGCGACCGTCAGAAAGTGAGCCAACCCTACCGTCATTCATCCACCTGTAGGCGCCGTGATAGGCGCTGCCAACCCAATCCGTTTCACGTCCCCTCAGCCACTCGCCGCAAGCGGCCCGTCACATGCACCCGATCCCCTTCCGGCAGTAGTAGAACAAAGTGACTCCACCGGCGATTGCGGCCAGCACCGCTGGCAGCGTGAGCAGAACCAGCAGACCGCCAAGCAGCAGCTGACGCTGGCTTCCCTCCAGCCGCGTCGATCTCTCCGCTTCGAACCGGCTCCCACCGAAGTCCTTCCGGAACACATCCTCCGGAATTTCCCTGTCCTTGCTGCTCATCTCTGCCCCCGTTGACTGCCCTCACTCGGTGCGCGGCGATCGTTCCTCGAACTCCCTCGATACGCTCAGATGGTTTCTTTGGCTCGCGCCTTCTCCGGCACCGTGTACGTTCCCGACGGCACGTTGACGATGTCGATCGCCGTCTTTGGCCCGCGCGCGTTCTGCGCCGCGATCGACTGGCGCTTCACGCCTTCCTTGTGACGCAAGGTCAGCACGATGGCGCCGATCATCGCGACGAGCAGAATGACGCCCGCAATCTCGAAGAAATAGACGAAGGGCTCGCGATAGAGGATGCGGCCGAGCGCTTCCGTGTTGGTGATGCCTGATCCTGCGGGTGGAATGGGTGCCGTGGCCAAACCGGTCTTGGCCGGCGCGACGAACCGCCAGCCGACGACCATGACGAGCTCGGCGAGAAGAATGCCCCCGATGATCAGCCCCATGGGCGCATTCTTGATGAAGCCGGCGCGCAATGCTGCGAAGTCGACGTCGAGCATCATCACGACGAAGAGGAACAGCACCGCCACCGCGCCGACGTAGACGACGACCAGCAGCATCGCCAGGAATTCGGCGCCGAGCAGGATGAAGAGACCGGCCGCGTTGAAGAACGCCAGGATGAGCCAGAGCACCGCGTGCACCGGGTTCTTCGCCGTGATCACCATCACCGCGGCCGCGACCGTCGAGATCGCGAACAGATAGAAGAAGGCGTCGGCTAGTGTCATCGTGATCTCACAGCAGTCCAAACTCTCTTCATAGTTCTGGCAGTCAGCCCCAAAACGTACGCAGCTGACACAGACATGACTGCCGGAATTGCAATCGCCGCAGGAAGTGCGTCTTCAAGCATTACCGCCCACGTGCCAGCGATGAGGTATGTGGCCACGAGTCCAACCCAAAACCAACCGAGGGCGGCTCTGTACCCGAGCACGATCGACGCCAACACTGCAAAGAACTTCATCACGACGGGCAGCGGTGGCACTATCGATCTCCGTCTTACCTACACTCTCCCCAACTCTCAACGTGTCATCCTCGAGCTTGTCCCGAGGACCCATTTCTCCGCGCTCAGTGCCTGCGTCGTGTCTCGCGGTGACGCTGAGCACTCCGTTCTCTCTCGAGCCCCCTGCACCATGGGTCCTCGGCATAAAGCCGAGGATGACACCCATTGTGGCGATGCTCTTCTTGCCACTCCCTACAGCCGACTGCCTACTCCCTCATCTGTATTTCGCGTCCAGAGCCAAGTTCTTCGCGATCTCTCGCTCCCAGCGGTCTCCGTTCGCGAGCAGCCGCTCCTTGTTGTAGAGAAGCTCTTCCCGCGTTTCGGTGGCGAACTCAAAGTTGGGTCCCTCGACGA
Organism: uncultured Hyphomicrobiaceae bacterium; assembly: GCA_964500805.1. GTDB lineage: Bacteria > Pseudomonadota > Alphaproteobacteria > Rhizobiales > Hyphomicrobiaceae. Next base: position 4,567 of record CAZCQH010000041.1, read on the forward strand.
TGGCATCCACCGGGCACGCCTCCTGGCAGAGGCCGCAGTAGATGCACTTCACCATGTCGATGTCGTAGCGCGTCGTACGCCGCGTGCCGTCGTTCCGGCGAGGACCCGCCTCGATCGTGATCGCCTGTGCCGGGCAGATCGCCTCGCAGAGCTTGCAAGCGATGCAGCGCTCCTCGCCGTTGGGATAGCGGCGCAGCGCATGCTCGCCGCGAAAGCGCGGGGAAAGCGGGCCCTTCTCGAACGGGTAGTTCAGCGTCAGCTTCGGCCTGAAGAAGTACTTCATCGACAGCCAGAAGGCCGAGGCGAACTCCTTCAGGAAGAGCGATTTTATGCCGGAGGCAATGTTCACTGCATCGTTCCTTACAATGGCTGCGCTATATGACCTTCACGTATCCGAAGGCCAGCGCCGCGCCGACGAGGAGGAACCCGGCGCCGAACGTCGCTAGCAAGGTCCGCGCTGCCGGTGCGAGTTTCGCTGCGAGAACCCGGCCAAGAATGATGTCGCCGAACCCGACCAAGATCATCATCAACCCCAAGAGCTTGTTCTCGTCCATGGTCTGGCCTCATTTCACCAGCCCAGCCGGCCCGTACTGCAGCCAGCCCGCGACAGCAACGACCATCACCAGCGACAGCGGCAAGAACACCTTCCAGCCCAAACGCATCAGCTGATCGTATCGGTAGCGTGGCACCATCGCCTTCACCATGGCGAACATGAAAAAGACGAACGTGATCTTCAGCAGGAACCAGAACACGCCCGGCACCAATGTAAAGGGCGCCGCGTCGACAGGGGGCAGCCATCCGCCGAGGAACAAGATCGTCGTCAGCGCGCACATGGTGACGATCGCGACGTACTCTCCCAGCATGAACAGGAGGTACGGCGTCGAGGCGTACTCCACCATGAAGCCCGCGACGAGCTCCGATTCCGCTTCCGGTAGGTCAAACGGCGGCCGATTCGTCTCCGCGAGCGCCGAGATGAAGAACACGACGAACATCGGGAACAGCGCCAGCCAATGCCAATCCAGCGCCGATTGCGGCAGGCCTAGGCGCGAGCCCAAACCCGTTTTCTGCGCGTTCACGATGTCGCTCATGTTGAGCGAGCCCACACAAAGGAGCACGGTGATGATCACGAAGCCGATCGACACCTCGTAGGAAACCATTTGCGCCGCCGACCGAAGTGATCCCAGGAACGGGTACTTCGAGTTCGACGCCCACCCTCCCATGATGATGCCGTACACGCCGAGCGAGGAGATCGCGAAGATGTAGAGGATGCCGACATTCAAGTCGGAGATCACCCATTTGCCCCAGCTGTTCTCCGACACCGGGATCACCGCCCAGGCGGCAAGCGCCAACACCGAGGTGACTACCGGTGCCAACAGGAAAATGCCTTTGTCCGCGCCCGACGGGATCACCGGCTCCTTCAACACGAACTTGAGCAGATCCGCGAACGACTGCAACAGTCCGAACGGCCCGACCACGTTGGGACCACGACGCAGATGCACCGCAGCCCACACCTTGCGGTCGACGAGAATGATGTAGGCGACATAGATCAGCAGCACGGTGAGGAGCAGCACGCTCGCGCCGGCGATCCAGGCAAGCGTGATGATCCAGCTGCCCCATGTCGTCCAGAAGCTCTCAAACAATGCCGGCATCCGGAGCGCTCCTTTATTCTGCCGCCGCGCGGCGGGTGCCGGGCCGTTTTTGCGCTTTCAACGCGCTCAAACCCGCCAAAACGGCAGACGAGCGCGCGATCGGGTTCGTCATATAGAAATCGCTGACACACGAGAAGAGCGGTGCGGGGCCGAGCGGCCCGGTTCTGGCAGCAAGCGCATCGACGCCGGATGCGGGCGCAACATGATCGATACGTCTGAGACTCGGCGCTGCCTCATACATCGCGGCGCGCAGCGCTACGAGCGTGTCGAATGGCAGCGTGAGACCGACACGGGCCGACAGCGCCCTGAGAATCGCCCAGTCCTCCTTGGCGTCGCCGGGCGGAAAAGCAGCCTTGGCCGTCATCTGAGCGCGACCCTCGAGATTGACGTAGGTGGCACTCTTCTCAGTGTAGGCGGCAGCAGGCAGGATCACATCGGCGCGATGGGCACCCGCATCACCGTGCGTGCCTTGGTAGATCACGAAGGCGCTGCCCAGCCCCTTCATGTCGAGCTCATCGGCACCGAGCAGGAAGACGACCTCCAAGTCGCCCTTGAGCATGCCGGCAACGTCGCGACCGCCTTGCCCCGGAACGAAGCCCAGGTCGAGTCCGGCGACGCGCGAGGCCGCCGTGTGCAACACATTGAACGCGTTCCACCCGCCATCTTTGCCGGCAGTGGCATTGCTCGCGATCCGCGCTGCAAGCGCCAGGATCGCCTGTCCATCCGTCCGGACCGCAGCACCGGCACCGACGATAACCATCGGCCGCTTGGCATCCTTCAGAGTGGCCGCAAAGGCGTGGCGGCCTTCGGCGACATCGGCCAATGCCTGCGCCGTTGTGCCGACGTGAACCGCCGGGTAGGTGAGTTCCGCCATCTCGCCGATGAGGCCGATCGCCAAACCGCCCTGCCTATAGCGCTTGCGAATGCGCGCATTCAGTACCGCGGACTCGAGGCGCGGGTTGGTGCCAACCAGCAGCACAGCGTCCGCCTGCTCGATGCCTTCCACGGTCGAATTGAAGAGATAGCTTGCGCGACCCAGCGCAGGATCAAGCTTGGCACCGTCCTGCCGGCAATCGAGACTTGTCGCCCCGAGCTGCATCATCAGGCTCTTCAGCGCAAACATTTCCTCCGCACCGGCGAGATCGCCCGCGATCGCACCAACTCGATTTGGCGATGCCGCCCGGAGTTTCTCCGCCACAACGCCGAGCGCCTCGTCCCAGCTCGCCGAGCGCAGCCGTCCATCGCGGCGCACATAGGGCTGGTCGAGCCGCTGCGTGCGCAATCCATCTGCAACGTGACGCGTCTTATCCGAGATCCACTCCTCGTTCACGGCGTCGTTGTTGCGGGGCAGTATGCGCATCACCTCGCGCCCGCGCACATCGACGCGGATCGCAGAACCCAGTGCATCCATTACGTCGATCGACTCGACCTTCCTCAGCTCCCAGGGGCGGATGTTGAAGGCCCACGGCTTGTGCGTCAGGGCGCCGACCGGGCAAAGATCCACCACGTTGGCGGAAAGCTCCGACATCATGCCCTGCTCGAGGTAGGTGGTGATCTCCATGTCCTCGCCACGGCTGATGGCGCCGAGTTCCTCGACGCCTGCCACCTCGGTCATGAAGCGCACACAGCGCGTGCATTGAATGCAGCGCGTCATTGCCGTCTTGATCAGCGGTCCGAGGTTCTTCTCTTCGACGGCGCGCTTGTTCAGCTCATACCGGGTTCCGCCCCGACCGAAATACAGGGCTTGGTCCTGGAGGTCGCACTCGCCGCCCTGGTCGCAAATCGGGCAGTCGAGCGGATGGTTGATCAGCAGGAACTCCATCACGCCTTCGCGCGCCTTCTTGACAACAGGCGACCGCGTATTGATGGCCCAGAGCGTATTGTCTCGCTTCGGCGGCAGGTCGTTGACCCCCAACGCACAGGACGCCTGTGGCTTAGGCATGCCGACGACCTCAACCAGGCACATGCGGCAATTGCCGGCGATCGACAGTCGTTCATGGTAGCAGAACCGCGGAATCTCGACGCCGGCCTGCTCACAGGCCTGCAGCAGCGTAATGCCGTCTTCGACCTCGATTTCCTGACCGTCGATGATGAGCTTTTTAGGCATTCCTGTCCCTCGGAACGGTCGGCGAGCGCGCATGCGCCTGAGGGCAGGAATCGGATCCCCGCCACAGTCTCGCCACGCTTCCTACAATGTCCGGACCGGGGATGCTAGGTCCGGAAGCCCTTGGCGGCTCGTCCAATCTGCCGCACCTTGTGCGGAGCGGCGGCCAAGTGGTCGGGTGCCTCTCGTCAGCTCTTTGTCGAGGAGATCAGCATCAGACCTGCAAACATCAAGAAGGTCAAAACGACGATCCGATAGTTCTGATCTCCGAGCCTCTGATAAACCCGCCCGCCCATCCAGGCAGCGACCAGCGTGCCAGGCAGCGCCACGAGTGCCGCTGCCCAGACCGGCGCCGTCAAATTGCCCGCTAGCATATGGCTGGCCAGGGCGGCACCAAGAGCGGTCAAGTTGAAGGCTTGCAGCAGACCCCGGCGTACCGCCTTTGCCTCGTTGGTGAGGTCGCACCATATCACCATCAGCGGCCCGGAAAGCCCAGCAAAGCCGGCTAGCATGCCGCTGGCAAAGCCAACCGAGCCGTTGCGCCACGGGTCACTCCTGAAACCCCACCTCCGGTATTGGGAAACGAGGGCTAAGCCGCTATAAAATATCAGTAAACCACCGACGATCACTCTGAAAGCCATGGGATCGAGCAGATGTAGCGCCTGGGCGCCAATCGGCACGCCAAGCAGTCCTGGGATAAGGAACGGCCAAGCCTGATGCCAGGTGATCGCGCCCCAAATCAGGTTCATGTTTTGAGCTTGGGCTACAATCGAGCATATGATGACCAGCAGAGTGACCACGGCCGTTGGCAGGACGTGGAGCCAAATCCCAATGGCAACGAGCCCGGTTCCGAACCCGGTCAATCCGTTGACAAAGCCGCCAGCCAGCGCTCCCGCAAGGATGACGACAGCTTGCTCCAGCGTCATCAGGTTGCGTCCGGCGGCGGCGCGGCCGTCAAGCTCTGGATCAGGGACTGCACTTCGGGCGTACAATCCGCCAGCGTTGTTGCTCGAAATTCGTCTGAAGCCAGATACGACTGGTGAGGCGCGAGCTGCCGGGCCAGCGTCTCGCGCCACGCTTGCGAGGGCTCGATGGCCAGGATCTCGCCGGCCGTCGACGCCAAGTTTGCCACGAAATGCTTGTAGCGCGCGATCTCGATCGGGCTGTTCAGGCCACCGAGCATCGGATCGGCCAGCTCGGGGTGCTGCAAGGCACGTTGCAGGTGCGCCGCATAGGCCGCCCGCGCTCTCGCTGCCAATTCGAACTTGCGCTCGCGCTGCCGGCTCGCCCACCACAACCAAACGAACCCGATCGCGATGGCGATGCCGATCGCAATGGCGAAACCCTTGATAATGTTGGCCGTGTGGTTCAGCGACCCTGGCGCCAAAAGCACAAGCAGCGGTGCCATGGTTCCCCCTTGCGTCTTCTTGAGGCGTGATGGACGCAGCTGCTCACATTTGCCGGCGCCACACGTGCGGCTCAACCGCCATAGGGTCGCAGCTCAGCCCACAGGACATCGGCTTATTCTTGTCGAGAAGCCGTGTGGCTGATGGAGAGGCCTTGCCTAACGGCAGCGAATGCCAGCCGATCCGATGAACCGGAGTGACGAAATGGACACCGTGGACTGTGCCGCATGGACAGTTTGCACATCGCAGACAATCTGGACAGGATTTTCCTGCACCAGCCTGAGCCAACTTGCCTGTCGTCCCCCCAATGGCGCTTCCAACTTCGCGCACGTAGGAAATGACCCATGAAATGGATTCTCCTTGCGCTGAACGCCTCAAAAATCACGCCGGCGCTCTGGTCGTCCTTGTCAATCATACTCTCGATTTGGGCCTATGCGATGTTCTTCGGCTGGCCGTTCGCGGTCGGCTTCGTAGCGCTGATTTTCTTCCATGAGCTCGGACATTACATCGCCGCGCGCGATCGCGGTCTTGATACGGGCTTGCCAATGTTCATCCCGTTCGTCGGTGCGTTCATCCAATTGCGCGAGCAGCCGATGAATGCGGAGACCGAGGCGTACATCGCCTATGCCGGTCCTTTCGTCGGAACCGTCGCGGCATTTGCTTGCTATCTTTATGGGCGCAACATCGCCGCCAGTGGGGATGAAGCGTTCTGGCTCGCACTCGCCAAAGCAGGTTTCGTCCTGAATCTGTTCAACCTGATCCCTCTCTCTCCGCTCGATGGTGGAAGAATTACCGCGGTTCTGACCCCGCGCGTCTGGCTGTTGGGCTTTCCGATGCTGGTCAGCCTGTGGCTGGTGTGGCCGAACCCAATGCTCATTCTCGTCGCGGTCATCGCGCTGCCGCAACTGCTCGCGGCCTGGCGTTACGATTCGCGCGCCCCGGAAAATCAAGCCTACTATGGCGTACCGCTCGGCGTGCGGACTCAATGGGCGCTGCTCTACGCAGGTCTCGTGATCGTCCTGGCGCTATTCATCCAGCAGACAGTCGAGCTGTTGCCGAGGAAGCTTTAGGTCGTCTTGCAGCACTGCTCTCAACTATGCTCGGGAGCGGAAAGAAAGCTGTGTCGCATCGAGAGCATCTCGTTCTGGTTCCACGTACGTCGCGTCACATGCAGCAGGCCATCACAGGTTACCATCAAGACCTCGAAGGCCACTGGGTCGCTGAGCTCGCGTGCGGCCACAATCAACATGTGCGCCACAAGCCGCCGTTCATTGAGCGCCCCTGGGTCCTTACCGAAGCCGGCCGGCGAGCCAGACTTGGTACGCATCTGTCGTGCCAGAAGTGTCGCGATGGCGCGCCGCGTGATCGCCCGTTGTGAATGCCAACAGCGGCTCTAATCCGACTGAGCCGCTGCGACGTACATCGTGAAGTGTTTGTTCGGCGTCGACTTTCCCTTGCTTCGGAGATTTTCATGCCCAAGGACGTTCTCGCGCCTGCAGCCGTGCTCGTGCTCTGGTCGCTAGCCGTAATGGCGTGGCTCGCAGTCGTGCGGTTCCGTGCCGTCGCGCAGGTGCCGCGCGAGAAGATGCGCGAGCTGCCGAGCGTTGGCGGGCGCGGGCAGGACCTCGAACGCGTGCTGCCAGCGGAAGCGAACTGGGTATCGCACAACTACACGCATCTTATGGAGCAGCCGACCCTGTTCTATGCGACGATTGCGATCCTGGTGCTGACAGGTCAAGCAAGCGGCATCAACGTGATGCTTGCGTGGGGCTACACGCTCATGCGCATCGCCCACAGCCTTTGGCAGATCACCGTCAACACGGTGCCAATCCGGTTCGCGCTCTTCATCGGCTCCAGCTCCTGCTTGGTCGTCCTCGCTGTCAACGCGATTCGCGCAACATTACTGTAATTGCCGTGGGAGCTGGCTCACCGCCCGAAATCGACCGCGGTTGTGTTGCCGCCGCAAACAAGGACGCAGACGCGCTCGCCTTGGGCCGGCTGGTAGGCTCCCGAGGTCAATGCTGCCAGCGCTGCCGCACCGCCAGGTTCCGCAACGATGCGCAGGCGGTCCCACAACACGCGCTGCGCGCTGCGGATCGCGTCGTCATCGACCAGAGCGACACGCTCCACGTGGCGCTGCGCGAGTGGGAACATCAGCTGTCCCACCTGCAACGGCGCGAGCGAGTCGGCCGCGATGCTCCCCTGTGGCGCATCGACGGGCTTGCCAGCTGCCAGCGCCATGTGCAGCGATGGTGCGCCCTCCGGCTCCACGCCGATGATCTTGATGCGGCCACCGAGCGCCGCAGCGATACCGCCGATGAGACCGCCGCCGCCCACAGCCACAAGCAGCGTGTCGATGTCTGGCGCCTGTTCCTCGATCTCGAGCCCGAGTGTGCCCTGGCCGAGCAGGGTCGGAGCCTGATCGTAGGCGTGGATCGAGCGCGCGCCGCTGTCGCGGCAGTAGGCCTCGCACCGTGCCAGTGCCTCCACATACCGCTCGCCCTCGACCACCAGCTCGGCGCCGAGCGAGCGAATGCGTTCGATCTTGGCCGGTGACGAAATCGTCGGGACGAATATGCGCGCCTTATGGCCGAGCCGGTTCGCCGCATAGGCGACTGCTGCGCCGTGATTTCCGCCCGAGGCGGCAGCAACACCTGCTGCCGGCACGGGCTCCGTCAGCAAGCTCGCAAAGGCACCACGTGGCTTGAATGATCCTGCGTGTTGAATCAACTCGAGTTTTAATGCCAGCGGCCCCGGTGCAAGCCCCAGCTCCGCCCCGTCGATCATCAGCATTGGGGTTCGGCGGACGTAGGATCGGATTGTCTCAGCGGTGGCAACGATGGCGTCGCGGGTCAAGGTAGCTGTCATGTTTACCCTCGGTAGGTCTACCCGCATCTTGCAACGCGGTGCAGAGGAAAGCGACAGGCCGCTCGGAACAGGAGTTCTATCGCGCTCCCGTGCTGTGGAAACGCGGCCCTTCGTAGGTGCTTGCTCGCGATTGCTGTTAAATTCCGGTACCGGCGCCACGGGCGTTATCCGCCATGCTTTGAATATCGGGGAAACTCAGTGGTAGGCTGCCGCGCGGCGCTACCGGTCTGGTCAGAGCGCCGAAACAACTTTGGGGAGAGAAACTGGTGATCAATCGAATGTGGCTCGCTGTCGGCGCGCTCGCTGCAGTGCTTGGCCTTTCCGTCGGTACCGTTCAAGCACAAACGACGACCAAGCTAAAGTTCACGTCCGCATTCCCTGCCACAACGCTCATCAACGATAATCTCAAGTGGTGGGCAGATCGGGTCAAGGCCACGTCCGGTGGTCGCCTCGATATCGAGCTATTTGCATCGGGTTCACTGGTGCCGCCATTCGAGGTGCTCGATGCCACCCACAAGAAGGTGGTCGATGGCACGCACTCGGGTGCCGCGTATTGGGTTGGCAAGAACCGCGCCTCTGCACTCTTTGGCGTCACCCCCGGCGGGCCGTTCGGGATGGATATGTACGACTATCTGGGCTGGCTGCAGGATGGCGGCGGCATGGAACTCTATAATGAATTCTACCAGAAGGTCCTGGATCGCAACATCGTCGTGTTTCCAATGACGTCGGTGTCGAACCAAGTGCTTGGCTGGTTCAAGACCCCGGTGAAGAGCTGGGAAGATCTGAAGGGCCGGAAGTGCCGCCAGACGGGCCTCACTGCCGAGGTGTTCCAGAAAGCCGGTATGGCCACCGTCAACATGCCGGGTGGTGAGATCGTGCCGGCAGCCGAGCGCGGCGCCATCGAGTGCGGCGAGTGGGTCGGTCCCGCCGAGGATATGAAGATCGGCTTTCATCTCGTCTGGAAGCATTTTTACATGCCCTCGGTCCATGAGCCGGCAACTGTGCTCGAGGTTTTCGTCAATGGCGACGTGTGGAAAGCGCTCCCACCCGATCTGCAGACGATCATGCAGTCGACGGCAAACGAGGCGACGCTTCGCTCTGCACAGGTTCTCAACAAGGCCAACGCGGAGGCGTTGAAGGAGCTCACCGAGAAACACGGCGTCAAAATCGAGAAGACTCCGCCTGACATCTTGAAAAAGATTCTCATTGCATGGGACGAGATCGCAGCTGCCGAGGCAGCGAAAAATCCGTTCTTCAAGAGAGTTTACGACAGTCAGCGAGCCTATGCCGCGCAAGTCGTGCCGACGCGCCGTTCCGTTTATCCGAACTATGACGTGACCGCTGAGCATTACTGGCCGGAGAAGAAATGAGCCAGACGGCGCGTGCCGGCTGTGATTAACCAGCTCGGCACGCGCGAGCAGACCACGGCAGACTTTCGTGATCCGGTGCGTTCAACCTCAATCGAACTAATGTCCGGCTGTATCGGCGCCGTGTTGGTCTGAGGATTCTTTGCCGCTACGATCTGGCAAAACTTGGAGATGAGCAATGCGACCCAACAAGATCAAGCAGATGTGGCGTGACGGAAAGTGTGTGACGCTTGGCTGGTTGTCGATTTCCCACGGCTTTTCCGCCGAAATAATGGCCCGTCAAGGCTTCGATGCGCTCTGCGTCGACCTGCAGCACGGCACTGCCGAGCTCGGCGATGTTTGGCCGATGCTGCAGGCGATTTCGCAAACCGATACTGTGCCAGTCGTGCGCGTCGCGTGGAACGAGCCGCAGACGATCATGAAGGCGCTCGATCTCGGCGCCTATGGCATCATCGTGCCGTTGGTCAATAACGCCGAAGAAGCGGCCAAGGCCGTCGCCGCGTGCCGCTATCCGCCGGCTGGCATACGCTCCTCGGGTCCGGTGCGCGCCATTCACTACGGTGGTGCCGACTACGTCTCGAAGGCCAATGACGAGATCGTGGTCATGGCGATGATCGAGACAAAGGAGGGCATCGCCAACCTGGATGCGATCTGCGCGACGCCGGGGCTTGATGCCGTGTACATAGGCCCGGCTGATTTGTCGTTCGCGCTTGGACTGCCGCCGCGCGGCGACAATCCCGATCCTCTCCACATGGCCACCTGCGACAAGATTTTGAAGGCTGCCCACAAGGCCGGCATCAAGTGCGTCATGCATTGCGCTGGCGCTGCATTCGCCGCCGGCGCCGTGAAGCGCGGCTTCGACATGGTGATGCTGACCTCGGATCTCTCGTGCATGATCGCCGGCGCACGCGCGCAACTCGACGAGCTCAAGGCGAAAACGAGCTGACGCGCAAAGGCGCGCGCGCTGATGAAGGACGGCGCGCTATACCGATCAGGAATGCCCGGGGGCTCGCCCGCCCCCGGCCCTAGACGTCCGCAATTTTCTCCCACCAGATTTCGCGCTGTTCGGCCGGCCCGCCGGGGATCTGACGCGGTGGCGGCCGCATGACGAGAAATCTGCCTTCGAAGCGGATATCGCGGACTTGATCTGTACTGAGCCGGCTGGCGTCAGAGTTGGCGAACACCTTCGTTACCAGCCGCTTGCCATCGAACGTGTAGCTTCCGCAGTAGGAATTGTACTCGCGTGCCGTACCTGCGGGCAGATGCGGCCTGACATCACAAACGACTGCCACCATCTGGCCATCGGCGGTGAACGAGACGCGCCCCATGCCCATCGGCCCATATGGCTGAGGGCGAGGCGTGCCATCGGCGGCCACGCAGGTGCCGCGCACGAGTGCCCACGTTCCAACCAGTGTCGGTGTCGTCATCGCTCGTCCTCCACGTTTCCGTTCGAGTTTGATCATACACACGTTCGAGCCCCGTGAAGCGAAGCGCCACGTGCTCGAAGCTGCCGCCCAAGCTTTTGGTTGAAAGGAAATCGTCCGGAACTTTCCAAGTTATGATTAGGGAGAGATGCAGCCCCGCGTCACGTTTGACGCGGCAGCGGTCAGATGTATGCTTTTGGCGTGCCAAGCTGCGCATGGAGGAACCGGGTCATGGGTCAGTGCATCGTCGTCGTTCAGTTCGATCTGCCGAAACGAACCGAGGAGCAGGCCGTAAAGGGCGCAACGTCCACGGCTCCAATCTATCGAGGCCTTGCTGTGAAGGGATTGATCCGCAAGGACTACCTCAATGGTGACGCTGGAACCGGCGGCGTCTATCTCTGGGAAAGCCGCGCCGCCGCTGAAGCCTGGTTCACCGAGGACCGCATGGCCGAACTGACCAAGCGTTTCGGCATCCGTCCACGCCTGACGTGGTATGATACCCACGTTACGGTCGATAACCTGAAGAACGAGACGCGCGTCAACGGTCGCGCCCTCGCAGAGGCCGGCTGAGCGCTTGGACAGTCGATTGCCGAACCTCGGCTGTCGGCGAGACGGCGCAGTCGACCTGAGGGTCATAGCAAGCGGGGGAGATACGTCGCTTGCTCGTCACTTGGTAATCGAGCAAGCGAGCGAACACACGTTGTTCCTGGCGCGGAGCGAAGCGCACCGTTCGATCAGAGCTTGGGCTTGACTGCACCGGTCATGGCACCGGCTCCAGTCGAGCGGCCGCCGTCGACGACGAATTGTCCGCCCGTCGTATTGGAGGCGAGATCCGAGCACAGGAACACGACCATATTGGCGATTTCCTCGGGTGTCGAATAGCGACCTGACGGGATGCTCGCCTGGTACTTCTGGCCCGTGCCTGCAGGATCGTTCGGATTGATCATCGCTTCAAGCGAATGGATCATGCGCGTGTCGACGGGGCCCGGACATACAGCGTTGACGCGCACGCCTTTGCCCGCCACTTCCTGTGCCGCGGTCTTGGTGAGACCGATCACCGCGTGCTTCGAGGCGACATAGGCCGACATGCCGGGTGACGCCATCAGTCCCGCAACCGAGGCCGTGTTCACAATTGCACCGGATCCTTGCTTCAGCATGGCGGGCAGGACGTGGCGCATGCCAAGGAAGACTCCCTTCACATTGACGCCGATGACCTGGTCGAACATCGCCTCGTCATACTCCATGGTCGAGGCGACCTTGCCTTCGATGCCGGCGTTGTTGAAGAAGCAGTCGATGCGGCCGTACTTGTCGAGCGCGGCCTTGACGTAACCCTGCACCTCGCTGGACTTTGTGACATCGGCTGTGACGGCGAGCGCGTCGCCACCTTGCTGCTTGATCGAACCCGCCGTTGCCTCCGCCGCCTTGCCGTCGCGATCAACTGCCACGACCTTGGCGCCGTGTTTGGCAAAAGTCATTGCCGCCGCGCGTCCTATGCCGTTGCCTGCGCCTGTGATGACCGCAACTTTGCCAGAGAAGTCCATGGGTGTTCCTCTACGTGTTGTGTTGAGCATCGCATTGTAAGTCGATTTCAGCCCGCCGTCCCAATCGACGACGACAATAGACCTGAGGAGTTCGCTGAGCCAGCCGTAGACATGCGGAAGGCCCTGCTGCTGGATCCTCGGCTTGCTGAGACCCTCGTCTGCGGCGTCGGGACGTTCGCCTCCGTCTGTGGCATCCGCACTGCGATCTCCGGTAGTGTTCGCGCACGACAGTTCCGTCGAGGCGGACGCGAACGAATCCGGCAGCTGGACCGGGGAACAATTGATTGTGGACCTGCGTTTCCGCATTGCCAATTCCAGATAGGCCACGCGCCGCCAGAGCCCCGGAGTCGCCGATGCCCGCAGATCTCATTGCTAAGTCCGGCACCCAGTTCGCAAAGATAAGTGTGTTGTCCGGGTTGCTGCTGCTTAGCACTGCGCAAGCATTCCCTCATCGATCAGCCCTGGCGCAAAGCGCCGAGCAAGCCCCCGGCGGCTCATTCCGTGCACCCGCCGACTTCACCGAAATCGTTCGTCGCCTCTCGCCCAGCGTCGTTGGGGTCACGACACGAGCAGCCGTGGACGACGCAACGCGCGACGGGATCTTCGGCGACGGTCCTTTTCGCGACTTCTTCAGGCGGCATTTCGGCGAGCCTGGCGAACAGTTTCGCGGGCCGAGGCGGCGTGGCGCACTCGGATCCGGCTTCGTGATCGACGAGGCCGGCCATGTCGTTACGAATAATCACGTCGTCGCCAATGCACAGGAAATTCGCATCGTGATGGGTGATGGCACCACCCATCCGGCTAAGCTCGTCGGACGAGATCCCGCGACTGACATCGCCGTGCTCCGGTTTGAAAAGCAACCGCCCAATGTGCGGCCGCTCACCTGGGGCGACTCGAGCGCGATGCAGCCTGGTGCATGGACGATCGCAATCGGCAGCCCGTTCGGGCTTGGCGGAACCGTCACCGTCGGCGTGCTGTCAGCGCGGTCACGCAACATACAAGCTGGACCTTACGACGACTTTTTGCAGACGGATGCCTCGATAAACAGCGGCAACTCCGGCGGGCCGTTGTTCAACGACCAGGGACGCGTCATCGGCGTCAATACCGCAATTTTTTCCCCGAGCGGCGGCAACGTCGGTATAGGGTTTGCTATCGCGTCAGATCTCGCACGTAACATTGTCACAGAGCTGATCCAAAAGGGCCAGGTCGAACGTGGCTACATCGGAGCAACGTTGCAGCAGATCACGCCAGAGCTAGCCTCTTCATTCGGTCTCGACCAGTCTGGCGGCGCGCTCGTCGCCTCTGTCGAGAGGGCGGCGCCGGCGGCCCGAGCCGGCTTGCAGCCAGGTGACGTGATAGTCCAGTTTAATGGCAAGCCGGTTACCGGTGTTCGCGAACTCACGCGTGCTGTCGCCTCCAGCGAGGCGGGACAGCGCGTGCAAGCGCAAGTCATACGCGACGGCCGCCGGGTGGACATTTCATTGCCGATCGAACGGCGTCCGGACGTTGAAACTGCACAAGGTCAGGGAACTGGCGAGTCTGGGTCGGCTATGAGCAACCGATTAGGCGTTGCTCTTGCGCCAGTCGATGGCGCCACACGGCAGCGTTCTGGAATGCCGGCGGAGCAAACGGGCGTTCTCGTTCAGCAGGTGGCGCCAGACAGCCCTGCCGCAGAGAGCGGCCTGAGAGCGGGCGACATCATTGTCTCCGCCGGAAACTCCGCCGTAGACGACCCGAGTGATGTCTCACGCTACTGGCAGCAGCAGTCCTCACGCGGCGACGTAGCAGCCGTCTTCCGCGTGCGCAGAGGGGATAGCTATCTCTTCATCGCGGTCAAACCAAGCTGAGCCTTTGCAGCGGCGAAAGCGCCTTGGAGAAGCTATGCGAGCTGAGCTCGAGAGCTTGGTGGGCGTGCCATTCACAATCGGTAACGAAGTCGCAGTCCACGCAATGGAAAGCAAATCTTTCCATCCATGTTGCAGGAGATAGGTAACGCTAAACAGTCAATGGAATTCCTCACTTTCGTCTACTGGTCAGGTGACATTGCCGAGCGCTTCGCCGAGTCGCTCACCGCGCGTGCGCGAGAAGGGCTGGAAGTCCGCGTTCTGTTGGACAGCTTCGGTGCTTTCACAATGCCACGCAGACTGATCCGCGACATGACTGCCGCTGGCCTCGAGGTGCGTTGATTTGTGGAACCGACAGCGCCGAGGGAAGAGTTGATCTGCCGCTCCGAGCCCGGCTTAGCCTGAGCCAATGTCAGCTCGCATGCGCTCCGGCAGTAGCGAGAGCTTCGGCCTGTCTCCGGATTGAAAGCTTCGTTACGTTCACTTTGCCGACTTGGCCCCCTGAAACACGATCTTCACGCGCATTCCGCGATCAGCGTGGTTGCTGATCGGGCAGTAGGCCATGTACTCACCGGCGGGCAGACTAATGGTGAGGCTCGTGCTCTCGCCAGGCTTGAGTGTCTGGGAAACGATCTCCACTTCCTTTCCCTCGATCTTGCCTTCGATCTCCAGAGAGTGCAGCTCCTTGCCTGTGTTCCGGATTTCAAACCGCGCCGTATCGCCGGGGACCACCGTACGTCCTCCCAAGCCCATCGCCCACTCGTGCAGGTTGACCTGCACGGTATGAGTTTGGCGTTGTCGTCCGTTCGGCTTGTCTTGAGCGTTGGCCGCACCTGCGAGCAGTGCCACACACGCCGCCGCTCCGATGATCTGAAGTTCAAGGTTGATGCTGTTTCTCATGGCTCTCTTCCGTTGCCGCGACTGTCCGCCTGTTCCGCGCAATCTGAAGGGCCAACCGGAGTGTGACTGAGCGTCCGGCTGAAAGGCCGGAACTTCTGCTGTCGCGGCGTTGAGCCCAATGTTGCGATCCGGAGTCTATCGGGGAGGGGCTTGCCCCGTCGTCGTACGTCATTGCCGGATTGCTCGCGGTCGGCGTTGTTGCTTGGATGGCAAGTGGCCTGCTTGACAATCGCAGGCCTGACCGTTGGCGTCGGGCGGTCGCGAGCCCGCCCGGGAAATTGCCTTTTGCGACAAGCCGGGACAGAGAGATTTTAGATCGATCATCGTTGCGTCCGGCGCAACGAAGTCTCACCGAAGTGCTGGCGCCCACGCTTGAGGCACCAGCATGTTTTTCTGTGCGGCCGACCAGCGGGGGGCGTCATATCGACTGATCCACGCGTCGGGCAGAAATGGTTCAGCTGTCGACCTGGGTATTGCTACGGCAGAGTGTGTTGCCGATTTTGATCTGTCCGTTGGTGTCCAGGCGCAGAATTTGTTCACATTGAGCGGTCACTTGGAATTGCGTCGGGTCCGCACCGAGTCCCCGCGCGACATTGCCCGTTTGCGACGACTGCTCCTGCCGATCCCGGTCGCCCATCTGTTCACTTGACTGGCGCTGTCTTCCCTGCTGGTCAGTAAATTGGCTCTGCTGAGGGTTTGTCCGCTGCCCGCTCATTCCAGAGACATTCTCCTGACTGGTTCTGATCTGTCCAGACTCGCGCATTACCGTGTTAACGCGGACTGCGTTCTCACCTTTAATCGGCTGAACGTCGCGGACGTCGATCTCTATCCGGTAATTCTGGATATTTCGACGGCCTCCCTGCATCGCGTTTGCTGCAAATCCAAGCAAATTGGAAAGCGTGTCATCATCCAGGGTGACCACGGTCGTCGCCACTTGCTTACCATTGATCGATAGAGAGTTCGTGTTGACGAAGGTGGCGTCCTCGGACAAATGTCGGCGCATGAACTGGGTGGCTTGGCGCGGGTTATCGTTTCTGAAGGCCTGCTGGATGGTCTGCTCCATCTGATCGTAGAATGATCGCACTTGGCGTTGGTCTAGGCTTGAGGACATCCGCTGTTGGCCCATGTTGTCCTGCCGCGCCGGTGTCTCAGAGCGCTGGGCCAAGGCGTAAGATGATCCGAGTGTCAGACACGCTGTAAGTGCTGCAAGCGATGTCTTCATTGTCATGTCAGTCTCCATTTCTCCAAGGCTCCGCACTGCGAAGCCCGCTCGTACAAGAGTTTCAGGCTCAAGATCTCGCGCTACGCTCCTTTCCCATTGTGTCCGCACGCCAAAGCCACCTAAACGCGATCAAGCCGAGCCAGAACATCAAGATCACGATCAAAGACGGAGTGGTCGCGCGTGAGGTCCAAGTTTGGTGTGGCCAACACGAGAGCAGCGGGATGCGGATAAGCTTGCACGCTCATTGGCAGCTCTCGCCTTAGGTGTGTCAGTCGCACTCTGATTGGGGCAGACCTAGTCTGCGACTATGCGTGCGTCCTTCGGCTCGAGCTCCCGTTGGCGGCGAACGCGATACATTCCCTTGTTGAGGGGAATAGCAGCGTGCTCTTCGTGCAAGACGCGAGCACTGTCGTCGTCGACACGTAAGTGGCCGATGTAGAGCTCGGTTGGAATGTCACGTGCGAGTGCGTCATCCCTGAACATGGTGGCGCAGCCTTTGATTATGTGCCGATGGCCAGTCGCCTCGCCTTCCGCCAAGACGTAACCGCCGTCGACTCCTCGATCGGTCGGCGTTCCGCTGGTCGGCACAGTCTCCACTTCCTCGATCAGCACATCGCCCTGTGCGTACAAGTTTCTATTCATCACGAAGCTCTATCGTTTCTGGTTGGCGAACCGAGCCACGCGCCCTGCGTGGCTTGCTGCTAGCGGAGAGCGGTGAGCCGTTCTGCGCCTGTGCGGGCTTAACGATGCCGTGGGGCAGCGGTTCCGCAGTGACTCGATTTCCAATGGAACGTCAGCCTTGATCGAACATTCATCTCATACAGCGCGTCGGGACCGAGCAGGAGTGCAACATGTTCTGGTTAGCATCTGAATTGGAGGGATACGGGATCCAGGCCGAAGATGGATCGATTGGCAGCGTCGTCGATTTGCTGTTTGACGATCACGATTGGACGGTAAGGTGGCTCGTCGTCGATACGGGCAGTTGGCTGTCGGGCCGCCAGGTCATTCTCCCGCCACACGCCCTGGAAGAGCCCGACCCCGCTGGGCGCGTAATCCGCGCATCGCTTACCCGCTATCAGGTCGAGAGCAGTCCATCGCTCGACACCGATGCTCCGGTCTCGCGCCAGATGGAGGCCAACCTCTATCGATATTACGGCTGGGATCCTTATTGGCCGGTCACGTCGAGCTATCCAGGCCTGGCGGTTGCGGGAGCCGTCCCACCCGTTGTTGCGCCGCATCACCTGCCGCCGCACCAACCGCCGGCTCGCGAGCAGCACACGGGCGACCCGACTCTGCGCAGTGTCGGGTACGTCACCGGCTCAGCGATCGAGGCGCGCGATGGCTCGATCGGTCACGTCGAAGATTTCATTGTCGACCGCAAGGGGTGGACTATCCGGTACATGATCGTCGATACGGTGAACTGGTGGCCAGGAAAGAAGGTTCTGGTCGCGCCAGACTGGATCGAAGACATCAGCTGGTCCGAGCAGAGCGTGCGCGTGAAGCTAACGCGAGAGTCGATCAAAAGCAGCCCGGAATACGTGCCCGGGAATCTCCGTCGCGATTACGAGGATCGCCTGTACCGCCATTACGGCTACTCGCCGTACTGGTTTTGACACCCGGCTCACGGAGCGGACGGTGCCGTGGCCGGCGATCCGCTGAGCCGGTCAGCCACGGCTGCAGTCGCCGCTCCGAGACCCGCGATCAGGCATAACATGGCCGCCAGCCAGCCGAGCACCGGCACGACGTTGAAAAGGATCAGTACGATGGCCCCGGCCACCGACCATCCCACTCGCGCACCGTAGCCCGGCAGCGTCGAGTTTCGCGTCATGCGGCGACGCAGCCACAGTCCGATTGCGTAGCCCAAGGTCACAAAGCCGATAGCCGCCAGCACGAACAGGGCGGCCATGGCAAGGAAGCCGATGGGAATACCGATCACCGTCATCATCAGCAGCATGGCGATCATCGGTGTCAGCACGGCAATCGCCAAGCCCACGCCGAGGCTGGTCCATGGTTCCGTCCGGAGGCGATCGGCCCCGTCTTGCACCACTGCCGGTACGGTGATCTGAATAAGTGCCGCCAACACCAGCAATCCGGCCGTACCGGCAATTGCCATGACTCCGATCATCCACCCGAGCCGGCGCGGCAGCTCACCGTCATCAGGAATGTTCACCTGCGTCTGCACGTGCCGCACCTCACCGGCAATCACCGCGCCGGCTGCGATATCCGGCGGAACAGGACTGCGCGCAGTCAGCACGCCGCCGAGCCTCGCCGTCGGCATGAGGACGATCTCAGCCGCCTTCAGATCGGCCGGACCGTTGATGACGCCCGAGATGACAATACGTCGGGCGGTTGCCTGTAGCGCGCCACCGATGCTGCCATCAACGACGATCGTCGCGCCCCAGAGCCGGGCTTCGTCACCGATACGTGCGTCTCGAGCGATCAAAATTCGACGCGCGGCCCACCAGCAAACGGGGCAGACCGCCACGACGGCGTCATCCTCGACCGTGCCATGCAGCTCGACATCGAGACCGCCCGCGATCAAATCATGCATCGTGCTGTCGCGGATCACCAGGCGGCCCGCAGCAGCGATCAGCGACTGAACGCGCGCCGCCTCGACCGTTACCTGGCGTCCCATCGCGAAGACGTCGTCGGCCACTTGCGCCGCGACGCGGACGGTGTCGCCTGCGAGGAACTGCTGGTTGCTGCGTTGACCGGTGATCTCCACTGATCGTCCCGCTTCCATCTGCGCAAAGGCCTGATGAGTCAAAAGCAGCATCCACATCAGAGCGCAGAGCATGGCAGGGACTTGCCGCGATTTCTGCATAATCATGAGCTCGACGTCGGTCGTGCTATTGAGCTGGTCGCTATGTAGCTCACCCCGGTTGCAAGCAGGTTGATGCCAACGATCACGCCGAGCGCCCACAAGGCCGAGCTGGGGAGCCCTGCCAGGATCAGCATGCCTGCCGCGATCGCGACGATGCCACTCGCGATGTGCCAACCCAGGCTCGCACTAGTCCGGTCGCTCCATGCGCCGATCAGCTCGAAGATCCCTTGGGCCAGGAAAACGACAGCGAGTGCAATTGTGAAGCTGAGCGAGCCGAGTACCGGGTAAAAGAACGTGAGCACGCCACCGGCAAGCCAGGCAAGGCCAATGAGACCGCTCCACAGCGAACGGGACATCGTTCTCGCGCCGAACGCATGGGCAATCAGCAGAATACCTGAGATGACCAGTAGCCAGGAAAGCACGACTGCAGTGGCGAGCGTCGAGATGATTGGATAGACCAGAGCTACCAGTCCAGCGACGACAAGCAGGCCGCCGACGACGAGATACCAAGTCCGGCCATGCTCCGGCACGGTTGCTTCGATTCCTGGCCGGCTCGTTCGAGGAGCTGTCTCAGCCATGCTACTGCACCTCATCTGATAGCAATGCTGGCGCCCGCCTGCCGATCGTCTAACCACGAGGGATGAAGGTTGGTTCCAGGCGCTTCGGCCGTACTTGCAAAGACAATCGGCGATTAGCTGTCCGGATGAGTGAAATTTGTCGGCAGCCAACGCTCCAGCCCGGCTAACTTGGGTTCGCTGTTTGCACCATCCGCCGAATCTCGCTCCGCTGAGCCCTAACGGTTGCTCAGCAAAGTTCGATCAGCTCTGGATTACTCAGCCTGCCTGCCGGCACATCATTATCGCGCCGGACCGATGAGGCATCATCGATGCGGTCGGCGATCGCAGCTTGGACGCGGGTTGCCCTAGAAACGGCAGCGGAAGCCCTGATTGCCCCAGCGACAGCCGAAGCTCCCATCCCGTCGCCAGTCGCGCGAGCGGTGACGATCGCACCACCGGTTATGGCGATGCCAGCCGCGATTGTGATGCCAAGCCGTATAGCAATGCGGGCCGCGCGTACGTTGCCCGCGACGCGTTCCGTGCACCTTCTCTACCAGCGGATTGACTCCCGCTTTGCTGGCACCAATGGCGCCTGGGGACAACGCCGCTGCCTGGCTTTGAGTGGACCAGAGCGACACAGACGTCAGAAGTAGCAGCGTGGGTAGCAGTGTGCGCATTTTAGGAGCTCCGCGATAGTTTCGAGAGACGAGTTGTTGGCTATCCGCGCGTACGTCAGATCATCAGCCTCGAGGCCAAGGGCGAAGTGCCCAGACTCCGCCAATCCAGAATTCGCAATGGGCACCTGATTGGGCCCAGAGTAGAGTTTCAGCTACGCGCTCCTCGGCTCGCGCGCTTGTCGCTGCAACGCGCCACTTGCGCCCAAGGTTCCCCAGCCATGCGGGTCTTCGTCGTCTATCTAGATTGACTGGAGAGGGCAGCGAGCCAACCTTTCTCAATGCCTCGAAGACCTTGGTCTTCAGCGATGTGAGCGCCGCCAGAAGAGCGGGCTCGAAACCTTGCAGCGTACGCGTTGCGGGAAAATCAAATCCGCTGCATCGGAAATGATCGTGCGCGCAAGCGCTGGCCTATTCAGGAGATCGGTTGCCCACCCGACAATCACGTATCCCCGGGGCAAGTGGAACCGAATGTTCCGCAATTAATCGCTTCAAAATTAATCGTCATTTCGAGATCTTGCGATAGCGCTTCCATGCCAGAGGCTCTCGCGGAACGATCCCGCGCCTCAGGCATTGCCCCGCCATGGACGTCCGATGGAGATTATGATGCCTCAGCAGCTTCCGCGACTCGCGGCGGCCGCACTCGCAGCGGTCGGTTTTCAAGCGGGAGTGCCGGTCGCACAGGCGCAAGTCGCCACGGTGCAAACTAAGGCCGGGCCCATCAAAGTCGAGACCGTCGCCGGTGGCCTTGAGCACCCGTGGGGCATGGCCTTCTTGCCGGACCGGCGTCTGTTGGTGACCGAGCGGCCGGGACGACTGCGGCTCATCGGAACGGACGGCTCGGTTTCTCAGCCGATCCCCGGCACGCCCGAGGTGTTCAGCCAGGGACAGGGTGGACTTCTCGACGTTCGCCTTGACCCGGACTTTGCCCGCAACCGGCTCGTCTATTTCACCTACGCGGAGCCTGGCGAAGACGGCGCATCGACAGCCGTCGGCCGTGGTCGCTTTGAGGGCGACCGAATTGAAGGCTTCGAAGTCATCTTCCGCCAGCAGCCTAAGGTGTCGGGTCCGAACCACTTTGGTTCGCGTCTGGCGTTCACGCCGCAGGGCCACCTCTACGTGACCCTCGGAGAGCGCTACAAATTCGAGCCGGCTCAAGATGTCTCCAACCACCTCGGCACCGTGGTCAGGATCAACCAGGATGGCTCAGTTCCTCCGAACAATCCGCTTATAGACAATCGACGCGCGAAGCCGGAAATCTGGTCATACGGCCATCGGAACATACAGGCGGCGGCAGTTCATCCGCAGACCGGCACGCTTTGGATCGCCGAGATGGGACCGCTCGGCGGCGACGAACTCAATCTGCCTGAGGCTGGCCGAAATTACGGATGGCCGATTGTGAGCTGGGGCAAGCATTACGACGGGAAGGAGATTCCTGACCCGACAACTCGACCCGCACTGGCGGGCTCCATCCATCGCTGGACGCCGGTCATCTCACCGTCGGGCATGATGTTCTACGATGGTGACCTGTTTCCGCAGTGGCGTGGCAACGCACTGATTGGAAGTCTCTCCCAACGGGCAATCGTCAGGTTGGTGCTCGAAGGTGCGAAGGTGGTTGGTGAAGAGATCATCCCAATGCAGGCAAGGATCAGGGATGTTAGGCAGGGGCCTGATGGCTCAGTTTATGTCCTTACTGACCACTCGGACGGTAAGGTCCTGAGAGTAAGTCCTCGGGCGAATTAGGTTGGGTCCGATGGATCTGGTGGCGTCGCAGAAATTGACTTGCACGCTAGCTTACTCGCCGATTCCTGATGCCACCAAAGATAGCGAGGAGAATAACAGCGCCAGCCGTTGCGACCAGGATGGAGGGAATGTTGAAGCCCTCATTATAACGGAAGCCCAGGATGGTGCTGAAGATGAAGCCGCCCACCATCGCGCCTATCAGTCCGACGACAAGGTTGGTCAGAAGGCCCTGGTTGCGTCCTGTAATCCATTCTGCGAGCCAGCCAGCGATCAGGCCGACCACGATCCAAGCAATGATACTCATCTTTTCACTTCCTTCGTACGCTGTTGTCGTGATCTGCTGATTGCTGCGCGCGCTTGTTAGCGCGTCACACTTTGGTTGAGTTGCACTGTCTGATTGCGTTGCAAATCGCGATACCCGTCATCCCAGCCTACCTCCGGCATGGCCCTGATCTGCGCGTCTGTCACACCGCTGACCAAGAGCCTGTCGGTTGCGTACCGGAGGTTCTGAAGCGGCAGCGCGATCTGCTTCTCGCCGAGCCCAAGAAAACCGCCGTGCCCGATGATCACGTACTGACGGTTGTCCGTACCGCGCACGACCCGCTCGACGTCACCGAGCTGCTGCCCCATTTCGTTCCAAACCTGCAGGTCGAGCAGGTCAGCGACAGCGACCGGGCTTGCATTCGGCTGTTCCACTTGATCTGGCTGGCCGGCTTGCGGCTGCGCCGTCTCCAGCTGCGTTCTGGACGGCCTTGCCGCCGTCTGGCGTTCCTGAGCTGCTTCAGGCTGGGCAGGAGTAGCCTGTCGCTGCTGTCCCGCTTCCGTTGCGGGTTGGCCGCTGGGCTGCTGCTCGAACTGAACTTTCGGCTCGCCTTGCGCCTGCTGGTATACGATACGCGGCTCCCCAGTCCGTTCATACCGTACCCGCGGTTGACCCTGCTGTTGTATGTTCGGTTGGACCGGCTCTGCGGGTCGCACGATCACTTGAGCCGGGGCACGCTCCACCTGAACCTGGGCTCTCTGCTCCGGTCCGACTACCTGAACCTGAGGTTGGGCCTGGTCGACCGAAACCCTCGGCTGCGGCATCGCCACACTCACCTCGGGGCGCGGCATCCGCACTGTGATTTCCGGCTGCGGCTGTTGCACGGTGATCGTCGGTGCCGCTTGCCGCACGACAATCTCCGGCATTGGTTGTTGCACGCTCACTTGCGGCTGCGGCTGTTGCACAGTGACGCGCGGTGCCGCCTGGTCGAATGTCACCTGCGGAGCTCGTTGCTGAACGGTGATCTCGCTCTGGTCCCCGGATTGCCCCTGCTGTGCAGTTTGCAAGCGCTGGAAAGCCGTCTGACAGGCAGCAACATTGTTGGTTCGCTGGTACTCGCGAGCGGTAGCAATGGTCACGGGAACTCCGGGATCGTTCCGGCGCTGCAGCTCCGCAACCAGCCTTACACAGTCGTTTTGTTCTTGAGTTTGCTGTGGCCGCACCGGTGTATTCACCTCTTGTGCAATGGTGATCGATGAAACGGCAGTTGTGCCGAGTAGAGCGATGAGCTGGGTGCGAATCATGGCCACGGCTTCCTGAGTTGGCTAGATCAACGTACAACTTCCAACCGGTGGTACGGTTCCGCAGCGGCAGTCTATGAAGCTCTCGTCTGCATCGGCCCGGCGAATACGATCATCATCGAACAACCACTAGCCCGGACGCTCGTCGATAACCCGAGGCCATTGAAAGCGTTCGGACCCGCTGACCAGTGGCGACTTCAGCCAACTCGTTGAAACGTGATATGTTGTCAACGGCCGTACCGCAGTGTCAGCCTGCACGCGTCGACAAACTGGAAGCGGTCCAGGACATAATGGCCTGGGCCGAGCGCTCGGGCGCCTCGATGATTGCAGCATGTGCTACGTCGGGCAGGACCTCGAGCGTCGACCCCGAGATCCGCTGATGCATCGATCGGGCAATCTCGATCGGATAGACGGAGTCCTCGAGCCCCACGAGGACTATCGCGGGGACCCCGATCTCGCTCAGCAGCTGCTCGGAGCTCGGACGATGAGCAAGGGCAACGGCACCACCCACAGCCCAGTCGTTTCGTAGAAGATGCGGGCTCCATTCACCTCGGCGAAATTTCCCTGCCGTTGACGCAGATCGGGCAGATTGACTGTGCGAAGAGAGCCACCGGGCAAGTTCGACTTCACCGCTTGTGCCCCCGCGGTCGATCCGACGGCAGCTAATCTGGCAGTTGCAGAGAGCGTTGCCACCGCGGAGCGGCGCGTGAGGTCAAGCACACTCATGTGCCACTCAGGGGTTAAAGGTTTGATGTCAGTACCAGTTGCGATTCCATTCGTTGAACTCGACCTGACTAATTACTCCGTTCCGGTCGCGATCCCAGACCCCGAACAGGCCGCTGCGGAACTCTCCCGCGCTCAGCCAGCTATTCCCATCGCTGTCCCAGCGGCCAAAAAACCTTGCGCGCTCCAGGTTACTACGGAACTCCGTTCGAGAGAGAACACCGTCATTGTCTTGGTCCCAACTCGCGAATTCAGGCGATTGCCCGCCGAGCCGCCATGTCCGCCATCCCGCAGTGAACTCTTCGGCGGAGATCCGGCCATCGCCGTTTGAGTTCCATGCGCGCCACAGTCCATCCAGCAGCTCCCGAGACGACAGCCGTTGATCGCGATCGACGTCCCAAGCGCCATAGACCCGCTCAGCAACTGGCAGGAATTCCCGATTGGCCAGCTCGAGGTTGCTGTCACCATCCAGGTCGCGAAACCTCCAGACCGTCACAACTCTGGGCTCGCGCCGCCCACTGTCTTCGGCGATACCTGGTTCGATACGGCCGGCTGCCGCAACGCGGCCCGTTCCAGCACTGGCGGCGTACCGCAACGGCACGACGCGTGTGGACGGCAGCTCCTCGTACCCGACGCGATCCGTCCACTCGGTCAGTCGCGCGAGCTCGGCTTCGGTGACACCAGGCAGGATCATGCGGTCGTTTGACATATACATGCGGCTGAGCGGTACAAGACGCTGCGTGCCACCGAGCCCGAGAAACTCCTCGAAAGCCACCACAGCAAGCACTTGATTGTTCGGGTCGATGCGAAGGGACTCGATTTCTCCGAGCACCTCCCCGCGCAGATTGTACACGTTCTGCTCATCGATCTGAGATGTCGGGACCCGGCGTGTCACAAACCGGTCAGCTTGCTGAACCGCAGTGTCGACTGGGTTAGTAGGTTGCCCGACACGATCTGAGGCATACCGCATCGGAACAATGTAGCTGGAGGCCAGCTCGCGATAGCCGAGACGATCGTTCAATTCCTCCATGTTCTCGGCTTCCTCTTCGGTCACACCCGGCAAAACCACCCGATTGCCGGTGAAGTACATCCGGTTCAGGGGCACAAGACGGTGAGCACCGCCCAGACCGAAAAACCACGACTCATCGAACGCGATCACGGCATAGGGCCGACCATCCGAACCGAGGCGGATCGACTCGACTTCCCCGATCATCTGACCTCGCAAATTGTAGACCTGCTGCTCGTCGAGGCGGGATACTGGAATGCGCCGCACGATCAGACGCGCTGCCGGTTCAGCTGCCGTATCCACCGGGTCGTAACCGGGCTCAATTCTGTCGGTTGTGGTCTGCGCCAGTGCTGGTGTCACCGCCAGTATCGAAATGACCACTGCGCTTGGGAGAGCTTTCATCGCTGTTCCTCGGGGAATGGTTTTTAAAAAGGGGGCCGACCGGCGGGTCCTTCCAGATGCGACCCAAATTGCGAACGCGGTTGCTTCTCGGTTGGTTCCTGGCGAATTCGCCAGCATGCCTCGTTGTTCACGTCAGCTCGACTGCTGACCGATTGCAGGCGACGGCTCTGTCGACCTCCACGCTCCAGTCGCCCGTTTGATTGCAGCACCACCGCCGCGAACCACCAACATCGCTGCGACTGATGCCGACAAAAACGCTGATACCAGCACCGACGCGGGCTATCGCAATCTTTAAAAAAGCAGAGTTGGAACGCGCTCACGTCCCACCCGTTCCTGAAATTGAGCTGATGACCGTCAGAAAGGTCTGGAACATGTCAGTTGCTTCACGCCGGGCGGCTGAGACCTTTGCTTTGCTTGGATTGGCAGGCCAGCCGTTCGTCGCGACCGCCCTATTTGGGCTCGGCCTTGTGCTTTTAGTTGCGTGTCTACTGACGGCGTTGTCGCTTAGCGACTTTGGCCATCTTACCCGACACATGGCGGCGCACATCGTTATTACGAATGTTGCCGCTCCGCTGACTGCTATTCTGCTATTCCGATGCGGCCAAGTGCGCTCTGCTTCCTCCGCCGAACTCTCGTCGGCAACCGCACTACAGATCGCTCTGCTGTGGGGCTGGCATTCTCCTATTGGCCTAAGCGCGTCTCATGGTTCCCCCACGCTGCAGCTCGTCGCGTACGCGAGCCTGTTTCTGTCAGCGTTTCTGTTCTGGTTGGCCGTCCTTTCGCAGGCGAATGCGGCGCGTTGGCGTGCGATCGCGGCACTGTTGTTGACTGGAAAACTGTACTGCCTGCTGGGAGCCCTCCTGACGTTTGCGCCTCGCCCACTCTTTTCCCTGCACACACCTGCTCCTCTTCACGGCGGCGCGGGCGAATCAGCACTCGCCGACCAGCAGCTCGCTGGACTGATGATGTTGTCGGCCTGCCCAGCCACATACGTGCTTGCCGGCGTTGTGATTGCGGCGTTCTGGCTCAATGAGCTTGTTGCCGAGGCGCGCTAGCGGCGATGTGGTTCCATCTGCCATCACTGAAAGCGCTGGCAGCTTGGGTTGGCGCCACGGTCATGATGCTTGCGCTAGGTGCGCTGATCGTCAGCTGGTCCGGGTTCTACAACGTCGCTGTGACGAGCGGGCATTGGCCGATCACGCGATGGTTCCTTGAGTTCGCACTGCGCAACTCGGTTGAGACACAGAGCCTGTTCATCAGTCCACCGTTGCTCGATGATCCGAGCCTGGTCCGGCTGGGGGCGGGGCACTACGCCGGCGGCTGTGCTCCGTGTCACGGCGCCCCGGGCCGACCGCGCAATCCGATCACGCGGCACATGCTGCCGGCTCCCCCAGTGCTTTCCGAGGCCGTTTCGCATTGGGATGCGGCAGAGCTGTTCTGGATCGTGAAAAATGGGCTCAAATACTCAGGAATGCCAAGCTGGGTCGCGCCGAAGCGAGAGGACGAGGTCTGGACCGTGGTCGCCTTCCTGCGCACTTTGCCCGGCCTTAGCCCCGAGGCGTACCGCCGCCTCGCTCACGGCAATGTGGACGCTGGCGATTTGTCAGCACGCGAAATCATTCGCGCCGGCACAGGCAGCAGCGCCTTGACCGCCTGCGCGCGATGCCACGGCGGCGCTGGCTCTCATCCGACCTCCGAGCTGGTCCCCATCTTGGCTGGGCAAAAGCCTGAATACTTGGCACGTGAGCTAAGAAATTATGCCGCCGGCGCGCGAGCAAGCGGCATCATGCAGCCCGTCGCCGCCGAACTTGACGAGAAAGAAATCATCGGTCTCGCGGCCTTCTACGCGAGCTTGCCGCGCTCGAGGTCGCAGCACATTCGCGGCACCAAACCACCAAGCACGCAGGAAAGCCTCGTCACGATCGGCCGTTTGATTGCCAATGAAGGCGTCGCGAGTGAGGGAATCCCGCCCTGTCTCGGGTGTCACGGTCAAGACCGCTCATCATTATTTCCGCGGCTTGCGGGCCAGCATGCGGCCTACATCGCCGGACAGCTCAAAGTTTGGAAAAGTGGTATGCGCGATGCCACCGTGCCCGGCCGCATCATGGCTGCCATTGCGCGGCGCCTGACCGATAACCAGATCGAGGCCGTCGCCGCATATTTCGCCAGTATCGATTCACCGTCACATGGCGCACTCAATGGAGTGGGGCAAGGAGCGCCGCGATGAAGGGTCTCGCGCGTCTGATCCTGCTCGTCTTGCCTGTCGCGCTCGTCGCCTGCCGTGACGTGCAATCGGTGCTCTCACCGCAAAGTCCAGCTGCCGAGCGCATAGCGACTTTGTCCTGGGTGCTGTTCCTCGGCGCCGCGATCATCTTCATTGGGGTGCTCGCACTTTCAGCTCTAGCAATCTGGGGTTCTCGCGGGCTGCGCCGGGCGCTGAGTGGCGAGCGCATCATCCTGTGGGGCGGACTGGCGTTCCCGATCGTGACGCTCGCCATCCTGCTCGGCTACGGCTTTGGCGTCATGCGCGCCGGTGCGAGCGTCGCGGGAACGGGCGAGCCGGTCCGCATCAGCGTGGCGGGAGAATTGTGGTGGTGGAGGGTCGTCTATCGAGACGCGGACGGCTCGACATTCGAGACCGCCAACGAGCTGCGTATCCCCGTCGGTCGGCCGATCGAGATCGAGCTCACCAGCAACAACGTCATTCACAGCTTCTGGGTGCCGAACCTCGCCGGCAAGCTCGACATGATTCCGGGACGCACCAACCTGCTGACGATGGCGGCCAGTGCTCCTGGAATTAGCCGTGGGCAATGTGCGGAGTATTGCGGCGGTGCCCACGCGCTGATGGCGCTCTACGTGGTCGCTCTGCCGAACGACGAGTTCGAGGCTTGGCTGCGCAAGGCGCGCGGCCCAGCCCGCGAGCCCGACACGCAGTTGCTCGAGCATGGTCAGCGGCTCGTCATGACAAGCGGCTGCGGGGCCTGTCACACGATCCGTGGCACGCCGGCCACTGGCGTCATCGGCCCCGACCTCACCCACGTCGGCCTGCGCCACTCGATCGCTGCGGCGACGCTGCCGGCCACCGCGCCCGCGATCGCGCGCTGGCTGGTCCACAACCAGGAGATCAAGCCTGAGAACAAGATGCCGCCCTACGGCATCTTCAGCGCGACGGAGCTCGACGCGATCTCCGCCTATCTCGCAAGCCTGAGGTGAGCGATGCAGCTCTTCCATGGCCTGAGCTTGTGGGCGAACATCGGCATGTTCCTAGTCGCGGCCGGCTTCGTCTGGTTCGCCGGCACCCGCATCGCCCGGTACGCTGACACGATTGCGAAGCGGACTGGCATCGGCCAGGCCGCCATCGGACTCTTGCTGCTCGGCGGCGTCACCTCGCTCCCGGAGATCGGCGTCACGGTCACATCGGCCTGGACCGGCAATACCGCCCTGGCGGTCAACAACCTGTTCGGCAGCATTGCGCTGCAGGTGGCCCTGCTCGGTCTCGTCGATGCCGCCATCGGGCGACGCGCCCTGACATCGGTTGTGCCCAATTCCACGGTCCTCATGCAGGGCGCGCTCAACATGCTGCTTCTCTGCATTCCGGCCGCCGCCGTCCTCGCCGGCGATGTCGCGGTCCTCGGCATCGGTGCCTGGGCCTGGGCCTGTGCGGCTGCCTACCTCGCCAGCATCCTGCTCTTGTCACGAGCTCCGCAAGACGGCGCTTGGCGACCGGCACGGCCCGATCAGGACCAGCCTGCGCAGCAGCGCCCGAATGGCGCGGAGATGCCAGCTCCTGATGCCGATCTGTGGCCGGTGATCCTCTCAACGGCAGGACTTGCCGCCGTGATCCTGGTTGCCGGCTTCGTGCTGTCCCAGACCGGCGACGCAATTGCCCACCAGACCGGCCTAGGCTCGAGCTTCGTCGGTTTCGTCCTGGTCGCCGCCTCGACGTCGCTGCCCGAGCTCAGCTCGACGCTGTCTGCAGCGCGCCTAGGCAACTACACGATGGCGTTGTCCGACATCCTCGGCACCAACCTGCTCAATGTCGGGTTGCTATTTATCGTCGATCTCGTGGCAGCCGGCGAGCCCGTGCTCAATCGGGTCGGCCCGTTCGCCGCTTTCGGCGCGCTCCTGGGCATCGTCGTGACCGCCATCTTCATGGTCGGCCTGCTCGAGCGGCGCGACCGCACCGTGTTGCGCATGGGCTACGATTCAGCTGCCGTTCTTGTCGTCTATCTCGGCGGCCTCGTCCTGCTCTACGGTCTGAAGTGAGGCGCGATGAGCGACACCACGGTTGCGATCCATTCGGCTGAGCCGCCTCTTCCCAACCCCGCGCCGCGGCCCGAGGGCGAACTGCAGGAGCTGGAGCGTATCTGGGCGATGCCGCGCGGGTGGCGGATCGTCACCGCCGTCAACAATACCGTCATCGGCCTCTTCTACGTAGGCATCGCTTTCCTGTTCTTCCTCCTCGCCGGCATCCTGGCGCTGATCATGCGCACGCAACTGGCTGTTCCCGAGAACAGTATCGTCAGCCAGGACCTCTACAATCAGATGTTCACCATGCACGGCACGACGATGATGTTCCTGTTCGCCGTGCCGGTGGTCGAGGCGCTGGGCGTGCTGCTGCTGCCGCAAATGCTGGCCGCGCGCGATCTGCCGTTTCCCAGATTGAGCGCCTTCGCCATCTGGGCCTACGTGGTCGGCGGCCTCGTGTTCTTCTCGACCATTCTTTACGATCTGGCGCCCAAGGGCGGCTGGTTCATGTATCCGCCGCTGACGCTGAAGGAGTATGCGCCGGGGGACAATGCCGACTTCTGGCTGCTCGGCATCGGCTTCATCGAGATCTCCGCGATCGCCGGCGCGATCGAGATCATCGTCGGCACCCTGCGCACCCGCCCGCCGGGCATGACGCTCGCCCGTATGCCGATCTTCGCCTGGGCGATGCTGGTGTTCGCCGGCATGATCGTGTTCGCGTTTCCGGCGGTCATCCTGGCGACGATGCTGCTCGAGATCGAGCGCTCGTTCGGCTGGCCGTTCTTCTCCGCCGCCAAGGGCGGCGATCCCGTGCTCTGGCAGCACCTGTTCTGGTTCTTCGGTCACCCCGAGGTCTACATCATCTTCCTGCCGGCGGCGGGGCTCGTGTCGATGATGGTGCCGGCCCTGGCACAGACGCCGCTCGTCGGCTATCGCCTGATCGTCGTCGCCCTCATTGCCACCGGCTTCTTCAGCTTCGGGCTGTGGGTGCATCACATGTTCGCCACCGGCATTCCGGCGCTGAGCCTCAGCTTCTTCTCCGCCGCCAGCATGGCGGTCTCCCTGCCGTCGGGCATCCAGGTGTTCTCGTGGATCGCCACGATCGCCGCCGCGCCGCGCCGGTTCCAGATCAACACTGCCTCTCTGTTCATCCTGGGCTTCCTGTTCATCTTCGTGCTCGGCGGCCTCACCGGCGTGATGGTGGCGATGGTGCCGTTTGACTGGCAGGTGCACGACACCTACTTCGTGGTCGCGCATTTCCACTACGTGCTGATCGGCGGCATGGTGTTCCCGCTGTTCGCGACCTTCTACTATTTCGCCCCGCTCTTCAGCCGCAATCAGCTGTCGGAGCGACTCGGCCGCTGGGTGTTCTGGCTGATGTTCATCGGGTTCAACGTCGCTTTCTTCACGATGCACATCACCGGTCTCTACGGCATGCCGCGGCGCGTCTGGACTTATCCCAGCGAGCTCGGCTGGGGCACGCTCAACATGATCTCGACGGTTGGCGCCTACGTGCTCGCCGCCGGCGTGCTGCTGTTCGTGATCGACCTTGCTCTGCGCTTCCGCCCGGGCCAGGGCCCCAGCAATCCCTGGAACGCCGGCACGCTGGAGTGGCTGCCGAACGGCCTCTACTCCACGCGCAGCATCCCGCACAT
Source organism: uncultured Hyphomicrobiaceae bacterium (assembly GCA_964500805.1). GTDB lineage: Bacteria > Pseudomonadota > Alphaproteobacteria > Rhizobiales > Hyphomicrobiaceae. The sequence goes on from CAZCQH010000041.1 coordinate 36,287, forward strand.
CAGAAGCCGCGAGCCCTTGTGGGACCAGCCCAATCTGGCCCGCGACGTCGAGGCCGGTCGCTACTACCTGCCCGGCGCTCCGACCGGGCAGCGCGAGACCCTCGTGACATCGGCAGTCGAGGCGCATCCCCAATACGTCGTGCAAATGCCCGGTGCGGGCTGGACACCCTTCCTGGCCGCGGTTTTCACAGCGGGCTTCTTCCTGTTGCTCACCGTCAAGGTCGTCATTCTCGCGCTGATCTCGGGCGCCCTCGCGATTCTGTTCACCGTCGTGTGGATGTGGGGCCGGGACCCGGGGCCCGGAGCCGGCCCCATCGACATCGGCGGCGGGATCAGGGTGCCCGCCTACATGAGCGGTCCGCAGTCGCATTCCTGGTGGGCCATGATCGTGCTGATGCTGGTCGCCGGCGCACTCTATCTCTCGTTCGTGTTCTCCTATCTCTATCTGTGGACGGTCTCGCCCTTGCTGTGGCCGACCGATGGCGCGCGTGCGCTGCCGGCTCTTACATTGCCGCTCATCTCGGCCGCGCTGCTCGTCGCCGGCGCGCTGGCCTTCGTGGCGGCTGATCGCTCGCTGGCTCCACCCGGCAGACGCAACGGCCTCACCCCGCTGCTGATCCTGGCCGGTATCTTCTGCCTCGTGGCGGCAGTGGCGCTCGAGCTTTACGGCCACTGGCACACCGGTTTGCGTCCGACCCACAGCGGCTACGCCGCAATGGTCTACATGGCGACCGTGCTGGCGGGCCAGCTCACTTTTGCTGTCGTGATCATGTCGCTGTTCACGGTGGCGCGGCACTACACCGGACGCCTCGACCGCGAGCGCCGCGTCACGTTCGAGAACACCGCGCTGCTGCTCTACTACACCGTGGCACAGAGCCTGCTCGGGCTCGTCCTCGTCCATGGCTTTCCGCGTGCAATAGGTTGAATCATGAATGGAACCGAGCATCCCGCGTCGCAATCCCGCGAGCCCAGGCCCGCGGTCCGAACCCTGCTCTATCTGCTGTTCGGGCCGATCGTTTGGGCCGCGCATCTCACGGTCATCTATGGGGCCCAGTCGGTCGTCTGCGCATTGAGCACATCGCCGCCGCGCACGGGCGCCTCGATCGATTCCGTGCACACGATCGTCCTGATCGCCACCATCGCTGCATTGAGCGCGCTGGCCGCCGGCTGGCTGCGGCTCGGCAATCCGGGAGGATCGATGTCCGAAGGCATCGAGGATCGCAACCACTTCCTGGAGAGCGTAATGCACGTCCTTGTCGGGCTGTCTGCGCTCGGCGTGCTCGGCGCCGGTGCTGCCGCGCTGGTGCTTCCCTCATGTCCTGCGTTGCGCTGACGGCTCTCGAGGCTCGGGCGCCAACCTTGCCACCGGCATGATCACAATCTCGCCGACCCGCCAATCGAGCGCCCTTGCCTGCTCGGCCGCCGCACTCAGACGCTCGACGAGGTCAGCTGTCGACGCCTTGGGAACGATGAACGCCTCGCCCAGAAAAAGATGCCCTTCCTCCCTCATCCGAACCTCGGCGTCCTCGACCCAATCGAGACCGCTTAATAGCTTCCGGATCCGATCCGGCAGGTCCTCGTATCTGGAGCGATCCGTCGTTTCGGGACGCCGGTCGACGAGGTCGCTGACGGACGTCCTCAGATTTGCCGCGCCGTCCTTCAGAATGTCGAGTGAGACCACCGCAGCGGCCAACGGATCGAGCCACCAGACCCCGAAACCGATGCCGATCACGCCCACGGCAGTCGCGGTCTCGGTCATCCAGTCGGCTTTCATCATGTTGGCGTCCGCCTCGAGTATCTTGTCGTGGAGCTGCGGCGCGATCTCGGCCTTTTTCCTGCCAAGATAAATGGATGGCAGACCTGCGTAGAGCAGGGCCGCAAGCATGGGCCAACCTCCCCACACGACTGTATCGAACAGCACCACCCCTCCGATCGTCGCTCGGACACCGGTCAGCACCGAGTGCACCGCGCCGATGAGAAGCCACGCTCCCATGACACAGAGCGCCAGTGCGGCAACGAAGTGCCCGATCGAGGTGGTCCGGTGCATGCCGTAAGGAAAGCTCGGTCGGGGAGCAAGACGGGCGATCCTGGTACAGATCAGGAATGCAAGTGCAGGCACAAAACTGATCACTTCCTCGTAGAAGCTCGCACGCATGGCCTGCGAGGTGCCCATCGTCAAATAGAGAAGGACTGCGGAAGAGGCGACGTAGGCCAACGTGACCCATTCCAGCTGGCATGCGCGCCGGTAGGCCTTCTCGACCTCTTCAGGAAACTCTCGAGAGGATATTGGTCTCATGGAACCGACCCGGCGGCTAGGCTCCGGATCGACTCGCGACGCGCATGCAGGAACCGATCGAGCGCTAGCGTCAGCGCGCTCTCGGCTGGTGCCGTCGCGATCAAGCGCTCCTCGCTGCCGAGCCTCCTGACGGCGATGAGGCCGAGAATCGGCATCTCGAAGGCGTAGGCTGCCGCCGGTGACGGCAGCGGATGAGTGGATACCGGAACTGGGACGGCGCCCGCCTGGCGGATCGATGCAGCAATCTCTATCCTCCCCCGACGGTAATGCACACCAATGCCTTCCCAGTTCGCGGGGGCCTCGACGCCCGGAGAAACGCCGATCTCGATCTGGCTGGAGAAATAGGGCTGCGTTGTTCCGATCTTGCCGCCCCAGGGATTGTCTCGGCGGAAGCCCGCGACCGCGATGTCGATCACGTTCTCCTGCAACGCCTCTACAAGCTGACTTTCGCTAGCTTCCACGAACTCGACTCGCGCGCCCAACGACTGAGCCCAACTCCTGATTAGATCCGGCTCGAGACCTGCAGGCTCGATGGTGCTTCCGGCTCGCACCCAAGGTTCCGCGGTCACCCACCCGACGCGCAGAGGCTGTCCGGAACGAATGCGCTCGAGCGATCCAAAAGCATCTTTTGGGTAGATGTCACATCCCGACAGCAGCGCCAGCAAGCAGAGGATTGCGCCCGCACGCGCTATGGTCGCACCAAGCCGGACGCACCTCTCGACATTTATTGACATCGCGGATCGCTCTGGGTCGACACACGTGAACGCGCGGCGAGTTACTCTGTTCCAAGCGACCGTTTCCAGGTGCTCTGATCACTCCTGTCGATCGTCGCCGCGAAAGCGATCTCCACAACCCAGTTCACTGCGATGCACGCTGCCGGGATAGGGGGCCGAACGCGAGCCCAAGCCAAGCGCTGCCGATCGCGACAAGCGCAAAAAGAAAAAGCACAAGCTCTGTTATCGTCGTGTCCGGTGCGGCCTGCCATGCCCAGTAAATCGCGAGGCCTACGAGCACCAGCAAGCCGGCCGCGCCAGCTCGAGGCGGATCACCGGTTGCAATGACATTGAGCAGTAGCAGCGCAGGCGCCAACACGCCCATTATCGTGCCAGCGACGATCGCTATCACGCTGGGCCCGCTCGTGCCGAACAGGATAGCCGGTCCGGCAAGCGCTTCGGTCCATCTGGCAAAGTGTTGCAAAACGATCAGAGTGGCCATCGCGAGAATCGCCGTCAGCAACTGTTGGGCGGTCGTGCGCGCGTCGGAGCTGAGCGGCTCGCCCGAGTGCAATACCGCGACAAAGGCGAAGGCTGCCGTCAATTGCGATGCCACGAGCAGCAGGCCCGAGCCGATGACCGACCAGTCGAGCACGAGCGAGGCTGCCCAATCGATGGCAGCGACCATTGCCGTCAGCAGATAAAGCCCGAGTGCAATTCCGGCCCACACTGGGCCCAGCCGTTCACGCCGTCCAACCGCGATTGCAAGACCACTCCAGACCGCGAGAATGGCGCTGCTCCGAACAGGCGAGGCGTAGGGATTGAGGTAGAGCCGTGCGGCCGGGAGATAGGGCGGCACGCCGGCTTCTGCGCCCCGGGGCTGCGTCACCGCGAGCACCGCAACGAGAATGACGAACGGCACGGCCAGCACCATCAATGCATGCGCGGCTGGACGCAATACGGGCCTAGCGGCCTCAACCCAATTCGAGCGGATGATGCCGGGACTGAGGAGGATCAGCATACTGCCGGTGGCGAGTCCGACCCAGTAGAGCCAGGCCGTCAGTATAGCGCGCGCAGTTTCTTGACGAGCGAGGCCTGCCAACAAGACGAGCACGAAGCACGAGAGCAGGCCCGTGGTCATCAGCAGACGCGCGTAGCGCGGCAGGGTAGCGGCTGTCAGTGGCATTCGTCGAGTGTGATTGGCTGAGTGTTGACGCGACACAAGCTATGCGCCACCTCACGGTAGGGTGGAGCGTAGCTCTACCTGGCTCAAGGTGCTGCCCTCCGAGCCAATCATCTCTCCCATTGCGAATGCGCTGACCAGCGGAAGGTGACCGTACCTTTGAATGAGCTGCTTGTAGGACTGCGCAACCGGATGCGGCTTGCGATCGAGGCCGAACAGGCCGTTTTCGACCACGTGATCGCGTATCTCCCGCAGCTTGATATCCCAATCGACCTGATCCTGCAGGCTGTACCAAGTAAAGCCGAGCACCGCCGCGCCTTCCCGGCGCATGTTCTCGATGCAGAGCCATGTTTTCCACAGCCACTCTGGTCCGTCCTCCGCGCGACCCGCGTTGGTCTCGGTCAACATCATCGGCCGCCGGTAGCGCCGCCAGTATTGCGTCGCCACCGAGTGCCAACCCAACGTCGGCCCGGCGCTGTAGGACGAACCGTCCTCGGCCAGCCGTTTTTCGCTAGCCTCGTAGTAGTCGAGGCCCATGATGCAGTGTGCTGCGAGCTCGGCACCGCTGCGCAGCATCCCGTTGTACTCGTCGACGGTCAGGCCATTGTCGAGCAGCCAAAGGGTCAGATTGCCATCGAGCGGACGACCATAGAGAAAGTCGAAGGTGATAAAGCGAAGTGAGTTCTTCAGCTCGATCAGGTGCCGGGTTTCCGGGTGCACTTCGTGGAACACTTCGCAGGTCTCGCTTTGGAAGAACACTGCCGTTGGACAAACCTTGACAATCTCTTCCATAGCCAAAATCGTTGCTTGGCACTGATTGGCGTGCGCGCGCACCATGGCCTTGTCCGACTTGAGCTGCTCGTTCCAGATGCCATCCATGGCGCTGAACCGGGCATTGACCAAGATTTCGTTGACCGGCGTATAGAACTGGATCCAGGGGTAGCGTTCGGCGAAGGCCCGTGCGTACCTGCTGAAGAGGCGTGGCCATTCGCGATTCTGGAAATCACCGGCCCAATCCGGAACGCCGAAATGACAGAGATCGATGATCGGCGTGATTTCCTTGTCGCGCATTACAGGCAGGACCTCGTCAGTCCAGGACCAGTCGTAATGCTCGGGACCGATGTGCATACGGTAGTAGGGCGGTCCGTACCGCAGGACCTTCGCCCCGATCTCCAGGCACAAGTCGAAATCAAGACGCCAGTGATCGTAGTGGCCGGTTTCCGCGAGCTGGTCGCGGCGCTTGCCCCCGTCGACTTTTGGATAGCTGCATTCGATGCCAGTAGCGAAGATGATGGTATTCACTGCCTAGGCTCCGCGCGCAGTCGTTTCGCGCTAACGCGGGGTGCAAGCGAAAGGTTCCTGGCGGCGCATCACAGGCCGCGGCCGTTACAGGAAGACCAGCACAAGGAACCTGCGTAAAGCAATAGCACGATTGCGCTCTCGAAGCCTATTCCAGCGATGCCGCTTCTCTCCCGGCGCAGCATGCCGAGGAGCAGTACGCCAGTCATCAGCATGGCGATCAATGTTGTCGTCATGTCCGCGGGGCCGAACGAAGAATAGATCGATCTTGGATAGACCACGTCGGCGAGGCATAGAAACAGAACCTCGAATGCATTGCCGCCAATGACATCGCCGACGGCGAGATTGACGGCGCCAATGCGAACAGCGGCAACGGCGGTGACGAGCTCAGGCAAGGAATTGGCAATCGCCGTGAAGACTGTACCGACGGCTGACTCGTCGAAGCCCGTCTTCGCGGTGAGAGCAATGCTGGCCTCGCCAATGAAATAGCCGTCCAACGCCGTGATACCCGCGTAGAGAGCGAACCGACGCCATAGTGCGCCGTCCGTGAGATCGTTTCGGGTTTCAGGGGCAGAGTCATCAGCAACGGTTTGCGACGTCGCCACCGGCGTCCACATCGGCTCGTTCTTAATCTGAGCAAAAAGGCGCAGGCCGGCGATATACGTTGCGACAATCGCAAAGGAAGCCGGATGCACACCCCACACGGTGACATCCGGCTCGGTTGCAGCGATCAGCGGTATGTCAACAACGTTATCAGCAGCACCGCCTGCGCCAAGCTCGTGACGCTGGCCGCCGCATGCTCGAGATTTGCGCGACGATACATAAGATCTGCGATGGCGAGAAAAGCGGTCTGCGCCGTCAGTCCGCCGAGCGCATTACCAATAGCAAGGCCGGCGTGGCCTTGGTAAGCCGTTGACATCGACGTAATCGCGCCAGGAAGAGAGGTGCTGGCACCGACGAACAAGGCACCGGCAATAATTTCACCCAGTCCCGTTCGATCAGCCAGCTCGTCAGCCAAGCGGGCGAGCCTCACGCCTGAGAACAGAATCGCCGCGGCGGAAGCCACGAATACCGCCGCGATGGCCCAAATCGACCAATTGTACATAAATCGCCATCACAATGGTTCGACTGAGCCGCACGCGTCGGGCGAGACGAAAATGGCTCAGTTGTTGATTTTACGTATTGCTGCGGCACGTCGTGTTGTCGATCTCGATAGGCGCAGTTGACCAAGCAGCACCTGTTCACAGTGCACGGTCACTTGAAACTGCATCGGATCTGGATCTTCACACTGCACGCTCGCCACACCTCCGTCAGATACGCCCGCCACGACCAGCTCAACGCGATCAGACCGAGCAAGACATTATGACCAGGAGACGCGCGAGAGCCGCCGCTGTTGCGTTCTGCCACTTCGCCGCGATGCGGACAGTTTCATCTGCCGGAGCTCCGATCGCGGTTGCCTCAAACCGCGGCACGTCGCCTGGTCAGCAGAAGTGCGGCGAGTACGGTCGCGGCAACTGTAAGCGGCACCCTGTTGATCGACGCCCACAGTTGCAGGCTCGTCTCCTTTGCCTCGGCATCGAACCGGCCGTGGGCGGCGAAATCGCCGGGCACCGGTTCGAACAGGTTGTCACGCCGGCCAGCCTCTACAGGGCAACTCGGATCCTCTTGGCCCTCCACGGCAGTGCGAGCGAGATAGTGATCGAGCGCGCTGGAGGCAATCTTGTCAGCGATCACAGCCTCGACCGTTGGCCAGCCGACCAGCACCTCTTTGCGCCTGGCATGGGCGGCGAAGTGGATGGCACGTGCAGCGACTTCGGGCTGAAAGACCGAGCCGACCGGGCGATGCTCGTGTCGCAAATGGACACGCGCCCAGTCAAATTGGGGCGTATTAACGCCCGGCAGTTGCACCATGGTGATGTGGACGTTGCTTCGGTTGTGAATCAGCTCGCTGCGCACGCTGTCGAAAAGCCCCTGCAGCGCATGCTTGGACGCGCAATAGGCTGATTGCAGCGGAATACCGCGATAAGCGAGCGCGGAGCCGACCAGCACGATCGAACCGTGGTCGCGCGGCAGCATTCTTTTCAATGCCGAGCGAAGGCCGTTGACCTGGCCGAAATAGGTGACCTCGGTGGCTCGGCGGAACTCCTCCGGCGGGACAGCCATGAACGGTCCGACCACCGTCGCCATTGCATTGTTGATCCAGATGTCGATCGGACCGAGCTCGGCCTCGACTCGGTCCGTCGCAGCGTCGAGCGCATTGGCGTCGGTGACGTCAAGCGGCAGAATGAGCGCACGCCCGCCGGCACGCTCGACCTCGCGCGCTGCCGCACCCAGCCGGTCGTGTCCGCGTGCGATCAGCCCGATACGAACGCCCGGCTTGGCGAACTCCCGTACCGTCGCACGACCGACTCCCGCGGAAGCACCGGTGATGACGACTACGGACTGCTTACGTTCGGTCATGATCGCCTCGGATCGAATATCATCGACTAGCCTCTAAACCGCTAACGGTGTTGCGGCAGGGCGGTTCCTGCGCGACCGAGCTCCCTGGAACGTCGCCCGGGCCACGTGCGTTGCCCTTCGATGAGTCCCGTGGAAAACCCATCCCCATTTGAGATCGCCGTTGCCGAACCGTCGGAGCTCGGTGAATGCCCGCTCTGGTCGGAGGCGGAGCAGGCCGTCTACTGGATCGACATCGTCGCGCCCGCCTTGAAGCGGCTCGATCCGACAATCGGCCAGGTCACGACCATTGCCATGCCGGAGCAAATTGGTTGCATCGCGTTCGTGCGCGGTGGAGGCTTCGTCGCCGGCTTCCGCTCCGGCATTTGGCTGCTCGATGCTCATGGGCAGCGCACGCGTTTCCTGGCGCGGAACCCCGAGGACAGCACTGCCAGCCGCTTCAATGATGGCCGTGTCGATGCGCGCGGGCGTTTCTGGGTCGGGACGAAGGACGACAGCAACAGAGGCCGCGCCGGCCTCTACTGCCTAGAGAAAACACGTTTGGATCGGATTGATTTCGGTCTCACGATTTCTAACGGCGTCGCATTCAGCCCCGACGAAGCATGGGCCTATCACGCGGACACCCCGCGGCGTGTCATCTGGCGCCGCGCACTCGATCGCGTAACCGGCGCCATCGGCCCGAGACAGCCGTGGCTCGACATCGACAGGCGGCCGGCCGATCCAGGATGCCCAGATGGAGCGGCCGTCGACGCGCAGGGTTGCTACTGGGTCGCGATCTACGAGGGCGGGCGCATTGAGCGCTATGCGCCTGACGGACGACTGCTTGAGCAACGTGCCGTGCCTGTCGTCTGCCCGACCATGGTGTGCCTCGGCGGCCATGATTTGCGCACGCTCTACGTTACCAGCGCCCGTCATGAGCGTCCGGCGGACGAGCTTGCGAGGTGGCCACTGTCCGGCTGTGTGCTCGCCACTCGCGTCGACACTCCCGGACAGTCCGAGCACCTCTTCCAGGTGTGAGGCATTTGGCCGAGCGCACGTCAAGGGCGCGTCGAGACGGCCGGAACCATTGCAGCGCTGCTGTGTTTGCCATGACTCCGGGTCGTCCCTCTAGCGCGAGAGGTCATCATGAGCAGCACTGTAGGCGATTTCTTCATCGAGCGCCTCAGCGAATGGGGCGTGCGCAGGATCTATGGTTATCCAGGCGATGGCATCAACGGCGTGCTCGGCGCACTCAACCGCGCCGACGGCAAAATCGAGTTCATCCAGGTGCGCCACGAGGAAATGGCGGCATTCATGGCTTCGGCACACGCCAAATTTACCGGCGAGCCCGGCGTATGCTTGTCGACCGGCGGTCCGGGCGCCTCGCACCTCATAACAGGACTCTATGACGCCAAGCTCGACCACATGCCGGTGTTCGCAATCTCCGGCCAAGCTCCGCGCAGCGCTCGCGGCGCTCACTTCCAGCAGGAGCTCAATCTGGACCGCATGTTTTCCGATGTCGCGGACTTCGTGCAGGAGGCCGAGGTGCCATCGCAGGTTCGCATGCTCGTCGATCGTGGCATGCGGACGGCAATCGCCAGATGCGGCGTGACGGTTTTGGTGCTGCCGAAGGACATCCAGGACGCGACCTATCAGGCTCCGCCGCGCAAGCATGGCGCGGTACCAACGGGCGTCGGCTACGTCCGTCCGAGCATTGTGCCCCACGATGAGGACATACGCAGGGCGGCCGATGTACTCAATCAGGGAGAGAAGATCGCGATCCTCGTTGGCGCGGGCGCCCTGCATGCTACGGACGAGGTGATTGCGATCGCCAACCGGCTCAACGCCGGCGTCGCAAAGGCCCTCCTCGGCAAGGCCGCGCTGCCCGACGAATTGCCGTGGGTGACAGGATCGATTGGACTGCTTGGCACCGAACCGAGTTCCGACCTCATGGCGGGCTGCGACACGCTGTTGATGATCGGTTCCGGTTTTCCCTATTCCGAGTTCCTGCCGAAGGAAGGGCAGGCGCGCGGCGTGCAGATTGACATCGATCCGAGTATGCTGAGCTTGCGGTATCCCATGGAGGTCAATCTTCACGGAGAGGCTGCCGCGACGCTCAGCGCCTTGCTGCCGTTGATCGAGCAGAAGACCGACGGTGCCTGGCGTGAGCGCATCGAGGGCAACGTCGCCAACTGGTGGAAGAAGCTCGAGGCGTGGGCCTTGACGAGCGCCACGCCGGTCAATCCGCAGCGCGTCGCCTGGGAGCTCTCGCCGCGCCTGCCCGATCGGGCGATTATCACTTCGGATTCCGGCTCATGCGCCAACTGGTACGCGCGCGATCTCAAGATCCGGCGCGGCATGATGTGCTCGTTGTCGGGTGGCCTCGCCTCGATGGGAGCCGCGGTGCCCTATGCGATTGCGGCAAAGTTTGCGCATCCGGACCGGCCGGTGATCGCGCTCGTCGGCGATGGCGCCATGCAGATGAACAACATGGCCGAGCTGATCACAGCGGCCAAATACTGGAAGAGCTGGTCCAATCCGACCTGGATTTGCTGCGTGTGGAACAACCAGGATCTGAACCAGGTGACCTGGGAGCAGAGAGTGATGGAGGGCGATCCGAAGTTCGAGGCCACGCAGGATATTCCCGACGTGCCCTATCACCGCTTCGCCGAGCTTATCGGACTGCAGGGCATCTACGTTGACGATCCCGAGCGGCTCGGCGCGGCATGGGAAGATGCGTTGGCGGCGACGCGCCCTGTCGTGCTTGAGGTGAAGACCGATCCGAATGTGGCGCCGCTGCCGCCGCACATCAGCTTCGAGCAGGCCAAGAACTTTGCGATGACGGCGCTGAAGGGCGATCCAGATGGGGTCAGCATGGTCACCGAGACCGCCAAACAGGTGCTCGCCGGCGTGCTGCCCGGAAAGCGATGAGCAGAGCTGCCCGCTGCGCAGACATATGGTGCCGCTGTAATGACAAGCTCTCGCGATCGCGCAACTCGTCTCCCAGCCGAAGGCCGCTCACCTAACGCCGGGGCACCCGAGATGTTCACGGTCGCTCTACTGGCGACGGCGGGCGCTGCGACCCTGGCGGGGTATCTGATCGGCCGACAGCGAGCCGTGCGGAAGTTGAGTTCGACGCCCGCGCCCCGGGCGGCACTCGATAAGCTGCACCTGCCTTCGAGCCCGGCCGTGCTGGGCAGGACCCCAGAGCGCCGTCTCTATGATGGTCCCGATCTGCAACGTGCGCGCACGATCGAGGACCTGAGGGCGATGGCGCATCGGCGCCTGCCGAGCCTCGCGCTCGAGTACCTGGAGGGCGGCGCCGAAGAGGAGGCAACACTTGTTCGCAATCTCGAGGCGCTCTCTAGCCTCTATCTCGTACACGACTCGCTGATTGATGTGGCGGATCGCGAAATCTCGACGAGCCTGTTCGAGCGTCAACTGAAGCTTCCCGTGGTGATCGCTCCGACGGGCCTCAATGGTCTGTTCTGGCCCAAAGCCGAGATCGAGCTAGCTTGGGCCGCAGCCGCGGCCGGAATTCCCTACGTCCAGAGCACGATGTCGAACGATTCGATGGAGGAGGTCGCTCGCCGTGTCCCTCATGCCCGCCGCTGGTGGCAGCTCTACGTGTTCGGTCCTCCCGCGGTGGCCGCGCAGCTTATCAAGCGCGCCCTTGATGTGGGCTGCGAGGCTCTGGTCGTCACCGTCGATGCCGACATCTACGGAAATCGCGAATGGGACAGACGCAATTGGGCCCGACGGCCCGAAATGCCGAATGCAGGGTCGGTGCTGGACGCCATCGCTCACCCGCGTTGGCTCTCCTCGACGATCCTGAGCCGGGGCATGCCGCGCTTCGAGAACGTGCTCGAGTACCTGCCTCCGGATAAGCGCGGCTTCTTCGATAGCGCCTTCTGGATCCGCAGTCAGATGGATCAGAGGTTGTCCTGGGACACCATCAAACGTTTCCGGGACATTTGGCCGCGCCGTCTCGTCATCAAGGGGCTGCTCAGCGCAGCGGACGTGGCGCGCGCCGCGGAAATTGGTGCCGATGCTGTCGTGCTCTCGAACCACGGCGGCCGGCAACTCGACTGGGCGGTGTCAGGACTCGATGTATTGCCCGAGGCAAGAGCCGTGGTCGGGCGCAAAATGGCCATCCTGGTCGACGGTGGGATCCGGCGCGGTACCGACATCATTAAGGCTGTAGCGCTCGGGGCCGACGCGGTGCTGTTGGGCCGCGCGACCCTCTATGGTCTCGCTGCGGGAGGCCGGGCCGGGGTCCTGCGCGCGCTCGATATCCTCGAGGAGGAGCTGCGGCGCGACCTCGGTCTCATGTGCGTGCGTGCGGTCGGCGATCTCGGCCTGAAGCATCTCCGCCAGCGGCCTCAGTCGCGGTTGGCCTCGTGCGGAAGCTGGGCCCACTCATGATGTCGGGGCTGGTCTCGCCAGGTGCACGGCACTCGTCACTGGCTATCGTGTAGCTCGCTTCCTCGAAGAGCCGCGATAATCGGTCTCGAACGACCGGCGGGCTTCCGGAAGCGTCAACGCGAACGTCGTGAAGTGCGTCAGTGCGTCGACGATGCAATACGGGCACCAGGCCCGATCGACCTTCGGCATCTGATAGAATAAATATTTGGCCGCTACCGAGGCCTGTATCGCCGAGAGCGCGCTCGCAAGTACCGGAAGCCATGGGCGTATGCGGTACCGATCCGGCGGACCAGCTGCGGCGAGGGCGAGATTGGCGGCGTCAAGTCCAAGTGTCAGCGGGCCGTCGGGCATGCCATAACCGAACGCCTCGTCGGAGGTGTTGACCTTGAGCGTATCGAACCGAGGCTTCCGGGTTGGCGGGTCGGGTAGGCGCCTGACGATACTTATTTGAAGTAGTGATACAAGACCCGTGCTCACGATCCCGACGAGCGAGACGGCGACGATCGCGCGGCGATTGAACATCTCGCCGGTTGGGACTCGCGGATCCGCGCCCGCAGCTGCGAGGGCATCGTGTTGCCACTCGTAGCCTGCATGAGAAGCTGCTTCATCGCGCCAGCCTTCGGTTGTCTGGTCGCATCGGGATGTAGTTAGACGCCCGCCAGGGCCCGCCGGTCGGGGCAATGCCGCCTGCCGGCCGGCATGGAACCGCGGACGACAGGACGCAAAGAGCCCTTTGAGATGTCGGACGCGCGACCCTGTTGGACAGCGACGCGAGTCGCTACTTGCTTCCGGCTCCCTTCGCCGCGTCCAGAGACATCACGGCGACGCCGGGATTGCCCTTGAAATCCCTATTTACCTGAAAAGTGAGCCGCTGCGTCATCTCCGGGGGCTTGCCAGCCATAACTGCTTTCATGGCCTCGGCGTAGGCCTGCCTCGCCTGCTCCACGTTCTTGGATCCAGTGATGATGTCGTTCGCGAGATTGAGCGCCAGGAAATTGGCATTCTCCCGGTCGCAGCGGGCGGAGATCTCGCCCTTCGTGCGTTCGGCGATCACGCTGCCATCGTACTGCGCAAGCTCGTCGAACTTGTCGGCCGGGACATCGTAGGCGATGAACTGCTCGAGAACATCCTGGTGCGGCATCGGGAAATTGTGGTCGACTGTCTCGCGATAGATGATCGTCCGCTTCCACGGCCCGTTGTTGTGCCAGATCAGCATCGACGGCGTCGCTTCCTGCGGCGCGCCGTACTTGCCCATGATTGCATCTGTGGCCTTGCGCGAGACCTCGGGCCAGCCTTGCACTGGGTTCATCACAGCAGCCTTGTCGAGAGCACGGCCGGCTGACTGTGCGGATTGGGGTTGCTGGTTTCCTGTAGAGGTTTTACTTCAAACGGTGCTCCGCCACTCTTGTTCCGATGCTTGCGCTCAAATTGACTGACGGTGTTCACTCATGCCTGCAATCCGCGCGACAGCAGCTCAGCAGCGTGGAGGGTCCTTCGGCCCGTGCTTTGCTCGATTTGCTCTCGGCAGGAGAAGCCGTCCGCCAGGATGAGAGCATCCGGCGCCGCGCGGATCGCCGGCAGCAGCACGCGCTCGGCGGCTGCCATAGCGACATCGTAAGTATCTGCAGCGAATCCGAAGGCACCAGCCATGCCGCAACAACCGGAAGGCAGGTGCTTCGGGACAACTGGCAGCCGGGCAAGCAAATCTGTCTCACCCTCAGTCCCCAGCACCGCGTGGTGATGACAGTGAGTCTGGAGGAGCACTTGGGGCCGACCGGGACTGGAGGTATGAAGCTGCAACCGTTCGAAATTCTGAGTCACAAAGTCGCTGAAGAGCACGCTCTGGCGCTCGAGCCGTTCAGCAAGCGCATTGTTCGGCAGCAAGTTCGGCAACTCGTCTTTGAAGCTTGCGACGCAGGCAGGCTCGAGCCCGACGATCGGTGTGCCGGCCTCCAACTCCTCTCGTAGCGTATCGAGCGCGTGCTGGAGTTGCGTTTTCGCCTGGTTTAGCAGACCCCAGTCGTAAAGCGGCCGCGCGCAGCACACCGGACGATCCGGCAGCACGACAGTGTAGCCTGCCTGCTCGAGCACGTGCGTTGCAGCCCGCGCAGTCGCGGGTCGGAAATAGTTGTTGAACGTGTCGGGCCACAATACGAGCCGGTCGCGGCGCATCGTGCGTGTCGTGCGATTGCCGAACCAGCTCGTGAAAGACTGCTCTGCGAACGGCGGCAACCGGCGCTGCCGAGCAATGCCGCCCACCCATTTTGCGGCGCTCTGCAGGACCGGCGACTGGGTGATGGCATTGGCGATGCCCGGCGCCATCGATGCGAGCCGGGCCCAGCGATGGATCTGGCCCATCGTGTAGGCTGCGCGCGGCCTGAGGCGCCCGGCGTAATAGTGGGCGCGGAACTCGGCCTTATAGGTTGCCATGTCGACGTTGACCGGGCAGTCGTGCTTGCAGCCCTTGCAGGCGAGGCACAGCCGCAACGCCTCCTCGACGGCGTCGCTGCGCCAGCCCTTGTCTATCGCGCCGCCGTGCAGCATCTCGAGCAGAAGGCGCGCACGACCTCGCGTCGTGTACTGCTCCTCGTGCGTGACCTGGAAGCTCGGGCACATCACCTCATGCTCGCTGTCGTGCCGCCGGCACTTCCCCGTGCCGACGCAGCGCTGCGCTGCGCGCGCGAAACTGCCCTTGTCACCGGTGTATGTGAAATGCGTTTTGAGCTCCGGCGGCTGATAATCGGGTCCGACGCGCAGATTGGAGGTGATCGGGAACGGGTCGATCACCTTGCCCGGGTTCATGCGCCAGCCGGGGTCCCAAATCGCCTTGAACTCGCGAAAAATTTCGACCAGCTCCGGCCCATACATCTTCTCGAGCAGCTGCCCGCGCGCCTGGCCGTCGCCATGCTCGCCTGAGAGCGACCCGCCGTGACGAACCACGCAGTCCGCCGCCTCGCCGAGGAACTTGCGCCACGTCTCGATGCCGGGTTCGTCGTAGAGATCGAACGCAATAGCGCAATGCACGATACCGTCGCCGAAGTGCCCGTATGTAACGGGATCATAGCCGTAGCGCTTGAACAGGGCGCGCAGCTCCCGCAGATAAGCACCGAGCCGGTCGGGCGCGACTGCACTATCCTCCCAGCCCGGCCATGTGTCGGGGTGGTTGGGGACGTACGATTCTGCGCCGAGAGAGTCGTCGCGAAGGTTCCAGAACCGTGCCTGCTCGGCCTTATCGGTCACGAGCTTGGCATCGACGCCATCGCGCTGCTCGAAGGCCTCGAGCAATCGCCGCCCCTGGCCCGCAGCCTCCTCCGGCGTATCGGCGCCGAACTCGACCAGCAACCAACCGCCGCCCTTGGGCAGGATCTTCAGGTCCTCTGCATGCAGGCCTTTCACCTTGTAGCGGTCGACCAAAATTTGATCGAAGCCCTCGATCGCGATCGGCTTCGAGATCAACGCCTCGGGAACCGCATCTGCGGCCAGAAAGATGTCTGGAAAGCCCAGCATGACGAGCACACGCTCTGGCCGCGCCGGTACCAGCTTGAGGGTCGCCTCGAGAATGGTCACGCACGTCGCCTCGGTGCCGACCAGGGCGCGGGCAACGTTGCAGTCCTTCTCCGTGAACAGCTGGTCCAGGTTCTCGTACCCGGAGACACGCCTCGGGATGTGCGGGAAGCGCTCGCGTATCAAGCTCTCGCTGCGATCACGTAGGCTCTCGAGCTTGCGGTAAATCTCGGCACGGCGTCCGCCAGCGAGCTTGATAGCGCGCAGTTCGGTCTGGCTCGTCGATCCGACGTCGAGCACGAGGCCGTCATAGGTCAGTACCTGCATCGCTTCGACATTGAACACGGTAATGCCGTTCATCAACGTGTGCACGCCGCCGGAATTATTGCCGATCATACCGCCGAGCGTATTATGGTCGTGCGTTGCAGGATCTGGGCCGAAGGTCAGACCGTGCTTGGCGGCCTCGGCGCGCAGGTTATCGAGGATGCAACCGGGTTCGACGCGGGCGATGCGGCGCTTCGGATCGATCTCGAGCACGTGGTTCAGGTACTTCGAGAAGTCGATCACGACTGCCGTATTGCAGCATTCGCCAGCAAGGCTGGTGCCGCCGCCGCGCGGCAGGACCGGCGCATCGTAACGCCGGCAGATCTCGACCGTTCGGATCACGTCCTCGCGCGTGCGTGGGATGACAACGCCGATCGGCACCTGGCGATAGTTGGAGGCATCGGTCGCGTAGAGCGCACGGTCACCGTCAGAAAAGCGAACCTCGCCGGTTATAACCGAGGTCAGATCGCGCGCGAGTGCGGTAACATCGATGTCAGGTAACGCCGGGTAGGCTCTATCGATGCGTCCGCTGGGCGCCCGGTGGACTTGGCGCTCCCGAACCGGCACTCGGTGGGCCGGTGGCGTATTGGATTCTGTACCTTCGGTCATCGAGCCTCCCTGTGCACTCACAGTCCGCCGCGTCAGGGTCCGCACTCTCTGCAGATCAAACGCTGGCCCGCTGCGTGAGTTCCGGCTCCTGGCAGTGTCCAGTTTCTTTCGCACATTTGAATTTGGCTGAGCGGCGTCCGGCC
>CAZCQH010000042.1:0-52714 GCA_964500805.1 uncultured Hyphomicrobiaceae bacterium
CGTTCCAATCGTTGAAGCATAAGGCGGCGGACATGCTGCTGGACGTCGAGCTGGCGAAGTCGGCTGCCTACTATGCAGCCGCTGCAGTAGACGATGGCGATCCCGATGTGCCGGCACTCGCGTCTCTGGCCAAGGCAGTCGCGTCCGATGCCTACATGCAAACCGCAATTCACACGGTGCAGATCCACGGCGGCATCGGTTTCACCTGGGACAACGACACTCACCTTTGGTTCAAGCGCGCCAAGAGCAGCGAGGTCTTCCTGGGCACCGCAACTCACCACCGCGAGCGCCTGATGGCGCTTTGGAACGTCTGAGGAGGACGGCCGATGACCGAAACGACAGCAGAGATCGTACGCAGCGAAGTTCGTACGTGGCTGGAGAAGAACTGGGACGTCAATCACGGACTGCTCGAGTGGCGCAACAAATTGATCGACTCGGGCTGGGGCGCGCCACATTGGCCGAAGCGGTGGTACGGACGCGATCTGCCTGCTGGCCTCGTGCCCATCGTCGATGAAGAATTTGACCGCATCGGTGCCGTCGGCGTCGCCAAGATGGGTATTCGCACGCTCGCCGCGGCGACGATTCTCGCCCACGGCAGCGACATGCACAAGCAGAAGTTTCTGCGCCGGATCCTGACCGGCGAGGACACGTGGTGCCAGCTCTTCAGTGAGCCGGGCAGCGGCTCCGATCTGGCAGGCGCTCTGACCCGAGCGGAGCTCAAAGGCAACAAATGGGTTGTCAACGGCCAGAAAGTTTGGACGACCAGCGCCCACCGTGCCGATTATGGGCTGTTGTTGGCGCGAACTGACATGGATCTCGTCAAGCACAAGGGTCTCACATACTTCATCATCGACATGAAGCAACCGGGCGTCGAAGTCGTGCCGTTGCGCCAGATGAATGGTCACGCATCGTTCAACCAGGTTTTCTTCACCGATGCCGAGATCGCGCCGGAGTTCATGGTCGAGCACATCGGCGAAGGCTGGAAGATTGCCACCACGACACTCATGCATGAACGCCGTGGTGCCGACGGCATGCGCCGTTATGGCAAGGCTTCAACGCGACCGGAGCGCATCTACCGCGAGGAAGCCGAGGAATTTGCCATCGCGCTGGAGCCTTACAAGTGGTACCCGCAGCGCACCGGCCGCTCCGATCTCATCATCGAGCGTGCCAAGGCAACCGGCCGCAATACCGATCCGGTTGTCCGGCAAGAAATTGCAAAGGTCCTGATCATGTCGAAGTGCGCGGAGTGGACAGCGCGGCGCGCAAGGGCTGCTCAGGAACAGGGCCGCCCTCAGGGACCGGAAGGATCGCTTGGCAAGCTCGCGGCGAGCTACGTGGCGCGCGCCTCCAATCACGTGCACACATTGATCAGCGGTGCCGATGCGATGTTGTCCGGCAATGACAGCCCCATGGACGGCGTGATTGCCGAGATCCTGATATCGACTCCGGCGATCTCGATCGCGGGTGGAACCGACGAGATCCAGAAGAACATCATTTCAGAGCGAGTCCTGGACATGCCGAAGGAACCGCGTTTCGACACCGACCGTCCATTCCGCGACGTGCCGAAGAATGCTTCGCCGGCTTAGTTCCGCTCCCGATCCGGCAGATCGTCCGACAGCGCACGGGGCGATCAGCCTTCCTCGACTGCGACCTTTCGTGTTGGGCGGCGCCGCGCCTGCTCCCGCTTTGCGGGATGAGATTTGCGGGAGGCTCGCTCGTTGACCTGCCGCATGGCCGCGGCAAATGCGTCCCGCACAGCCATCATGACGTCCGCCTGCCCCCCGCTATCCTTGGGATCACTGGAGGCGACGATCGGTTTCCTGCCGGGGATGCCGACCTCGATTCTGACAGTGAAAACCTTGGCGCGCGACGCCCGTTTCTTGGGTGCTTCGATCACGACGCGGCCATGCGTGATCCGTTCGAAATGGCTTTCGATGCGTTTGAACTTTTCCTTGACCCGTGCCTCGACGGCATCGCTTCGCTCGAGGCCATGAAATGCGATCTCGAGTGGTGTCAGCATGACCAACCTTTCCTGACGTACTGGCAGATCAATCTTCAAATTGGTGCTGTCGCCACCACCGGTCAAGAGGGATGGTCAACTGTCCGAACCGTCGCGCCCGACCGGGCCGGACCAGAGGTACGCCGGCTCACGCGATCGGAGGGTTGCGCTTCACTGCATGCTGACCGGCGCCTGCGAACCCGGTGCCTCGGAGGTGGCCTGGCGCTCCAACTGTGCTTTCAAGCTCTGCGCAAGCGCGAGATTGCGAGCGACCATTGGTTTGGTATCCGCAGCAGCCGATGCCTTGCGCAGCAGCGCTTCTGCATCGTCGATCTTGCGATCGAGAATCAGCGACATGGCAAGATTGTTCAGCAGTATCGCATTGTTGGGCTCGATCTCGAGCGCCTTTTTGAAGTAGCGCTGCGCTTCGGCCTGTTGACCCTGGCTCGCATGTGCAATGCCGAGTCCGGACAAGGTCCGCCAGTCCGACGCATGACTGGCCGATGCCTTGCTGAGATGCTGCTGCGCATCCGTCGTCTGGCCGAGTTCCAGAGCCAGGAGGCCGCGTTCGACAGCGACGCCACGATGCTCGGGGTGCGCCTTGGCTGCTTTGTCGAGCGCGCCAAGAGCCTCCTTGCTCTTGCCGACAGCTTTGAGCTTGCGCGACTCCGCCAGCGCGGCCCGGACCTCTTTCGGATCGCTGTTTGAAGCTCCTGAGCTACCCTCGACTGGCCCGCCGGTTGCGCCCGCCGCAGCAGTGGCGCCTTTTCCATCTTTCGCGCGAACGAGGCTGTCCTGTGCGTTGGCTCTCTCCGCACCTTCGGTCTTTGCTTCGGGGCTGGTCGTTTCAGAACCCTGCATCTGAGGCAAATTCAGCAGGTTGATGCCGGCGCACCCGGACAGCCAAACGGCCAACGTAACCCCGATCGACACCGTTCGAATCGGCTTGACATACGCATCGATCATCTCGCCCCCCATACAACCAAGCCGCTCGGAAGCCGGCGGCCGCCTCCTTAACAACTGTTAAAGGAGCCACACCTAAGCTGGTCGGTACGGTGATTCGCCGGAGCGCAAGGGGTGCCTTCCGCGCCCTGTCCTCGCTTTCCACAGAGGCGCTGGAAAGCGGGCTGACTTTCCGGACAGGAGACGTGGATGGCGGCGAGAGACGATACGAGGCGGGGCGTTCTGACACGCGATCCGAGCGTCATGCGGCAGAATATCGAGCAATTCTACCACGCCTGGGAAGCAGCTCCGAGCAACAAGAAGACTGACTTGCTCTTGCGCGGCCCGACACTTGCCTGGGCCGAAAGCTTGTTGCTGACGGGCGCCGCCGCGCTCGACCCAGGCCTGAAGCAATACATTCAGCGCAGCTTGGCCAGCGGCGCCGTCCAGAGTGCAGCTGGTCGCGCGCTGGCAGAAACCGAGGAACTCACCAAGGAGAGCCGGACGTACTGGGCCGTAATTGCCATGGTCGCATTCAGCGCGATGGCCCTGCTGCCTCCCCTGGTTCGGGATGTACTCGAGCGCACATCCGCGACGACGCCCGTTGCGGCCATCTCCAAGCCGGCCGCAGGTGAGAACTCGGTGCCGAACCTGAAGCTTCCAATCGACGAAGCCAAGGAGGTCAAGGTCGCCAACGCCTCGGCGAGCGCGGACCGTACCGCGGTTTCGAGCGATAGCCGCGTGGGGGAACTCGCTGGCAATCAGCCCGGTATGACACTCAATTGGTCACAGCGTTCCGCGTCCGTGCCCCAAGCTGCCCCCGTGACGCAGGCGTCGTTGGAGGCGCCGCTCCCTCCTCGGACGAAGAGATCGAAATCGGAGCTCGAGATTACGACCGAGCAGATGCAGCATCTTTCCCAGATGCACGACAAGGCGCTCCATCTTGGTGAGCCAGCCGTCGCGGCTCAAATTGCGCTGGAGGCATTCCATCTACAGAAATCCAAGCCCGGTCTCGAGAAAGCGAGCGAGCTCGAGCGCGCGGCGATGACGATGGTCTACCGGTCATTTGGCACTCGGACATCGCTGCTCGCGGCCGGCGACACAGTTGCTCGGGATGGCAAACCGACGTTCTGCAAAGCGGCGGATCGCGCACAGATGCTGCTCGCCGATGGTCGACTCGTCGTATTGGACGTAAGAAGCCGGCGGAACCTCGGCGCGCTTGCCCCCGAGCCGGACTTTGGCCGGCAGGCGGCTGTCGATCACTCGTGCAGCAAGGCCGCATTCGTTACTGAGGATCATATCGTACGTCTCGCGGCAATGCTTGAGACGAAACCCTTCGTTCGCCTGTTCGGTCACGACGCCGACATCAGCTCGACGGAGTTCTCCGCCGACGGTCACAAGGCAATTACGGCGTCGTTCGACGCAACAGCACGCATTTGGGACGCCAGGTCTGGTCGCACCATCGCGACGCTGCGGGGACATGAAGATCGCGTGCTGGGAGCAAAGCTCAGCCCCGATGCGCGCATCGCGGTGACTTGGTCCGACGATCGCTCGATCCGCGTGTGGGACGCGAGTACGGGCCGCCAGCTTTCGAAGCTGGACGGTCACTCGAGCCCAGTCACCGGAGCCACTTTCACGCCCGATAGCGCCCGGGTCATTACGATGGCTCTCGACGGGCTGGTGCGGATTTGGTCGGCCTCCACTGGAAAGTTGGACACCCGGCTTGAGCCGCGGGCAGGAGGTGTGACGTCGGTTGAGTTCAGCCGAGACGGTCAGCGCATTGCCACGATTGAGCATGAGGGGACCATCGGAATTTGGAATGCAGCATCGTTGACGCGCATAGCCGAGCTGAAAGTTGCGGAAAGCGAGTTCCGGCAGGTGGCCTTCAGTCAAGATGCACAAATGCTCGCAACAATCACCTGGAGCGGCCGCATTGCAATTTGGCACACCGAGAGCGGACGCAGGCTGGCCGAGCTGAGCAAGCCGTCAGACGGCACCACCGATATCAGGTTCTCCGGAGACGGCATGCGCATCGAAGCGGTGACTGAGACCGGCGCGATTCTGAGCTGGGCCGCATTTTCGAGCGCTCAACGGGCAGTCGAGCATCTGATCGCGAATGCCGGACCATGTCTGACTGGGGAACAGCAGGTGGCGTTCCAGCTGAGCGAAGGTCCAGCACCCTGGTGTCGCACTGCTGAGGGGCACCGTGACACGCCCGAGCCAACCGCTGACCCTGGCCAGGACCCTTGAATATCACCATCTATTCTGGCGCATCGGCCGATTGCCGAGGTTGCAGCACAAGCCTATGTTTGCTTGTGAAAAACGTCATGTGTCCGCAGAGATCGGATATTTTGCACAACCGGTGCATAACCGGTTGAGAAGCTGGGTGGAGCCGCGTGAGCGACTTCCCTGCACTGGCGTGCGCCTCTGATCCCCCGATAAATCTGTGTCTCCGCCAGGTGAACGCGTTCGCGGCGGTGCGACGTGAGTCAGCGCGCGAGTAGTCGCCGGCCAATACCGGCCGGAACGCGCGAGGGGACGTGAGGGGCGTTCATGATTGGTGTGCGGGGAACACGTGGTGCGTCAGCGCTTGTCTGCGCGTTGACAGCAGCAATTGGCTACGCGGCAAGTCTACATCCGGTGATGGCGCAGAAATCTCGGTCTGAACTCGCCGAGATGCAGCCGACCTCAATATTGCGCATCACGAGCGACGATATCCTGCCGGTCCAGCGCCACACGACGCTTGGCGTCAACAAAGCAATGTTGATCGAGCTACCGGCGGATGCGCAGGATGCCATCATATCGGCGCCGAATATCATCGACGCTTCTGTTCTGACGACACGCCGCGTGCTCGTTTATGCCAAGGCACTGGGCGACGCCAATCTGTTCCTGCTCGGCCGTGACGGCCGCAAGCTGCTGGTGTTGGACCTCAGCATCAAGAACGACCTGTCCGAGCTGCAATTGATGCTGCAGAAGCTCCTGCCCGGCTCCAAGATCAAACTGACGGCATCGGGCGACGGTGTTGTGTTGAGCGGTAGCGTTGCGAACGGCGTCGACTCCAGTCGGGCCGAAGAAATCTCGTCTCAGTTTCTCAAGGGGGCGAAGGTCGTCAATCTGCTGAGCAGCGGCTCCAAAGAGCAGGTCATGCTCAAGATCACAGTCGCCGAGCTGCAGCGAGAGGCGATACGTCGTTTGGGTATCAACCTCCCCGAGCTCATTGCGAAAGCGGGAGCCGTAACCTTCACGAAAGTCATGCAGAACGGCTTTCCGGTGACGGCAGTGAACTCGTTTCCTTCCGTTTTTACCGGCGCAGGTAATGTGCCGATCGTTGATCAAGGCAGTATGCTTCAAAGTAGCATCCGCTCGGGTGGCAACAGCATATCCGCTTCGCTTGAATCGTTCGAGCGCGCAGGCTTGGCCCGAACCCTTGCTGAACCCACGCTGGTGGCGATCTCGGGCGAGTCAGCCAAGTTTGTAGCGGGTGGCGAGTTCCCGATCCCGATTGCGCAGCAATTATCTCAGCAAGGCGCCAACATAACGGTCCAATGGAAGACGTTCGGCGTCAATGTGGCCTTCACACCATTCGTGATGTCGGAGGGACGCATCAACTTGAAGGTCGCAGCAGAGGTCAGCGAGTTGTCGGCACAGGGCGCCATCACGCTTCAGACGCTGACAATTCCAGCAATTCAAACGCGGCGAGCCGAGACCGTCGTCGAGATGCCGAGCGGCTCGTCCCTGGCGATGGCCGGGTTGCTATCGGACCAGACCCGCCAGAACATCGATGGCGTACCCGAGCTGAAGAATCTTCCGGTCCTTGGCGCGCTGTTCCGCAGCAAGGACTACAAGAACGCCCAATCCGAGCTCGTGATCATCGTGACGCCGTTCGTCGTGCGTCCGACCGACCAACAGAAGATCAGCCGTCCCGACGATGGGCTTTTGCCACCGTCCCCCTTGCGCAGCCTCGTTCATGGCCATTTGCACCGTGTTTACAGCAAGGTTCCACGTCAGGCCGTGAATGGCGACTATGGCTTCATCGTCGACTATCCGGATCATGGAGTGAAATAGTGAAACGATCTCAATCGTCGACGCTCTCTGCTGCTTCCGGAATGCACCGGCTCACCGCTCCGGTCCTGCTCTTGCTCACTCTGTCCGTTGCAGGTTGCGATGGCGGTCGCTTGATCAAGGAGGCGGATACCCGGCCAGTCGACGCAAACAAGCTGCACCCCGTTTCGGCCGAAGTTCAACTTGCAACGCTGGACGTCTCACCTCAACGGGGCGGTACGCTGGCCTCCGAAGCATATCTGGACATCACCAAGTTCGTTCGCGAGTACCGTCGTGACGGCCGCAGCACGCTCGACATCGAAGTTCCCCGCGGTACCGCAGTGTCCCGTTCTGTCGATTCGGTCCGCTACATTGCCGAAACGAATGGCGTTCCCCCGCGGCGGATCAGGGTCGTGCACCGCAAGGACGGCGTCAACAGCATCAGGCTCAAGTTCGAGAGCATTGCTGCGATTGCGCCCGAGTGTGGGGAATGGCCGGAGGACATCACCGCACGGCCGGAACTTGGGCCTCACCCGAACTTTGGCTGCGCGTCGCAGCGCAACCTCGCGAACATGGTTGCGCATCCGACGGATTTGATGTTCCCGCAGGTCGAGGCACCGCGCCAAAGCGACAACCGTTCCAAGCCCTATCAGGATTTCAGCAAAGGCACGGGCGGGCCCGGCAATGCGCTGCCCAACACCGTGCGGTAGCCAATTACGTGCCGACGACCAGCGGCGCTGTCAGGCGACGCAGGGCAGCGATGGCCGATAGCGCCGTGACCTTTCCGGTCGCCGGCGTCTCGACCGAGGGAATATTGGCGATCGTCATCGTGAAGTCCGAGCTGTCGGATTTCACGTCGATCGTATGAGTATTTCTCGTGACTGCCGGGTCTGCCCAGATCTCGATCGTAGTTCGATCCGGCCCGATTCCCGCCAGAGACAACGCAACGGCGACGTTGACGTTGGCCGGAAAGCCGCGAATGGCTTCGCGGGCAGTTCCGACGAAAATCCGTGTCGCGGTAGTGATGTCATCCACTGAAATGTTGTTCTCTCGCAGATAAGGCGCACCAGCGAGCCCCTTTGGCGGCTTCCGCGTGACGATCTTCACGCTCGCGACTTCGCCCTCGGAGACTGCCCGCACGGCATCGAGCCCAAGGAGCGCGCCAGTGGGAACGATGATGCGCGCACCCGTCTGTCGTGCCTTTTCGACCAAATGCATGTGATTGAGCAGCTGACCGACCGACAGCGGCATGAAAATGCGGCCACGCGCAACCGCCGGTTCAGCGACTTCGGCGAAATGCGCCGCGGGCACACATTCGAGGACGACATCGGCCTCTTCGGAAAGCGCACTCAGGGCGACAATCTTGGGTCGGACGCTGAAGTCATTGAGCTTGGACTCCGCCTTGGCCACGTCTCGCGCCGATACAGCAACAAGCTTGAACCCCGGAATGTTGCCGGAATCGACGCGCTTCGCGACAGCATATCCAATGGCACCCAGGCCTCCGATGCCAAGTCTCAGCGGCTGCATCATGTCGTCTGTCTCCAGGGCTTCGTGTCGCTCACATTGCGCGCTCATAGCGGCGCGCCAAAACTCGGACGTGGTCCCGGAAATGTGGCCTGACGCGCGCTGACCAGGGCGTGTCGATCGCCTTCTTCCAAGCATCGGTTCTCGGCACGTCGGGCGATGCAAGATGATAGACGGCGACGTACTGGTGCGTGCCGCCCGTCGCGCCCTCGGCCCGGTAGCGCCGCGCGAGAAGCGTGCCGGGTACTTTGGCGAGCGCCGGCAGATGCTCCTCGTCATACCAGGCGTTGAAATCCTTCTCGTGTTCCGGCGCGACGTTGACGGCGTTGATCAGCAAGCCACCCGCGCCGGCAGGCGCCCGAGCGTTGCCCGATGCCGGGTTGATCTGCACGCCCTCGAAGCGCAGCAAGCGCCGGCATTTCGAGATGATTCGCTTCGACCAGACCGAGACGTTCTCGTAGGCGATCGCCTTGTAGGCATCGCTGCGCAGCACGGCGAGTTCATCGAGATCGTAGGTCGCGACTGAATAGCTCGGCTGATCGGCGCCGATCCAACGCTCGCAGGCTGAGAACCCCGCCACGGCCTTTCGTTCTGGAATGTGCTCCAGGTCGTACCAGTCGTGGAACTCGTCAGCCGCAGCCGTCGAGAAGTCGAACGACGCAATCAAAATTCCCATGGGCATGAGTGTCTCCCCGATCAGCCGGGGCCAGACCCATGGGTCTGACCCCGTGGCACGCTCAGAGCGCGCCCTGGAAGATGCCGCCATCGAGCAGCATGTTCTGGCCGGTGATGAACCCCGCGTGCGCCGAGCACATGAAGGCGGCGGCCGCGCCGAACTCGCCGGGCTGACCGAAACGGCCGGCCGGCACGACCGCTTTGCGCTGCTCCATCGCCTTCTCGAAGGTCATGCCACTCTGCTCGGCCATCTTGCGTGTCGAGCCAGTCAAGCGGTCGGTCTCGAACGGGCCTGGCAGGATGTTGTTGATCGTCACGTTGTGGCGCACGGCTTTGCGCGCGATGACGGCAACCGCGCCGGTGAGCCCCGCCCGCGCGCCGTTGGAGAGCTCCAGCGACGCGATTGGCGCCTTCACCGACTGGCTGGTGATGTTGAGGATGCGGCCGAACTTGCGGTCCATCATGCCGTAGACGGTGGCATGGATCAGCGCGATCGGCGTGATCATGTTCCACTCGACGGCCTTGCGCCAATCCTCGAGCGAGAAGTCCTTGAAATCGCCGGGGGGCGGGCCGCCCGCGTTGTTGATCAGGATGTCCGGGTTCGGGCAGGCATCGAGGATCATCTTGCGGCCGGCGTCCGTCGTCACGTCGCAGGCGAGCGCGGTGACCTTCACGTTGGCGGATTTCCGGATCTCGTCGGCCGTCTTCTCGATGTCCGCCTTGGTGCGCGCCGATATGACGACGTTGACACCTTCCTTCGCGAGCTGCATGGCGCAGGCCTTGCCGAGGCCCTTCGAGGCTGCGCAGACGATCGCGGTCCTGCCGCTGATGCCGAGATCCATGGGATGTCCTTCCGTGAGTGGCGCTGTAGCTTCTGTCGAAGCTAGCATGCCGGAGCCGTGGCAGAGGTCAAGCAAATGCCTTGCCGGCGAACGTGCAACAGAGATCCGCGCACGCACGCCAGAGACGTGCACTTGCGCCGTTGATCACGAAGCGATGGGCGGTTCTTCAGACTGGATCGATTGGCTTATCGCCACGATGATAGCGGCTCACGGCCCAGATCGAAGCGACTGCGACCGCGATGCCACCAATCACATCCACCAGGTAATGGCTCCCGATCGGGATCGTGGACACCAGCATCATGCCGTTCACCGCCAGGCCGGCGTAGCGCAGATACGGGATCTGCCACCAGTAATAGGCATAGATGACAGCCGTCACGGCATGGAAGCTCGGGAACGCGATCAGGCCTTCGAGAACCGTGCTGTCGAGTACCTGGATCAAGCCTTCCCGGGCATTGACGAGGACCGGAGGATAGCTCCACGCCGTCGTCGCAAGGATCTCCGGAAAATCCTTGGCTTCGAGCCCATAGTGCGCGTAGCCGCCGATCGCCGGCACAAAGGGGAAGATAACGGTCGTAAGCGCCAGCGAGACGGCCAGCGATGACGTGAACGGCCTGGTCTGCTCAGGCCGGAAAACCGCCAGGACGAGTGTGATCAGTGTCGTTTGGAACAGGATCCCAAGGTAGGCGAACGAGAGAACGCGGCTGAGCATCGGCTGGCTCTGGAACCACGTTGCAGCCTGCAGCCAGGAAAAGCCCAGCCACGCATCGAGGTTGACGAGTGCTGCGTCACGGAGTGGCGCACCGCTCATTGCGACGAGACAGATCAGGAACGGCGACAAGAATGCGATCAATGACACGACGATGTGCGCATCGATCACCATGGCGAGCCGCATCATCTTGCGCGCCGCGCAGAAGGCGACCAGCAGATAAAGTGCCGCCGATGTGGCCAGCAGCTTGAGCGCCGCGCCCCACATTCCGAATCGAACGCCCAACGCGTAGCAACCGACGGCCATGGCACCGGCGGTGCAGAAGCAGAGCAGCCAAGCGG
This sequence comes from uncultured Hyphomicrobiaceae bacterium, assembly GCA_964500805.1. Taxonomy (GTDB): domain Bacteria; phylum Pseudomonadota; class Alphaproteobacteria; order Rhizobiales; family Hyphomicrobiaceae. The sequence continues at coordinate 11,071 of CAZCQH010000042.1, forward strand.
GATTCGAGCGCACCTCGGCATTCGCGCGGATGAGCGAGCGGATGCTGAAGCCTGTTGATGCGAGTGCCGACGTCGACATGCCAGATACGCTTGAACAGCTGCGGTCTCGGCCGAAAATAAGGACAGCAGCCGAACAAATGCTTAAGCCGGAATGCCGCTACGCCGTTGCGCACGCGAAGTTATTGATGCCGGGTTAACAAGGCGGCCGCGAAGCGGTCGCTGCAAATCGTCTGGGTCTGGGTGATCTGGCGTCGATTACCGGACTGGGCAACCAATGTCGTGACAACCTGGGTCAGTCGGTGCCAGAAATCAGGCTCAGACCGGCCGTTCTGCGGACGGCTGGCAACTCGACCAGGCGAAAGGAGCAATCATGATCTTCGACCACCGCACCTACACCTGCAAGCCCGGCACCATCAAGGCGCACCTGGAGCTCTACGAGAAGATGGGCCTTGCGCCGCAATCGAGACACCTCGGCAAGCCGGTACTCTATGGCACCACCGAGGTCGGCGACGTGAATACCTACGTTCACGTCTGGGCCTACAAAGACCTGGCCGAGCGGACGGCCAAGCGCGCCGCCATGTGGACGGACCCCGAGTGGCTTGCCTACGTCAAAAAGTCCGGCGAGCTCGGCGCGCTCATCAAGCAGGAGAACATGATCCTGGTCGCGCCCTCGTTTTTCAAGCTGCCGGGGGCTTGAAGAAGCCCACCGGCGTGGCCCCTGCTCAATCGAGTTCCGATAGACAGGCTAACCCTGTTTTGCTAGAAGGGCGCCAGATCAGGGTTGCCGGCCGCCGCATTGTCGGCCGAGCAGCCCTTTCGCCATGCAAATTCATCCAATCGAAGGAAGATTGCTTGCAAGTCCTCGTCCGAGACAACAACGTCGATCAAGCTCTCAAGGCGCTGAAGAAAAAGATGCAGCGCGAGGGTATTTTCCGCGAGATGAAGCTGCGGAACTACTACGAGAAGCCCTCCGAGAAGCGCGTCCGTGAGAAAGCCGAGGCTGTACGCCGCGCTCGGAAGCTCGCGCGCAAGAAGGCGCAGCGTGAAGGTCTGCTGCCCGGCAAGGCAGTAGCAAAGCCGGCTCAGGGCGGCCGTGGTGGTCCGGGCCGTGGTGGCCAGGGTGGACCTGGCGGCGGCGGTTTTGGTGGCGGTGGCTTCGGAGGCGGCGGCTTCGGCGGCCGTTCGAGCGAATAGGCTTATCCGTTGGTGAGCTCTGTGACGTGACATGGCCTCGGCGCTTGCCGAGGCTTTATCTTTTCTGCTCCCGGCTCTCCCCGACGAACGCGGCCACTTTGTCGACTGCTCCGAAGTCGTCGAGATCGGTGTGGCCACCCTCGGGGAAAAGGATCAGCCGCTTCGGCTCCTTTGCCATGGCATAGAGCTGCTGCCCCATCGCCACCGGGATCACACGGTCGCGCGCCCCGTGCATAATGAGCACCGGAGCCGAAACACGCGCGAGATGCTGGGCGCTCTCATATCGGTCGGCGAGCAACGGTCGCACCGGGAGGAAAGGGTAGGCGCGCACCGCCATGTCGATCATCGAGGTATACGGTGCATCGAGCACCACTGCGCCGACGGGCTTCTCCGCCGCAATCTGCACCGCAACGCCAGAGCCGAGCGATTCCCCATAGAGCACGATATCCGCAGGCGCGACACCGTCCGCAATCAGCCGGTCATAGGCGAGGCGGGCATCGGCGACGTTGGCTGCTTCGGAGGGTCGTCCGGTGCTGCCGCTGTAGCCGCGGTAGCTCATGATCAGGAAGCCGAAGCCCCGCTCCTGATAGCGTCGCATGCGCATGGCGCGGTTGAGCAGGCTGCCGGCATTGCCATGGAAGTAGAGCAATGTCGGCTGGCCCGCTTTGGCGCGAGCCCGCCAGGCAACGACCCGTTCTCCGTCCCCGGTCGCAAGCTCGATCTCCGCTGCATCTGCAAGCCCGGCCGCGGCAGGTTGAATGCGCGTCGTGGTCGGGATGTACATGAGGCGGCGCTGGCCGAGCCAAGCCGCAAGTACGATCAACGCATAGATGGCCAGCAGAGCTGCGCCGGCCTTGATCAGATAGCTCGTCATTGGCGCTTTTTCGACGCGCTCGGCATCGCGGTCAAGCGTTCTTCTCGCGAGCAGCCGGCGCCGTCGCCCACAGAATGCCAAGAACGGCCATGGCGGTGAGGCCAGCTGTCGCCATGATGGCGATCGCCTCCGGCGAGCTGTAGGTCCCGAAGAGCTGGCCCGCGAGGTAATGGCCGAGCATTGACGAGCCAATGAAGATCGACAGTACCCCCGTCGCACGGCCGCGAACTTCCGGCGGCGAGAGCACATGGACCAGCGCGTACTGCGTTGCCGAGAAGCAGGCCGCCGCCCCGCCGGCGAGCACCAGGATCACCGCTGCCGTCATGACCTCGAGATGGGAGGAGAGCCCAAGCATCAACAGCAGCAGCGCAGTGGTTCCAGCAAAATAGGTGCGAAACAGCGTCCGCTCGCTGCCGAGCGCGCCGACGATCAGCGCGCCAAGCGTGCCACCGACGCCTTCACACGCCGAGAGCGCACCGACCAGCACCGGCACCAGCATGAAGTCCTTCTGGGCGATCACCGGCACCATCGATGTGAACGGAAAGCAGAACAGGTTGTAGACCAGCGTCACGCCCATGATCACCGCAAAGCGCCGGTTGAGCATCAGCTCGAACGGTGGGCGAATGGCGCTGAGGAATCCTTGTTTCTTCGGTGTTGCAACGGCTTCGGTCGGCGCCAGATCGAGCCGCAGCGCGAGACTGGCACACCCCGCGAAGCACGCCGCGATCAGCGTGTAGATGCCGTCGATGCCGACGAGCTGATAAGCAATGCCGCCGATCAGTGGTCCGGCTGCCCGCATGCCGTAGTTGGTCGAATTGTCGAGCCCCATCGCCTGGGCAACGTTGCCCGAGCCGGCCCCATCCACCAGCAGGCGCCGCCGTACCGGCATGTCGAGCGTCCAGAAGGCACCCTGCATCATGGTTGCGAGCGCGACGGCTGCGTAGCTCGCGCGGCCAGTTGCTGTCAGCACGGCCATTACGGCTGATGTCGCGAACATGACCAGCGTGCCGGTGACCAGCAATCGGCGCCGGTCGAAGCGGTCGGCGAGCGCGCCCATGAAAAAGCCAAACGCCACATAGGGCGTCATACGCAGGACCGCGAGCAGTGCCACAAGCGGCGGCGAGCGCGTGATCTCGAACGCATAGATGCCGAGCGCAATGAACTCGAGCCAGCGCGCCACGCCCGTCAAGGCGCCGATGAACCAGAGCCGGCGGTAGTTCGCATTACGAAAGAGGGTTAGTGCGCTCATGTCGTCAGTGAATCTCCCGGGAGTCTTGTTCGAGCGCCCATTCAAGCCCGCCGGGAAGGCCGACGCTGCAATACTCCAGATGCAAGACGCGCCGTCGATTGGGTTGGCGTGCACGCTGCGATCGATGAATCAGCAACGGACGCATGGCCATTACGTCGCCAGGTTCTGCCAAGCAAACTGCTGGCGTCATCTCCAAAGACACGCGGTCGATTTCAGCTTTTGGTAGTGGCCCCATTCGGTGCGAGCCGGGCAGCACCTCCAGAGGTCCGTCGCTCTCATCGCAGCGATCGAGATGCACGCGTAGCGTCGCGATCTCTGACAGCAGGATTGGCGGCGGCTCGACGTGAGCTGTTCCGTCCTTCACCGTCCATTTTGAGAACCCGGGTATGTCTTTTCGCGCCTTGAGGGCGATGGAGCGGTCCTGATGCCAAGGGACAAACCAGTTGGCGGCTGGTGTCTTGTCGAACGCGATAATCCGAACAAGCTGTGCGGATGCTCCGGTTAGCCGATGCACGATTTCGCTCAGGGCTCTATGGCTCGAGAGCCAGGCGATCAGCCCGGTCGGCAACCGGGACTGGCGCTGTCCGGGTTTGTCGTTGAAGGCAGCGCTCATGACGGACAAGTCCGCACCGGTGACAGCGTGTTCGATCATGGCAACGCCACGCTGCTCAAAGTCGTCTGCCGATGCTTGCTGGCGCGCCGCGCGGCGGTCTCGCATTCCCTCACCGACCCTTGAACTTCGGCCTGCGGCGCTCGAGGAAGGCGGCGGCGCCTTCCTTGTGGTCTTCGCTGGCAGTGGTGAGCACGAATTGGTCGAGATCCATGTGGCTCGCGAGGTCGTCGAGCGCGCCGGCAAGCCGATTGACCGTCGCCTTGGTCATTTTGACCGGGATTGGCGGCATTGCGGCGATGCGTGCGGCCAGGGCCAGACCTGCGTCGAACACCTTGCCGTCGTCGGCCAGCTCCTCGACGAGGCCCCATCCGAGCGCGGTTTCCGACGAAATCCGATCATTGGCGAGGATGACGGCGAGCTTGGTACGCGCTGGCCCGATCAGCTGCAATATGCGCGGAATCGAGCCCCAGCTCATGTTGAGACCGAGCGCAATTTCCGGAATGCGCAGGTGCGCGCCGCGGCCGAGAACGCGAAAATCGGTCGACACCGCGAGCGCCGCTCCGCCGCCGATCGCGAAGCCTTCGATGGCTGAGATCGTCACCTGCTCCATCTCGGCCCAGGCTCGGCACATCGACGGGCCGATGCGAATCGATTTGCGCTGCTCGGCGAGACCGGCTGCGGCCTTTGCTTTGCGCTCGCCGTCCTTCAGATCGAAGCCCGCCGAGAACGCATGCGCGTTGCCGGTCAGCACCACGACTGAGGTCGCGATGTCGTCCTCGAACGAGCGGGCGGCGGCACGGAGCTGGCGCATCGCCTCCGGCGACAATGCATTGATCTTGTCGCCGCGGTCGAAGCGGACAACGGCAACGCGGCCCTCGGGGCCCAATCCCCGCTCGATGGTCACATGCTGATCGGCCACGCGAATCCTCCCTCGACCGGCCAGTCTAGTTGACTCCGCAGCCAACGGGAAACGGTCCCATGGGCTGGCCGGGCTGGCGCAAGGCGTGTATCCCGTTACGCCATCGGGTCTGACAGGCAATGGAGGAACCGGCATGGATGACTATCGCCTCGCGCACGCCTCGGGTGATGATTTGCGGCAGCTGCTCGAAAGCTGCCACCACCAACTGGCGGGGGCAGAAGGGCACACGCTTGGGTTTCTCTATGTGACGAGCCCCCTGGCGCGGGCCTTTGGGGCAATCGTCGAAGATCTCGGCCGGGCGACTGGGATCAAGGACTGGGCAGGAACGGTCGGCTACGGCATCTGCGCCACGGGCACCGAATACTTCGAGCGGCCGGCGATCGTCGCGATGACCTGCAGATTCGCACCGTCTGGCTATCGTGTGCTCGGACCGGTGCAGGCTGCGGGCGAGATCGCGATGACCGCAGGAGCTGGGGCGGCTAATGCTCTCGTGGGTGTAGCGCACGGCGACCCGCGCAATCCCAAGCTGATGGAAACGGTGGCGGGCCTTGCCGAGCGGCACGGAACCTATCTTGTCGGCGGGCTGTCCTCGGCCGAGCAGCTGTTCCCGCAGGTCGCCGGGTCGGAGCTGAGCGAGGGCGGTGTGTCGGGAGTGCTGCTCACGGACTCGAGCCGCCAGATCTCGGTTGGCCTCACGCAAGGCTGCTCGCCCATTGGGCCGGCTCACGAGGTGACCGAGGTGCAAGACCAGATCATCGTTTCGCTCGATGGGCGGCCGGCGTTCGAGGTTCTGCGCGAGGATTGTGGTGCTGCCGAAGACGGCGACCCGCGCCGCTGGCTGATCAACATGCACGCCGCGATCCCCGTCCCGGGCTCTGACAAGGCGGACTACGTGGTGCGCAATCTGGCCGGGATCGATCCCGAGCGCGGGCTGATAGCGATCGCAGAGCAACTCAGCGAAGGTGATCGCGTCATGTTCGTGCGCCGCGATCGGGCAAGCGCAGAGCGCGATCTGGACCGCATGCTCGCCGACATGAAGAAGCGCGCCAGGACGCCGCCGAAGGCCGGGCTCTACTTCTCGTGCCTGGCGCGCGGACCCAATCTATTTGCGAGCAAGGCTCACGAGATGAAAGCGATCGAGCGGGCCTTTGGGCCCATCCCGATCGCGGGCTTCTACGGCAACGGTGAGATCGCGAACGATCGTGTCTACGGCTACACCGGCGTGCTGACCCTGTTCTCGTGAGGCGTGAGCAGCGCTTATTCCGCCGCCTCGCGGAAAATGCGCTCCGGCCCTGAGTTCTCCCTCGGGCCGATCTTGCGGCTGATGAGCCCCACCTCGGTCGCCTTGATCTGCTGCGCGAGATACTTCGAATAGATCCGCACATGCGGCAGGCCGCCGCCGACGAACCAGAGCCCCGGCTGCGGCGTCCGGCGCCACATGTTCATGAGCTCGCCGCCCTGGTCGAAGCCCCACACCTGGCCGATGCGGTCAGCAATTGCATCGCCCATGTAGTGGCGCACGACGTCCTGCTGGTTCTTGTAGCCGGTGGAGGCGACGATGAGATCGGCGCCGACCGTGCGCCCATCCTTCATCTTCAGGCCCTCGGGCACCACCCGCTCGATGTCTTGGTAGTGCAGGAGCCCAATCTTGCCCTCGACGATCAGATCGGAGGCGCCGACGTTGAAGTAGTAGCCGCCGCCGCGACGCAGATACTTCATCTGGAAGCCGGTGCCGTCGGGCGTGCCGTTGTCGAGGCGGAAACCGCGCTTGGCGAGCCCGTCGAGTAGCGGCTTGTCCGCCGCCTGGCAGGCCGCGGCCGTGAGCTGGTAGCCCTTCACCAGCACGGGATACGGCGATGCCTGGGCGATCAGATCGCAATCCTCGGTCGACGTGCCCTCCTGATAGAGCTCATAGACGCGCTGCGCTTCCTTGAGGCTCACAACCAGCGTCGTATCGCGTTGCACCATCGACGTGTTGGCGCCGCTGTTGCACAGATCATGCGCAACGTCATGGCCGCTGTTGCCGGTGCCGAACACGACCGCGTTCTTGCCCTTCCAGGCGCGTCCGTCCTGATAGTGCGCCGAGTGCATGACCGTGCCGGCGAAGCTGTCGAGCCCCGGAAGCTTCGGCATCACCGGAATCGCCGACACGCCCGTCGCGAAGACGACATGGCGCGGACGCAGGATGCGCTCGCTGCCATCGGCGCGGCGCACGGTGATCGTATACGTGTCCGTCTTCTCGTCGTAGGAGCCCTTCGTGAACTCGGTGCTCGTCCAGACGTTCAGCTCCATCGTGTCGGCATAGAACTCGAGCCAGTTCGCGATCTTGTCCCGCGGGATGTAGACGGGATAGTTCGACGGAAACGGCATGTAGGGCATGTGATCGACGAACACCTCGTTATGGAGGACGAGGTTGTGATAGCGCTTGCGCCACGCGTCACCGACGCGCTCGTGCTTGTCGACGACCAAGGTATCGATACCGAGCACGCCGAGACAGGCTGCGATGCCGAGCCCGCACTGGCTGCCGCCGATCACCACCACGGCGGGTTCGCGATCTGCGTACGCGAGCTGCTTCTTGCGGTGATCCATCCAGTTCTCGCCGCCGAAGCCACCCGACCATTCCTCGCCGCGCGGACGACGCGCGTTGATCTGTTGCTCGTGGCCCTTGATGTCGTCGAGTGTCGTCAGCAGCACCCAGGCTTTCAGGTTGCCGGCGTCGGGCTCGGGCACCAGCCGCACGATGCCGTTGCCACGGCCGACTTTGGTCTCGAAGGTGATGATGCCTTCGATCGTTTCCACACCGGCGCGCTTCACGACCCGCGGCGCGATGCGTCTGGGCGCGATGCGCAGGCTCGAGGGCTGCATCGCGGGGACGATCGTGCCGAGCGCCGCCTTGATGTCGTCGCGGCCACTGAAGGTCCGGACGTCCCAGGTGAAAGCGACGAGATCGCGCCAGTGCGAATCGGCGGCAAAGAGCGCGGACAGTGCGGCGACGTCCTGGCGGCCGGCCGCGCTTTCGAAGTCGCGCAACCAGCGTTCGACGGCGGCGTTGGCATCGACTTTGGCAAGGGAGCTGGTGGTCTGCTGCACGGCGTGTCATCTCCTCGATCAAAGGGGCGCGCCAGCGGCCTCGCCGCGCGCGGCAAATCGGCGAGCACAGCCTACGGGGCGCACCTTTCCGGTTCAATAAGCCAAGAGCGCGCGGCGGGGCGTCTTTCCTCGCATATCCAACGGCTTTTCGCCGCTTGACCGCGCCCCGCCCGGTCGCTCAGGCTGCACCAAACCGCTTGACGTCGTTAATCGTGAAAGCCTGCCGCATCGGCGGGCGCCAACCCTAGGCCGGTGATCCATGCGCCAAGTTCATTTCGTCGCCTTTCTGCAAGCCCAGAACTGTACGACGCTGCCCGCCGCCTGGCGCCATCCGGACGCACGTACCGACAGCTATTCGCCCGAGTATTACCAGCACATCGCACGCGTCCTGGAGGCCGGGAAATTCGACATCGGATTCTTCGATGACCGGCTCGCCATGCCGGACATGTATGGCCAGGATCACCGGCACACGGTCGAGAACGGCATTCGCTGCGTGAAGCTGGACGCGGTGACCTGCCTGATGACCATGGCGGCCGTCACCAAGCATCTCGGCCTCGGCGCCACCTATTCGACCACCTATTACGAGCCATTCCACGTCGCCCGCCTCTTCCAGACCGTGGATCTGATGACCAAGGGCCGCGCCGGTTGGAACGTCGTCACTTCGGTCAACGACAGCGAAGCGCGCAACATGGGCCGAGGCGACGAGCACATGGAGCATGACACGCGCTACGACCGCGCCGACGAGTTCCTGGAGATCGTGCTCGGCCACTGGGACAGCTGGGACGACGATGCCGTCGTCATCGACAAGAAGCGGAATGTCTACGCGCATCCCGACAAAGTGCGCCGCATCGACTACAAGGGGCAGTATCTCGCGTCGCGGGGGCCTTTCACGGTGCCGCGTTCCATCCAGGGGCATCCGGTCGTCATCCAGGCCGGCATGAGCGGGCGTGGCCAGCGCTTCGCAGCGCGCTGGGGCGAGCTGCTCTTTGTCGTCTACCACGACCTGGAGAATGCAAAGGCCGAATACAAAAAGGCCAAAGAGCAGGTCGCAGCGTTCGGCCGCGATCCCAATAGCCAGAAGATCTGCTCGCTGTTCTATCCCGTCTGCGCGGCAACGAAAGCCGAGGCCGAGGACAAGAAGGCAGCCTATGACAAGCTGCCGAACGAAATCGATCAGCTTTCGCTGCTGTCGGAGGCTCTGAACTACGACTTCAAGCGCAAGGGCATCGACGAGCCGTTCACCGATGCCGATCTCGCCGGCCTGCAAGGCATGCAGTCGATGCGCGACCGCGTCCTGCGCTCGGGCGTCAAGAATCCGACCCCGCGCGACTTCATGCAGATCACCGGCCGGGGCCTCCTGCGCGAAGCCTGGGTCGGCGGCCCGAAGGAGATCGCTGACAAGATCGAGGAATGGTGGTCGGCACCCGCCTGCGACGGCTTCGTCATCGGCCCGACACATCAGCCGGGCACGTTCGAGGACTTTGTGAAGTTCGTTGTTCCTGAGCTGCAGCGCCGTGGCATCTACCGCAAGGACTACACGGGCACGACTTTGCGGGATCATCTGGGCCTCGCGAAACCGCAGATCGGCGCGCTGCGCTCGGTGGCCGGAACATCGGCAATGGCGCGGTGAAGGTGGAGAGCGGCTCCGTCCACAGAGCCGTTCGCCCATGGCGTTCGCTGATCCTTGAATATGCGCTAAATGTAGGACGAATTCGGATGTCAGACGTGGACCCCCGTCATGCCGCTTCACCTGATCAAACTCTGTGTTGGTTGCGATTCGGTGGAGGAGCTCGCCGAATGGCAGGCCGATCGCTTGAAGCAGATGAAGCAGGCCGGCCAGAAGCCCGAGCTGTTCCATCGCACCTTCCAGATGCCGAAGCGGCGCGATGAGCTGCTCGGCGGCGGTTCGTTGTATTGGGTAATCAAGGGCATCATCCAAGCGCGCCAGAAGCTGCTGGACCTGCGCGAAGGCACCAAGCCGGACGGCTCGCCATGCACGCTGCTGATTTTGGACAAGACGCTCGTCACCGTGCGGCCTCAGCCGCGCCGCGCCTTCCAGGGCTGGCGCTATCTGAAGCCCGAAGAAGCCCCGACCGATCTCAAAAACCGCAAGGGCGATGACGTCGCGGAGATGCCGCCCAAGCTCAGGCGCGATCTGGCCGAGCTGGGCTTGCTCTAAGTCCCTGCTTCACGTCCGGTGCAATTCGTGCGTTGTTGGCCGAACACGTTGGACGGCGGCCTTTCGCGCTCTTGCAGGCAGCGGCTCAAGCCAGCTTGTTGACCGGCGTCTTGCCTGCGTACGTGGCATCGATACCGTCGAGCAGGATCTGGCCCATCTTCATGCGCGCCGTGAGTGTCGAGCTGCCCTGGTGCGGCTGCAGGAAGACGTTCGGCAGCATCGTGTAGCGCGCATCGAGCTTCGGCTCGCCGTTGAACACGTCGAGGCCTGCTGCCGCGACGCGCCCAGTCTGAAGCGCTGCGATCAGTGCGTTGTCGTCGACGAGATCGCCGCGGGCGATATTGACCACAATGGCATCGTTCGGCATCACCTCGATTGCTGCTGCATTGAGAATGCCGCGTGTCGTTGGCGATGACGGTGCCGCCAGCACCAGCACGTCGCTCTCCGCCATCAGGCTTTGTGCGGTCGCGTGGAAGCGGGCGCCGACCTCGAGCTCGGGCGAGAGCCGGCTGCGGTTGTGATAGTGCACCGTCATATCGAAGGCGCGTGCCCGTTGCGCGATCGTGCGCCCGATGCGCCCCATGCCGAGAATGCCCATGCGGCGCCCCGTCACCTCGATGCCGATCAGCTGCGTCGGCGTCCAGCCGCTCCAGCGGCCTGAGTAGAGCATCTGGATGCCTTCGTGTGCGCGGCGGGCGGCGCCCAGCATCAGCAGGATCGCCATCTCGGCCACGGCATCACACAGCACATCCGGCGTGTAGAGCACCGTCATCCCGCGTTCCCTGGCGGCTTGAAGATCGATGTGCTCGTAGCCCACGGAGTAGGTGGCGATAACGCGAATGGATTGCGGCAGCCGGTCGATCATCTCGCGGTCGAACCGATTCTGTGCCGTCACCACGAGAATGTCGCGGTCCTTGGCTGCCGCGACCACTTCATCGGATGTCAGCGTGCGATCCTGAGGATTGACCCACACGTCGTGCCGCGCCTCGAAGCGGGCGACGACCTCCGGAGGCAACGCCCGAATGATCGCGACGCGGTATCGGGAGCCGCTCGGGCCGACGGTCAGGGACATAAGGTTTCTCCGTTACGGACCGACAATGATGCTCACTTCGCTGGCCGCCTTTGTACCGGTGCCGATCGGCTGATTGAAATTGCGATTCCACGAGTTTGTTCAGCCGGCAAGCAAGTTACTGTCAGTGCTGTCTCATCGCGCATCCATGAATCACCTGATGCACTTTGCCGCAGCCCGCTGGAACCAGTGATCGACCGTGGCGTTCGCTAAGAGAGTGAATGGTTTTCAAAATTGTGACGTCTCCTTTCACGCACGATCAGAAGACTGTTCATTTATCGCAAATCACTGTAGCCGACAGCCGGCGATTCGCTGCCATGAACTGGCCCAAGTCCCGGGCGATGCGGGTTGCCACTCAACGGGGACTGTCGTGGCCATTCGGACGGAAAACTCAGCCGAAGATCAAAAGGCGTTAGAGAAAACTCAAAGGCGGCGCTCGTTGTTGGCGCGCCTGTTGCTTGGTGTTGTGCTGATCGCAGGCATGGCTTTCGGTGGCGCCTGGATCCTGGACAAGAGCATCGATGCGGATGAAGAGCGCGCCGCCGTAATGGGCACCGCGCGCCACGAGTTGCTCGGTGATGTGAAAAGGTGGGGCTATCAGCTGCAGGGGCTGGACGTTCGCTCAGCAAGCCAGTCGCCATTCGATCTGCTCGTGGTCGACGAAGACTTCGGCGGGCACAACCGGGCAATGCCGCGAACCCACATGCAACGCTCGTTGACGTCGCTGAAGCGCAAACCCGACGGCAAGCGGCGGCTGGTCCTTGCCTATCTGTCCATCGGTGAGGCCGAGGACTATCGTGCCTACTGGGACCGGTCCTGGGTGACCGTGGCATTACCGAAGTCAGCGGAAGTAGGCTCCGAAACGGCTGACCGCTCAAAAGCCGGAGCGTTGGCACAATCGCCTTCCATGTCGACCGTGCCGAGCAGAGCTCAGGCGCGGCCGCCGTTCGCTCCTTCAACGGCAGCCCCAACGTGGCTCGGACCTGAGAACCCGGAATGGCGCGGCAACTATCACGTTCGCTTCTGGGACCCTGCGTGGCAGGCACTTCTGCTCGGCAGCGAATCCGCGGCACTCGACCGGATCATCGCGGCGGGTTTCGACGGCGTCTACCTCGATCGCGCCGATGTCTACATGGCGTGGGCGCAGGAGCGGCCGACCGCCCGCCAGGAGATGGCATCGCTGATCATGCGGCTTTCGGAGCGCGCCCGCGCACTTTCACCCGGGTTCATCGTCGTCATGCAAAATGCAGAGGAACTGCTCGGCCAAAATCGGGTTCGCCAGGCCCTCGATGCCGTGGCCAAGGAGGACCTGCTGTTCGGTGTCGATGGAGCGGAGAAGCCCAACGGCAGTGACGAGATCGAGGCCAGCGTCCGGCTGCTCAAGAAGGCGCAAGGCGGCGGCTTGCCCGTGCTGGTCATCGAATATCTCGAGGATCGACAGCTTCAGGCAGTCGCACGCGCTCGATTGGACGAGCACGGCTTCATTCCTTATTTCGCCCCGCGCCAGCTCGATCGGCTGCGCATAGACGAGTAACGAGCGAGCGATGCGGCCATAATTTCGGCCCACGCGACCGTCACATTTTCACCGGCCGTTAACTGGCCAACTGTTAAGCACGATTTACCATTCTGTCCGATGGTGGAGTGTGCGCATGGCCGGGGATCGCGTTCGAACCAAGGTCGCCGCAACGGTTGTCGCCGCCGCGACTGCTGCGGCTATCGTGTGCTCCACAACGTGGGCAGCCCGGCCGGGCGATGCAGGCGATCGTCAGCAGGTGATGCTGGTGCCGGAGCCCAAGCCTGCCGTCCGTCCGGCCAAAACCGCGCCAGCTGCACCACCGGGCGCCGCGCGGGCGATCGATCCTTCCCAGGCACGGGTCGAACGCCAGAAGCGCATCAATGCGGTGAGGAGCTGGGGTTATCAGCTGCAGGCGCTGCGCCTCGAGGAGGCACTCGCCTCGCCCTACGATCTGCTTGTCGTCGATGCGACGAAGGGGCACGCGGCCGGCCGTCACTTCGAGCGCGGAGAGGTCGAGCAATTGAAACGCAAGCCTGACGGCTCGCGGCGGCTCGTCCTCTCCTATCTTTCGGTTGGCGAGGCTGAGGACTACCGGCCCGACTATTTCACGCCCGAATACATGACGGAGGATGCGCCGGACTGGCTCGGACATGAGAACCCGCAATGGAAGGGCAATCGCGTCATCAACCCGTGTCACGCAGGCTGGCAGGCGACCATCCTTGGTGATGAGAACGGCCGCAATGTCTACAACAGCATCGACCCGTCGCCGCTCTACCGGTTGATCGAGCTGGGCTTCGACGGCATCTACTTGGACCGGGTCGACGTTTATCGTGAAGTGACGAAACAGTGTCCGGACAGCCGGCGCCGAATGGTCGATTTCATTGCGCGTCTCGGTGCGCACGCCAGAAAGCGCGCACCAAACTTCATCGTAGTGCTGCAGAATGCCGAGGAGCTGGTGCGCGAGCCGACGATGCTCCACACGATCGACGCGGTCGCGAAAGAAGATTTGTTCTATGGTGCCGACTACAGCCAAAACCTCAATAGCGCCGGCATGATCGAAGAGGCCGTTGGCCACCTGCAAGCGGCAAAAGCTGCGGGCCGGCCGGTGCTCGTGATCGACTATGTGCTGTCACCCGCCAGGAAAGCCGACGCGAAGCGGCGCATCGAGCAGCAGGGGTTCATTCCCTACATCGGCCCCCGGGACCTCGGCAAGCTATGGCTTCCGGGGAAGGATTTTTGAGGTTCGCTCGCAACGCCGATCCCACCCGAAGTGGCCAGGGAACGCAATCCAAGAGAACTGACCAGCAACAGTCGCGACTATTCGGTAGCGCGGTTCCCCGGTATGCCTGGTGCGTGAAACGTCGCTCACGCATCGACGTTGGCGAACATCAGCACTTTTCTGTCGAGATCGAATGTCGTATGGCCGCTGCGCTTCAAGAGCTTCAGCATGATGTCGAGGTCGTCAGCGTCGACCTCCAGCGTATGTTCCTCGACGCCGTTATCCAGGATCAGCTGAAGCGTGAAGGACCCCTCCTCACCCGGCTCACGCTCTTGCCAGGACGCCTGGTAATTCGTGACTTGCCTGACCGCGTAGTGCCGCTGCGTCGAGCGCTGGCCTGAGCCGGTCTCGTTGTTCTCGTCCATTGTCATCCTCCGTAGCGACTCCGGACGAAACCCGATGATCATCGAAAAGTTCCGAGAGTTCAGAGCCAACGGACCGCACGGTGCCCGAGTATGCCGATCAGATCCGTGATCGCGGGTCAATCGGCGGTCAGGCGCTCGCAAAGCCGGCGACGGCGGCAACAGCGCGGCGCCAGCGCGTGAGGCGCAGGTTGCGCTCGGCGTCGGCCATGCGGGGCACGAATTGCCGATCGCGGCGCCAGAGCTTCGCGTAGGCGTCGACGCCCGGATAGACGCCAGACTTCATGCCGGCGAGCCAAGCAGCGCCAAGAGCGGTGCTCTCGAGAATGGCAGGCCGGTCGATCGGCGAGGCGAGGATGTCAGCGAGAAATTGCATCGTCCAGTCGCTTGCAACCATGCCGCCGTCGACACGCAGCACGGTTTGCTCGGCGCCCGGCCAATCTCTTCTCATGGCATCGACGAGATCGCGCGTCTGATAGCAGACCGATTCAAGTGCAGCGCGCGCCATCTCGGCAGGTCCCGTTGCCCGCGTAAGACCGAACAGGGCACCGCGCGCCTCCGCGTTCCAGTAGGGCGCGCCAAGGCCAACGAAGGCGGGCACGAGCGTGACGGCTTGGTGCGGATCGGCGCTCGCCGCAAGCTCTCCGGACTGCTCGGCGCTGCTGATGATCTTCAACCCGTCGCGCAGCCACTGGACGGCGGCGCCGGCGATGAAAATCGCCCCTTCCAGTGCGTAGGTACGCTGGCCATCGAGCTGGTAGGCGACGGTCGTCAGCAGCTTGCTCCTCGAGGGAACGGGCGTCGTACCCGTGTTCATCAGCGCGAAACAGCCTGTGCCATAAGTGGACTTCATCATTCCCGGCGAGAAGCATCCTTGGCCGATGAGTGCTGCCTGCTGGTCGCCGGCTACACCGCGAAGGGGAATCGCGGCACCGAGCAGTGCAGCATCCGCAACACCGTAGTCGCCGGCCGAATCAAGCACCTCGGGAAGTAGGGTGCGCGGAACACGGAACAGCTTCAGCAGCTCATCGTCCCACTGTCCCTTGGCGAAGTCGTAGAGCAGCGTGCGGGAGGCATTGGTCGCATCCGTCGCGTGCACTTTGCCACCGGTCAATCGCCACAGCAGGAACGTATCGATCGTACCGGCGGCGAGCTTGCCGGCGTCGGCCGCTGCGCGGGCACCCGGCACGTTGTCGAGCAACCATGCCAGCTTGGTGCCCGAGAAGTAGGGATCGAGCACCAGGCCGGTCCGGGTAGCTATCATCGGCTCGGCACCATCGGCTTTGAGGCGAGCGCAGACGTCCGCTGTGCGGCGATCCTGCCAGACGAGCGCGCGGTGGATGGGCTTGCCCGTGGTGCGATCCCAGATCACGCAGGTCTCACGCTGGTTGGTGATGCCGATGGCGGCGATGTTGCGAGCCTCCGCCTTGGCTGCGGTAAGGGCGGCGCGCGATGTGGCAAGCGTCGTGGCCCAAATGTCCTCCGGGTCGTGCTCAACCCATCCCGATTGCGGAAAGTGCTGGGCGAACTCCTGTTGCCCGATGCCGCGGATGCCAAGCGACCGGTCGAACACGATGGCGCGGCTCGAGGTGGTGCCCTGGTCGATAGCGAGTATCAAGTCGGTCATATCATCGGGCACCGTTGCTGGAAGGTTCGCAAAGCCTAGTGAGTGCTATCTCCAGCGGCAAGACAATCACGGGTGAAAGTCTACGGGCTTCTGCAACTACAGAACGGACGCACAGCGCACCCCCAGTCAACTCGCTGACGTTGCCAGACAAACGGGTTGCATGCGACGAGCTACGCGGCGTTTCGGAGCTTGCCGGCAGGGGTCGGCTCATTTACCGCTCACGCCTCATGAACCTCTATCGCGCCTTCGCAACTGTTGGCGGGCTGACTCTGATCAGCCGCATCATGGGTTTTTTCCGGGACATCGCCTTCGCTGCGCTGCTTGGTGCGGGGCCGGTCGCGGAGGCGTTCGTGGTCGCGTTCCGACTTCCGAACCTGTTCCGCCGCTGGTTTGGCGAGGGTGCGTTCAACGCGGCGTTCGTGCCGCTCTTCGCCAAGAAGCTCGAAGGCGAGGGACGCGAGGCGGCTCGCCGGTTCTCCGAGGAAGCGATGGCGGGGCTCGTGTTCCTGCTGCTGACGCTTTCGGCGGTGGCGATGCTTGCCATGCCGCTGCTCATGTACGTGTTGGCACCTGGCTTCGCGGCGACTCCAGGCAAGTTCGATCTCGCGGTGTCCATGTCGCGGATCGCATTTCCCTATCTGCTCTGCATGTCGCTTGTCGCGCTGCTCTCGGGCGTGCTGAACTCGATCGGCAAGTTCGTCGAGAGCTCGGCCGTCTCGATCGTGCTCAACGTCACCTTGATCGCGGCGATGGGGCTGGCCTGGGGTCTGGGTCACCGGAACGATGGCACGGCTGGGCTGATCATGGCCTGGGGCATCCTCGCCGCTGGTATTCTGCAGCTGTTGCTGCTCCTGCACGGCGCATGGCGCAACGGGCTTTTGCCCGGCCTCCACTGGCCGAAGCTCACCGAGGACGTGCGCCAGCTCGTTCGGCTCGGGGTGCCGGGGATCGTCGCGGGCGGTATCACACAGATCAACATCGTGATCGGCGGCATGATCGCATCGCTACAGGCGGGCGCGGTGTCGTGGCTCTATTACGCAGACCGGCTCTACGAGCTGCCGCTCGCCATGGTCGGCATTGCCATTGGGGTGGTGCTGCTGCCGGACATCTCGCGGAACCTCAGGGCGGGCGACCACGCCGCGGTGCTCGACGCGCAGAACCGCTCGCTCGAGTTCGCGATGCTGCTGACGGTCCCCGCTGCGGTGGCGCTCGCCGTCATTCCGTACGAGATTATTCGCGTCCTGTTCGAGCGCGGTGCTTTCAAGCCGAGCGACACCGTCAACGTCGCGCAAGCCTTGGCGCTGTTTGCGCTGGGGCTGCCGGCATTCGTGATGATCAAGGTGTTCTCGCCGGCTTTCTTCGCGCGCGAGGACACCCGCACGCCCATGCGCTATGCGGGCATCAGCCTGGTGGTGAACACGCTCGGCTCCATTGCGCTGTTCTTCGTGTTCCGGGAGATGGGGCTCTCGCCGCATCTCGGCATCGCGCTGGCGACCTCGCTCGGCGGCTGGCTCAATGCAGGGCTGCTCTATCGCGAGCTGAAGCGGCAGGGCCACTTCGTTGCCGATGCGCGCTTGCAGCGGGCGTTGCCCGGCATCGTGATTTCGAGCCTGATCATGGGAGCGGGGTTGCTGGCGGGTGCCTACTGGCTCGGGCCGTGGCTCTCGCCCGAAGCCTCGCTGCCGTCGCGCGCGCTCGCACTTGGCACTCTGACCTCCGCCGGCGCCGTCCTCTACTTCGCCCTGGCCATGCTGCTGGGCGGGCTTCGCCTTGCGGGCCTCAGACGGGTCTTGCGCCGCCGCTGAGCGCGCGTCGGCCCGCAGCCAACTCTCGATGCACACCCGTGGCACGACGCTTGCGTCATTGCTGCACACGTGAAGCGCGCGGCTCGTCGCGTGTGTCATTTTGGTGCTTTCCACAGAAATGAAACCAGTCGGCGAGCGAAATTTGGACGTCCACGAATGAATCACCTAGCTGCCGCATTGGTGCGGCCGTGGCGGTCGACTTGGCGGGGCGAGGAATGACGCATTTTGAGACCAGCGGGCTGGCTTTTTTCGGCCGATCGAATTCAGGCGTTCTGACTGCAAAACGGTGGCTTGCACCTGCGTCGACACTGCTTGCGGCGGGCTTGATCGGCGCGTGCTGCAGCATCTGGACAGACCATGCCCCTGCGCCCTCGAGCAGCTTTGCCCCTCCGGCCCGTGCAGCGTCTTCCAAACCCGCTGTCGCTGAGCGGACCCCCGGCACGCCGGTTCCGATGAGGCGCGCATCAGCCGAGCGTGCGGCGCCGCCGCCGGTCAAATCGGCCGCGAAGGGGCCCGGAGCTGCGTCCCCACAAGCGGCACTGCCCGCGCCTCCTCCCGCGAGGATCGCGCCGGCACCTGCAGCGGCGGCTCGAATCGCATCGCAGGTTCCGGCGATCGACCCGAATGTCATGAAGCTCGTTGCCGAGCTGGCGGGCGAGCTGTCGACCCGGTGCTCATTCGCGGGCGCTGGCGACGACAACGCGTTCAACGACTGCCAGAAGGCGCTCTCCGGAAATTCGAAGCTGCGCGGCAGCCTCGCGGCGTCGGCGCACTGGGGAGAGGCTGAGAAGAGCGCGGGCACACGGCTCGTGCGGACCGGCCACTCCGAATTGAGCGCTGACGATCTGGCTGGGAAATACGTGCCGCTGTTCATGTTCAGCGGCCGGCAAAGCATCTCGTTCAGCGAGTCCGACAAGCTGTTCCGTGTCGAGCTCGGTGCACGCATGCGCAATCGCCTGCCGCCGGCGCGCATTCCGGAAGCCGTTCGCCAGCAGGATGACGCGTGGGCGAAGCATCAGCGGGCCACCGGCGTGGTGCTGTGGATCGACCCGCAGAAGCTGACCATCTCTGCTGCGCAGCACACGGCCGACAGTTCCGTTGGCAATGGGCCAAGCGAGCCGGCGCCGAAGCCCGCACAGTAGCGCGCGGGCGCGCGGAGGCTGGTGCTCGTCGAACGAGCGTTCTCGACGGCGTTTTCGGCGTCGGCCATGATGCCGGCCGCTGATAGCCCAAGAGAGTCCTTCCCATGCCCGACGCAATCGAAGTTGTCCGCAGCCAGGACCTGGAGCCGAGCTGGACCGTGCTCCGGGCCAAGGAGCCGGGCTTCATGCGCTCGCTCGTCACCTGGCTGGGCGGGCCAGAGGGCCACATCAACACCAATCCCGGCGTGGCCGTGGAGAGCCAGCAGGGCGCCGTCGGTCTGATGGAGATGGGGCCCGGTCAGCGCCAGCCTGGCGTCCACACGCACTCGATGGTCGAGATCTATGTGATTCTCGACGGCACGGTGGAAAGCTTCGACGGCATCGGCAACCGGCACACGGCCGGGCCGCTCGACTGCCTCTATATCCCGAAGGGTGTGCCGCACGGCGTCCGCACGGTCGGCGACAAGCCGGTGAAGCTGCTGTGGGTCAACGACGCGATCGAGAAGTGGGGCGTCTCGTTCTACCAGGAAGGCCCAGGGCCGCACCCGGCAGAGAACGGCGAGACCGTCGCGCTGGTGCGGTTCAGCGATCTGGAGCCGAACTGGTCGGCGCCGCGTGCCAGGGAGGGCGGCTTCCTGCGCTGGAGCGTGAGCTGGGTCGGCAGCGCCGCACACGCGACGGGGCACAACTTCAACCCCGGCATTGCCGCGCTGAACGAGCGCGCCGGCGTCACGCTCACCGTCCTCTCCGCCGCCAACCGACTGCCACCCGACGACACCGCCCGCGGCAACCGCCTGCTGGTCGTCGCGCGCGGCTCCGCGATTCTCACCCGCGGCGGCGAGCGCGTCGCGATCGGCGTGCATGATGCGGTCTACTGCCCGGCGGGGGCAGCGCTGGATCTCCGGGCGGCGGCCGACGCCGCGGTTCATTTGGTGGGCGTGCAGTGGGGGTGAGGCGGAATGCTCCAAGACGATGCACAGCAACTCCCGTCCTCGACGCCCCAAAGGGGGGTCCGACTGTAGCCCTTCGGGGCCGATGTGGTGGCTCGGCGGCGGTCGCATGATCGTCGTGACGTGCCGCGATCATCACGCGAGCCGACGCACGCTCCGAGGCCTCTTGAACCCATGGCCTCGAACGTCTCGTCACGTGGAAAAGGTCGTTCGTCCTCGACGCCCCAACGGGGCGTCGGACTGTAGCCACGGGTGTAGCGATGGCGGCGCAGCCTCCAGCGTGGAACCGTGGACCAAGATCTCAAGTTTGCATCGCCCCGAAGGGGCGGAGGATCGCCGCCCCTTTCTCCCTAGTCGCGCCAAGCGTGGCACGTGAAAGGCTTCGAAAGTCGTCGGCGCGGAGAGGGCTTCGCGAATGACCCGGCACGCCGGGTGGCTGAGCTTCGCTACGCCGCCTTCGCCTTCCTCTTCACCCCCCGCACCGCCAAAATCACCTCGGCGAGAACACTCACCGCGATCTCTTGCGGCGTCTGGGCGCCGATGTCGAGGCCGATGGGGCTCTTGATGCGGGCGATCTCTTCCGCCGTGATGCCGGCGGCGGTGAGGCGCTCTTTTCGTTTCGCGTGATTGCGCGAGGAACCGAGCGCGCCGATGTAGAGGCAGGGCGAGCGCACGGCGAGCTTCAGGGCCTCGTCGTCGATGTGGCCGACGTGGGAGAGCGCGATGACCGCCGAATAGGGATCGAGCCCGAGCTTGGGGAGAATATCCTGCGGCCACTCCGTGTGGATCTTGACGCCGCTGAAGCGGTCGGGCGCGGCGAAGGCCGTGCGCGGGTCGATGATCTCCACCTCGTAGCCGGCGATCTTCGCCATCTCGGAGAGCGCCTGGCCGATGTGCGTCGCGCCGATGACGAGGAGGCGCGCGGGCGGCACGATGGCGTGCAGGAACACCTTGCCCTGCGGGCCCTCCTTGAGCTGGCTCTTCGCGGTCGAGAAGCGGTCTGCGATGTCGTCAGGCATGTTGGCGTCGTCGCGCGCGTAGAGCTGCTTGGCGCCGCTTTCGAGATCGGTCTTCACGACGAGGCCCTGGCGGCCCTGGCGCGCGGTGACGGCCTTCTCGAGCAGCGTCTTGCCGATGCCCTGGGCGTCGAGCCGCTCGACATAGACCTGCACCTGGCCGCCGCAGGGAAGGCCCGCGCGCCACGCCGTCTCGTCGGCGACGCCGAAGGTGAGGAGCTTCGGCTTGCCGGTTTCCAGGATGTCCTCGGCCTCGACGATCACCTCGCCCTCGATGCACCCGCCCGAGACGGAGCCCTGGAAGCGGCCGTCTTGGGCGACGACCATCTGGCCGCCGGTCGGCACGGGCGCGGAGCCCCAGGTGTCGACCACGGTGGCGACGGCGACCTTGCCGT
The DNA here is from genome assembly GCA_964500805.1 of uncultured Hyphomicrobiaceae bacterium. Lineage (GTDB taxonomy): Bacteria > Pseudomonadota > Alphaproteobacteria > Rhizobiales > Hyphomicrobiaceae. The sequence goes on from CAZCQH010000042.1 coordinate 32,350, forward strand.
CACGGCTGAGCCAGTCGCGGGCGGCGGTGAGAACGTCGATCTCGGCTTTCTGGATTTGCTCGCGGCTGGGGGAGGGTTGCGTCGTCTGGGTCATGGCAGTGCCTCGTTCGGGCGTGGCCGCGGGTGGACAAGCGCGCGCGGTTTGCCGGCTATGTCGCACGAGGTGGCCGCCGAGGGCAACACGATGCGTTGGCGCGCGTGGGTTGGCGCGCCCATCGCTTGCGCTCCCCCGGAACGCGCGGGCAACTGCACCCCTGTCCGGGCGTGCGCGGCCGAGCGAAGCGTGCGCGGAGCAGGGGCTCGGCGCCGGCGGCTCGGTGTATCAAGCGGAACGCAACTACTTTTTCGCCGGGGATGCCGGCGGCGGGAGAGCCTTCAGGCGCTCGAGCTTCTGGCGCGCATCGGGCGAGCCGAGACGGGCCGCCTCCGTATAGAGCTCCGTCGCCTTGACCGGATCGGACATGCCGGGCGGCACCGGAAAGGCGCGCAGCTCGATCGGATCGTAGGTTCTGGCCAGTGCGAGAACGGCGCTGGCGTTGGCGGCCTTGACACCCGGCATCAGCGCCTCGCGCGCGTCCATCACCTTGCCGGTGCGCAGCGCCTGCTCCGCGCGCTCGAGCATGGCGGTGATGCTGTTGTCGGCCGGCCCGGAGGCAGCGGGCGCCTGTTTGCCCGCATTGTCGGCGGCCTGTCCCTTGGCCGCCGGTGGCGTGGCTGCGGCCGCGGGCCCCACCGCTGGTGGCTGTGCAGCGGGTTGCGCGTCGGCCTTCTGCTGCGGGTCTCCGCGGCGTGCGGCAGAGGACGCGCGTTCGCCATCACCACCGCCGGTTTGCTGAGGCTTGGCCTCTGGCGCCGCCGTGGCCCGGGTTGACGGCAGCGGCCCGGAGACCGGCGGCAGCGGCGCGGACGCGGCTTTCGGCGGCTCGGGCGACGGCTCGGCGCGCGTGATCGGCTTGGCTGCTGCCTTTGGCGCCACGTGCACCGCGGCGGCGGGCTGTTGCGGGCGTGCTGCGACCTTCACCACGGGGCGGGGTGCGGGTTGTGGAGCCTGCTGCGCGACCGCGGGCGAATCGTCCTTGATCGAGCCGTAGCGGGGTGCCTCCGCGACTGTGGCACAGCCGGCGAGCAATGCGGTGACATGCAGCGCGATAATGGCGCGGCTGCGCGGGTTAAAATACGTTCGCTTCATCGGGATGCACTCGACGGTAAAAATCCGACGGCGCAAAGCGAGACGAACGGCACCGATTAGTCCCTTTTTAGCCGCAAGCGGTAAAGGGCGCGTAAAGAACGATCGGCTTGGCGTCTCATTGTGAAACGCGGCCGCCGTTGGGCAAGTCCCGCACGCTTGGTCCTTGACCCTCGGCCCGATTCCAGTCTGATGCGGGCGAATTCCGAGCGCCGGCTGGCGCCCGCCCATCGAACCCCAAGGCACGCCATGACCGATCTACCCATCCGTCGCGCATTGCTCTCCGTCTCCGACAAAACCGGCGTGGTGGAGCTTGCCAAGGCGCTCAGCGATCGCGGCGTCGAGGTGCTCTCGACAGGCGGCACGGCTACGGCCTTGAAGCAGGCGGGTGTCGCAGTGAAGGACGTCTCCGAGCACACCGGGTTCCCCGAGATGATGGACGGTCGCCTGAAGACGCTGCACCCTAGGGTGCACGGCGGTCTGCTCGCGGTCCGCGGCAACGCCGAGCACGATCAAGCGGCGCAGGCGCATGGCATCGCGCCGATCGATCTGCTCGCGGTGAACCTCTACCCGTTCGAGGCGACCGTCGCCAAAGGCGCGCCCTACGACGATTGCGTGGAGAACATCGACATCGGCGGTCCCGCCATGATTCGCGCCGCCGCGAAGAACCACGCGGCCGTCACGGTCGTCGTCGATCCCGCCGACTATGCCCGCGTGCTCGACGCGATGCAGGCCAACGGCGGCGCGACGACGCTCGGGCTTCGCCGCGAGCTGGCGCAGAAAGCCTATGCCCGCACCGCGGCTTACGATGGCGCCATCTCCAACTGGCTCGGCGCCGTGGTCGACAACAAGCACGCGAAGCCCGAAGGCTTCCCGCGCACGTTCACGGTGCAGCTGACGAAAGCACAAGATTTGCGCTACGGCGAGAACCCGCATCAGCAGGCCGCATTTTATGTGTCGGGCAAAGCCGAGCCCGGCAGCATTGCGGACGCCCGCCAGCTTCAAGGCAAGGAGCTCTCCTACAACAACATCGCCGACACCGACGCCGCACTCGAATGCGTGAAGGAGTTTGCCGGGAAGCCGGCGTGCGTCATCGTCAAGCACGCCAACCCGTGCGGCGTCGCCGAAGCGGACTCCCTCGCGGCCGCCTATGATCGTGCCTTCAAGACCGATCCAGAATCAGCCTTCGGCGGCATCATCGCCGTCAACCGCGCGCTCGATGCCGAAACGGCAAAAATGATCGTCGACCGACAGTTCGTCGAGGTGATCATCGCGCCGTCGGTTGCCAAGGACGCGGAGGCGATCGTCGCCGCGAAAAGGAATGTGCGCTTGCTGGTCTGCGGCGACTGGCCGACAACTCCCGTGCAACGGCTCGATTGGAAGAAGGTGACCGGCGGGCTGCTCGTTCAGGAAGCGGATCTTCAACTGCACGACGAGCTCCGGGTCGTCACCAAGCGCGCGCCGACGGAGAAAGAGCACGCCGACTTGCTCTTCGCCTGGAAGGTCGCAAAGTTCGTAAAGTCGAACGCCATCGTCTACGCCAAGGACGGCGCCACTATCGGCGTCGGCGCCGGGCAGATGAGCCGCGTCAACTCTTCGCGCATTGCGGTGATCAAGGCCGAGATGGCGGGCCTCGACGTCAAGGGCTCGGTCGTCGCGTCCGATGCCTTCTTCCCGTTCGCCGACGGCCTCGTTTCAGCAGCCGGCGCAGGCGCGACGGCGGTGATCCAGCCCGGCGGCTCGATGCGCGACAAGGAAGTCATCGACGCCGCCGACGAGCGCGGCCTCGCCATGCTCTTCACCGGAATGCGCCACTTCCGCCATTGAGCGCCACGACTGCCACGGGGCCAGACCCATGGGTCTGCCCCCCTCTGAGCTCCAATGTAGAATGCGCCGAGTGCGGCTGTCGATCGCTTGAGGGCGTCGGGCTTTCGTGTTTGTCTTGACGCCAACTGTTGGCACTGGCGAGGGACGGAAACCGAAATGCAGGAGCGCGTCAGCAAGGCGAAGGGGAAGCCGCACGCACTTGGCAAGCCGCGGGGCCCGGCAAGTGGCGGCCGCGCGGCGTTGGAAACAGTCGGTGCCCGGACCGCGAAGACGAAAATCGTCACTACCCCGCTCAACAAGATCAAGCTCGATCCTGTCGATTACGCCGTGATCAGTCAGTCGCTGACCGCCGCCGCCCGCGAGATGGGAACCAAGCTCATCCGCTCGTCCTACTCCAACGTCGTGCGCGAGGCGCAAGATGCCTCCGCCGCGCTGTTCGATGCCGAAGGCAATGTCATCGCGCAGGCCGAGCTGATCCCCATGCAGCTTGGCCCCATGTCCGAGATCTTCCGCGCTTGCGCCGCAGTGCACCCGGTCGCCACTCTGAAGCCCGGCGACTTCTACATCAACAACGATCCCTACGGCGGCGGCCAGCACCTGCAGGACGTGTTCATCTATCAACCGATCTTCGTCGGCGGCGAGATCGTCGCGTTCGCCGGCACCACGGCGCACCATCTTGACTTGGGTGGTGGCAATCCAGGCCTTGCGCCCGACGCGGCGGATGTGCACGCCGAGGGCATGATTTTCCCGCCTTCGGTCTACTCCTTCGAGCGCGACTGGAACGGCGGTCCGCTGGAGCGGCTGGTGGCGGCCAACGTGCGCGTCCCCGCCCAGACCATTGGAGACTTCTATGCCCAGTTCGCCGCCAACGCGATCGGCGAGGCGCGCATCCGACAGCTCTGCGACAAGTACGGCACGGAGACGGTGAAAGCCGCGATGCGCGAGCTACTCGGCTACACCGAGCGCCGGTTCCGCGCTGCGCTCAAGAACATTCCCGGCGGCATCTACTATGGCGAGGACGCAGTTGACGATGACGGCCTCTCGGACACGCCGCTCACCGTCAAAGCGAAGGTGACGATCAAAGGCGAGACCATCGCCGTTGATTTCGACGGCACCTGCCCGCAGGTGACGCGCAACCTCAACTGCCCGTGGGCGTCGACCATCTCAGCGTCGCTCTCCGCGATCAAAGCGGCTCTGACCTCACCCGATATCCCCTTCAACGAAGGCTTCAAGCGGCCGATCACGGTGACGGCGCCGAAGGGCTGCCTGGTCAACCCGCATTACCCTGCGCCGGTGCGCGCCCGTATGCTCTCCGCCTATCGCTGCTTCAACGCGGTGATGAAGGCGCTTGCCCATGTCGTGCCGGATCGCATCATCGCGGGCGGCAACGACTCGACCGATGTGACCGCCATCTCGCATGTCGTACCGGGCGAGCGGTACAAGGTCTATCTCGAGATCTATGGCGGCGGCTATGGCGCCTCGCCGCGCGTCGACGGCTGCGATGCCGTCGACAGCCCGCTGTCAAACTGCACCAACACGCCGGTCGAAGCCTGCGACATGGACTTCGACTATTTCCGCATCATCGCCTACGAGCTGATTCCGGAATCGAGCGGGCACGGCCGGCGGCGCGGCGGCCTTGGCCTCAAGCGCTCGTTCCTGGTGCTGAAGGATGGCGTCAACTTTGCGTGCTACTCCGATCGCATGCGGCTCGCGCCCTACGGCCTCTTCGGCGGCACGGACGCGCAGCGCGCCCGCATCGAGATCCTGCGCGATGGGCAGATCATAAGGCTCAAGAGCAAGGATCGCGCGGACCTCAAGAAGGGCGACGTGCTCACGTTGTGGACCGCCGGTGGTGGCGGTTACGGCAATCCGTCCGATCGCGAACCCGCGCTCGTCGAGCGTGACATCCGCAATGGATACATCACCGCTGAGACGGCGCGCGGTGTCTACGGCGCGAAACTCTGACGCCGAGCTGACCGTGTTCCGAGATTCGATGCTCCAGGTTGTGGAGATCGCGAGTCCGCGCGCCGGCGCGGCGCGTTGCGCCACCGTGTTTCCATATTGCTTGGGACGTCATTGACGCTGAGTTGTTCGAGGCTCCGCAGACGTTGCACAAAGGAGCACGGCATGCACACGCCGCTTCATCGTCGCGCTTTGCTGATTGCAGCGATCTTGCTCGGAAGTTCGGCACTCGCGGCGCGCGCGCAGGTCAAGATTGGCGATGCGGAGATTGTCGAAGCGCTCAGATCCGGAGGCCATGTGATTGTGTTTCGGCACGGTGCGACCCACAGCAACCAAGCCGATACGAATCCGCTCAATCCCGCTGATATCAAGCGCCAGCGCCAGCTCAACGGGAAGGGGATCGAGGCCGCGAATTCCGTTGGCACAGCGCTGAAGTCGATCGGCGTGCCGGTTGGCCCCGTTTTGACGAGCGAATTCAATCGCGCCTACCAGACGGCCGTGCTCGCGGGGCTGCAGAAGCCGGTCAAGACGAAGGACCTGACCGAAGGTGGTCTCGTGGTGTCACCGGACGAGAACAACCGCCGCGCGGCGGCGTTCCGCAAGCTCGTCTCCTCGCCGCCGCCTGCCGGCAAGAATACTGTCATCGTCTCCCACAAACCGAACATCATCGATGCCTTCGGCAAGGACTGGTTCGATGTGAAGGAGGGCGAGGCAACGATCTTCAAGCCCGATGGCACGGCCTACAAGCTTGTCGCGCGCGTACACATGGACGAGTGGCCACGCATTGCCGCTACGGCCAAGAAATAGAGAGAGCGTGGAAACAGCAGGCTGCCGCCGCTCACGCCGCGTGCGACGCCATGGGTTGGGTCAGCACGGCGTAGAGCGCCGCCCGGTCACGTGAGCCGCGGAGCTTGTCGATCGCCAACTGGTCGCGGAGCAATCGCGAGATACGCGACAGCGCCTTCAAGTGATCGGCACCGGCATGCTCGGGCGCCAGCAGCAGGAACATCAGGTCGACCGGCTCGCCGTCCATGGACTCGAAGTCAATCGGCTCATCGAGCTTGGCGAAGACGCAGATGATGCGGGAGAGCCCTGCCATCCGGACGTGCGGAATAGCGATGCCGCGGCCAAACCCGGTCGAGCCCAGTCGCTCGCGCTGTAACAGGGCCTCAAATATCGCTTTGGCGCCAAGCCCCGTGAGGGAGGCGGCAGCCTCGGCGAGCTCCTGAAGCGCTTGCTTCTTGGATTTCACCTTGAGCTGCGCCACAACCCCCTCGGGCGTGATCAGGTCACCCAGATCCATTTAAGTCGCCCTATGCTCGCTTGTTGAAGTACTGACGTACTGAACAAGCATGTTTGATGCCCAGTTCCCCGGAACGCCAACGCTGCGCGCAGCGCAAGGCTGCAGCGCACGCAGTCAACCGCATTCCGGGTACCGTCGTCCGCGCGCCGTAAGGCGCTGTCCCACCTCTGTTTTTTGACCACTTGTCGCCAGTGGCCAGTGGGTTTCTCGACTCGCGAGTCTGGATATTCGAGCGGAAAATAGTGAAGGCAGCGATGGGAGTCAAACGGGGCCATTTCCCAGCGCCGCTCCCTTCTCTCGAGCATCGCAAAGACGACCCTCGTTGCATCAGGTGACAGCCATTCCGCGGCTAGCCGGTAGACGCTTTTCACGGCGGCGCTGAACCGAGGACGGAATACGCATGGCCTCACGGTATTTGGCTACCGTTCGACGCGCGATTTCGATGCCATCGCGTTCCAGCAGTTCCACCAGCTTGTCATCGGACAGAACGGTCGCGGCGGTCTCGGCGTCGATCAGCGTCTTGATGCGATGGCGCACGGCCTCGGATGAATGCGCTTCGCCTTCTCCGGCCGACGCGATTGCCGAGGTGAAGAAGTACTTCAGCTCGAAGATGCCGCGCGGCGTCGCGATGTACTTGTTGGAGGTTACGCGGCTGACCGTCGATTCGTGCATTTTGATCGCCTCGGCGACCGTCTTCAGGTTCAACGGGCGAAGGTGCTGGACGCCATGTGTCAGGAACCCGTCCTGCTGACGCACGATCTCCTCGGCGACCCTGAGGATGGTTCTGGCGCGCTGATCGAGGCTCTTTACGAGCCAGCTCGCGGTCTGCAGGCACTCGAGCAGAAATCCTTTGTCCTTCTCGGTGCGAGCCGTGCGCGACACCCGCGTATAGTAGACGCGGTTGACCAGCACGCGGGGCAGCGTGTCGCTGTTGAGCTCCACGAGCCAGCTGCCGTCGGTAGCGATGCGCACCAGGATATCCGGCACCACCGGCTGCACGTCGACGCGCGAGAAACTGAGGCCGGGCTTCGGATTGAGCCGCTTCACCTCCGCGATCATGTCGCTGAGGTCCTCCATATCGACGTCAACGGCCTTGCGCAGCGCCTGGATGTTGTGCTGACCGAGCAGCGGAAGAGCGTCGAGGAACCGCTGCATCAGCGGGTCGAGCCGGTCCATCTCCTTGAGCTGCAGGGCCAGGCATTCGCGCAGATCCCGCGCCGCGACACCGGTCGGCTCGAATGACTGCAGCACGGCGAGCACGCGCTCGATGTGCGCCGTCGTACAACCGAGCTTGGCGCTGATGTCGTCCAGGTCGGCGCGCAGGTAGCCGGCCTCGTCGACGAGGTCGATCAGGTGTCCGCCGATCAGCCTGTCCACGGGATCGGTCAGCTCGACATGCATCTGGTTGGTCAGGTGATCCTTCAGCGAGATCTCGCTCGCCACGTAGGACTCGAGGCTCGACTCCTCGTCGATGTTCGATGTGCTGGGCCTGAGGCTCGACCAGCTGCCGCCTGCCAGATCGGGGCCCAGGTCGGCGGCCGGCGTATCGGGAAAAACGTTGTCGTAATCGGCGTCGAGATCGCCGGTCGTCTTGCCGCTTTCGCGGGTCAGATCGAGCGCCGGTGGCTCAGGTTCATAGGCGACGTCCTGGCCATCGCGGCCGTCGAGCTCGGACACCGGAGCCGCGACAGGCGGCTCGTCGCCCCGCTCCAGCAGGGGGTTCTTCTCGAGCTCGCTCTCGACAAAAGCGGACAATTCCAGGTTGGACAGTTGCAGCAGACGGATCGCCTGCTGCAGCTGCGGCGTCATGACGAGCTGCTGGCTCTGTCTGAGCTCGAGCTTCGTCCCTAGCGCCATCTCCCGATCCTCGTTTGGCCAACCGGTCCCACCGTGGACCTATGGCTTATGCGAGGCCCATTAACCGAACATGTCGCCCAAATACACCCGGCGAACGTCTTCGTTCGATATGATTTCCTCCGGCTTACCTTGTGTCAGAACTTGACCATCGGCAATCACGTAGGCCCGGTCGACGAGGCTCAAGGTTTCCCGAACGTTATGATCAGTGATCAACACGCCGATCCCGCGCTGGGTCAGGTGCCTCACCAACTGCTGGATATCACCAACCGCGATCGGATCGATACCCGCGAAGGGCTCGTCCAGCAACATGTATGAGGGTCGCGATGCCAGCGCCCGGGCAATTTCACACCGCCGTCGCTCGCCGCCTGATAGGGCAATTGACGGGCTCTTGCGCAGCCGCGCGATGTTGAACTCCTCCAAGAGGCTGTCGAGCTGCTCCTTGCGCTGTTTGCGGTTGGGCTCGACCAGCTCCAGGATGGCCATGATGTTCTGCTCGACCGTGAGCCCGCGGAAGATCGAGGCCTCCTGGGGCAGGTAGCCGATGCCGAGCCGGGCGCGTCGGTACATCGGCAAGCGCGTTACGTCGCGCCCGTCGATGGTGATGCGGCCAGCGTCGGCCGGAACCAGGCCGGTGATCATGTAGAACGTCGTGGTCTTGCCGGCGCCGTTCGGGCCGAGCAGGCCCACCGCCTCGCCGCGCGCGACGGCAACGCTGACGCCTTTCACGACCATGCGCTTCTTGTACGTCTTCTGCACGCCATAGCAGGTCAGCCAGCCTTCGCTCCCCATCCAGAAGCGCTCCGCCTCCGACATCCCGGCGTGCTGGCCGTTGGCGCCGGCGCGGCGCGGACCGGGCCCTGTCCTCTGGCTGCGCGTGCCCGCGGGCGGCTGCTTCGAGCGAGAGAAGAGGGAGATCATTGCTATCGCTTCTCGCCGGAGGGGGCGCCTGTCGTCGTCGCTTCCCAGGACGACGTGCCGGTCTTGGATTTCTTGGGCAGCAGTTGTTTGTTGGAGTCGCCCGATTTCTCGGGCGGATAGAAGACTGCGCGCGTGCGTTCCGACCCTTGCTTCGCCGTTGCCGCGCCTTCCGAGCCCGGCGCGCTGCCGCTCGTGGCCGGCGCGACTCTCGCTTGCGGCAGGTCAGGCTTCACGAACCGCGATAGTCCCGTTGTCATGTCGATGATGAACAAATCGCCCTTGCCACCGTTGATGACGTTCTGTCTGCCTTGTGGACCCTGCGTTACGATGACATCGCCGCCCATCGTCACAGTATTGGCCTTGACGTCGAAATCGGCCCAGTCGCCGACGGCGCGCTGGCCATCGGTGCCGGTCACGACGACTTTCTGGCGCGCCTCGACCTTGGTGAGCTGCGCAGCCTGGCTTCCTTCGCCTGCTTTGCCCTTGGCAAGCGCGCCTGGAGTTCCGCTCGACGCGAGGCCTGCCTGCCCCGTGTAGTGCGCCGTCATCTGCGCCGTCTGCACGACGAAATTACCCTGCTTGGCGACCACATTGCCTTTGAAGATCGCCTGCCGCTTCTGATCGAAGACGTCGAGTGTGTCGGCATCGATATCGATCGGCTGGCTTGGATCCGACTTGAACTGGAACGGCAATGCGGCACTGGCCGCAGCCGCAGCGCTCGCATCCTGCGCGGTTTTTGCCGCTGCCTTGCCGCCAGGCTGTGCCTTGCCATCGCCCTGATAGAACACCGTATTGATGCGCCCACCCGCCGGTACATCCAGCCGCGACGTGCCGGCCTTGCGGTCCACCGCCAGGCGCTGCCCTTTGAGCACATTCTTGCCTTGTGTCACGACCACGTTGCCGGTGAGCAGCGCGGTGTCCTGCTTCTGGTCGAACTGCGCTTGTGCCGCCGTCGCGCCGCGCTCGGCGCCGGATGTCAGGATCACATTGCCCTTGAGCACGGCGACCTCGCTCGCCGCGTCATAGTCGAGCGTCGCGGCCTGCGCGCGATCATCCTTGTTGGTCATCAGGACGCCGCCGCGCGCCTTGATCAGTTTGAGCTTGGTTTGCTGATCGGGCTGCTGCGTCGCATCGCCAGCTTTGGCTTGCGGCTTCGATGCGCTCCCATCCATCGCAGATGTCGCCTTGCCCTCATAGTGGACATCGAGCTCCGGCGCCTGCAGCTGGGCATCGCCCTGCTTCGCGACGACGTTCTCGCGGAAGAACGCGGTCTTGGCGGCATCGTCGAAGTCGAGTCGCTCGGAGCGTACGTCGATCGGCTCGCCGGAGTTGGCGGCAAGGCCTGGCAGCGCGGTTTGGCTTCGTGCCTTTGCCTCCTCTCCGGCTGCGTCCGGCTTCGGTGGCGGCGCCTTCAGGCGCACCTGCACGTCCTCGGCGAAGGTGCCCTTGCGCTCCCTCGAGTTGAAGGTCATCTGCCGCGCGCGAATGTTGCCGCTCTCGCTCTCCACGTAGACAGGCTCGTTGGAGACGATGCGGCTTTCCTTCGGGAATACGGTTGCGCGCGTCAACCGCGCCTTCATTCCGGTTGAGCCGTCGACATCGATCTTCTCGTAGAGCTCGAGAATGTCCTGTTTCTGGTCGTAGGTGCCCCAATTCGCCTTGAGGTCTGTCGCAACGCCATTGGTTTGAGTGATACGACCGTCGATGACGTTCAGCCGAACGGGACTGGACTGCCTGATGTCGGTCACCGCCTCCCTGGCGCGGACAATGAAGTGCGTACCGTCCTTCCCGAAGCCGTCGTATTTCGGCGTCTCCATGGTAAGGTTCTTGGGGTCGATGGTGATGGTGCCGTGCGTGACGCCCTTGGCCTTGAACGTGTTGGTCGCGAAAAGCGCCGCGCCGTAAACGCCCATCGCAAGCACAGCGACCGAAGGCAGCACGATCTTCAAGAGCCGAATGAACAGCGAGTGCCGACGGGCGTTCGCGAACTGGCGCGCACGATCGGCCGCAAGCTCCACCGTGTGCGCTGCCGTCGAACCCCTGCGCGCGACCGTCTGGGAGTTCATGGCGCCCCGCCGTGCCGAGCCTCGACCCCCGTGGTCGCCCATCTGCGGCTAAAGTCCGGCCCCTCGTCCATAGGGTGAAAAGCCTTGGAATATTGGTGAATTTGCGACCGGACTCGCCAGTCCACAACCGATCTGCCGCACCTAGTCCTCAATGCGAGAATATGTCAACGTCTTCGAAACCTGCGAGATCGAGCCGCGCCCGCTCTGGCAGGTAGCGAAAGCACGCCTCCGCGGCACCGAGCCGGCCATCGCGGATCAGCATGGCTTCGAGCTTCGCTTTCAACTGGTGGAGGTAGAGGACATCCGAAGCCGCATAAGCGAGTTGCTGCTGGGTCAGTTTGGGCGCAGCCCAGTCGGAGCTCTGCTGCTGCTTGGAAAGATCAATCCCGAGCAACTCGCCGCAAAGGTCCTTGAGACCGTGACGATCGGTGTAGGTGCGAGCCAGCTTCGAGGCGATCTTGGTGCACCAAACGGGGGTGGTCTCAACCCCCAGGTACTGTTCCAGAACAGCGATATCGAATCGACCAAAGTGGAATATTTTCAAGATGTTCGGGTCGGTCAGCAGCGCCTTGAGCCGCTGTGCTGACCAGTCCTTGCCGTCGAACTGGACCAGATGGACCTCGTTGCCGCCTGACGAAAGCTGCACGAGGCACAACCGGTCGCGATGCGGTTTGAGCCCCAGCGTTTCGGTGTCGATCGCGACGCTCGGCCCGAACGAGACACTGGCCGGCAGGTCGCCATGGTGAAGGTGGATCCGTGGACTGCTCATCGGTGGCCATGGGGTTCATGCGATCGGTAGAGCGGGCGACCGATCAAGTTGAGGCTGCACACGAATACCTCTGTTCAGCAGGGCCGCACAATGGCTCGGCAGGTCTGAGGGCGGGAAAACGCTCCGGCCGGCAACGCCGAGCCGCCTACCCGGATTGGCATTCAACGGCCGACTCGCCGCTCGGGAACTTGGCAGAGGCAGGCGCGTTCCGTTTGGCGCGCATCTTTGTTCCCTGGGGGTGAGTGGCAATGAACCGTCTTTCGCTGGCGAGGCCCGGCGACCGGATGTCGGTGCTTTGTATCGGTGCCCATGCCGATGACATCGAGATCGGAGCCGGTGCGACCCTGCTCGGCTGGATCGCCAAGGGCGTGCGGCTCGATGTGCATTGGCTGGTGCTGAGCGCGACCGGAGGGAGAGCCGGCGAGGCTCGATCTTCGGCAGGCGACTTCACGCAGGGGGCCGCCTGCAATCTCGAACTTGCTGCGTTTCGGGACGGTTTCTTCCCCCAGCAGGGGGCCGAGCTCAAACACTGCTTCGAGAACCTGAAGGCGCGCATCAACCCCGATGTCATTTTCACGCACAGCCATGACGATGCCCACCAGGACCATCGTGAGGTCGCGCGGCTCACCCGCAGCACGTTCCGTGACCACCTTACACTCGAGTACGAGGTGCCGAAGTGGGACGGCGATCTAGGTCGGCCGGCGTTGTTCGTTCCGGTGACGGCAGCGGTGCTCGAGCGAAAGATCGCGCTGTTGCTCAAGAACTTCGAGAGCCAGCGCGGCAAGGGCTGGTTCGATGCCGAAACCTTTCGTGGCCTCGCCCGGCTCAGGGGCGTGGAATGCCGTGCACCCGAGCGTTACGCCGAAGCATTCCACGTGCAAAAAATCACGATTGCCTGAGGTGTCCAGGTGGATGACCCGAAACGTTGGTTTCGCACAGCGTACTGGATTGCTCGCGCTGTTCCGCCCGAACCTGTCGCAAGCAATCAGGTGGCCCCGAGCACCAGGAGGTGAGCGATGCGCGTCGTCGTTACGGGGCACCTCGGCTACGTCGGAACAGTGATGGTGCCGATGCTGCAGGAGGCCGGGCATCAGGTGAGCGGCTTCGACTCGGACCTCTACGAGCGCTGCACCTTTGACGCTGGTGGCAGGATCGCCGAGGTGCCGTGGATACGGAAGGATGTGCGCGATGCTGAGCCCGCCGACTTCACCGGCGCGGAGGCCGTGATTCATCTCGCGGCGCTCTCGAACGATCCACTGGGCAACCTCGATCCCGAGCGGACGTTTGCCATCAACCACCGTGCCAGTGTCCGGATTGCGGCGGCGGCGAAGAAAGCAGGCGTGAGGCGCTTTCTGTTCGCCTCCTCGTGCAGCAACTATGGTCGTGCCGAAGAGAGCATGCTCGACGAGACGGGCGAGCTCAATCCGGTGACGGCCTATGGCGAATCGAAAGTGCAAGCGGAGCGCGATATTGCCGGGCTTGCCGGCGGCGGCTTCTGCCCCGTTTATCTGCGTCCCGCCACGGCCTATGGCCTCTCGCCGCGCCACCGCTTCGATATCGTGCTCAACAATCTTGTTGCCTGGGCAGTGACGAAGCAGCTGATCTATCTGAAATCGGACGGCTCGCCCTGGCGCCCGATCGTGCATCTCCGGGATATTTCGGCAGCGTTCATGGCGGCTCTTGAAGCGCCCGACGAAGTCGTCTTCAACCAAGCCTTCAATGTCGGCCAGACCGAGCACAACTACCGGATTCGCGACCTCGCCCGGATCGTCGCGGACGTGGTGCCCGGCTGCAAGGTCGAGTACGCGGCGGACGCTGGCCCCGACAAGCGCTCCTACCGCGTCAGCTTCGAGAGGATCAAACAGGCGCTGCCCGGCTTCAAGCCTGAATGGGATGCGAAGCGCGGCGCCGAGGAGCTTTATCGCGCCTATGTGGCGGCCAAGCTCGACCATGCCTCCTTCGAGGGCCCGCGCTATCAGCGCATCGGCCACATCCAGAAGCTGATGGCGGAGGGCATTCTCTCCGAGGACCTGCGTCCCAAGCGGCCGGAGGCGGCGTGAGTCGGGTCCGCGGGTTTGCCGGATGCCGCTCGGCGCCCGACCTTGCGCCCGCAACCGTTGTCCAGTTGCTTTGCATCAGCAACGAAACAGAGGCGCGAGCGACCGGATCGAGCAGAAAAATCTGGGAAATTGGTCCTAGCGAAAAAACGCCCGAATTTGGGGTCTACGCAGCACGTACGTGAGCCTGGCGAGGGGTGTTTTCGAGTGGCTACCCCTCTACCTGCTCGCCCGGAGAACGCGCCAGCGCTTAAATTCGCCCATGAGAAATCGAAATGGCTCCGGCAGCGACCGTCCCGGATATGATTTTGGGCTCGCTGGAGGGGCGATCGGCGAGAATCAGGCCGCGAAATCTGCGAAAAAATTGGATACAATTTTATCATTGCTTCACGTGAAACATTGGCGGGACGGCGGAGCGTTTTGCGGCAGGAGCCCGACAGCGAGGTGATGCAACAGAGCCTCAGCAATCGCCTCATTCCCGCACCAAGCCCCTGCCAATGATCGACAGTCCAGGTCGGCGGCACGTACAACGGTAGGGCGATGGCACGCGGCCGTCTTGGTCCACGGCCAAACGAGGGAATGCGGAGCTTGCCATGTCGACCGCCGACGCCATCAAGAATCGAATCTTTCGGCCAGCATCGCTCCCATCCCTGAAGCCCGAGATTGCAAGGCTTGCGGCGGATGCCAACGGTGCGGAAGGGGCCAAGCCAGCAACCGCCATTGGCCCCGCCAACGGTGTCGCGGATGCGCGCGAGAAATTCATCCCCGTGACGCGCCAGGCGATCATCGAACGGTTGACGCGCCGCCAGTACTGGCCGGGCAGCGAGGCATCGAATGTGCGCCGTTTCTTTCGCTACCTCGATTATTGGCGCCAGCAGACCTACTCCGCGCGGCTGCTCGAACTCGAGCAGACCTACGAGCCCTTCAGCCCCGATAGCGATCTCCTGATCACGCGCCGCTTTGCGCCGGCCGAGCGTCGCGCCATGCAGAAGCGCCTCGTCGAGCAGATGGAGCATCTGCTGGAGCAGGCCAACTATACGCGCGTCGATCCATCCAACGTCGAGCTGATCATGACCAAGGACAGCCACTACGGGCTGGACTTGCACGTCGACCTCGGCGCCTTCGACGAGCTGGCGATCTACTACCGCGGCTCGACGATGAGCTCGGCATCGCGGCGATCGCTGCGCAAGCTCTACCTCAAGAAGGAGGAGTTCGAGCTCCCGATCTTCCAGCGCCTGTACATCCTCTTCAAATTGAAGCCGATGGACGTGCGCATCAAGGAGATCATGGCGCAGCAGAATTGCTCGGCCGAAGACGCGGAAAAGGCGTTGAAGAAGCTCTGGAGTGCGCTGCCGCCGCAGATCAAGAGCGATTTCGTTTACCTGAAGCTCTTCAAGAACATCCCGCGCTCCGATCTCGAGATGATCTTCCCCAACACGCGCATTCGTTTTCGCCTGCTTGACAAGCTGAAGCTTGGCGTGACGGCAGGCGGCGGGCTCGGCATGGGCGTTGTCGGCACAGCGGGCAAGATCGCCGTTGCCACCAATCCGATTGCGCTCGCGGGCGCCGTGGCGGGCCTTGGCGGTATCGCGGTCCGGCAGGCCGTGAATTTCATGAACCAGAAGAACAAGTACATGGTGACGATGGCGCAGAACCTCTACTTCCACGCCATGGCCGACAATCGTGGCGTCATGACCTCGCTCGCCGATCGCGCCGCGGAGGAGGACATCAAGGAGGAGGTGCTGCTCTACTCCGTTCTCGCCAAGGAAAGCGTGAGGCGGAGCGAGCTCGACGACGTCGACCGGGCGATCGAGCAGTATTTGCTGAATACGTTCGGTGTCACGGTCAACTTCGACCTCGACGATGCCTTGGGCCGCCTGCTCCATGACGGCATTGTCGAAGAGCTCCCCGACGGCACACTCAAGACGCTGCCGCCCGCGCAAGCCGCGGCCCACATCGACCTGTTGTGGGACAAGTACCTCGACGAACTGCCGGATCTGGCAGTCTTCGAGGAGGGCGAGGAGTTCGACATCGAGGACGACACCGGTCGCAAGGTCGCCTGAGCTGCTGCCGAGCCTGGTTGCACAAAGCCCGTTTCCGGCGCATTGACGCGCCAGCCGCGGCCGGCGGACGGTGTCGGGCGGCAATCAGCAGCCCACCAGGTGGCACCGCCGCATGAGCCTTTTTCGTGTTTCCATCGAGCTCGACACGCTGAGCGAAGCCCGCTCGCTGACGGAGAGCTTCACGGATCTGATTGATCCAGCCCCGCAGGCGACCAGCTATTTCGAGATCCCCGGGACGAAGCGCTGGCAGGTCGACGCCTACATGGAGAGCGAACCGGAAGCCGTGATTCTCGTTGCTGCTCTCGGGCTCCCGCCCGAAACCCGCGTCGAGGTCGATGCGGTGCCGGACGAGAACTGGGTCGCCATCTCGCAAGCGGCATTGCCCCCGGTCGAGGCAGGCCGCATCACCGTGCACGGCAGCCACGACCGTGCGCGCGTCGGTTTGCGCCAGTTTGCGATCGAGATCGATGCCGGCGAGGCATTCGGCACCGCCCATCATTCGACGACGGAAGGCTGCCTGATCGCACTCGACCGGCTGGCGCGGGTGCGGCCCTCTCGGCGCGTGGCCGACATCGGCTGCGGATCAGGCGTGCTGGCCATAGCAGCAGCGCGGCTCAACCCCAACGCGCGCTTCATTGCCAGTGACTTCGACCCCGTCGCAGCTGGCGTCGCGCACGGCAATGTGCGCGCGAATCGGGCGGGATCGCGCATCTCGGTGATCGCCGCATCCGGACTCGATCACCCCGCGCTCCGCGGCGCCCGGCGTTTCGATCTGGTGATCGCGAACATTCTCGCCCGGCCGCTGATCGTGCTGGCATCGTCGATCGGCCGTGCCTTGGCGCCGGACGGGATCGTCGTGCTCTCGGGGCTCTTGACCGAGCAGGCCCGTGAGGTGCTCGGGACCTATCTGGCGCGCGGATTCATCCTGGAGCGCCGTATCGTGCTCAGCGGCTGGACGACATTGGTGCTGAAACGAAGCGGGCGGCCGTGCGGGCCGCCCGAAACTGATCATCGGTGTTCTGGCGCCCGTCAAACGCGCCAGGCGCGCGGCGTGAATTCCTCGCAAGTCCGCACGCGCGGCAACTCGTCGTGGTCGATGCCGATGTCTCTCAGCACGTGGTCGTCCAAGGCAGCCAGCTCAGCCCGCAGCGCCCACTGGGCGTGAGCGGTAGAGAGAGACGCAAACGCCCTGCGAATTCGGCCGAGCATCGACGGCGACGTTGCCGTGGCCGGCTCGATGCGAGCGCCGAACGAAACGTCATGGGCCGCAAAAATCGGAGTTTTCATGGGGCACCTCGTGGTGATCAAGCGGACAACTGACCGCTATGTGCCGGAACGACTGATGGAAAACGGCGTCGCCCGTCGGCGCGACCCAGGTCGCGTAGCATTCAGGTTCGAGGCCGCTGGCACCGGGCGCGGGTCCAGCCTTACCGCCAGAAGCTCGCGGGGAATTTGCCCGTTGCACGGATCTCGGCGATCTGGCCGGCGGTGAAACCGAGGCCCGCCAGCGTCGAGTCGGACTGACGCAGGAGATAGGCCGAAACGTGGCTCTCGCCTTGACGCATACGCGCGGCGATTGCGCGGTCGAACAGGCTGCGAGGCGCGGACGTCCCGGTCTCGGCCGTCGTATCAATCGTAAAAGTTGCAGTTGTGCTCATGATGGCCCTCAACTCTTGAGTGGTCTGGGTCCTGTTTTCGATGCAGCGCGGGATCTGCGTCCCGTCGTCCGCAATGAGGAATGTAGGTTTATTTCGCAAATGCGCTACAAATTATCTTGCGTCGCAGCAATGCATGCGATGCATGGCAAGACGGTATGTCGCACAAGCAGTTATATTCTGTTCATGTTCGCTGCGGTGCGATGGATTCTGGTCGTGCAGAGTTTGTTGCGGGCCCCGCTTGGGCCAAGCGCTCCCGATTGCCGCGCCAAGTCGCACCATTGCCCGCCGGCTGAACGCCTCGTACAAATTGACCCATGTTCCAGGACTTCTCAAACTCCGCCGATCCCGGCCTCGGGGCGGCTCGTACGGGCCAGCTCCGGGCGTCCCTTTCCGCGCTTGGCGTGGACGCCGTGCTTGTCCCCCGCGCCGACGAGCACATGGGCGAGTACGTTCCGCCTGCAGCCGAGCGGCTGAAATGGCTGACCGGGTTCACGGGCTCGGCTGGCATGGCTGTCGTTGGCGCTGAGTCCGCGGCGCTGTTCGTCGATGGCCGCTACACCCTGCAGTCGCGCGACCAGGTCGATACCCAGACCTACGAGATCGTTCAGATCCCCGACACCGACCCGCTCGACTGGATGTGCTCGAAGCTCCCGAAGAAGTCCGTTGTCGGCTACGACCCCTGGCTCCACACCTCTTCCTGGGTCCGCACTGCCGAAGCCAAGCTCGCCAAGGCGGGACTGACACTCAAGCCGCTCGCCAGAAACCCGGTGGACCGCGTCTGGGGCCGCGCGCAGCCGAAGCCGCCGGCAGAGCCGGTCATCGTGCAGCCACTCGAATACGCCGGCCTCCCGGCCGAAGCCAAGATCGCCGAGCTGCAGGCAACGCTTGTCAAGGCCGGTGAGGACGCCGCCATCCTGACGCTCCCGGATTCGATCTGCTGGTTGCTCAACATCCGCGGCGCCGACGTGAAGCACAATCCGACCGCGCTCGCTTTCGCCATCCTGCACGCGAACGGCAAGCCGGAGCTCTTCATCGACAAGCGCAAGCTCGATGCCGACGCCAAAAAGCATCTCGATGTCGTCGCCGAGCTGCGCGAGCCGAAGGAGTTGAAGGAGCGGATCAGCGCGCTCGCCAGGGCCAATCGCTGCGTGCGCCTCGACGACAACTCGGCGGCGCATTGGTTCCGCCGCACCCTCGGCCTCAAGAACAAGCTCGTCACCGACGGCCGCGATCCCTGCATTCTGCCGAAAGCCAGGAAGAACGAGGCCGAGATCCGTGGCACCCGCGCTGCCCACGAACGCGATGGCGTTGCCATGGCCCGCTACCTCGCCTGGCTCGATCGGGAGGCGCCCTCCGGCAATCTCGACGAGATCACGGCGGTGAAGAAGCTCGAGGCCATGCGCGCCGAGACGCAGAAACTCAGGGAGATCAGCTTCGACACCATTTCCGGCTCCGGCCCCAATGGCGCCATCGTGCACTATCGGGTCAGCGAGGCGACCAATCGCAAGCTCCGCCCCGGCGAGCTGTTCCTGGTCGACTCCGGCGCGCAGTATCAGGACGGCACCACCGACGTCACGCGCACCGTTGCCATCGGCCGCCCGACGGCCGAAATGCGCGAGCGCTTCACGCTGGTCTTGAAGGGCCACATCGCCATCGCCTCGGCGCGCTTTCCACCGGGCACCAACGGCGCCCACATCGACGCGTTCGCACGCCGCGCGCTCTGGAGCTACGGCCTCGAGTTCGACCACGGCACGGGCCACGGTGTCGGCAGCTATCTCTCGGTGCACGAGGGTCCGCAGTCGATCTCCAAGCGTGGCATGATCGCTCTGGAGCCCGGCATGATCGTCTCCAATGAGCCCGGCTACTACAAGGCCGGCGCTTACGGCATTCGCATCGAGAACCTGGAGCTGGTCACCGAGCCGCGGGCGATCGAGGGCGGCGAGCGTCCGATGCTCGGCTTCGAGGCGCTGACACTCGTTCCGATCGATCGCCGCCTCGTCCAGCCGAGCCTCCTCTCCCCCGAAGAACGCCGCTGGCTCGATACCTATCACGCGCGTGTCCTTCGCCTCATCGGCCCGCACCTGGTCGGCGAGGACAAGGCCTGGCTCGAGCAGGCCACCGCCCCATTGGCGGGATAGGACTTCCCAGCGATTACGGCGCGCGCTTCACGCATTGCGCCAGTGTGTGTGCTTCGCGCAACGAAAGAACTTTTTTCTAGAGCATTTTCTCATCTGCTCTAGGTGCCCCTTACCCGTCCGCGCCATTGAAAACTGCGTCGGCAGGCGGCCTCGCCCGAATGCCGGAAACCGGCGATCCGCGTTTAAGCAGCCGCGCACGCCAAGCTCCGAGCAACCGGGCGTAGTTCGAGGTCGAAAAATCGCCAAACACATTAATCTGACATAAACCTGACCGTGCTGATCGATTCTTGCCGCATCAGACCAAGGCCTCGGACCTTGGTCCGATGCCGGACTGGACGAGTTCGGATCTTCTAGCCACCAGGTCGCTTGGCATTATTCCCAACATTGAGACCCGCCAAGCGCCCGACATTTCCAGCACGTCACGAACAAGGCGTTCACAGCAGTTTCAACCCAAGCATTTGGTGTCCAGGGAGCGAACCGGACCATCTGATTGCCAGACACGCAGCCCGTCCCTGTCCCGTTAGCTCAGGCGAGGGCCGGTGCGGTTGACTGAAAGTGTCT